>NZ_JBQKUI010000006.1:0-183624 GCF_054968505.1 Sulfitobacter sp. G5_S2_6_S6
GGCGGCCATGATGGCGATGGCTTTCTGGTACACGCCGGCAGCGTTCCACTGTTTGATCACATTGAAGTTGGTTTGCCCTTCCTGATAGCCGGCCCCGGGTTGCCAGCCTTTCTGACGCAGGAAGTTCGCGGTCGAAGCCAGCGCATCGGTCTGGTTGTAGAAATCAACGCGGCCGTCGCCGTTACCGTCCACCCCATAGCGCAGGGCATTGCCGGGCAGGAATTGGGTGTGGCCAAGCTCGCCATGTTTTGCGCCTTTGGTGCCGCCGTTGATCGCGCCGGTATCAACCAGTTTCAGCGCGCCGATGGCGTGGGGGGCAAAGAAATCGGAGCGGCGGCAGTCATAGGTCAGCGTTGTGATCGCAGACACCACCGAGGTATCGCCCATGAAGCCACCAAAGGCGGTTTCCATCCCGTGGATCGCGATGATCACCCCCGCTGGCACGCCGTAGCGCGCTTCGAGTGACTGGTAGAAGCTTGCATTGCGGGCCTTGCGCTTGCGGCCTTGGGCGACGATCGTATCGGCACCGCGCACCTGCATGAATTTATCGAGCGAATAGTTGAAGGATTTCTGGTTGCGGTCGGCGGCGATGGTGCTGCTGGCATAGCGCGCGTTTGCCAGTGCATCGAGCCCCCGTTGACCGACACCCGCGGCGGCGGCCTCTTTCGCGAAGGCGGGTTTCCAGGCGTCGAAGCCTCCCGCGTTGTTGCCACATTGGGCCGCTGCAACTGGGGCGGCGAAGCCCAAAGAAAGCATAAGTGCCGTGGCAAGACGTTTGGTGGGGCGCATGAAATAACCTCTGACTATATTAAACTTCGGCTGACTCTAGCTCAGCTGTTTCGAACTTCAAATAGCAAGACGCATTCCAAGCGAAAGGGCGCCCCGATAGGGACGCCCTTTGCTGTTGGTCTGGCCACCCGTCCGGGTGGAGACCGCGTTTAGCAGCTGTAGTACATGCCGAATTCAACAGGGTGGGGGGTGTGCTCGTATTTGTGCACTTCTTCCATCTTGAGTTCGATATAGCCTTCGATCTGGTCTTTGGTGAATACGTCACCGGCCAGCAGGTAATCCATATCCGACTGCAGCTCTTCCAGCGCTTCGCGCAGGGAACCGGAAACGGTTGGGATATCGGCCAGTTCTTCGGCCGGCAGATCATAGAGGTTTTTATCCATGGCTTCGCCCGGATCGATCTTGTTCTTGATCCCGTCAAGGCCGGCCATCAGCAGCGCGGCAAAGCACAGGTAGGGGTTTGCCGCCGGATCGGGGAAGCGGGCCTCTACGCGTTTTGCCTTGGGGGATTCGGTCCATGGGATACGGACACAGCCCGAGCGGTTGCGTGCGGAATAGGCGCGCAGAACGGGGGCTTCGAAACCGGGGATCAGACGCTTGTAGCTGTTGGTCGCCGGGTTGGTGAAGGCGTTCAGCGATTTCGCGTGGGACAGGATACCGCCGATGAAATACAGCGCTTCCTGGCTTAGGTCGGCATATTTGTCGCCTGCGAAGAGGGGCTTGCCGTCTTTCCAGATCGACATGTTCACGTGCATGCCGGAGCCGTTGTCGCCATAGATCGGCTTGGGCATGAAGGTTGCGGATTTACCATAGGCGTGCGCCACGTTGTGGATCACGTATTTGTATTTCTGCAGCTCGTCCGCCTGTTCGGTCAGCGTGCCGAAGATCAGGCCCAGTTCGTGCTGGCAGGACGCCACTTCGTGGTGGTGTTTGTCGACCTTCATGCCAAGACGTTTCATGGTCGAAAGCATTTCGGCGCGCAGGTCCTGTGCTTCGTCCGTGGGGTTCACGGGGAAGTAGCCGCCCTTGAGGCCCGGGCGGTGGCCCATGTTGCCCATTTCATAGTCGGTGTCGGTGTTCCAGGACGCGTCGGACGCATCAACTTCGTAGGATACCTTGTTGATCGAGTTCGAGAATTTGACGTTATCGAACAGGAAGAATTCGGCTTCCGGACCCATATAGGCCACATCACCGATACCGGAGGCTTTCAGATAGGCTTCGGCTTTTTGCGCGGTGCCACGGGGGTCACGCTCATAGGCTTCGCCTGTGTCGGGCTCTACAACAGAGCAGTGCACGCAGATGGTTTTTTCGGCATAGAACGGATCAACATAAGCGGTGTCCGTGTCGAGCATCAGCTTCATGTCGGAGGCTTCGATGCTTTTCCAACCCGCGATGGAGGAGCCGTCAAACATGAACCCTTCTTCGACAAAATCTTCGTCAACAAGATCGGAGACGATTGTCACGTGCTGCAGTTTACCGCGTGTATCGGTGAAACGTACATCAACGTATTCGATGTCCTCGTCCTTGATCTTCTTCAGGAAGTCCTTGGTGCTCATTGGATGATATCCTTTTCTTGAATCTCGTAAATTCGATTAAAGCGCGTCTGACCCGGTCTCGCCGGTACGGATGCGGATTGTTTGTTCGATGGGGCTGACGAAGATTTTGCCGTCGCCGATCTTTTCGGTCTTCGCGGCCGATACGATGGCCTCGATGGCGGCGTCTACCTGATCGTCGTCCAACACGATTTCGATTTTTACCTTGGGCAGAAAATCCACGACATATTCAGCGCCACGGTACAATTCTGTATGGCCCTTTTGACGCCCGAAGCCTTTGACTTCGATAACGCTAAGGCCCTGAACGCCAACCTCTTGGAGCGCCTCCTTGACTTCATCAAGCTTGAACGGCTTGATTACAGCTTCGATCTTTTTCATCTGAGGCCTCCCTGCCAGACGGGTGATTTTCGGTCTACATCGGTGTCATCTCACCGTGCGGGCCGACGGTCTACCAGACGCGCGATGGAGTCCACCGAAAGAGGCGAAAATTTGTGCGCATCGGCTGTTTTATGTGCGTGGCGATTAAAATTTGTGCAGTTTGAAAATCCATGTGCTGACAGGCTTGGCTATCGCTTGGGCAGGTGGTTTATCTTTGGGCAAAAGACGGACCGGAAAGGGGCTGCCATGCAACCGAGTGCCATCACCGCAGACACGCTGGACTTTGATCAATTGACCAAGGGGCAGGGGCATAAGTTCGACCACGGGCACGCGATTGTCGTGACCGGTGGGGCCGGGCGCACAGGTGCTGCGCGGCTGTCCGGGCGTGCGGCTTTGCGGATGGGGGCGGGGCTGGTCACACTGGCCGTACCGCCCGCCGCGCAGATGGAGGTGGCGATGCAGATCACCGCCCTGATGCTGTCGCGCGTCACAGGCCCCGAGGATTTGGCAGAGCTGGCCGGTGACAAACGCGTGCGGGCAATGTGCATCGGGCCGGGCTTGGGGATGAAACCGGCCCATGTGGCGCTGGTGCGGGCAGTGCTTGAATGCGGCAAGCCCTGCGTGCTGGACGCCGACGCGCTGACCCTGATCGCGCAGGAGCCCACCCTGTGGGAGCGCCTTGGCCCGCACTGCGTGCTGACCCCGCATGGCGGAGAGTTCGCGCGCCTTTTCAAGCAGATATCCGAGAGTGACGCCGATAAGGCGCAGGCCTGTCTGATGGCGGCGCAAAAGGCGGGGGCGGTTGTTCTGTATAAGGGGGCGACAACCCTGATCGCGCATCCCGACGGCCGCGTCGCGGCGCATCACGGCACGGGCGATCGCGCGGCCCCGTGGCTTGCCACCGCAGGCGCGGGGGATGTGCTGTCGGGCATGATCACCGGTCTGCTGGCCCGCGGCATCGCGCCTTTCGAGGCGGCGCAATATGCCACGTGGCTGCATGTAGAGGCCGCACGTCAGTTCGGACCGGGGCTGATCGCCGAAGATCTGGTCGAAGAAATCCCCCGCGTCTTCAAGGCGCTGGACCTCTAGCGGCCGTCGGGTGCAGGCACGCGTGGCAGGTGAGAAAAACTATACGTCATGCGCGTTTTTCCCCCTCGCCACTGGGAAATTTCTTTGATAGTGAACGCGCAATGCGGGTGTGGCGGAATTGGTAGACGCACCAGATTTAGGTTCTGGCGCCTATGGCGTGGGGGTTCGAGTCCCTTCACCCGCACCACTTCAACTCATTGATAATCATACATAATTCGCGCGCTTCAGCGCCTGCGTTTTGATGTCTGTCTTGGTTGTGAACCATGCGCCGCGCCCGAAGGGTGTTCGGGCGCGGCGGGGCTGCGTGGGTTACGCGGCGGCTTTCAGCGCTTTGTCGGCCTTGTCGGCGACGGGCTCAGCGGCGGATTTGGCCGTTGATGCGGCCTCTGTTGGCGCGTTCGATTTCAGCAGGGCCGACAGGTAGGATTTGCTGGCCTGCTGGGGCGAGCTGCTGACCGGCGCAATCGAGTCGATCAGGCTGCGGGCCTGTGCGGCTTCGATCCGGGCTTCGGCTGCGGCGCGGGCTTGCGCCTCGCTCATGCCGCTGTCTTCGGCGTCCGAGGTGGCAACCGGGGTTGGGGCGACGGGAGCCGGAGCCTCCGCAGCGGGGGCTTGCGCTTTCTGCGCAGGGGCGGCGGCCTGAGACGACTGCGCAGGGGCAGTTTCAGCGGTGGGCTGCGTTTCTTGCGCGGCCGGCTGTTCGTCTTTGGCTTTGGCGTTGTTCTTTTCGGTGTTACCGGTCTCCGACTTATCTTTCTGTTTCTCGGCCCCTTTGGGCTGAGACTGCTGGCTGCCGCCAGAGAAAAGTGAACTTATTAACATAGATGTGCCTTTTCAGTTGGTTACCTACATGACTGAAGCAACTGCCTGACCGGTGTGGCGAAAAAATGGTCCAATTAAGGTTAATGCAAAGCTGAAATACCCGCGCAGATAGTATGCTGCGCGGGTGGGTGTGGTCTGATCACTCCTCCGGCGGGCGCAGAGCGATAACATGGATGCCGTCGCCGCCCTTGAACTCTTCGTTCTTGCGCATGAACTTGATCTCGCCGCTGGTGGTGATCTGGGCGAGCAACCGCGCCTCGGGGCTTTCGGCGCGCCAGTCTTCCAGCGTGAACTCCTCGGAGAGACGCGTGCTGCGGAAGCGCCAGCCTTGGGCGATCAGATCACGCAGTTCGGCATGGGTCGCCTCTAGCCCCAAGGGCCGACCGCCAAGGGTGCGGGGCAGTTGGTGGCGGCTGCTTTCGGATTTCTCGCGCATCACCTGAAACACATTCTCGCGGCCGAATTCCGGCGCCAGGTCGGTGGTGACCAGCGTGTTGTAAGCGTCGTTATCCGTGGCAGCGATCAGCGTGGCATAGCTGACGAGTTCCACGCGCTGCTCTGCCGCTTCTGACAGAATATCGCCCGAGAATGTGTCGATCCCCGCCGCACGCGCCTTGCGCAGGCGGATGAAGTTGGGGTCGGTCATCAGCACCGGAATCTTCGCTTTCTTGAGCACTTCGGCCAGCTGCGTTGTCCAATCCGAGCCGCCGATGATCACCACGCCGGGCGTGTCCGCACCGGTCAGCCCCAAAAGCCGTGCAAAGGGTGCGAGGGTGAAGCCGTTGACCACCACGGTCACCGCCACAAGCGCAAAGGCAAGCGGCGCGATCAGGGCGGCGTCCTCGAACCCGAGGCTCAGCAGGCGTTCGCCAAACAGACCCGCGACCGCGACCAGCACGACGCCGCGTGGTCCGGTCAGGGCCACCAGCAATTTTTCGCGAAACGGGATGCCCGACCCGACGAGCGAGATAAACACCGTCACAGGCCGTGCGACCAGCACCACCACAGCCACAAAGGCCGCCGCGCGCCAGTCAAGATTGCCAAGCGCTTCGACATCCAGCCCTGCGGCCAGCAGGATGAACACGCCCGACACCAGCAGCACGGTGGCATGTTCCTTGAAGCGGCGCATTTCCTCGTAGCTGGGCAGTTTGGAGTTCGCGATCACGATCCCCATGATGGTCACCGCCAGCAGCCCGCTTTCATGCAGCACGGCATCGGACGCGGCAAAGACCCCCAGCAGCAGGGCAAAGAGCACGGGCACCTTCATATACTCGGGCACCCAGCCGCGTTTGAAGGCGCGCGACAGGCCGATCCCCGCAGCGACACCGGCGGCAGTGGCGACGGCGGCACCGATAAACAGCTCCAGCATCGCCTCGGACGCGGTGGTGGCGGTGTTCAGCGCGATCACGACCTCGAAGGCCAGCACGGCGGCCAGCGCGCCAATGGGGTCGTTCAGGATCGCCTCCCATTGCAACAGGGTGGCAGGGCGGCGCGACAGCCGCGCGGTGCGCAGCAGCGGCGCGATCACCGTGGGGCCGGTCACAATCATGATCCCGCCAAAGACGGCCGCGCTGGACCAGCTGAGCCCCGCCACATAATGCAGCGACAGCGCCGACATCAGCCAGCCAAGGGGCGCGCCGATATAGACCAGCCGGCGCACACCGCCGACCGCGTCCTGCAGCGTGTGAAAGTTCAGCGACAGACCGCCCTCGAACAGGATAATCGCCACGGCGATAGAGATCATCGGCCCCATCAACGGCCCGATATCCCGTGCGGGGTCGAAGATGCCCAGAACCGGTCCGATCAGGATACCGGCCACCAGCATCAGCACGATCGCGGGCATGCGCAGCCGCCATGCGATCCATTGAGACCCCACCCCGATCGCGCCGACCAATGCGATCGCAGTTACAGGATTTAGCGCGCCGAGTGTTTCTGTTGCCACAATGTGAATCCTTTATAATCAAAGCGATGACGTAACGCGGACCATCCCGCTGACAATGGCCGGTGTGAAATTTTAGGGGGTTTCCCTGTCGCAAGCCAGCGATCTGTCGTGCTGAACGACAAAAGGCCCCGACGTCAGGGGCCTTTTGCGCGAGGGTATGGGGCGGGGCGCGTGGCCCCGCCGGGTCAGTCGTCGACGCGGCTGTCGGCCAGCGTGCTAAAGGCGAGGTTCTTGAAGATCAGCCGCAGCGGCCCACGATTGGCAGGGGACTGGATCATGAGCAGCGCGATCATATCTTCGGCAGGGTCCGCGTGATAGCCGGTTCCCGCGGCACCGCCCCAGTTGTATTCACCGGCGGAGCCCATTGACGGGGCATTGCCGGTTTCAAGTCGCACACCGTACCCCAGACCAAAGCCGTAGCCGGGGCCGGGCAGGTAGTATTTGCCGGGTTTGATGCCCTCAAGGTGGTTCGAGGTCATCAGCTGCACCGACTTAGGCGACAGCAGCCGCGTGCCGTTCAACTCTCCGCCATTCAGCATCATCTGCGCGAATTTGGCGTAGTCATGCACCGTGGACATCAGCCCGCCGCCGCCCGACTGGTTCGGCTTGCGCACGCGCGGGTCAAAGACATCGCGGCTGCCCAGTTTGGCCTGATCGGCAAAGGGTTCGGCGATCCGTGGGAAATCCGCCGCGTCATCGATGTAGAAGGCCGTATCCTCCATCCCCAGCGGATCGAAAATACGCGCCTTCATGAATTCTTCAAGCGTCTGGCCTGAGGCGACCTCTACCACCGCGCCCAGAACATCTGTCGCGCGGGAGTATTCCCATGTGGTGCCGGGGTCATGCTCCAGCGGCAGGGACGCCAGCAGATTGGCCTGTTCGATCGCCGTGTTCTCGGGCGAGGCGACCCCGGCCGCGTTATAGGCCTCGCGCGCGGGACCGGCCCCGAAGAAGCCATAGGTCAGCCCCGAGGTATGGCGCATCAGGTCGCGCACCGTCATCACGCCTTTGGCGGGGCGGGTCACGGGCTTGCCCTCGGCGTCTTTCTCGCCGGTGACCACGGTCAGGGTGTTATAGGCGGGCAGATAGGTCGAGACGGGCGCGTTCAGCAGCAGTTTGCCTTCTTCGACCAGCATCATCGCGGCGACGGATGTGATGGGTTTGGTCATGGAGTAGATGCGGAACAGCGTGTCTTCGGTCATCGGCTCCCCGTCGGGGGTGCGTTTGCCCATGGTGGACAGATGCGCGATCTGACCGTCGCGGATCAGCATCAGCACGGCCCCCGGCGTCATCCCCTTGTCCACCAGCGCGCCAAAGGTGGCATCCATCCGCGCCAGTCGGTCAGGGTCGAACCCCAAGGCGGTCGCATCGCCGCGGGGCAGCTCTTGGGCCCATGCGGGGGTTAGGGTGGCAAAGGCGGTGCCAAGGGCCAGCGCCCCGGCGACCAGACCTGATCTGAAATGTTTCATTATATCTCCTCCCGGTTGTTGTGATCCGGTGGGACCACGACCCAAGGTTAGGAGTGTGCACGCCGCTGTGGCAACCTGCCTGACGGCTGTCAGGGCAGCGGTGCGACTTTGTGACGTAGGGTAACTTGTGCCGCAATGCAGCGTACGCGGGGGCGGGGCGAAGGGTTTGTCGGCCTAGGCAGGAAAGACCGTAGGCGCGTCGCCCTCTGCCCATTGCGGGTATTTATCCATCACGGCGGTAAAGGCCTGCGCGGTCAGGAAGCGGTCCAACCACGCCTGCAACTGCGGCCAGGGCTGCGCGTCGAACCAGGGTTTGTCGATGAAGGCGAACTGCCGCACGAAGGGGGCGATCGCCATGTCGGCAAGGCTGGGGGTGTCGAAAATATAGGTGCCAATTTGCGCGTCCAGCGCCGCCAGATGGGCGGCGGCTTTGGCCCGCTCTGCCTCCGGATCGGCGTCGGGGTAGCGGGTGGCGTATTTCGTGCGGTCCAGTGCCTGTTTGAAGGGCCCGTCGCAGCGGTTAATCCAGTCCCATCCCGCGTCAGGCATCTGCAGCAGCCCTTCGGGATCGTGTCGGCGCAGTGCCCAGATCATGATGTCGAGGCTTTCGTCAATGACCTCGCCCGTATCCAGCGCCAGACAGGGCACTGTCCCACTGGGCGAGGTCGCGAGAAAGGCGGCGGGCTTGTCGCGCAGCACGACCTCGCGCAGCTGCACCTGCTGGCGGGCCGACCGCAGCGCGAGCCGCGCGCGCATAGCATAGGGGCAGCGCCGGAAAGAATAGAGCACGGGCATCATGGCAGCACGCTGAGCCAGAGCCACGCGGTCAGCACCGACCCCACCGTCGCCACCAGCACCGAGCTTGCCGCGACCCGCCGCGCGCGGCCATACATATTGGCGAAGATATAGGCGTTGAACCCCGGTGCCATCGCTGCCGTCAGCACGCCCGAGCGGAACAGATCCTGCGGCAGGCCAAAGCCGCTGCCCATGAACCAGACAATCGCGGGATGGACGATCAGTGCCAAAAGGCAGACCATGGCGATGGTCTTGCTGTCGCCCTCGGGGCGGTACTGGATCAACACGCCGCCCAAGGCGAACAAGGCCGCGGGCAGGGCAGCGCGTACGATCAGCGACAGCGCGTCGTCGATCACACCGGGGATCGCCAGCCCGCTAAAGTTCACGGCAAAGCCCGCGAGAATGCCCAGAACCAGCGGATTGTGGAACATCGCCCGCGCCACATTGCGCGCAAAGGCCGGACCGGATTGGCCCCGGTTGCGCACGAACTCCATCACCGTGATCCCCAGCCCGTAGCAAAACGGCGAGTGGATGGCGATGATCGCAAAGTTCCCGATCAGCGCCTCGGGCCCATAGGCGCGTTCCGTGATCGGCAGCCCCAGCAGGACCGAGTTGGAAAAGAGGCTGCAGAACCCGATGGCCACACAGTCTTCCCAGTCGCGTTTGAACAGGATGCGCGCGCCGAACAGACCCAGCGTGAAACAGACCGCCGCGCCGGTGTAGAAGCTGAACAGCAGTCGCGGGTCGAACGAGGCCGAGAGATCCAGATGCGCGATCGATTGGAACAGCAGGCAGGGGATCGCGAAGCTTTGCGCGAACCGCATGACCCCGTCGATGCCCGACACCGGAAAATACCCTCGCCAGACAGAGACATAGCCAAAGCCGATGACAAGGAAGACGGGCAGGATGACTTCGAGAAGCGTTTGCACGAGAAATATGGCCTTGGGTGCGGGTGGCGCTGTCGGAGTGGGGGTTTCACACCCCCACGCCCCCGTGGAGTTTATAGGGCAAAATGAAGTCCGGACCCCGCGGGCGGGGGCTAGACCGGAAAGCTCAGGGTCATGCCATCAAAGGCGGGTTCGATATGGTCGGGGGTTTCTGCGGCCAGCGTGTCATAGTCGAGGTCGTTGTGCATGTTGGTCAGCACAGCGGTTTGCGGTGCCATCTGTTCGATCCAGCCCAGGGTCTGGGCCAGGTGGCTGTGGGTTGGATGCGGGTCACGGCGCAGCGCGTCGACGATCCAGCAGCGCAGGCCCTTGAGGTGGGGCCAGATGTCATCGGGGATCTGCGCCACATCGGGCAGATAGGCCACATCATTGACGCGGAAGCCAAGCGCGTCCATCCCGCCGTGGTTCACCAGAAAGGGCGTGAAGCAGAGCGTGCCGCCGGGCCCGTCGATCGCCACGTCGCCGTCAATATGGTTCATCTCGAGGATCGGCGGGTAGGACGATCCGGGGGGCTGGATGAACACGTAGCCGAAACGGTCCAGCAGCGCCTCGCGCGTGGGCGTATCGGCCCAGACCGGCAGACGTTGGCGCATGTTGATCACGATCATCCGCAGGTCATCCAGCCCGTGCACATGATCGGCGTGGGAGTGGGTATAAAGCACCGCGTCCAGCCGTCCGACGCCCGCATCAAGCAGCTGGCTGCGCATATCGGGGGAGGTGTCGATCAGCACCGATGTCGTTCCCGCATCCGTGATCCGCTCGACCAGGATGGAGCATCTGCGTCTTGCGTTCTTGGGGTTGGCCGGATCGCAGGCCCCCCAGTGCCCGCCAAGGCGCGGCACCCCGCCAGACGAGCCGCAGCCCAGGATGGTGATCTTCATCTCGGCCATCAGGCGGCGTCCTGATATTGGGCGGCCTTGGTAAACAGCCGGTCGAAATTCGCCTGCGTCTGAGCGGCAAAGCTGGCATAATCGATGCCGAAGGTTTCGGCACCACGCCGCGCCGTATGGGCGGTAAAGGCGGGTTCGTTGCGTTTGCCGCGATGGGGCGGCGGGGCCAGATAGGGGCTGTCGGTTTCGACCAATATCCGGTCCAGGGGGGCGTCGGCAAAGATGTCGCGCAGGTCCTGGGATTTGGGGAAGGCGGTGATGCCCGACATCGATAGGTAGAACCCCAGATCCAGTGCCGCACGGCCAAGCGCCTGCGTCGAGGAGAAGCAGTGCATCACGCAAGGGTAGGCCCCGTTGGCATGTTCCTCTCTGAGGATACGGGCCATATCGTCATCGGCGTCGCGGGCGTGGATGATCAGGGGCAGGCCGCTGTCACGGGACGCGGCGATATGGGTGCGCAGGCTGGCTTGCTGCGCCTCGGCGCTGTCGGCGGTGTAGTGGTAATCCAGCCCCGTTTCGCCGATGCCCACCATCTTGGGGTGTTTGGTCAGCGCCATCAGATCGTCATAGCTGGCCATCGGCTCTGTCGCGACGCTCATCGGGTGGGTGCCGGCGGCATAGAAAACCGGGGCATGCGCCTCGGCAATGGCGCGCACGGCGGGTTCGTTCTTGAGCTTGGTGCAGATGGTGACCATGCGTGTCACCCCTGCGGCTTGGGCGCGGGCGATCACATCGGGCAGTTCACCGTCGAAATCGGGAAAGTCCAGGTGGCAGTGACTGTCGGTGATCGGGTGAATGTCGCGGGTGCTGTCTGTCATGCCTGGGGTCCTGCCTGTTCGTCTTGCGTGGGCTAGCGCGGTGCGGCGTCGCCCATCTTGAACAGGGTATCTAGGACCAGTGCGGCAGGGTCAAGGTTGACCGCCATCCCGTGGCGCGCGCGGGTGCCGATGTCTTGCGCGGTCTCGGCCCAGACCCGTCCTTGGGCGGGGGTGGGCGACAGGCGGGTCAGCACCGCGGCTTCGTTCTGGGCGGCGGCGGTTTCGGGTGGGCGGCCAAGGGCACCGGTGCGGGCCAATCGCAGCATCAGCAGATCCACCAGCGTGAACAGCAGTGACAGTTTTTCCTCGGCTCCGCGGGCCGCTGCGGCCTCTGCCAGTTTGAGCGCGCGGGCGCGGTCCAGCCGCGGCATCGTATCAAGCAGGGCGACCAGTTCGCCATACATTGCGAGCCCGCCCATCAGCGACAGGGACAGCGCGCCGCCGACAGACCCGCCGGAAAGCGCCGCGAGCGCTGCGGGATCGCCCTGAATATCCACCTCGGACTGCCCGAGGGCCTGCGCCATATCATCCGGCGTCAGGGTGCCAAGCCGCAGGGTCCGGCAGCGCGAGCGGATGGTGGGCAGCAGGCCGGAGGGGCGGTGGCTGATCAGCAGCATGATTGCGCGGGCGGGCGGCTCTTCCAGCATCTTGAGCAGCGCGTTCGCGGCATTTGGGTTCATCAGGTCGGCGTCATCGACGATCACGACACGGCGCCCGCCATCGGCAGCGGACATCTGGAAGAACCCGTTCAGCTTGCGGATGTCATCCACGACGATCTGCTTGCGCAGCCGTTTGGTTTTCTCGTCAACAGAGCGCGTGATCGCCTTCAGCGCGCCTTCGCCCCCGGCCGCAATACGGCGGGAGACGGGGTGGTCGGGATCGATATCAAGGCTGGTGGGGGCGGGGGTGTCGAACATGCCGCCGTCCTCTGCATCGGGGGTGGCCAGCAGGAACCGCGCAATACGCCACGCCAATGTGGCCTTGCCCACCCCACGCGGGCCGGTCAGCAGCCAGCCGTGGTGCAGCTTGCCCGAGTTGAAAGCATCGAGGAACGCGGCCTCTGCCGCCGACTGGCCGAAAAGCTGCGGCGTGTCGCGCGGGTGGCGCGCGCCGTCGATACGGTCGGGCTGGGGGGCGTCATCACTCATGTCACGTGGTCTAGCAGATTGCGGCGGCAGGAAAAGGGGTCAGCGCGCATCAAGACGCGGGCGCACCTGCGCAAAGACATCCGCCGCCACCGCATCGATGGATTGTGCGCCGTTGATGGTGACGAAACGGTCGGGGAACTCAGCGGCAAGCGACAGGAAGCCGGCGCGCATGGCGACCTGCAGGCTTTCGCCGAAATCCTCGAACCGTTCCTCGACCGTGTTGCGCGACAGCGCGCGGCTGAGCCCTTCGCCGGGGTCCATATCAATCAGCACGGTGACATCGGGTTCGACGCCGATCATCAGGCTGTGCAGCTGGTCCACGGCACCGCGCAGGTCACCCCGGCTGAGCCCCTGATACATGCGGGTGGAATCGGCAAAGCGGTCGCAGATCACGATCTTGCCCGCCTCGAGCGCGGGCAGGATCGTGCGTTCAAGGTGATCCCGACGGGCGGCGGTGAACAGCAGGATCTCGGTTCGGGCGGACCAGCGGTCGGGATCGCCCTGCAAGACCAATGCGCGAATTTCCTCGGCCCCGGCGGAGCCGCCGGGTTCGCGTGTCAGCACGACCTGATGCCCGTCGGCCTCAAGCCGGTCTTTCAGTAGTTTGGTCTGGGTCGATTTGCCCGAGCCGTCGATACCTTCGAAGCTGATGAACAGGCCCTTGGCCGCGGTGCTCACGAAGCGGCCTCTGGCCCTTCGTTCAACCGGGTCAGCAGATGGCGGGCGGCGGCTTCAAGTTTGACCATGAACCCCCCTGCGGCAACGCTGTCGCGGGCAACCAGCGGGGCACGTACCTCTGGCAGGTCACCGCGGGTCAGCACCAGTTCGCCGATGTTCTGGCCCTTGGTGATGGGCGCGCGCAGCGGGCCGGTATAAACCACCTCGGCCGAGACATCGCTGCCGCCGGACACAGGCACCAGCACCGACAGATCGCTTTCCAGTTCAAGGCCAACGGCACCCTGCGCGCCAAGCGCCACGGGGGCTTCGGCAATCATTGTGCCGGCTTTGCCCATGGACCGTTGCGAGAATTGGCGAAAGGCCCAGTTCACAATCGATTCCGATTCCTGCGCGCGGGCCGCGGCGCTTTCGAGACCGGACAGAACAAACACAACGCGGCGGTCGCCCTGTTTGGCAGAGCCGACAAGCCCGTAGCCTGCTTCTTCGGTGTGGCCGGTTTTCAGCCCGTCCGCGCCGATGCCAAGCCCCAGCAGCGGGTTGCGGTTGGTCTTGTTCTGCGGTGCGCGCCCGTCAAACAGGAATTCGCGCTGCGAGAACATCGGGTAGTACTGCGGGTAATCCTCGATCAGGCGGGTGGCCAGCAGCCCCAGATCGCGCAGCGACATGCGGTGACCGGCGGCAGGCCAGCCGTTGGAGTTCGCGAAGGTCGAGTTGGTCATGCCCATTTGCTGCGCCCGCTGGGTCATCAGGCGGGCAAAACCGGCCTCTGACCCATCGGGGCTCAGCGCTTCGGCGATAACGGCACAGGCGTCATTGCCAGACAGCACGATGATGCCGCGCAGCAGGTCTTCGACCTTTACGCGGTCGGTGGTGTCCAGAAACATGGTCGACCCGCCGTAGGACATGGCGTGCTGCGACACGGGCAGTTCCTCTGTCAGATCCAGCCCGCCATTGCTTTTGCCCCGTTCGATCGCCTCGAACGCCATATACAGCGTCATCAGTTTCGACATGGAGGCCGGCGGTAGCGGTTCATCCGCGTTCTTGGTCAGCAGCACGGTGCCGGTGGTCTGGTCGACCACATATGCCGCGCGGGCCTGTGTCTCGAACGCCTGCGCGGGCAGGGCCAACAGAAGGGTCGCAATCGTGGCTGCAAAAATACGGATCATGGCAGTTTCCTTTGGCGGTGGGTCAGTTCGACACGGCGTAGGCGTCAGAGAACCCTTCGGTCTTGATGGATTTCAGCAAATTGGTCAGTTCGGATTTCGTCGCCGCAGGGCCGACGACCACGCGCCAGAACGGCTTGTCGTTGATCTCGCTCCGTTTGACGGTGGGCAACATGCCCGCGCTGCGCATCTGGTTGGCCGCGCGTTCGGCATTTGCCTCTACGCTGAAGATACCGATCTGGACAAAGGGCTTTGCCAGCGAAGACGCAGGTTTGGGGGCTGCGGGTTTCGGGGCCGTAGGGGCAGCGGGTTTCGCCGCAGCGGGGGCGGCGTCAATCGCGGCACCGGCAGTGACAGCGACTGGATCAAGCGCGGTTTCTGTCACTTCCGACGGGGTTTCGATCGTGCCTTCGGGGGCTGCGTCGGGGGCAGGGGTGTCATCGACTTCCTGACGGCGCAGGGCAGTGACGTTCAATGGCGCAGGGGCACCGGCCAGAATACCAAGGGCCGCCGCCGCATCAGAAGACATCTGCAGCTTGGGTCCGGGCAGATCGCGTTCACGGCGGAACAACGCGCCGATGACGAATTTGCCATTGGCCTCGTTGCGGATGATCACCCGTTCGGGATCGGTGACATCGGGATGCGCGACCCAGACACCGCCAAGGCTGGGGCGTCCGTCCCAAAGCCCCTGATCACTGACCGAGAAAACCTCGGGCGCTTCGACGTCCCGCTCCACCAGCTTGGTCGAGCTGGACGCCACCGCAGCAGAGCCTTTCTGACCGCCGGTCAGATTGCCGACCGCATCGCAGCCCGCCAAAGTTGTCATCATCAGCAAAACCCCTACCGTGCACCGCAGCGGCCGGTTGCCAGAAAAAGGGTGTAGCCTGAGGCTGTTCATGTCCGTCGTCCTTGCCTGCTGGCGCGGCGTTGTCCGCCGCCGCCTGATCGCGCCGTCAATACGGCATGTTTGATGCCCCATTGCCGGGGTCTTTGCGCTACACTAACGCGGGTACAGGGGTTTTGGAAAGGCTGACAGGACGGCATCGGCAAATTTCCCCACCCGGCCGGAACCCGCCCAACACGGGCTGCCGCTGTCTTGCGTTACGGTGCCACAGTGCGCGTCATTTCCAGGTTTGCAGAATCGCTGACACCCCTCTATGCGGTGCTTGCTGCGGAGGAGTGGCAGAGTGGTCGAATGCACTGGTCTTGAAAACCAGCGTGCGTGAGAGCGTACCGTGGGTTCGAATCCCACCTCCTCCGCCAATATCCCACCCTCTCACTACGCCTCTCCCCAATTCCGCGCCTGTCGTGGAACCGTCACCTTTGCGTTACGCGGCTGTTACCAGAATCGTGCATCAGGGACCGTCTTTAACGGAGAGCCCTTATGAAACACCCTATTCTTCCCCTTGCCCTGTCCCTTCTGGCCGCCCCTGCTGCCGCGCAAGAGACGTTTGATGCCACGCTTGCGGGCCATGCCTACCTGCCTGCGCTGAGCCTTGTCGCGCCGCCTGCGGATGCGCCGAAGGATGCGTGGATCAGTGGTAAGTTCACTGGTGGCGCGCGTAATGGCGTGCCGATGTCGGTGCAGGGCAATACGGGCAGGCTGCATGGCAAACGGCTGACGGGGCTGAACCTGCCCTTCATTGGCCAGCCGTTGCAGGGGTTTTCCGGTTTCGCGATGAACCGTGCCGAAGATGGGTCGGTCTATGTGCTGACGGACAACGGCTTTGGCTCCAAGGCGAACAGTCCCGATACGCTGTTGTTCTTCAGCCGGATGGACGCTGATTTCGACACAGGCGAGGTCGAGATCAAGGAAACGGTTTTTCTCCATGACCCCGATTTCAAAGTGCCCTTCCGCATTTCCTATGGCGGGACAGACAGCCGCTATCTGACCGGCTCGGATTTCGATCTGGAGAGCATCCAGCGCGTCGGCGACAGCATCTGGATCGGCGAGGAGTTCGGCCCCTATCTGATCGAGGCCACATTGGACGGGCGGATCAAGGGCGTCTATCCGACGATGGTGGATGGTGTTCAACTGAAAGGGCCGGACACGCCCGGTATCTCGGCCACATCGGTGAAGGGGACGGATTGGACCGTGCCACGCTCGGGTGGGTACGAGGGCATGGCGCTGCAGCCTGAAACGGGTTTGCTGTGGGCCATGCTCGAGAAACCTCTGCTGGCTGCGAGCGGCGAGAACGAAGGTGATTTCCTGCGCGTCATGGCCTTTGACCCCGAGGCACGCGACTGGACGGGCGAGGGCTTCAAGTTCAAGCTGGCCGAAGGGGCCACGGCGATCGGTGACTTCAACTTCATCGACGAGACCCGCGCGCTGGTGATCGAACGTGACAATGGCGAGGGCGAGCCTTCGTTGAAATGCGCCGGTGACCCGCAGGCAGATTGTTTCCCGAACCCCGCGATGGTCAAGCATGTGGTCCTGATCGATACCGCCGATGTGGATGCAGAGGGCTATGTGCGCCGCATCGGCCAGATCGACCTGATGAACATCGCCGACCCCGCGGGTAAGGCCCGCATCGAAACCGATGGCGGCGAGGCAGGGCGGTTCAGCCTGCCGTTCTTCACCATCGAGGACGTGATGCGGGTGGACGAGACGCATATCATGGTCGCCGTGGACAACAACCTGCCGTTCTCATCCGGGCGCAAGCTGGATGCCGCTGCAGATAACGAAGTGGTGCTGCTGAGCGTGCCCGAACTGCTGGCCGCGCAGTAACCCGACGCGCCCTTTCGGCAAAGGATGCCGAGGGGGCGTTTCACACCCTAGACACACCCCAGGCCCCGCCATTGCCCGCGCGCCCCCAACCTTTGGGAGGATGCCGGTTGATGTGCGGGGCTTTGCCGTGTCAGAAAAAGCGAACGCCCGCCCGATGGCATCGCCGTTCCCTGACCCCCGCGCCTTGGGACAGGGCACAGGGGTGGTACGGTGGGCCTTGGTAAAAGGATCGCCCCCATGACGTTTCAGATCGGCATTGGCCCGAATAATCGCAAATCCGCCTATTTCGACGCGACTGTCGCAGAGGGTGTGGCTTGTTTCTCGGTCTATAATCACATGTTCATACCAGCGCATTACGGCGACCCCGAGGGCGAATATGACGCGCTGATGAACGGGGTGGCCATGTGGGATGTCGCGGCGCAACGGCAGGTCGAACTGTCCGGGCCGGATGCCGCGCGGCTGATCCAGTATCTGACCACGCGCGATATGTCGAAAACCCGGATCGGGCAGGGACGCTATGTGCCCATGTGCGACCATCAGGGGCGGCTTATCAACGACCCCGTGCTGCTCATGCTGGCGCAGGATCGCTATTGGCTGTCGATTGCGGACAGTGACATCGCCCTATGGGCCAGCGCCATCGCGGCAGAGCGCGGGTGGGACGTGACCGTGGCTGAGCCAGACGTCTCCCCGCTGGCGGTTCAGGGCCCCAAGGCCGAGGCGGTGATCACCGCGTTGTTCGGCGACTGGGTGCGCGATCTGAGGTATTTCGGCTTCAAGCAAACGCAGCTGGGGGATATCCCGCTGGTGCTGGCGCGGTCGGGCTGGTCGAAACAGGGCGGCTTCGAGATGTATCTCCAGGACAGCAGCCGCGGGGGGGAGCTATGGGCAAAGGTAAAGGCCGCAGGCGCGCCCTTTGGCATCCGTCCCGGTGCGCCCAATGACGTTGAACGGATCGAAAGCGGGCTGGTGTCCTATGGTGCGGATGGTCGTCTTCAGACCAACCCCTGCACCCCGTATGACATCGGCCTGGGCAAGCTGGTCGATCTTGAGACCCCCGACGATTTTATCGGCAAAGAGGCGCTACGCCGCATCGCCGATGAAGGCGCACAACGGGAAAGGTCAGGCTTTGTCATCGCGGGCGCGCCACTGACGGGGGCGGCACATTCGATCTCCGTGCTGGACGACAAAGGCCAGCCGCGCGGCGTGCTTAGCGACTACGTCTATTCCAAACGTTTCGAGGCCAATATCGGCGTCGGGATGATCGCATCGGATGCAACGCAAGCGTCGCTGCACGTTGTCATTGGGGACGAGGCCCGCAACGTAACCCTGCGCAGCCTGCCATTTGAAAGCTGACCTTAGACGGTGGTCCCGCCGTTATGGCAGGATCACCCGCACGCCGGGAATTTCCTGAATGCGCGCAACGTCTTCGTCGTAAACCTCTGTCATCTCTTCGACCAGCTCTTCGGTCCAGCTGGGCATGTCCAGCTCTTCCTCGAGCGCGTCGTCGATCACGTATTTGTCCAGAAACGCCGCGATCACTCGCGGGTGCTCTGCCGTTGTCATCTCGGGATGCGAGGCGAGATAGGATTTGAACCGTTTCATGCCTTCGGGGCGCATGATCGTTTCCAGCAGGTCGAATTCCCCGTCCAACGGTGCCATCGTGGGCAGGCCCGCCATCTCGCGCATGATCTGCCCCCAGATCAGGGGGGCGTCTTCGTTGCACCATACGGTCACGGGAATCTCGGGCGCAGAATCACGTAGCAGCGCCAGCGTGTCGGACCAGCGCACATCCAGCGGATCCTTGTCGCCCCAGAACTGCGGCGGAGATTTATCGGCCGACACACCATACAGCACCGGCAGCAGGGTCGCGGGATTGCGGATGCCCATGAAAATCTGCAGTTCATCCTCGGGGAAAAGCTGCGCCATGCGCATCATCCGCACAGGTGCTGCGGGATAAAGCATCCCTTCAACAACAGCCGTCGCAGGGGTGCGAAAGAAGTTCGCGTCGGAAAAGATCACCCGATCCGCGTCAGAATCTCCCATGACCGCGTCCAGCAAGACATCCCGCGCCCCGTCCGAGGCGGATGTTTTATACATCGCATTCAACGTATCGCGAAACAGACCACGATAGGTTGCGGGGCTCGGCACATGGGTGCCCGCCTGCGCCAAAAGATCGTGGTTCGACTGGAGGCTTTTCAGCAACCTGTCTTCTTCGGTGTAATGGGCACCTGTGTGCAAAATCAACTGCATGAACGTCTTCTCACCCTTACTGATACCGGCTTTCCAATAGCCTTTCCTGCGACTTGTGTAAAACTGCAAAAAATTGACATTTCCCCTCTTGCACGGCCCGCAGCAATCTCTTAAACGCTCCCTCAGTGCCCCTATAGCTCAGCTGGTAGAGCAACTGATTTGTAATCAGTAGGTCCGCGGTTCGAGTCCGTGTGGGGGCACCACTTCTTCCCTGATTTCAATACATTGACAACTTTAGGCGTCGCCGCATCCGCGATGCATTTCCCACATTTGTGCGTGCCTCACTGCTTGGCGCGCGGGAGGGGGATGATGTTGGATTTTCGTTTCATCCGCGCAAACTCCACCTGGGCGGCGTCTTTGCAGGTGGGGCAGATGGAATAGCTTTTGGCGAAGTTATCTGCATCCGGCGGGGTGCGCAGATCGATCCATTTGTCGCCGATCTGGAACGCGCAGCAGACCGAACATCGCGTGGTATCGTAGTATTCCTCGAAGGCGCTGACCGTAGGGTGAGGGGAGCTGGTGATCGCATGGACAAGCATACTGCCGATGGTCAGGCTATCGTCGGGGGAGGGCCAGATCGTCAGCCGGTACAACCGCCGCACATCCGGCCCGTCACAGCGGTAAAGGATACTGAACAGTTGCTGTTCGATCCGGCAGGCCTGAAACACGCCGAACAGATAGGTACGGGTGTTGGCCCCTTCGACGAAATCCCAAATCTCCCGCCCCAGCACATGGGTGGAGGTCGCCCCCGGCGCGTCATTCTCTATGGCGAAGGCATCCCATTCGGACCCGACAGAGATGATCCGATCCTTGCTGTCCACGACATAGCTGTTTGTCTTGAGGTCCAATGAAAATGCCCTTGGAAAAATTTAAGGTCATAAACAGGATCATCGTTACGCTAGCTCATCATAAGCGCGAAACCGGCGCTTGCCCAAATATTTATCGTTAGAATTTAAAGTACCGCGCCCCTCTGCGCTTCAAGCCGTCTTCTGGATATCGGTCGCGCCGGTGCAGGGCAGCGTCAGACTAAAGGTGCTGCCGACGCCCAGTTTGCTTTCCAGTGACAGCGATCCGCCGTGCAGCTCTGCCAGCTGCTCGGAGATGGCCAGCCCCAGCCCCAAACCGCCGTTTTGCCGTGTCATGGACCCGTCAACCTGTTGGAACCGCTGGAACACGCGGCTCGCGTCCTCCTCTGCGATGCCGTTGCCGGTGTCGGTGACGCTGAACACGATCTCGTCGGCGGAATGTAGCATCGACAGGTGGATTTTGCCTTCGCTGGTGAATTTGATCGCATTTGTAATCAGATTGTACAGGATTTGTTTGACGCGCACCTTATCCGCTACGGTCGCAGCAGGGCCGTCGCCGGCATAGGTGAGGGTCAGCCCTTTTGCCTCTGCGGCGGGTTGTAGTTCTTGCGTGACCGTACGGGCAATATCGTCCAGCTGGGTGGGGGCCATGTCCAGCTCTAGCTGGCCGCGGGACACTTTGGTCCAGTCCAGCAGATCTTCGACAAGGCGGATCATATGCTGTGAGGATTCCGCGATTCCGGCACCCTGATCGGTGATGAACTTCTGGTACTCTATCGCGGCGGCGGCTGATTTCGGACAGCCGCTGCCATCGGCGGTCAGCGCCGACATCAAACGCTGCGCCTGAGGCATCTTATCACTGTGCCGCATGAACGACGCACGGCCAAAGATCACGGTCAGCGGGGTGCGCAGCTCGTGCGATACGTTGTTCAGGAACTCGGTCTTCTCGCGGTCGGCGGCTTCAGCGGCTTCTTGCGCGCGCTTCTCGGCGGTCACATCCGTCCAGATGCCGACGGTATAACCGTGGGGGGTCTTTGCCTCTGTCACCTTGAGCCAGTTGTCGTTGCCGATGTCTTGCAAGAACGCCTGACCCGGATTGCGGAAACGTTGCAGCCGCTCGCGTACCCAGGCCTGTTTGCTTTTCGAGCCGCTGAGGCTTTCGGTCCGGTTGGCCCAGTTGACCACAAGCTCTCCCATGGTGGCACCGGGGACGATCAGATCGGCGATCTGGGGGTGATAGTCGCGGTACTTCTGGTTCACCACCATCACCCGTTCTTTGTCGTCAAACGCGATAAAGCCTTCGTCGATCGCGTCGATGGCCTCGGCTAGCAGGGCGTGCGCGTTGGTCTGGTTCAGCGCCAACCGGCGGAACGCCAACAGCACGCCCAGCAGGAATATGGCGGAAATGAGGGCGAAACCCACCAGGTTCCGGCTTTGTGGTGAATAGGCGGGCCATCCCGCGGCGGGGCGCACGGCGGCTTCCCATGTGGTGCCCAGAACGTTGAACGTGGTCACGACGGGCTTGTCTTTGAGCGCGCTCAACCGGTGGTCGGGCAGGGCCTCTACCAGTCCGGAGGCTTTGAGCGGGTGCAGCTCGAAACTGTATTGTTCGGGGTCCGAGAAATCATGTTGCGGGGCTTGCAGCAGACCTTCCTGATCCATCACAACAGAGATGACGCCCCAGAATTGATCGGTGTTCAGCTCGGCGTTCGGAAGAAACACAGGGTAGTGCATGATATAGCCGGTCCCGCCCTGCACAAGGTTCACACGGTCATCCACCACAGGCGCGCGGGTGCGGTAAGCTTGGGCAACGCTCGCCATCTGGGCGGGCAGTTGCCAGTATTTGACGCCGATCGTCTCGCGGTTATCGGTTTGCGGGAAACTGTGTGTAATCGACAGGTTAGGGGCCAAAGCGACGGCAATCACGTCAGGGTTGTGGCGTTGCAGGTCGCTTACGGTACGCGCGATCTGACGCTCGTTGATCTCACCCGCCACGGCAAGCGTATTCTCGATGTTCTTGGCCACCAGCACGGCTTCGAAGAAACGCAGCTGGATCTGGTCGGCCACCGAATGCAGGGCCTGCTCTACCTCGAGGCGCAGCGCGGCGAGGTGATTGTCGCGGTCGAGCTTTACAATAGAATAGGCAATCCCGCCGATACTTGCGAGCAGGACAATCGTCAGAACGACGAATACCTTAGAGGCTAAATACCCCGTGAACTTGTTGAGCAAAGTGCCACCCTCTTCCGTCCAGGTAGGCCGCCGCACGACTTTCTGTCGTTGCTGGTTTGCCTGCCTTTGTCCCCTTTATTGACTGCATCATTGTTTATCGAACGGACAAAATACGGGCGCAATCGAGGCATTTTGTAGACTTTTGCGCAAAGCGGTCATGCCGGTTACTGTCAGGCGTTTTCGGGGGTGATCACGGGGGTGCGATGATGTCGAAGCGCTAGGGCAAGCCCGTCCTTGGGGGCTGCATCGGTGATCAGATGGCCCAGATGCTCCAGCGGGGTTACCTGCGTCAGGTGACGTTTGCCGAACTTGCTGGCATCAATCAGGAAATGCGCGGCGCGGCTTTGGTCCAGCATGGCGCGTTTCACCTCGGCAAAGCCTGCGATGGCCTCGCTCACGCCGGTTTCATCCAGCGCGGAGGCCCCAAGAAAACACGCGTCGACATTGAAACCGCGCAGAAAGTCGCAGGTGGCAGTGCCGGTCAGCGCGGCCTCTGCATTCATATAGTCGCCGGGGGTCATGATCACCCGCACCCTGTCCGAGGCCCCCAAGATCATCGCGACCTGCAGGCTGTTGGTTAATACCGTCGCCGCCACGCCGGAAAGGGTGAGCGCCCGCGCGAATTCCATCATCGTGGCGCCTGCGTCGATCATCAGGGTTTGCCCGTCTGTCACCCGTTTTGCGGCAAGCTGCGCCATCTGGCGACGTTCATCCACATGTTCGCGCTGACGTTCATCCAGCACGCTTTGCGCCCCCGGCGCGCGGGAGGAGGCCCCGCCGTAGGATTTCTGCAAAAGCCCCTGCGCGCTGAGCTCGGCAATATCGCGGCGGACGGTTTCGGTGGTCACATCAAAGCTGGCCGCAAGGTCCGATACACGCACATGCGGGGCAAGGCGCAGTTCCAGCAATATTTGTGCGTGGCGCTCTGCTTTGCGCAGGTTTCGGCGTTCCGTTCCGGTATCCATTCTGCGGTTCCTTTCGGCGGTCGGGGCGATGCATCCGACCGTCAATATTTGGCACTTGCCAAATTACTAGGCGGAAAATGTTGCGAATCGAAAGCTTCAATGCTCGTATCGCGTAATTAATCGCGCAGTACACTCTGCGCGGGTATTCTCGGGGAGGAGAAACAAGATGATCAAACGCAGCTTTATCACGGCGGGCCTGATGGCCGCTTTTGCCATGACCGGCACCACCGCACTGGCCGAAGAATGCGCCGAGCGCGGCGCGCTGGACGCGATGTTCTGTGACGCCAACGGCGATCTGGTAGCCGATGCGCCCACGGACGAAAGCATGCTCAAAGACCCGTCGACGCTGGTCTTTGCCTATACACCGGTCGAAGATCCCGCGATCTACGAAGACATCTGGACGCCCTTCATTGACCACCTGTCCGAGGTGACCGGCAAGAAGGTGCAGTTCTTTGCTGTGCAATCCAACTCTGCCGAGGTAGAGGCGATGCGCTCGGGCCGTTTGCATATCGCGGGCTTCTCGACCGGACCCACACCCTTTGCTGTGAACCTTGCGGGCGTTGAACCTTTCGCGATCATGGGCTCCGAAGACGGGCAGTTCGGCTACAAGTTGCAGGTCTACACCCAAGCCGACAGCGATATCAAAGAGATGGCCGACCTTGCTGGCAAACGCGTCGCGCATACATCGCCCACGTCGAACTCCGGCAATCAGGCACCGCGTGCGCTGTTCCCTGATCTGGGCGTCGTGCCGGATCAGGACTACGAAGTGACATACTCGGGCAGCCACGACCAATCCATGCTGGGTGTGGTCGCGGGTGACTATGATGCGGCACCGGTTGCGTCCGAAGTGGTGGACCGCATGGCGGAACGCGGGCTTTATGATCCTGCCGAGGTGCGTATTGTCTGGGAAAGCGATCCGTTCCCCACGACATCCTACGGCGTGGCCCACGACCTGACGCCCGAGCTGAAGGACAAGATCAAGGAAGCTTTCTTTAGCTACGATTTCACCGGCACCGCATTGGGCGAAGAGTTTTCGGGCGTGAGCAAATTCGTCCCGATCACCTATAAAGACCAATGGGCCGTCATTCGCCAGATCCAGTCTGCCAACGGTGTTGAGTACACGCCACAAGGCCTTGCTGCTGAATGATTTTCCCGTCGAGGCCGGTCCCAATGGGCCGGCCTCACGCATAAGGTATCCTACATGTTGAAAATTACTGACCTCGTCAAACGCTACGGCTCTGGCGATCCGGTCCTCAAGAATCTTGACCTGACCATCGAGGGCGAAAGCGTCGTGTCGATCATCGGGTCTTCCGGTGCGGGCAAAAGCACGTTGCTGCGGTGTATCAACCGTTTGGTTGAACCCACCTCCGGCACGATCGAGCTGAACGGCACCGATCTGACCCGCCTGCGGGGCAAGAACCTGCGGGCCGCACGGCGCAAGATCGGGATGGTGTTTCAGGGGTTCAACCTCGTGGATCGTCTCACCGTGATGGAGAACGTCCAGTCGGGCCGTCTGGGGTATATTTCAACATGGTCCGCCATCACACGGCGCTATCCCAAGCAAGACATCCGCCGCGCTTACGAGTTGATGGAACGGGTCGGCATCGCCCATTACGCCGACACCCGCGCCGACCAGCTGTCGGGCGGTGAACGTCAGCGTGTCGGCGTGGTCCGCGCCCTGATGCAGGAGCCCGATATCCTGCTGGCGGACGAACCCACCGCATCGCTTGACCCCAAGACATCGGAACAGATCATGGGCCTGCTGCGCGACCTGTCGCGCGAGCTCAAGCTGCCGGTGCTGATCAACATCCACAATGTGAACGAGGCCAAGGAATACACCGACCGCATCGTCGGCATGCGCTATGGCCGGATCATCTTTGACGACAAGCCCGACATGCTGGACCCCGCCGCGATGGAGGCGATCTATGCGGGCAGCCCCCATGCCGACCGCAGCGGCGGTCCGGATGACAAGGCAGCCGCATCATGACCGCGCCGCGCGACACTTGGGTCAAGCCGCCCTTCATCGCCAATCCGGCGCTCCGCTGGGCCGTGTATCTGGGGGCCATCGCCTATTTCGGCTGGGTCGGGCTGACCATGCCCATCGACTGGGATCGCGTCGCCGAAGGTATCGGCCGCGCAGGCAAGATCTTTGGCGGGGCCTTTCCCCCGAGCTTTGAACGCAGCGGTCTGCTGATCGACGGGTTTCTCGAAAGCCTCAAGATCGCGGTGCTGGCCACGGCGCTTGGCGTACTGCTGTCGATCCCCATCGCCTTTATGTCCGCGCGCAATGTGGCCCCCAAGCCGGTGTTCTATCTGGGCCGCGCCCTTATCATCATCGCACGCAGCTTCCATCCGGTCATTGTCGCGATCCTCTTCGTCAAGGCCGTTGGCTTCGGGCCGTTCGCCGGAGTGCTGACCCTGACCGTCTATTCCATCGGCTTTGTCGCCAAGATGCTGGCCGAGCGGATCGAGGAGATCGACTTTGGGCAGGTCGAGGCTATGCGCGCCGCCGGTGCGCCGTATTTCTCGACGCTGTCCTACGCGATCTTCCCTCAGATCATGCCGCGCCAGATCGGTCTGACCATCTACCAGCTTGATTCCAACCTGCGGGCCTCTGCCGTGGTGGGGATCGTGGGGGCAGGGGGCATCGGTGCGACGCTCGCCAATGCCTTCGGCCGCTATGACTATGATTTTGCCCTTGCCATCACCATCGTCATCGTCGGGGTAATCCTTTTCTCCGAGGCCGTCAGCGGCGTCATCCGAAAGCGTATCCAATGACCTCACTTTCTACGCAATTCGGGCGCGACGACTGGTCCCGCTTTACGTTCAAGCAACGTATGACGCGCTATGCGATCTTTCTGGGTTGTGCACTTGCCATCGCCTGGGCGCTCACCTCGATAGAGGTGATCTGGCCGTGGGTCTGGGGTGCCCCTGAACAGATCGCCGATCTGTTTGGCCGGATGTATCCGCCGGACCCTAGTAATCTGGAGACCATCCTCAAGGTGCTGTGGGACACGGTGAACATCGCGACATTCGCCACCACCTTTGCGGTGCTGCTGTCGCTGCCGGTCGCCTATATCTCGGCGCAGAACACCACACCCAACCGTGTGACCCTATGGCTGGGGCGGCTGATTCTTGTGACCTCGCGGTCGGTGAACACGATCATCTGGGCGCTGCTGTTTGTGGCGATCTTCGGGCCCGGTGTTGTGGCCGGTATCGTGGCGATCATGTTCCGCTCTATCGGGTTCATCGGTAAACTGCTGGGCGAGGCCATCGAGGAGATCGACACACGCCCCGTCGAAGCGCTTGAGGCGACGGGCGCGTCGCGCTTCAAGGTGATCTTCTATGCGATCGTGCCGCAGGTCATGCCGACCTTCTGGGCGGTGGCCATTCTGCGGTGGGATATCAACCTGCGCGAATCCACCGTGCTGGGTCTGGTGGGCGCTGGCGGCATCGGGATCATCCTGCAAGGTGCCATCGACACGTTCAACTGGCCCGAGGTGGCGACCATCCTGCTGGCGATCATCGCGCTTGTGGTGGTGGGGGAAGTCATCTCTGCCTATCTGCGCCGCCGTATCCTGTGACCCAGAGCATCGGCGTCGACCCGCAAAGCGCCTTTGCGCGCTATCTGCAAATCGCCGACCGTCTGCCGCGCACCGCGGCGGGCGGTCTGGCGGAAACCGGCATGTTCACCGACATCGCGGCGCGCTTCGATCTGATCCTGTTTGACGCCTATGGCGTGCTGAACGTCGGCGAAACCGCGATCCCCGGTGCGACCGATACCATCGCGGCGCTGCGCGCGGCGGGCAAGGCGGTTGGCGTGGTGTCAAACTCCGCTGCCTATCCCAAGGCGCATATGATGGCGCGCTACGCCCGTCTGGGGTTCGATTTTTCGGCCTCCGAGGTGACCACCAGCCGCGAGGCGCTGACCGCGCATATCGCGGGGCTGCCGCCGTGCCGATGGGGCGTGATGATCAACCCCGCCGTCGATCTGGGGGAACTGGCGACGCTGAACACGACTGTGCTGGGGGATGACGCCGAAAGCTACGATGCGCAGGACGGGTTCTTGCTGGTGGGCGCAGACGGCTGGACCGACCGTCGGCAGACATTGCTGGAGGCGTCGCTGAAACGCGCGCCCCGTCCGGTGCTGGTGGGCAACCCCGATCTGGTGGCACCGCGTGAAACGGGCCTCTCGCGGGAACCGGGCTGGTTTGCGCACCGGCTGGCCGATCGCACTGGTGTGATGCCTGTGTTTCTGGGCAAGCCGTTCGGGCAGGTCTTTGACATCGCCCTCGGCCGGTTCAATCGCGCCCTGCGTCCCGAACGGGTGCTGATGGTCGGCGATACGCTGCATACCGATATTCTGGGCGGCGCGCAGGCGGGCTTTGCCACGGCGCTGGTCACGGGCTATGGCGCGCTCACGGGGCTGGATGTGACGGATGCCATCGCGCAGGCCGGTCTGTCGCCCGATTTCATCGTCCCCAACATCTGACGCCCGCGCATCGGCGGATCGGCGGATGATGACCCCTTGGGCGATATCACGGTTTATTTTGTGGCCCCCACAGGCTACCACCGGACCCGAGGCTATCAGAACAAGGGCAAGAAAAATGCGCAAAGCAGTGACCGCCGCCATATCGGCAATCGTGATCGCGACCACCTTGGGGGCCACCCCCGCCACCGCAGGATCGCTGGGCCGTTTCGAGGTAACGGGCGTGGGTGAGGATGACATGCTCAAGATGCGGGCAGGGCCGGGGACGGGGTTCATCGTGCTGCTTGGTCTGCCCAACGGCACCATTTTGCAGGTGCACGACTGTCAGCAAACCGGCGGCACGCGCTGGTGCGACGTCTCGCTTGATCAGGCCCGCCGCGTGCGCGGTCACGTGTCCTGGGCCTATCTGCGCAAGCTTCGGTAACGCGGGCGGCGCAGGGGCTACCTTTGCGGTTTATCGCCGGCGCGTGCATTCCTGAATAGTTGATTGTTAAAGTCAGGATTGCGCCTTGTCGTGATCTTTGCTAGGCACGGCGCAATCGCGCTGTGCCAAAAGGGCTGTTTGCCCGCTGCGCCGCGCCAGAGCCAAAGGTGCCAATAGCGCCTTAGCCAAAAATCTTATCGTCATTTCCCACGGTCAGGAGGTCCCATGTCCCGTTTCCGTACCGCTATTCTGTCGCTGCCCCTTGTGATCGTAGCCCCGCTGGTCGCCGCGCAAGAGACCGATATCAAGGATCAAATCTCGGTCGAGTTGAACGCGGCAGAGACCACCGAAGATGCCTGCAAGCTGACCTTCATGATCACCAATGGCTTGGAGACGCCGGTCGACAAGATCATCTACGAGGCGGTGCTGTTTGACACCGAAGGGCAGGTGGACCGGCTGACGCTGTTTGATTTCGGCACCCTGCCACCGGCCCGCCCGCGCGTGCGCCAGTTCGTCGTGCCGCAAACCACCTGCGAAGGGCTGGGCCGCATCCTGTTCAACGGGGCCAACGCCTGCGAAACGGGCGGCAGCGCCAGCGGCGTCTGTGACACCGGCCTGCTGCCTACATCACGCACGTCAATCGAGGTTCTGGGCTGATGGATATGTTCTCTGCACTGATCGCGTCGTTCCACCAGATCGCCGAGACCGGCGGGCCGGTTGTTGTTGTCCTGATGGGCGTCGCCGTGCTGACGCTGGCAGTGGCGATCTATAAGGTCTGGCAGTTCTGGCGCTCTGCCGTGGGGCGGCACAAGGCGCTGACCGAAGCGGTAGAGGCATGGGACCGTGGCGACAGACCCGTCGCCCGCGAAGCTTTGGGCCGGTCGAAAAGCTACCTCGCCCCCGTGATCAAGATGGCGATGGTGTCGAACGGCAAGGGCAACGGCGCAGGCGTAGAGCGTTTGCAAGCCGAGGCAGAGACGCGTTTTGCCAAGCTCGAAACCGGTTTCCGCCTGCTCGATTCCGTGGCGCAGCTGGCCCCCTTGTTGGGCCTGTTCGGTACGGTTCTGGGCATGATCGAGGCTTTCCGGTCGCTGCAAGCCGCCGGATCGCAGGTGGATCCGTCGATCCTTGCGGGTGGTATCTGGGTGGCGCTGCTGACCACGGCTGTCGGTCTGGTGGTGGCGATGCCCACGGCACTGATCCTCAGCTGGCTGGAACAGCGGATGGAGGCAGAGCGGGTGATCGCGGATAAGGCGATCCTGACGGTGCTGAACCCGTCCAACGACATCGCGGCCCCTGCCGCCGCGGCGTCAGCGCCGACACCTGAAATGGTCGCCGCACATGGCTAGGCCGCGCACGCGCAGACGGCGGCTGTCGATGACCTCCTTGATTGATGTCATCTTTCTGCTGCTGCTGTTCTTTATGCTGACCTCGACCTTCTCGAAGTTCTCCGAGGTGCCGCTGGCCGCTGCCGGTTCGGGCGCGGTCGCGCAGGCCAGCGATGCCAAGCCGGTGTTCTTGCAGCTTGGCCCCGATACCCTGCGTCTGAATGGCGACGAAATCGCATTGGACGCGCTGGCCGGATCATCCTTGGCCGAGGCCGAGACAGGCACCGTGCTGCTGGTCTCGCTCGGGGCGGATGTGGATGCGCAGCGGTTGACGGATGTGCTGGTCAAACTGCGCGAGATGCCTGCCTTGCAGGTGTCGGTATTGGGGGGCTGACAGATGCGCCGATTTGCCAAATCCAAACCGCAGCGTGAACCGACCATCGCGTTGATCAATATCGTCTTTCTGATGCTCGTCTTCTTCATGGTCGCGGGCACGCTGGCGCAGCCGCTGGACCCCGATCTGAAACTGGTCGAGACCCGCGCGCTTGAGGGTCAGGCCCCGCCGGACGCTTTGGTGATCTACCCCGACGGGCGGTTGACCTACCAAGGCGCGGAGCAGGTGGATGCTGCGTCCTATGTCGCCAGCCTGTCTGACGAAGACCGCGAGATCATACGCCTTGTGCCGGATCGCGCCTTGCCGGCCGAGACGCTGGTCACGCTGACCCGCGACTTGCGCGCGGCGGGGGCGCAGAAGGTGATGCTCGTCACGCAAAGGGCACTGCAATGATATCGCATTCTCCTACAGCCAAAGGGGTCTCCTTCGCCTTGGCGGTCGGGATCGTCGCGGGGGCGGTCACCATAGGGCTGCCGCAAGAAGAGATCGCCATCGAAGGGGGCGGTGCGCCGGTCGAGGCGATGATGGGCAGCAGTTTCGAGGATATGGCCGTGGGCACGCTCACGCCGGAACCGGCAGAACCGGCAGAGACGCCCGTGGCCGAGGCTCCTACCGCCGCAGAACCCCTGCGCCCCACCACAGCAGAGCAAACGCCGCCCGAGCAGGCCGAGCCCGTGACCCCGCCTGAACAGGCGCAGCCCGTGACCCCGCCCGATGTGGCAGCGGTGACGCCTGCGGCCCCCGCAGCACCCGCCGCCTTGGCACCCACACCGCTGGCCGTACCCCCCTCCGAGAGCGCGCAAGTCGCGCCGCCGCCTGAAACCCTGCAGGCGCAAGACCCCGACAGCGACGCCCCCGTCCTGTCGCGCCGACCCATGCGCAAGAACCCTGAAACCGCTGCCAAAATCGCTGAGGCCCGCGCCAAGCAAGAGCAGGCGGAGCGTGAACGCCGTCAGGCAGAGCAGCAAGCCGCCAAGAAGAAAGCAACGCAGCAAGCCGCCGCACGTGGCAATGCGCAGCGCAATGCGACCAAAGGGTCTTCGTCGGGTCAAAGCGCATCGGCCAAATCCACGAGCACCGGCAAACGCCAAGCCGCCGCATCGGCGCAAGGCAATGCCGCCGCCAGCAACTACCCCGGTCAGGTCATGCGCCGCATCTCGCGGGCGGGCAAGCCGCGGGTCCGGACCACGGGCACCGCGACGATCTCTTTTGCCATCGCCAGCAATGGCGGGTTGGCTTCTGTGTCAGTCGCACGGGGGTCCGGCTCTGCCGCGCTGGACCGGGCGGCGGTATCGGTGATCCGCAAGGCCGCCCCTTTCCCGCGTCCCCCCGCTGGCGCGCGGCGGCAGTATTCTATCAAGATCAAAGGGCAATAGGCGGGGCGTTCAGCCCCCTACGCCTTGCTTGCAGTGCAGTCGTCGCGGCGGCATCAGCCCTTATATACTGGCCATTTCCGCCGGATTGGCACCCTGCAAGCTGTTGTTTCCCATGGTAAAAAAGACCGGTAATTTTTCTTGGTTACCACCAGTATAACGTAAACACGCCTCAAATCTGCCGTTTTCTCCGCCGATTAACTGTCCGGTAATCAACAGGTAGAGTGCGCCGACATGTTCAAAGTAGCCCATACGATCCATCATGATCACGACCTTGGTCTCGTGCTTCTGGCCGGGCTGCTTTGCGCCTTTGGCTGCTGGGTGGTGTCGCGTTTGTATCAGCACGCCTTGGGGCGACCGCGCAGGCAGGCGCTGATCTGGTACTTCCTCACGGCGATCACGGCGGGCGTTGCGGTCTGGTGTACGCATTTTATCGCAATCCTCGCGTATCAGCCTTCGGCACCGGTAACGTTTAACTTGCAACTGACCTTTGTCTCGCTGTTGATCGCGATTGCAGGGTCGACCGTGGGCATCATGGTGGCGGGCATGTTCCGGTCGCTCGCGAGCACGATCATCGGCGGCACGATCTTTGGCGTTGCGGTATCGGCGATGCATTACACCGGCATGGTGGCCTACCGCGTCGAAGGTGTGGTGACCTGGGACCGTGGCTACCTCATCGGGTCTGTTATTCTGGCGGTGGTCCTGTCGACTGCCGCGCTGTATCTGGGCAGCCGCAGCGCACGGTGGAGCGGGTTGCAAATGACGGGCGTCCTGACGCTCGCCATCATCGGGCTGCATTTCACCGGCATGGCCGCGTTCAGCGTGGACTGCATCGGGCTGAAACCCGGCTATACCAACCCCGAAGAATACAAGCTGCTGGCACTGGTGATCGCGGGCACGGCGACGACAATCACCCTTGGCGGCCTGTTCACCTATTTCATCGAAAACCGGACCCGCATGGAAAGCATCGAGGAGTTGCGCAAGGCCCGCGACGCTGCCGAAGGGGCGAGCCGCGCGAAATCCGAATTCATGAGCGTTCTCAGCCACGAATTGCGCACGCCGCTGACGATTGTGATCGGCTATGCGGGCTTCCTGACCAAGCTCAAGACCACGACCACGGCCAAACTGTCGCCGGGTGAGCCGATCACCGAAAAACACTATAATATCATCGGGGATCAGGCAGAGCTTTACGGCCAGCGCGTCAAATTCGCGGGCAACCACCTGCTGACGATCATCAACGATATTCTCGACTATACCAGCATCGAGCTGAACGACATCAAACTGGCCAAGACGACATTCCCCACACGGGCGCTGCTGGCGCAGGTCGAGGACCAGTTTCAGGGCATGGCGCAGGGCAAGGATGTGACCCTTCATATCCCCGACGGCAGCCTTGACGTGATCGCCGACCGTGGCCGCTGCTTGCAGATCCTGATCAATCTGGTGGGCAATGCGCTCAAGTTTTCCAAGGGCAAGGATATCTTCCTGAGGGCCGAAGTGGACGGTGGCGGCTTCCGCTTCGAGGTCGAAGACAATGGTGTCGGGATGCAGCAGAAAGATCTGGAATCGATCTTCCAGGCCTTCACCCAGATCGAAAGCGCCGACAACCGGTCAGAAGGCGGTACAGGGCTCGGGCTGGCGATCTGTAAGAAACTGGCGCTGGCGCATGGGGGCGATATCTCGGTCTCCAGCACGGTGGGCAAGGGCACCAAATTCTCGGTCTTCTTCCCGCATAGTCTGGTGAGCACCGGGCACCCGTCGCAGTCTTTCGCGGCAGCCGCCTGACCGAATAGGGCCACCCCCGAAACAGCAAGGGCCGCAGCGTGATGCTGCGGCCCTTGCTGTGTGCAGATCCGCGCCTAGCGTTTCAGCAACGGGGCTACGCCAGAGGACAACATGAACAGCACCGCCGCCACGCTGACGATGCTGGGCCCCGTCGGCGTGTCGAGCGTGAAGGACGCGGCCAGACCGCCCAAGGCGGCGATCATCCCGATGATACAGGCCGCCATGGCCATGACTTCGGGCGTGCGGGCAAAGGGGCGGGCGGCGGCGGCGGGGATGATCAGCATCGCCGCGATCAGCAGCGCGCCGACCACCTTGATCGCGACCGCGACCGTCACTGCCAGCGCCAGCGTCAATATCAGCTGTTCACGGCGCGGATTGACCCCGCTGGCCGTCGCCAGATCGGGGTTCAGCGTGGACGACAGCAATGCCTGCCAGCGCCAGACCAGCAGCGCGATCGACAGGACGGCCCCGCTCCAGATGATCGCAAGGTCGGTCTTGGTCACGGCCAGGATCTCTCCGAACAGATAGGCGCTGAGGTCGACACGCTGGTTCGGCAGCAGCGACACCGCCACAAGGCCGATGGCCAAGGCCCCGTGGGCCAGCACCCCCAGCAGCGTATCCGTGCCAAGGCTGCGCCCGTTCAGCGCCGTCACGATCAGCGCCATCGACAGGGCCACCAACAGCACCCCCGCGAAAATCGGCAGCTCGAACGCCAAGGCCAGCGCGACCCCCAGCAACGCCGCGTGCGAGGTTGCATCGCCGAAATAGGCCATGCGCCGCCAGACGACGAAACAGCCCAAAGGCGCGGCTGCAAAGGCCACACCGATACCGGCAAGCCCGGCACGTATCAAAAAGTCATCAAGCATCTTGGTCCCCATGGGCGTGGTTGCAGCCGGCACCATGGGTATGGCCCTGCGCATGGTCGTGGGTGTGGTCGTGCATGTGGCTATGATCATGTGCATGATCATGCGAATGCGAATGTTCGTGCCGGTAAAGCGCCAGTGCCCCTTGGGTGCCGGTGCCGAACAACGCGCGGTATTCCGGCGCATCGGCGACAATCTCGGGGGTGCCTTCGCAGCAGACATGACCGTTCAGGCATAGCACCCGATCCGAAGCCGCCATCACCACATGCAGATCATGGCTGACCATCAAGACGGCGCAGCCCATGTCGCGGCGGACCTCTTCGATCTGGCGGTAAAACGCGGCAGAGCCGGGTTGATCCAGCCCCTGCGTCGCCTCGTCGAGGATCAGGATATGGGGTTTGTTCAGCAGGGCGCGTGCCAGCAATACGCGCTGGAACTGGCCACCCGACAAGTCGGTCATCTGCTTTTTCGCCAGATCCGTGACCCCCGCCTGTAGCAGCGCCTGCGCGATGGTCTCGCGGGGCTGGCGGCGGGGCAGGTTCAAAAAGCCATGCACCGTCAGCGGTAGCGTCGCGTCGATTTGCAGCTTTTGCGGGACATAGCCGATGCGCAGGTCCGCAGCACGGGTGATCGTCCCCGACGCGGGTTTCAGCGCGCCGATCAACGCCCGCAGCAAGCTCGACTTGCCCGACCCGTTGGGGCCGACGATGGTCACGATCTCGCCGCGCTCTACGGCGATATCAACGTCGCGCAGCACCGTTTGCCCGCCAATGCGCAGGGTCAGGTTCCGGGTGGCGATCAGGCTCATGCGGTGGCTCCGTCCTGACAGGAGGGGCAGAGGCCCTGCGCCTCGATCACCGTGCGTTCAATCTGGAACCCCGCCGCGCGGGCCGCATCGCCCAAACGCCCTTGGGTCAGCGTCGTGTCGCTTTCGGCAACCGATTGGCAACTGCGGCAGATCAGGAAGGCCGGCGTGTGATCGGCACCGACGTGGCTGCAGGCGATATAGGCGTTCAATGCCTCGATCCGGTGGGCAAGCCCCGCCTTCACCAGAAAGTCCAGCGCGCGATAGGCGACGGGCGGCTGCGCCCCGAGCCCTTCGGCAGAGAGATGCCCCAGAATATCATAGGCCCCCAAGGCGCGGTGTTCGGCCAGCAGCAGTTCCAGCACGCGGCGACGTATCGGTGTCAGCCGAAGGTCCGAGGCCGCGCAACGCGCCTCTGCGGCGGCCATCGCGTCGTCGACGCAGGCCCCGTGATCATGCGTTTCAAATCCAATGGTCGACATATTTCGCCTCCGTAGCAGGGTTCGGTGTTGATATGTTATAACGTGTGATCTATCAAGGTTATAGTATAACATTAATAGGAGCCCGCCAATGCGCCGCCTGCTTTGCACAACCCTTCTTTTCTCTGCCGGTCTGGCACATGCAGAGGTGCCCCGTGTCGCCACCGATATCGCGCCGGTACATTCGTTGGTTTCTATGGTCATGCAGGGTGCAGGCAGCCCCGATCTGATCATCCCGCCCGGCGCGTCGCCCCACAGCTATGCCATGCGCCCCAGCGAGGCGCGCGCGGTGGCCAAGGCCGATCTGGTGGTCTGGGTCGGCCCGTCGCTGGCTCCGTGGCTTGAAGAGCCGATGAGCAGTCTGGCGCAGGGGGCCGAACGTCTGACCTTGCAAGACGTAGAGGGTATCCGCCTGCTGACCAACCGCAGCGGCGTTGCGTTCGAAGCCCATGATCACGGAGATCATGAAGGTCACGATGATCACGACGGTCATGACGACTACGCGGACCACGCGGAGCACGAGGATCACGAAGGGCACGACCATTCAGCTCATGAGGGGCATGGCGACCACGAGGATCACGAGGGTCACGAGGGTCACGACCACGACGCGCATGAAGACCACGAGGATCACGGGGATCATGAAGGGCACGACCATGCCAAGCATGACGATCACGGCGACCACGAAGGCCATGATCACGACGACCACAAAGGTCACGATGACCACGCAGATCATGACGACCACGACCATGACGCACATGAAGAGGCAGACGCTCACGAAGGGCACAATCATGCACCCGGCGCGCTGGACCCGCATATCTGGCTGGATCCGCAAAACGCAATGGTCTGGTTGGATGCCATCGCTGCAAGATTATCCGCGCAAGACCCTGAAAACGCAGAGCTTTACGCAGATAACGCTGCGCAGGCCCAAGCGCAGCTGGTAGATCTTCAAGCCGATATTCAGGCCGAGCTGACGCCGCTTCGGGGGCAGAAGTTTGTCGTCTTCCACGACGCTTATCACTATTTCGAAGCCCGCTTTGATGTCGAGGCAAGCGCTGCGATCTCGCTGAGCGATGGGGCTGCCCCCAGTGCCGCGCGTCTGGCCGAGGTACGCGATGTGGTAAAGGACACGCAGGCCGCCTGCGTCTTTACCGAGCCCCAGTTCAACGCCGGTCTGGTCGAGGCGCTGCAAGACGGCACGGCGCTGAAATCCGCCTCGCTTGATCCGATTGGTGCCGCGCTTGAGCCGGGGGTGGACATGTACCCTGCTTTGCTGCGCGATCTGGCCGCAGCCTTTAGCAGCTGTCTGGCAGAATAAGCCCTGCTTTGGGCGTCACAGCGACGCCCAAAGTTGAAACAGCAGCCCCGAGGCAAATGACCCTGTCAGTGCGATCCCGATATACAGCGCGAAGACAGGGCGTTTGACCAAGGCCCAGACGGCGATGGCCGCGGGCAGGGAGGTCACCCCGCCCGCGACCAGAAACGACAGACCCGCACCGGGGGCCATGCCCTGTCCGATCAGCCCGCCCACCAGCGGCAGCGCGGCATAGCCGTTCAGATAGGCCGGCACCCCCACCAAGGTCGCAATCCCGATCGGGGCCAGACCGCTGCCGCCAAGGGCGCGGGTCACCGTCTCTGCGGGAATCCACGCCAGCATGAGGCTTTCCAGCAGGAACGCCAGCGTCAGCCATTTGGTCAGGAAGATCGTGGTCTTGGCGGCCTCGCGCAGGAATTTGGCGGATCGCGTCTTGTCGTGCCAGAAGGCCCAAACCACAGGGTGCGATGTGCGGACCTTCGACGCGCCGCAGCCGCCATTGCCCACGCCGTCGCGCAGCGGGTCGGTCAAGCCACCCGCGCGGGACAGCAGATGCACAATGATCCCGCCAAATACCCCGAGCCCGACGGCCGCGATGGTCTTGGCCACCGCGAACTCCACCCCCAGAACGCCAGTGGTCAGCACGAACATCGACGGATCCATGACGGGCGACGCCAGCCAGAAGGCCATGACGGCGGACAGGGGCACCCCCATCGCCAGCAGCGCCGCGATCAAGGGGATCACCCCGCATGAACAAAAGGGCGAGACCCCGCCGGCGAGTGCCGCGATGGCGATCATCACGGCGGGTGATCCGGTAAAGGCCCGCGCGATCAGCCCGTCGGCCCCCGTGGCACCCGCGTAGGCGGCAACCGCAATGGACAGGATCAGAAACGGTGCGACATCCAGCAGGTTGGTCGCGGTAAATTGCGCGCTGGTCACGGCAAGCGGCGCATCGAGCGCTGCGACAGCGGCCAGCACCGCGATACAGACCAGCCACACGCGTTCTCGCGTCCAGATGTGATGGGCCAGCGACCTGAGCGGGCTGCGCGCGGGGTGGGGCAGGTCGGTCATGCGGCGGTCTCCTTCAAAAGTGAAACACCGGTGCAGCATTCCGAGGTGAGAAATGAAAGCGTCGCCCGCATCACGTCGAAATCGACGCGGTTGACGATGTTGCGCCCGTCGCGGCGCTGGATGATCAACCCCGCATCGACCAATGCCCCAAGGTGATGGGCAAGGGTGGAGGGGGCCGCATTGAGATGGGCACCGATCTCCCCCACGGTCAGCGCGTCTTCACCGGCGCGGACAAGCAGGCGAAAGATCGCGAGGCGGGTATCATGGCCAAGGGCGGCGAGGGCGCGGGCAGTTGTTTGATGTTCTGTCATAGCATCAGACAAAACTATAAAACTAGTTTTGTAAAGATGATTCGCATTTGCCGGCGCGACAAAGAAATTGCGCCCAAGGGGGGGAACCCTTGGGCGCAGAGATTTTGAAATGAATTTGGTTGGAATAGGGTCGGGGGCGTCAGACGGCGATCTTGCCGCCGCCCTGTTTGGTGACCACAACCACCGCAGGGCGCGGGGGCATCTTGGGATCGAAATCGGGCCAGCGGGTGGCGGGATCTTCAAAGGTGCTTTCACGCTCGAACCCGGGGATGTTCTTGGTCCCGTCCGTGCCGGGGTGCTGCACGGCGACAAACAGCGTCTCGCCGTCGTCGGTAAAGTAGGGGCCGCACATCTCTCCGCCGACGGGGCAGCGGAAGAACAGCTTGGACGTGCCGCGCGCCTCGCCTTCGGTTTCGACCGCATAGAGCCCGTCCGACTTGCCCGTCTTGGCCCAGTTGCTGCCCTGATCCGTGCTGACCCACAGGCGGCCATCGGCGTCGATGGCGCAGTTGTCGGGGCTGCCGAACCACCCGTTTTCGGAGGTTTCGGGGTTCCATTGCGCGCCCACGTCCGACACCGACGGATCGCCGCATTTCACAAGGATCGACCAGCGCCCCTGCGTCGCCGCGTGGTTGCCGCCGTCTTCCTTGATCTCGATGATGTGGCCAAAGCTGCTGTCGGCACGCGGGTTGGCGGCGTTCACCTCATCCTCTGTGCGTTTTGTGTTGTTTGTCAGCATGATATAGGCCGTGCCGTCACCACGGGGCTGCGCGTCTTCGGGGCGGTCCATCGGGGTCGCGCCCAGCAGATCGGCCGCGATCCGCGTGTCGATCATCACGTCACCTTGGTCATTGAAACCGTTTTCAGCCGTCAGCGGGCCGGTGCCGTGGGTCAGGGGCAGCCAAGCCACCGTGCCGTCCTCGTCAAAGCGCGCGACATAAAGCGTGCCGTCGCTCAGCAGTTTGGCATTGGCCGCCCGGTCGTCCGAGACCTTGCCCCCCGAGACGTATTTATACTGGTAATCAAAACGGTTGTCGTCGCCCATATAGATCACCAGACGCCCGTCACTGCTGACCGTGGTTTCCGCACCTTCGTGGCGGAAGCGGCCCAAAGCGGTGTGTTTGACGGGGGTAGAGGTCGGGTCCATCGGGTCCACCTCGACCACCCAGCCGAATTTATTGGGGGCGAGGGGTTCTTTATCGATGTTGAAACGGTCGTATTGCGCGCCCCAGGCGTACCACATGCCCGGCACGCCATAGCGTTTGTAGGACGCGGCTTCGGGGTGGTCATCGGCGATCACGGGTTTGCCGTCCGCGTCCAGCTGGTCGCTCCAGAAATAGCCGTGGAAGTTCTCCTCGGCCATGAGCCACGTCCCCCAAGGGGTCAGCCCGCCGGCGCAGTTGTTCAGCGTGCCGATCACATTCACCCCGTCGGGGTCGTCGTTGGTCTTCATCCGCGCATGGCCCGCGGCGGGGCCGTCGATGGTCATCGCGGTGTCCAGCGGGGTGATGCGGCGGTTCATCTTGCCGTCGCGCACCACCTGCCAGACCCCGGCGTCGTCCTTGGCGATCTCGACCACCGAACCACCGTGGGCGGCCATTTCAATGTCGATCAGCGCGGGCGTCATGCCGGAAAACTGCGCGCGGTCCTGACGGCCAAGACCGGGGAACATCACCTCTTCGTTGGTGTATTCGTGGTTCACACAAAGCAACCCGCGGCTGCCATCGTCATTCAGCGGGACAAAACCCACGTAGTCATTGTTATAGCCGAACTGCTTGAGCTGCGCTGCCGCGGTCTGGTTCATCACGTCGAATTCGGGCGCGTCGGCGGTGATCGGATCGCCCCACCGCAGCAGCACATTGGCGTCATAGCCGTCGGCCACATGGTGGGTTTCGTCATTGCCCCATGCCAGTTCGTCAAAGACATAGCGGCTGTCTGCGGTGGCGGCACTTGCCTGACGCGGCGCGACCATTGCCGAGGTGCCGAACAATGCGGTTGTCGCCGTGACCCCCAGCATGCCGCGCAAGATGTCGCGGCGTCCGTAGCGCGCGTTGATCACATCGCCGATGGTGCGCTGCAGATTGGGGTTGGTGGGGATGTCGTCGAAGGCTTCGAAAGCTTCGGCCTTGTTGCCGATTTCGGGATCATCGAGGATTTGGCGACGTGTCATGGCTATTCCTTTATTGTGTCGGGCAGTGCGTCTGGCATTGCGTTTGGCGAGGTGACTCGCGGTTGCGCCTTATGTCGTCGCGATGTGCTACAAACGTGTTCCGCTTTCATGACAGTTCTGTGACAGGGCGCGCGGCGGTGGGCCGTACTGCGCGCCACCCTAGCGCAGGAACGGGCGGGATGTGGGCGAAAAACGGCTGCCGGTATCCGCGGCACAGATCAGCGGGGCAGGGCGGTGGCGCGCGGCCAAATCCAAAGCCAAGGGGATGATCGGTCCTGCCCCCCTTGAACCCCCTAGGTGGCGCGATTAATCTTAAGCCAAGGTTTCGCGGGTATGGTCCGGCGAACGGCAATATCAGGCAGGCTTTATGAACGATCCACATGATACATATATGAACACGCTGGTCCCTATGGTGGTTGAACAAACCAGCCGGGGCGAACGTGCGTACGACATCTTCTCGCGTCTACTGAAAGAGCGGATCATTTTCCTTAACGGGCCTGTGCATGACGGCATGTCATCGCTGATCGTGGCGCAGCTTCTGCACCTCGAGGCAGAGAACCCCTCCAAGGAAATTTCCATGTATATCAACAGCCCCGGCGGCGTTGTGACCTCTGGCCTGTCGATCTACGACACCATGCAGTACATCAAACCGAAGGTGTCCACGCTGGTCATCGGGCAGGCGGCATCCATGGGGTCGCTGTTGCTGCAAGCGGGCGAAAAAGGCATGCGATTCTCGCTGCCCAACAGCCGCGTTATGGTCCACCAGCCCTCCGGCGGGTATCAGGGTCAGGCGACGGACATCATGATTCACGCGCAGGAAACGCAAAAGCTGAAAACGCGCCTGAACGAGATCTATGTCAAGCACACCGGCCAGCCGCTGGAAAAAGTCGAAGCAGCGCTTGAGCGTGACAACTTCATGTCGCCCGAAGAAGCCAAAGACTGGGGCCTGATCGACGAGATCGTCGAGAACCGCGGCAAGATGGATGATCCTGATGCGCCAAAAGATGGCGACAAAAAAGGCAAGTAAATAAGGCGTGCGTGGCCCGTTATTTTGCGATTGTGGACCACGCACCGCTGGCCTAAGCTGGCACCGAGCAAAAAAATATATAGATGGCTGCCCTATGGCGGACACGATCAAACGACAGACCTGAAAGGGTTGAAATGGCTAATACTTCGAGCGGCGACAGCAAGAACACACTTTATTGCAGCTTTTGTGGCAAAAGTCAGCATGAGGTGCGCAAGCTGATTGCAGGTCCGACTGTCTTCATTTGTGACGAATGTGTCGAACTTTGCATGGATATCATCCGCGAGGAAACCAAAGCCTCGGGGCTGAAAGCCACCGATGGTGTGCCGACCCCGAAAGACATCTGTGATGTTCTGGACGATTACGTGATCGGGCAGGCGATGGCCAAACGGGTGCTGTCGGTTGCCGTGCACAACCACTATAAACGTCTGAACCACGCCCAAAAGGGTGGGGACATCGAGCTGGCGAAATCCAACATCCTGCTGATCGGGCCCACGGGTTGCGGTAAGACGCTGCTGGCGCAAACGCTGGCGCGTATTCTGGATGTGCCCTTTACCATGGCCGATGCGACGACACTGACCGAAGCGGGCTATGTCGGGGAAGATGTTGAAAACATTATCCTCAAGCTATTGCAGGCGTCTGAATACAATGTCGAGCGTGCACAGCGCGGCATCGTCTATATCGACGAAGTTGATAAAATCACGCGCAAATCCGAAAACCCCAGCATCACTCGTGATGTGAGCGGTGAAGGCGTGCAGCAAGCCTTGCTGAAACTGATGGAAGGCACCGTGGCCTCTGTCCCGCCGCAGGGCGGGCGCAAGCATCCGCAGCAGGAATTCCTGCAGGTGGATACCACGAACATCCTGTTCATCTGCGGCGGCGCTTTCGCCGGTCTGGACCGGATCATTGCCGCGCGCGGTAAAGGGTCGGCCATGGGCTTTGGTGCCGATGTGCGCGATCAGGATGCCCGCGGCATTGGCGAGATTTTCACCGACCTCGAACCGGAAGATCTGCTGAAATTCGGCTTGATCCCTGAATTTGTGGGCCGTCTGCCGGTTCTGGCGACGCTCGAGGATCTGGACGAGGACGCGCTGGTCACCATCCTGACCGAACCGAAAAACGCGTTGGTCAAACAGTACCAGCGCTTGTTCGAGATCGAGGATACGCAGCTGACCTTTACCGATGACGCGCTGTTGGCGATCGCGAAACGCGCCATCGAACGCAAAACCGGTGCCCGTGGTCTGCGCTCCATCCTCGAAGACATCTTGCTGAACACGATGTTCGATCTGCCCGGCATGGACAGCGTCACCGAGGTGGTCGTGAACGAAGAGGCGGTGACCTCTGACGCGGCACCGCTGATGATCCACGCCGACGCCGAGAAAGAGCCTGCAACCGCCGGCTAGGCATCGCATGCATGTTATCTGATCAAGGCGCGCCAGCGATGGTGCGCCTTTTTCGTATCTGGCAGGGGGCCGCCGCTTTGTCGCTTGACCTTCGCAAGGGCAGGCGCTTTGACAGGGGGCAGGCATGACAGACAAGAGGCGCATCATGACAAGACGTATTTTTTCCGGCGGTGAATTCGAAGCCAAGATCGGCTACTGCCGCGCCGTTGTGGCGGGGGGCTTTGTCCATGTGGCGGGCACCGTCGGGCAGGGCGATACCGTGACCGACCAGTGCCGCGCCGCCCTTGCGACCATCGAAGGGGCCCTGCGCGAGGCAGGCTGCACCATGTCGGATGTGGTGCGCGTGAACTATTATCTACCCGACCGCGCAGAGTTCGAACCCTGCTGGCCGATCCTGTCAGAGGTCTTTGGTGACGCGCCGCCCGCCGCGACAATGATCGAATGCGGGCTGATCGACGACAAATACCGCATCGAAATCGAAGTCACCGCCTGCCTACCCGGCTGAAAACCGCGGCTATGTGCCCCGAAGCCCGCTAGACCTTTGCGCGGCCTTGGTGCATATATCCATCAAAGCTTCAGGAGACCTCTATGGGCATTCTCAACTCTCTTTTGCGCGGCGTGACGTGGTGGAACGGCCAGACGCTGAACACGCAACTGTTCACGTGGCGCAAGGGCATCAAGGTCGGCGAAGACGCCGAGGGCAATGTGTACTACCGCAACGCGGACAGCAGCAAACGCTGGGTGATCTTCAACGGCGAGATCGAGGCGACGCGCGTCAACGCGGATTGGCACGGCTGGCTGCACCATTCGTGGGATGAAACCCCCGAGGCGCGTCCGCTGGCGCATAAGACCTGGGAAAAGCCCCACCAAGAGAACCTGACCGGCACCACCTTGGCCTATGCGCCCGCAGGATCGATCCGCCGCGAAAAGCCTGCGGACCGCGGTGACTATGAGGCGTGGCAGCCCGAATAAACGCCACGCGCGCGCCCCGTGATCGGGCGCGCGCTGCTGCGGCGGCCCGGCTGTGCTGGCAACGCCCTTTGACGTTCAAGGAACCCATGTGATGCGCAAGATATTGATGATGCTCGCCATAATGGCCGCACCGGTGCAGGCACAGCAGGTGGCCAGCGCTGAAGGCGGAGTTTTGCGCGCGCTCGACAAGGTATCGGGTGTGTCGCGTGACGTTGAAATGCGCCGCGGCGAAACCGCGCGCGTGGGCAATCTGAATGTGACGATGAACGAATGTCGCTATCCGTCGGGCAACCCTGCGGGCGACGCCTATGCCGAGCTCGAGATCGTCGAGACGGGCGACGAGAACCGGCTTTTTGCAGGCTGGATGATCGCCTCTGCCCCCGCGCTGTCGGCGCTGGAGCATCCGCGCTATGACATCTGGGTCATCCGCTGCACTACGTCCTGAGCGCTGGCCGCAGCGGGCGCTGTGAAATCTGCCGTTTTCATCAACGCCATCTCTAGCCGTGCGTGATAGGCCGCGCGGGTGATCTCTTGCGCGCCAAGGGACGCCAGATGCGGGGTCAGGAACTGCGTGTCAAACAAGGTGAACCCGCCGCGGTTCAACCGGTCCACCAGACAGGCCAGCGCGATCTTGGACGCGTTGTCGCGCCTTGAAAACATGCTTTCTCCAAAGAACGCACGCCCCAGCGTGACGCCATAGACCCCGCCCACCAGCATGTCATCCTCCCAGACCTCAAGGGCGTGAGCATGACCAAGCCTATGTAGCTGGGCATAAAGGCTGAAAATCTCGGCGTTGATCCAGGTGTCGGCGCGGTCGGCGCAGCCGGTGACAACCTCGTTGAACGCGGTGTTGGTGGTGATGGTAAATCGCGTGCGCCGCATCGCGCGCGCCAGTGACCGCGAGATATGGAACCCGTCGAGGGGAAAGACGCCCCGACGCCGCGGATCGACCCAGAAAATCTCTGGGTCGTCGCGGTGTTCGGCCATGGGGAAAATCCCGATGGAATAGCCGTGTAATAACAGCTCGGGCGTGAGGTCAGGCATTGCCCAGGTTGGTTTCAAGCCAATGCTCTAGCCAGTGGATGTTGTAATCCCCTGTCAGCACGTCCTGTTCGTCCAGCAGCGCATGGAACAGCGGCACCGTGGTGTCGACCCCATCCACGATCAGCTCGCCCAAGGCGCGACGCAGACGCGCCAGCGCTTCGGGGCGGTCGCGCCCGTGGACGATCAGCTTGCCGATCAGGCTGTCGTAATAGGGCGGGATCTTATAGCCGTCATACAGCGCACTATCCATCCGCACACCAAGCCCACCTGGGGCGTGATACTGCGTGATCTTGCCCGGGCAGGGCGAGAAGTTCGGCAGTTTTTCGGCGTTGATCCGGACCTCGATCGCGTGGCCGTTGATCTGCAGGTCTTCTTGGGTAAAGGACATGTCCATACCGGCAGCGACACGGATCTGTTCACGCACCAGATCGACCCCGAAGATGCCTTCGGTCACAGGGTGTTCCACCTGCAAACGCGTGTTCATCTCGATGAAGTAGAATTCGCCGTTTTCATAAAGGAATTCGATCGTTCCGGCACCGATGTAGTTGATGTTGGCCATCGCATCGGCACAGACTTTACCGATCCGCGCGCGTTCTTCGGCGGTGATCGACGGGCCGGGGGCCTCTTCGAAAACTTTCTGGTGACGGCGTTGCAGCGAACAGTCACGCTCGCCCAGGTGGACAGCACGGCCCTTGCCGTCGCCAAAGACCTGAATCTCGATGTGGCGCGGTGTGGTCAGGTATTTCTCGATATAGACTTCGTCATTGCCGAAGTTCGATTTACCCTCGGCGCGGGCGGTCATGAAGGCACGTTCCATTTCAGCGGCGGATTGCGCCACTTTCATGCCCTTGCCACCGCCACCGGCGGTCGCCTTGATGATCACCGGATAGCCGATTTCCTCGCCGATACGCTTGGCGTCGGCCAATGTGGGCACGCCGCCGTCAGAACCGGGAACGCAGGGCACGCCAAGCTCTTTCATGGTGTCCTTGGCGGTGATCTTGTCGCCCATGATGCGGATGTGTTCCGCTGTGGGGCCGATAAAGGTCAGGTCGTGGTCTTCGACGATCTGCACAAAGCCCGCGTTTTCCGACAAGAAACCGTATCCGGGGTGGATCGCTTCGGCGCCGGTGATCTCGCAGGCGGCGATGATCGACGGGATCGACAGATAGGATTGCTGCGAGGAGGGCGGGCCGATGCAGACAGATTCGTCTGCCATGCGCACATGCATCGCATCGCTGTCAGCCGTCGAATGGACGGCGACAGACCCGATGCCCATCTCGCGGGCCGCACGGATCACGCGCAACGCGATCTCGCCGCGGTTTGCGACTAGGATTTTTTTGAACATGGGTTTCGCCTTATTCCAGGATCACCAAAGGCGCGCCGAATTCAACGGCGGCGCCGTCTTCTACCAGGATCCGCTTGACCGTGCCGGAGCGTGGCGCAGGAATGTGGTTCATGGTTTTCATCGCTTCGACGATCAACAGCGTGTCGCCTTCGGAAACGCTTGTCCCGACAGAGATAAACGCGGGCGCGCCGGGTTCGGCTTGCATATAGACGGTGCCCACCATCGGAGAGACGACTGCGCCGGGGTGATCCGCCGGGTCGCTGTTGTCTGCGGCAGGGGCTGCTGCCGCTGCTGGGGCCGCGGGGGCGGGGGCTGCATATTGTGCAGGGGCCGACTGCGCCTGTTGCGGCGCGACGATTTGTTGTGGGGGTTTACGGCTGACGCGCACATTCAGGCTGTCATCCTCGGCGTAATCCCGCTTGACCTGCAATTCGGTCAGATCGTTTTCATTCAGCAACTCGGCGAGCGCCTGGATAAAAGCCACATCGGCGTCATGGGTGTTTTTTGTCATATTTTCCTCAGCCAGTCTAAGTCGATCGGGCGCTGCCTGTGCCCTTGAATTGCTGCCTTATAGGGCATGGGCGCAGGCATGAAAAGCAAGCAGTTGCCTAACGTAAGCTTGGCCGCGCAAAGCGCGGGATCGGGCAGCGGATCGGGGCGAGGGATATGTGGGATGTGACAGGGGGACGCGGGCGCGGGAAAATGCCGGTGTGAAACATATGTTTCGTCTGTTTTTCCCGCGCGCGTCGAGGCTTGGCCGTCAGATTGCCAGATATTCGGCACGCAGTTCGGCGTTGTTCAGCACCTCTTCGGCGGTGCCGTCAAACACCACGCCGCCGGTATCAAGGATCACCGCACGATCCGCGAGTTTAAGCGCACGCACCGCGTTTTGTTCGACCAGAATGGTGGTGATGCCTTGGGATTTGATCAGCGACAGGGTCTTTTCGATCTCGTCCACAATGACGGGGGCAAGCCCCTCATAGGGTTCATCCAGCAGCAACACCTTAATATCACGGGCCAGCGCGCGGGCAATCGCCAGCATCTGCTGTTCGCCGCCCGACAGGGTCACGCCCTCTTGCTTGCGGCGCTCCTTGAGGCGGGGGAACAATTCGTAGATGCGGTCAAGCGACCAGCCGATGGGCGGGGCGATCTGCGCCAGTTGCAGGTTTTCCTCGACCGTGAGACCCGCGATGATGCGGCGGTCTTCGGGGACCAGCGCCAGACCGTTGGCGGCGGCCTCGTGGCTGGCCATCTTGTGCAGCGGCTGGTGGTCGAGCCAGACCTCGCCTTTGCGCAACTCGGGATCGCCGATCTGGGCAATGGCCCGCAGGGTAGAGGTTTTCCCCGCCCCGTTGCGGCCCAGAAGCGCCAGAATTTCGCCTTCATGCACGTTAAAGCTGACGCCCTGCACAATATAGCTTTCGCCGTAATAGGCGTGGATGTCCCAGACCGAAAGATAGGCGGGGGCGGTAGCGGCGTGGTTGGCGCTGTTCGAGAAATCGGGTTTCGTGTTCATAGTCTTGTCCTTGCAAAGCCGTGTGTGCGGGGCGACGCGGGAGGGGGGAGCCCCCCCGCGCGTCAGGCGGCGTCCTGGGACTCGCCCAAATACGCCTCGCGCACCTTGGGGTGGCCTTTGATGTTGTCGGGGGTGTCTTCGACCAGCGGGGTGCCTTGGGCCAACACGGTGATCCGTTCCGCCAGCGAGAACACCACATGCATGTCGTGTTCGATGATGGCGATGGTGATGTCGCGTTCGTCCTTGATCTGTTTCAGCAGGTCGATGGTATTGTTGGTATCGGCCCGCGCCATACCCGCTGTGGGTTCATCCAGCAGCAGCAGGCGCGGGTCTTGAGACAGGCACATCGCGATTTCCAACCGACGTTTGTCCCCGCGCGACATAGAGGCCGCGTGCATGTGGCGCTTGTCGGCGAGCTTCATCTCGACCAGCATCTCCTCGGCTTTTTCGATCACGTCACGCTGGCTCGACATCGCGGTGAGCGCGTTCATCTGGAACGCCCCGTCACGTTTGGCAAAGCAGGGGATCATCATGTTCTCCTGCACGCTGAGATCACCAAAGATCTCGGGCGTCTGGAATACGCGGGAAATCCCCATCTGGTTGATCTCGTAGGGTTTGCGCCCCAGCACCGACTGCCCGTCGAACATGACCGATCCGGTATCGGGGATCAGCTTGCCCACCAGACAGTTCAGCAGCGTGGATTTGCCCGCCCCGTTCGGCCCGATGATCGCATGGACCGAGTTTTCCGCGACGCTGAGGTTCACGTCGCTCAGCGCTTGCAACCCGCCGAAACGTTTGCCGACATTTTTGACTTCGAGAATGGCCATCTGTTCAGCTCCTTCTTATTCGGCTGGGGGTGTGTTGCGTTGTGCGGCGGCGTCTGCCTCGACCGATCCGGCGTTCCGGTCCTTGCGGCGGAACACGCGACCGATACGTTGACCGCCTTCGACCAGACCACCGGGCAGGAAGATCACGACCAGCATGAACAGCAGGCCCAGCGTCAGGTGCCAGCCCTTGCCCACAAAGGGGTGGATCAGCGTGATCAGCGTGTCTTCCAGCCCGTCGGGCATAAAGGCGAACCAACCGTGCAGCACGTTATCGTTGATCTTGGAAAAGATGTTTTCAAAGTACTTGATAAAGCCCGCGCCCAGAACCGGCCCCAGAAGGGTGCCCGCACCACCAAGGATGGTCATCAGCACGACCTCGCCCGAGGCGGTCCACTGCATCCGTTCAGCACCGGCAAGCGGGTCCATCGCGGCCAGCAGGCCACCGGCCAGACCGGCATACATGCCAGAGATGACAAAGGCCGCCAGCGTGTAGGGTTTGGTGTTCAGGCCCGTGTAGTTCATCCGTTGCTGGTTGGATTTCACCGCCCGCAGCATCATGCCGAAAGGCGAACGGAACACGCGGATCGAGATATAGAACGCCAGCAGCATGATCACGGCACACAGGTAATAGCCGACCGAGAAGGTGAAGGACCATGCCCCGAAATCCAGCGTCGTCGCCGCATTCATCTGCGCCCCGAACAGATTGGGGTAGCTGGGTGCATTCGCGCCATCAAGGATACGCGGATCGCTCAGCGCGATTTGCAGGCCGGTTTCCCCGTTGGTGATCGGCGTCAGCACCGAATAGGCAAGGTTGAACGACATCTGCGCGAAGGCCAGCGTCAGGATCGAAAAGTAGATCCCCGACCGGCGCAGCGAGACAAAGCCGATCACGACAGAGAAGAGCCCCGCCACGATCACCGACAAAAGGATCGCGGGGATCACGTTCATCGACAAGAGCTTCATCATCCACACGGCAGAGTAGGAGCCGACCCCCAGAAAGGCCGCGTGACCAAAGGAGAGGTATCCGGTCAACCCGAACAGAATGTTGAACCCGATGGCAAAGATGCCAAAGATCACAAAGCGTTGCATCAAGTCGGGGTAGCCCGCGTTGAATTGCGCCAGCCCTGATCCGGCGGGGAAGGGGTTGAGGATGATAGGGGCTGCCATGGTCAGGAATGCCACCACCAACAGCAGGAGAAAGTCTTTTTTCGTGAGTGAGTGCATGGGTTATTCCTCCATCACGCCTTTGCGGCCCATCAGGCCACGGGGGCGTGTCAGCAAGATGAGTATCGCGACAACGTAAATGATGATCTGGTCAATGCCGGGCAGGATGTTCTTGACCTCGTTCATCGAGGCAAAGCTTTCCAGAATACCCAGCAAGAACCCCGCCAGCACGGCACCGGGCAGCGACCCCATGCCGCCGACAACGACGACGACAAAGCTCAGCACCAGAAAATCCATACCCATGTGGTAGTTGGGCGAATTGATCGGCGCGTACATGACACCGGCCAGACCGGCGACCGCAGCGGCGATGCCGAACATGATGGTGAAACGTTTGTCGATGTTGATGCCCAGCAGACCGACGGTCTCGCGGTCGGCCATACCGGCGCGCACGACCATCCCGAAGGTGGTGAACTGCAAGAAGGCAAAAACGCCGCCGATGATCACCGCCGAGAAGGCGAAATAGATCAGGCGCCAGTAGGGGTAGATGATCGCATTGGGATCAAAGCCCAGCATCACGCCAAAGTCGAACGACCCGCGAAACGCCTCCGGGGCGGAGGTGGGGATCGGGTTCGCGCCGTAGAAATACTTGATCACCTCTTGCAACACGATCGCCAGACCGAAGGTTACCAGAATCTGGTCGGCATGGGGGCGCTTGTAGAAATGTTTGATCAACCCGCGCTCCATGACAAAGCCGATGGCCAGCATGATCGGCACGGCAAAGAGGATCGACAGGGGAACGGACCAATCCAGCATCCAGGCACCGGCGGTCTCTCCGAACCAGTCCTTGATATAGAGAATGTCCTCGTATTTCGGCTTGCCCAGAAAATCGACGCCGGAGGGTTCCGATGCCTTATGGCTGAGCGTGAAAATCTTGCTTAGCGTGACGGCGCAGAAGGCACCGATCATGAACAGCGCCCCATGGGCAAAGTTCACGACACCCAGCGTGCCGAAAATCAACGTCAGACCAAGCGCGATGAGCGCATAGGCTGAACCTTTGTCCAACCCGTTAAGAAGTTGCAAAAGAATGGCGTCCATCGCGGTGCCCTCGAATTTTTAAGAAGTGAAAGGCGGAAAAGCCCGCCGGCAAGGTAAGGCAGGGGTCGCCCCCTGCCTTAGACTTGGTTTACGCGCCGGGGTTGCAGTCGCCCAACTCGCCGCCCGCAAACATCGGGTGGTCAGGTGCATAGGTGACCTGATCGGCAGGGGTGACTTCGACAATTTCCACGAGATCGAATTCATTCTCGGGGTTCTCTTTGCCGCGTACGACCACAACGTCCTTGAAGCACTGGTGGTCATCGGCGCGGTACAGCGTCGGGCCGTTGCCCAGACCGTCGAATTCGAACCCGGCAAGGGCTTCGCCGACGGCGCAGGGGTTGAACGATCCGGCACGGGCCACCGCATCCGCGTACAGCAGCGTCTGCGCATAGCAGGTCTGAGCCGCCTGGCTGGGGGGGAAGCCGTATTTTTCGCCGAAGGACTGAACGAAAGCGTTGGTGCCTTTGTAGCGGTCGCCCATCTGGTTCTCGAGCTTCCAGTCCCAGTTCTGCGAGCCGACGATACCGGTGATATTCTCACCCGCACCACGGGCCATCAGCTCTGAATAGAGCGGCACGACGATCTCGAAGTTCTTACCGTTCACCTGCTTTTCGCGCAGGCCGAACTGCACGGCGTTGGTCAGCGAGTTGACCATGTTTCCGCCGTAGTGGTTCAGGACCAGAACATCCGCACCGGAGTTCAGGACAGGCGCGATATAGGACGAGAAATCGGTCGCGGCGAGCGGCGTGCGCACGTCGTTGATGGTTTCCCAGCCCATGGCTTCGGTCGCGGCCTGAATGGATTCCTGCTGCGTCCAGCCCCATGTGTAGTCGGCTGTCAGGCTATAGACTTTACGATCATCGCCGTAGAGGTTTTTCAGCACCGGTGCCAAAGCGGCAGCGGACATATAGGCGTTGAAGAAGTGACGGAAGCCATTGGCTTTCTTGTCTTTACCCGTGGTGTCGTTCGAATGGGTCAGACCCGCCATAAAGATCACGCCGGCCTCTTGGCACAGGCCCTGGACCGCAACCGCCACGCCCGAGCTTGAGCCGCCCGAGATCATGATTGCGCCGTCTTTCTGGATCATCGACTGCGCCGATGCGCGGGCCGCGTCCGATTTGGTCTGCGTGTCGCCGGTCACGAACTGGACTTTCTTGCCCATGATCCCGTTACCTTCCAGCGCCTTCGAGCTGAAGGTGTTCAGCATACCGCCGTCGCCCTGACCGTTCAGGTGCTCGACCGCCAGCTCGAACGCGCGCAGCTCGTCTGCGCCTTCGTCCGCGTAGGGGCCTGATTGAGGTACGTTAAAGCCAAGCGTCACCGTGTCGCCCGTTGGCGCGTTGGTAAAGCCGGAATGCGCGGCCGCGCTTAGATACGTCGGCAGCGCCAGACCGGCCCCGGCAGCAGCGCCGGTTTTGATCACGCCACGACGCGTCAAGTTAGAAAATGACATGTATTTCCTCCCAAATGTTGAAATCACGGCCCGATTATTTTTCCGGGTCCATGATGCACAGAGGTGCAAATATGATATGAGAGGAAAACTGAAAACCGATCAACAAGCCCCTTGATAAAAACAACTATTCTGTAAATATATTCGCACAGGTTGAGGGGGAGTTGTAAATTTAATGATATTGCAGCGCAGAAAGCCGTTGATAACGCGATATAATTCGCGCGGGGGTGCCACGTGACCCGCGACGCGCTGACCGGCAGCCGTATCCGTGAACGTCGGGTGATGGCGGGGCAGAAACAGGCGGACCTTGCCAAGCGGATCGGCATCTCGGCCAGCTATCTGAATCTTATTGAACACAACCGTCGCAGAATCGGCGGGAAGCTGCTGCTGAATATCGCCGCCGCCCTTGGGGTGGAGCCGACGGCGTTGACCGAAGGGGCCGAGGCGGCGCTGATCGCCACCCTGCGCGAGGCGGCGGATGATGCGCGGCTCAGCGGGCCGGAGGCGACCCGCGCCGATGAATTTGCCGGGCGGTTCCCGGGCTGGGCCGATGTGCTGGCCAACGCACAGCGCCGGATCGCCACGTTGGAGCGTACGGTCGAAACCCTGACCGACCGGCTGGCCCATGACCCGCATCTGGCCGCCTCTATGCACGAACTGCTGACGACCGCTGCCGCGATCCGGTCCACCGCGTCGATTTTGGCCGATACCAAAACGCTAGAACCCGAATGGCGCGACCGGTTTCACATCAACATCGATCAGGACAGCCGTCGCCTTGCCGATAGCGCGCAGGCGCTTGTGGGCTATCTTGAGGCCGACCCCGAAATCACCCCCGCCGCCGATTCCCCGCAAGAGGAGGTAGAGGCGTTTCTGGCCGCACATCGCTATCGTTTTGCCACGCTTGAGGTCACCGAAGGGGATGCGGATGCCATCGACAAGCTGATCCAGACCGCCCCCGAACTGCAAAGCGTGGCCGCGCGTCACATCGCGCGCGATGTGTTGCAGCAGATCGCCATCGACGCCGAAGCCCTGCCGATCACGCGGCTGACACAGGCGCTTGACCGGCTTGGACCCGACCCCGTGGCGCTTGGTGCAGAGCTGCGCCAGCCCGTGGCCCGCGTCTTGCGGCGCATGGCAACGGTGCCGGAACTGGGGGCAGGGCTGGTGATCTGCGACCGGTCGGGCACGTTGATCTTTCGCAAATCCATCGACGGCTTCGTCGTGCCGCGCTTTGGGGCCTGTTGCCCGCTTTGGCCGCTGTTCGCCGTTCTGGGCAGCCCGGGCATGGTGCAGAAACAACGGGTCGCGCAACTGGGGCGGGGTCATTCTGCTTTTGACTGTTTTGCCACCTGCGAAACGCAAAGCGTGCGCGATTACAACGCGGTACCCTTGCTGCATTCGGTGATGTTGATCCTGCCCGCGGGGCCGGACAGCGCGCCCGCGCTGGATGTGGGGGCCACCTGTCGCGTCTGCCCGCGCGCAGCCTGTCCGGCGCGGCGCGAACCGTCGATCCTGAATGACGGGGTCTAGCGCGGGGCAACAGGCTTTTGACAGGGCAGGGTTTTCCGTGCATCTTGCCGCTCGGCCTACCGAGATCGCGGCACAAGCGACCAGGGCCACAGGGAGGGATTTTGCCAATGGGCAAGCATGTGGTGCTCGTGGAAGACGAGACGAACATCGCCGAGGCGATACGATTTTTACTCGGCCGTGAGGGCTGGCGCGTCGAAACGCTGGCCAATGGCGCGACAGCCGTGGAGGTGATCCGCAACGCCAGCCCCGATCTGGTGATGCTGGATGTGATGCTGCCGGGCAAAAGCGGTTTCGAAATCCTGAAGGAACTGCGTGCGGATGCCGCGCTGGCCGATCTGCCGATCCTGATGCTGACCGCCCGCGGTCAGACCCGCGACCGCGAAATCGCGCTAGAGGCCGGGGTCAGCCGGTTTATGACCAAACCGTTTTCCAACGCCGATATGCTGGCAGCCGTGCGCGATCTGACCGCCGCAGGCACCGCAAAAGCATGAGCAAGCCCCCCGGCTCGCCGCTGTTTCTGGAACGGCGCAGCTACCGGTTTCGCCGCATGATGGATGCCGTCCGGCTGCTGCCCTTGCTGGTGCTGGCCTTCTGGATGGTGCCGCTGCTCTGGCCTGTGCAGGATGCCCCCGTCGGCGCGGCCGTGCCCATGTCGCACGCGCTGCGCTATGTCTTTGGCGTCTGGCTGGCGGGCATCGTCTTGTGCTTTCTGCTCTGGCGGCGCACGGCGCGGCAGATTGCCCAGGAAGCGCAAGACTGATGGTGTCACTGAACCAGTTGGTCGCGGTCTGTCTGCTGTATGTGGTCGGGCTCTTTGCCGTGGCCTTCGCGGCAGAGCGTGCGGCGGCACGGGGGCGGGGCGACTGGCTGTTACGCTCTCCGCTGGTCTATACGCTGTCGCTGTCGATCTATTGCACCGCCTGGACCTTTTACGGTGCCGTTGGCTATGCCGCACGGTCGGGGTTGGAGTTTGTGACGATCTACCTTGGCCCGTCGCTGGTGATGATCGGCTGGTGGTGGGTGCTGCGGCGGTTGGTGCGCATCGGGCGGTCGCATCGGGTGACCTCTGTCGCGGATCTGATTTCCTCGCGCTACGGCAAGTCGAACCTGCTGGCGATCTTGGTCACCATCATGGCGGTGATCGGGGTGACGCCCTATATCGCGCTGCAACTTCAATCGGTTACCCTGTCCCTGTCGATCTTTGCCAGCGCCGAGCCGGGGGTGACACCGGGCAGCGACCCGCTGAATTCCGCACAGGCGGCCTTTTGGGTCGCGGTGGGGCTGGCGCTATTCACCGTGCTCTTCGGCACCCGCAATCTCAACGTGAATGAACGCCACCACGGCGTGGTCATCGCCATCGCTGTCGAGGCGGTGGTCAAGCTGCTGGCCCTACTGGCCGTCGGCGTTTTCGTGGTCTGGGGGCTGGCGGGCGGCGTCGATCAGGCGCTGGCGCAGATCGACCGGTCGGCCCTTGGTCAATGGCAGGTCGAGGGCGGCCGTTGGGCCGCGCTGACGCTGCTCGCCGCTGCCGCCTTCATCTGCCTGCCGCGGATGTTTCAGGTGCTGGTGGTGGAGAATGACGACGAACGTCACCTGCAAACCGCCAGCTGGGCCTTCCCGCTGTATCTCATGCTGATGAGCCTGTTTGTCGTGCCGATTGCCGTGGTCGGGCTGGACCTGCTGCCCGAAGGGTCGAATCCCGATCTGTTCGTGCTGAGCCTGCCGCTCAGCCAAGGGCAAAACAGCCTTGCGATGTTTGCCTTTCTGGGGGGCTTTTCCTCGGCCACGTCGATGGTGATCGTGGCGACTCTGGCGCTGTCGACAATGGTGAGCAACCATATCGTCATGCCGATCTGGCTCACCTACGGGCAGAACTCGGTGCAGCAATCGGGTGATGTGCGTCATGTGGTGATCCTGTCGCGGCGGCTGTCGATCCTGCTGATCATCTCGCTGGGGTATTTCTATTACCGGCTGTCGGGCGGCGGCGGTGCGTTGGCGGCGATCGGGACGATCTCTTTCGGGGGGGTCGCGCAGTTCCTGCCGGTGTTGCTGGGCGGAATCTTCTGGCGCGGAGCCACGCGCACGGGGGCCGTCTGCGGGCTAAGCGTGGGCTTTGCGATCTGGGTCTATACGATGCTCTTGCCCAGCTTTGGCGCAGGCGCGGCGCTATCGGTTGCGACCTTTCAGGACGGGCTGTTCGGTATGATCTGGCTGCGCCCCGAAGCCTTGTTTGGAATCAACGGTTTGGACCCCACTGTTCACGCAGTGATCTGGAGCCTTTCGCTCAATGCGCTGGTCTTTGTCGCCGTGTCCCTGTTCAGCTTTCCGGCCCCTGTCGAGCGGCTGCAAGGCGCGCAATTTGTCAATATCTTCGACCATTCCACCGCCGCCCGCGGGTGGAGCGCGTCCGTCGCGGCCAGCGAGGATCTGATGATCATGGCGCAGCGGATTTTGGGCCCCGCCGAGGCGCAGGGATTTTTCCGCGCGCAAGCCCAGTTGCAGGAAAAATCGGATGGTTTGCCAGAGCCAACGCCGCGTTTTGTTCAGGCGCTGGAGCGTGAATTGGCGGCCTCGGTCGGGGCGGCGACGGCCCATGCGATGGTGTCGCAGCTGGTCGGCGGTGCCTCTGTCTCGGTGCAGGATCTGCTGGCGGTGGCGGACGAATCGGCGCAGATGCTGGAGTATTCAAGCCAGCTTGAAATCAAATCGCGCGAGCTGACCGATACCGCCGCGAAGCTGCGGCGCGCCAATGACAAGCTGACGCAACTGTCGCATCAGAAAGACAGTTTTCTGAGCCAGATCAGCCATGAATTGCGCACGCCCATGACCTCTATCCGGTCGTTCTCCGAGATTCTGCGCGACGCCCAAGGGCTCGGGCCCGAAGAAAAGACGCGCTATGCCTCGATCATCCACTCCGAAACCATCCGGCTGACGCGGTTGCTGGACGACCTGCTGGACCTGTCTGTGCTGGAAAACGGCGAGGTGTCGTTGAACCGTCAGCGCGGGTCGCTGCGCGATGTGCTGGATCAGGCCGTGACCACAGCGCGCGCCGCCAATACCCGCGCGATCACCATCGACCGCGATCTGCCGGGGGAGGAGGTGATGTTGGAGACGGATCTGGACCGACTGGTGCAGGTTTTCATCAACCTTATCACAAATGCGCAGAAATATTGCGTTGCCGAAGACCCGCAGCTGTCAATCCGCGCCCACCGGCGGGGGCAGCGCATCATTGTGGACCTGATCGACAATGGCGCGGGGATCGATGCTGCCTCGCAGGAATTGATTTTCGAAAAATTTAGTCGTTTGCCCGGGCAGGGCGGCGAGGGGGCCGGTCTGGGACTGGCGATATGCCGCGAGATTATCAAACGTTTACAGGGGGATATCTCGTATCTTACCGAGGTGTCGGGCACCGGTTTTCGGGTTGAACTGCCGTTGGCGCAGAGCGGGGCCTAGCGCGATTTTTTCGGTTCTTTAAAGGGAATCGTAACCTCTCTGCGTCATTTCATAGGGGTGAAATGGCAGTGAAGGTGGCGTGCGATGGGGTAAGGGATGTGAGTTTCGTCAAATGATGCCGGTGACATCAGATGCGGGGAGACAGCGCCGTCTTGGCGCTATCCGTTGGTATGGCTTCCGCAACGGCGCGGTTGGCCTGATCCTTGGCGGATCGACCCGTGGCGCGTTGACCGGTGGCGCGTTGCGGTTACGCGTAGGGGGCGCTGAGCACGCCGCGCATGTGGCTTAGGTCGTAGCCACCGGCCCGTGCGGCCTCAATCAGCGCGTCTGCCGGTTGTTCGCCTGCCTGACCCAAGGCCCAAGCGATGGTCGACCGTGTGCCCGAGGCGCAATAGGCCAAAACAACCTCGTCCTGCGCCACGCCGATCTCGCGGTTACGGGCAATGACATCTGGGGTCATCGTTTGGTGCGTCAGCTCTTGCACCGCAAAGCGCAGGCCAGCCGCCTCTGCCGCGGCCTGGATGGCGGCATGCTGATGGCTGGGGGGCACTTCCGCGTCGGGACGGTTGCACAGGATCAAGGTAACGCCAGCCTCTTTGATCGCCTCCATATCGGAGGGGTCGATCTGAGGGGCAGCAAAGAAGCGGGGGGTGATTTGACGAATATCCATAGTTTGACTTATCCAGCCGCCCGCGTTGTGTCTAGTATCCGCCGCGCTTTGGGGGCGATCATCATACCCGCCAGCATGGTGATCAGAAAAATCAGGCCGCCCAAGCCGCCAAAGCCAAGCGACGCCAGCGCAGGCCCCGGGCAAAGCCCGACCAGCCCCCAGCCCGCGCCAAAGAGCACGGCCCCCACGATCAGCTTGCGGTCCAGCCGCGGGTCGGGGCGTTCGGGGAAATCACCGCCCACCACGGGCCGCCGCCCACGGGTCAGCGCCCAAGCGACCGCCATCGGCAAAATGGCCCCGCCCATAACAAAGGCGAGTGTCGGATCCCAATCCCCGAAGAAATCCAGAAACCCCTGGACCTTTTGGGTATCGGTCATGCCCGACAGATATAGCCCGGTGCCAAACAAGGCCCCGGCGAGGGCGGCAAGCATATTGCGCATCTCAGACCCCTCCGACCAAGGCGCGCAGGGCGACAACCATCAGCGCGCCTGCCGCGATATAAACGAGCGTGGCAACGATACCGCGTGGGCTCAGCCGCGAAATGCCGCAGACCCCGTGACCCGAGGTGCAGCCATTGCCGATGCGCGTGCCCAGCCCGACCAGAAGACCGGCCGCGCCGACCAGCCACAGGTTCTCTGTCAGGTTGGTGGTCGCAGGGATGGGGGCAAAGACTGCGATCACCGCAGGGAAGATGATCAGCGCCGCCAGAAAACTGCCGCGTTCGGCCCAAGCGCCGCGCGCCGATCCGTCCACCAGCCCGCCGATAATGCCGCTGGCCCCCATGATGCGGCCGTTGCCCAACAGGTAGACCGCAGCGCCGCTGCCAATCATCAGCCCGCCAATCAGGCCCCAAATCCAATCTGCTTCAATCATATGCTATATCGCCCTTTCGTACCGCCGTAAGCGGCGGGTGTCGGGAAAACATATAATGAATGCTGAATGTGTGGCAAGCCGCAAGCGCGAGGTTGACGCAGTGTCGGTCTCCGGGCGCTTGTTATCTATAGAGACAGGGGCAGAAAGTGGCCGTCACCTGCCTTAGCCGAGGATGATACCGACTACGACCATCATCAGCCCGATCACCGACAGCAGCAATGCGCCAAGGTTCATCGGCAGCACTTTTTGCAGGACGATCCGCATCTCTTCTTCGGGCAGGGCCGCGCGTTTGGCACGGGCCACGCGCAGGATACACCAGACAAGCCCGACCAACCCTACAAAGGAGATCGCCGCGCCCGCCCAGATCAGGACGTCAAAGAGTGAAAGAGATGCATTTTCCATAGGCCGCGAGCTATCCGAATTCCGCCCAATGGGCAAGAGTGGCTTGCGGCAGCGCAGGCACGCGGGTAGTCAATGCGCTGACCCATTCAAGACATAGGACGCCCCAGATGAGCGACAGTGCCACCAATCCCGAATCCCAAGACGCCATCGGTGATGCCACATATCGCGTGACCGCGAATGAGCTGCGCCAGTTCGTAGAGCGGATCGAACGGCTGGACGCCGAGAAGAAAGACCTCGCCGAACAGCAAAAAGAGGTCATGGCCGAAGCGAAATCCCGTGGTTACGACACCAAGGTGCTGCGCAAGATAATCGCTCTGCGCAAGCGTGAAGCCGATGATATCGCCGAAGAAGAAGCCGTGCTTGAGATGTACAAAGAAGCGCTTGGCATGTCCTGAGCCGGATGCGGTGCCTCGGGGGGCTGATTATGCGCCCACTGGTCGCCGCGCGAGACGTTTAGTGCCATCGGTACGCGGGGGCAGGGGGCAATTCGCCCCGTCCCACGGGACCCCGCCGCCAAATCCGCTTGCGCCCAAGCGCAGGCCCCAATAGAAGAGCGGAAATTTTTCCGCCCGCGCCCCGCAATGCGCGGCCTTACCCTATGGAGCAAACATGCAGGTCAACGAGACGCTGAACGAAGGTCTGAAACGCGGCTATGCCATCACTGTGACAGCAGCTGAGCTGGAGGCCAAGGTCAACGAAAAGCTGGCCGAAGCGCAGCCCGAAGTCGAGATGAAGGGTTTCCGCAAAGGTAAAGTCCCAATGGCGCTGCTGAAAAAGCAGTTCGGCCAAAAGGTTATGGGCGAAGCAATGCAGGAAAGCATTGATGGCGCCATGCAAGAGCATTTTGAAAAGTCCGGCGATCGCCCTGCGATGCAGCCCGATGTTAAAATGGCGAATGAAGACTGGAAAGAAGGCGACGACGTCGAGGTCACCATGACCTACGAAGCACTGCCCGAGATCCCAGAAGTCGACCTGTCGTCCATCACGCTGGAAAAAATGGTTGTCAAAGCCGATGACGCCGCCGTTGAGGAAGCGCTGGCCAACCTGGCAGAGACCGCACAGGACTTTGAAGCCCGCGAAGAGGGTGCCAAGGCAGAAGACGGCGACCAGATCACATTCGATTTCCTCGGCAAAGTAGACGGCGAAGCCTTTGAAGGCGGCGCGGCAGAAGATTACCCGCTGGTCCTGGGCTCCAACTCCTTCATCCCCGGTTTCGAAGAGCAGCTGGTCGGTGTTGTAGCAGGCGACGAGAAAGACGTAACGGTTTCCTTCCCGGAAGATTACCAAGCGCCTCACCTCGCCGGCAAAGAAGCCGTGTTCGAGTGCAAGGTTAAAGAAGTGAAAAAGCCTGTTGCCGCGAAAGTGGACGACGAGCTGGCCAAGAAATTCGGTGCAGAAGATCTGGCTGCGCTGAAATCCCAGATCGCAGAGCGTCTGGAAGCGGAATATGCCGGTGCGTCGCGCGCTGTCATGAAACGCGGTCTGCTGGACGAGCTGGACAAGCTGGTCAGCTTTGACCTGCCGCCGTCGCTGGTCGAAGCCGAAGCAGGCCAGATCGCGCACCAGCTGTGGCACGAAGACAACCCTGATGTTCAGGGCCATGATCACCCGGAAATCGAAACCACAGACGAGCACAAGAAGCTCGCCGAGCGCCGCGTGCGTCTTGGCCTGCTGCTGGCCGAGCTGGGTCAGAAAGCCGAAGTTCAGGTCACCGACGCGGAAATGACGCAAGCGATCATGAACCAGGCACGTCAGTACCCGGGTCAGGAACGTCAGTTCTTTGAATTCGTTCAGCAAAACCAGCAGATGCAACAGCAGATGCGCGCACCTTTGTTCGAAGACAAAGTCGTTGATCACGTGTTTGAACAGGCGACATTGAACGAGAAAGAAGTGTCGAAAGAAGACCTGCAGAAAGCCGTGGAAGAGCTGGAAGACGAATAAGTCTTTCCCCTTTTTCTGTATCACGAAGATCAAAGCCGTCCCGTTTGGGGCGGCTTTTTTCGTTAGACGGCTGGGGAGTTATCCGTTTTAGTGCAGCAAAATGCGGCAGTTCCGGTCAAGGGGAGGGTGGTAGACACATGTCAGATCAAGTCAGCAACAGGGCGCGCCGCGCCGCGAGAGCAAAGACCCCCCTGACCGAGGAGGAGCGCAAAGCCCGCCGGCGTGCGAAGCGGAACCTGCGTCAGGCCGAGGCGATGGGCTTTCTCAAGGGGGTGACGGCGATGCTGAAGCCTGGCGATCTGGCGATGGACTGCGGGGCCAATGTGGGTGTCGTGACCCGTTTGTTGGCCGACACAGGCGCCGAGGTGATCAGCTATGAACCCGACCCTTATGCGTTTGAACAGCTCACGACGGCTGTGAAAGACCGCGCGAACGTGCGTCTTGTCAACGCGGCGGTTGGGGCCAGCTCGGGCACTGTGCGGCTGATGCGGGCCGCGAATTTTGACGACAATATGAAGGGGGCATCGGTCAAAAGCACAATCGTCGACGGCGGTCGTACGATTGACGCAGACAATTATGTCGATGTCGCATTGCTCAATTTTCTGGAAATCATCAGGGCTGAAATCGATAAACGCGGCGAGATCGCTTTTGTGAAGATGGACATCGAAGGCGCGGAGCTTGATCTGCTTGAGGCGATGGATGCAGCGGATTTGATCAAGGGGATCAGGTGCTTGGTCGTGGAAACCCATGAGCGCAAGTTCGCGGATCTCAGACCGAGGTTCCGCGCGCTGCGCGAAACCTTTGCTGCGAAATACCCTGCGCGACAGGTGAACCTCGACTGGATCTGAGAGAGGCACGCCTGCGCCCATGGGGCAGCGCGGCGCGCCTTAGGGGGCTCAGCCTTTGCGCAGACCGGTTTCGACCAGCATACCGCGCCGTTTGGCCTCGTAATAATAGCCGCGGGCGTACCATTTGATTGCTGTGGCGTGATCGCCATCAGACAGCAGCCAAGCGCCGCGCAGGTATTTGACGCCGTATTTCAAGTTTACATCAGGATCGAGAAGATCGCCGGCATCGCCGCGAAACCCCATGCCGCGTGCGGTGGCGGGCAGGATTTGCAGCAGGCCGAAGTAGGGCCCATTGCGGGCCTCTGGACGGTGGGTGCTTTCACGGATGGCAAGACGGTGGACCAACGGGCGGGGGACTTCGTAGTGGTCGGCCCATTTGTTGATCAGCCCGCGCAGCTCGGGCGTCTCGTTGGGATAGAGCGGCAGCTTGCGGGGCGCGGGGGCGGGCTCTGGTGCGGTACTGGCGCAGGCAGAGAGGGCAGGTGTGCAAAGCAACATCTGGCAAAGGGAACGACGTGTGAGGGCGATCATGCGGGTGACTCGCATCGTTGACGGGAGCCAAATGCTTACAACGCCGGGGGCACCGCGCAACAAGGGCAGCGCCGGATGGGCAGAGGGTCGCTTAGCACAGGGCGGCATATTGCCGATCGCGCAATGAAAAACGCCGCCGCTGAGAGGTCAGCGGCGGCGTTTCATTTGGAATCAGATCGGAAGGCTTAGGCTTGCGCTTCGTCTTCGTCTGTTTTCTCGACAGCTTCTGCCAGATCGTCGTCGTCGGATGCGGCGGAGCCGATATCGTCGAACAGTTCAGAGATCTCGAATTCGGCTGCAGCTTCTTCTTCTGCGGCCAGTTCCTGGATCGACTTGCCTGCGGCCTGAAGCTCGGCCTCTTCAGGGGAACGTGCAACGTTCAGCTGAATGGTGGCTTCGACTTCGGGGTGCAGGATGACGGTGACGTCATGCAGGCCCAGGTCTTTGATAGGGCTGCCCAGAACGACCTGTTTGCGGTCGATGGTGAAGCCTTCGGCTGTAGCAACGTCTGCCGCGTCACGGGTCGTAACCGAACCGTAAAGCGCACCCGAATCGGAGGCGGAGCGGATGACGATGAACTGCTGACCGTTAAGCTTGTCGGACAACGCTTCGGCTTCTTTTTTGGTCTCGAGGTTTTGTGCCTCAAGCTGGGCTTTCTGACCTTCAAAGGCTTCGATGTTGGCTTTGGAAGCCGACAGCGCTTTGCCTTGGGGCAGCAGGAAGTTGCGTGCGTAGCCGGGCTTTACGTCCACGACTTCGCCCATTTGGCCCAGTTTGGCCACACGTTCCAGAAGGATAACTTGCATGTGCTTTCTCCTTACTTAACGGCGTAGGGCAGCAGGGCGAGGAAGCGGGCGCGTTTGATGGCACGGGCCAATTCACGCTGCTTTTTCGCGGAGACTGCGGTGATGCGGGAAGGAACGATTTTGCCGCGCTCAGAGATGTAGCGCTGCAGAAGACGTGTGTCTTTGTAATCGATTGCCGGTGCGTTGTCGCCCGAGAAGGGGCAGACCTTACGACGGCGGAAAAATGGTTTAGCGGCCATGGTTTATGTCCTTTATTGCAAGCTGATGATCAACGACGTTCGCGGCGTTCGCCACGCTCGGGGCGTTCGTCACGTTTCTGCATCTGAACCGATGGCAGCTCTTTGTGCTCATCAACTTTGATGGTCAGAACGCGCATCACGTCATCATGCAAACGCATCAGGCGTTCCATTTCCTGTACGGCGGTCGCTGGTGCGTCCGAACGCAGGAAGGCATAGTGGCCCTTGCGGTTTTTGTTGATCTTGTAGGCCATCGTTTTGACGCCCCAGTATTCGCTGTCGACGAGCTTGCCGTCGTTGTCAGCCAAAACTGTGCCAAAATGTTCGATAAGGCCTTCTGCTTGCGTGTTGGACAAGTCCTGACGCGCAATCATAACATGCTCATAAAGCGGCATGTGCACTCCTATTTATATCAAGGCGCATTTCATAGGCAGGGCATTTGCGTTTTGCGGCCCCACCACGAGAGTCTGCGCGGTTCAAAAGATGATGCAAAACGAAGGGCCGATATACACGGTTTTGCAGGCAGGGCAAGGGTGCGTTGGCGCTATGGCACGGGCGTCTATCGATTTGGGGCGGATGATCCTTTGAAAAGTACCACTTCGATCACGGTCGCGCCTCTTTTTCGTCATGAACCCATACGAGAACTGAAGGGGAGATCACACGGTTAAGCAAGGTTTATCAGAGCAATGGGCGCAGTTACGAATTTCTCGGCGGATAGTCTTCAGTTTTCGGCACAGGCCGGGATGGTAGATGGCTCTCGGGCGGTGGTGCGCAGCGTCCAGCGGTTGTTGGGGGCGGCCTTGGTACTGGCGGCGTCGGGGTTGTGGCTGACGCCGGGGTCGAACTTTGGGTCAGATGTGATGCTGTTCAAGGTCGGGCTGTCGGCGTTGTCTGTGATGTTGGGGGCAAGCCTTTTGCTGTCGGGGCAAAAGCCCGCGCTGCCCGAGATCCAGATCGACACGCTGCGGCGCGAGCTGCGTTTGGTGCGTCCGCGCACGATGGGGGCGCAACGGGTGCTGCAACGCTGCAGTTTTGGCGATCTGGGACGGGTGGAGCGTGTGGGCCGCAACTTTCACTTCTGGGACGGGCGCGGCAATTTCATCGTTGATGTCCATATCGCAGAGCGCCGCGTGGTCGATAACCTGACCTTTAGCCTGCGCGACTCGGGTCAGGCGATCTGATCGTAGCTTGGTCGTTATGTGCGTGTTTATCGCAAGTCTGACGGGCGACTGTTCGCCAATGCGCACTAACTGTTGAACGCTGCTGGGTTGCTGAAATGCTGAAATGCTTCATGTATGGTGCAGACAAACGCCAACAGGAGTATTCCAATGAACATGAAGTCTGTCCTTCTTGCCACCGCCCTGACACTGGGTGCCACCTCTGCTTTCGCCGCCGAGAAATATGTGCTGGACGCAAGCCACAGCCAGATCGTTTTCACCTATAACCACCTTGGGTTCTCGACCACCACGTCGATGTTCAGCGGTTTTGACGGTGAAATCATGCTGGACGAGGCAGAGCCCGCGAACTCCTCTGTGTCCGTATCTTTCCCGGTCAAAGACATGATCACCGGCTGGGAGCCTCGCACCGAACACTTCATGACCGCTGATTTCTTTGGTGCCGAAGATGGCGACATGGTGACGTTTGAATCGACCGGTATCGAGGTCACAGGTGAAAAGACCGCGTTGATCACCGGTGATCTGACCATGAACGACGTAACCAAATCCGTAGTGCTGGATGCCAAGCTGAACCAGATGGGCGAGCATCCGATGGCCAAGAAGCCTTGGGCCGGTTTCGACGCGACGACCACGGTCACACGCACCGATTTTAACCTTGGTCAGTTCGCGCCGTTCGTCAGCGACGAAGTGCAAGTGAACATCTCTATCGAAGCGATGAAGGCTGAGTAAGCTTTCCACCGTTTATTAAGAAACGAGAACGCCGGGGCAGAACCCCGGCGTTTTTGCGTTTATAGGGCGGGATTACTGCCCGCGTGTGGCGGTGAGGTCGATATTCACCGTGACGCTAAAGGCCAGCGTGCTTTCGTCCGTCACCGTTTCCCCGATGCCGAAGTTGCGGCGGTCCAGCGTGGTGGAGCCTGTCATCCGGGCAGTGTCGCCCTGCAACGTCAGGGTGAAAGGCAGGTCGATCGGCATCGTCTGATCCTTGATCGTCAGGCTGCCCGCTGCGACATAGCCGTCGGCGGTGGCATTGATATCAGCCTGAAAAATCGCGGTGGGGAAGGCCTCGCTGTTGAAGAAATCGGCCCCCATCGCCTGATCTGTCACCGACCCGAGGCTCAGCGACGGGATCGCGACCGTGGTCGTTACGTCGCCCGCTTTGCCGGATTGTACGGTGTCGTCAAATGTGATCGCGGATGTCCAGTCGGCAAAGCTGCCAGCCACGACGGACCCGAACTGCGTGACCTCTAGCGCGATGGTCCCATCCTGCACCTGCCAGTCGGAGGCGACATCCTCTAGCGCGGCGGTTTCGGTCGGGGCGGGTTGATCGCTTTGTTGGCCCAAGCCAAGGCCCAGCCCGACCGCAATCGCGGCGACCCAGACGACAGTGGCGGTGATCACCGGCGCGGCAGAGTGGTGCTGCGCAGGTAGCGGGCCGACGATGGCTTCGCCCGGCAGCATCCGCCGCAGGGTCGAATCGCGGTCCACAACGTGGTGCTTCACCGCGCCGGCGATATGCAGGATCAACGCGCCGATCAGCAGTTTGCCCGAGATGACGTGCAGCGCGCCAAAGGCGTGTTCTACTGTTGTGTTCTTGGGGATAAACGGCAGCGACTGCCCCAGCGGCCACCAGATCGGCGCAAAGCCAGAGGCGGCGGCGTGGTTGATCCAGCCGGCCAGCGGGACGATCACCAGCGACCCATACAGCACCCAATGCACCGTTTCCGCCAGCCAGCTTTCAAGGCGGTGATCCGCGTTCAGCAGCCCCGGTTTGGGTTGGGTATAGGCCCAGATGATGCGGGCAAGGGCGACAAAGAAGACCGTCACGCCCAGTGTTTTGTGCAGCGAGAACAGCCACGCTTTGCGGGTCAGCGCCGCTTGCGTATCGTGGGGCAGATCGCTGGCATAAAGGCCAAGGGCGATCAGCGTGAGGATCAGCAGGGCGGTGAGCCAGTGAAGGAACTTGGTCACCCCGCCGTAGCGGATTGAGGTATTGGTTAAGGCCATCTGGGTGCTCCGTCGCGAAATGGGGTGGTTTCTCCATACTGCAACGGGGCTTGGGGACCAATGCGGATCAGCGCACAGTCGCCGTGCAGGCTTGTTTGACGGCCACCCACGCGCTAAAGCGCTGGAAACGCAAATTCGGGGGACTTTATGACCATTGCATTCGTATATCCGGGCCAAGGCGCGCAAACCATCGGTATGGGCCGCGATCTGGCCGACGCCTATCCGGCGGCAAAGGCCGTGTTTGACGAGGTGGACGAAGCCTTGGGCGAAAAGCTGTCGACGCTGATCTGGGAAGGCGACGCGGACGAGCTGACGCTGACACAGAACGCGCAGCCTGCGCTGATGGCGACATCAATGGCGGCGATGGCGGCGTTGAAGGCCGAAGGCGTTACCGTCGATAAGGCGGCCTATGTCGCGGGTCATTCGCTGGGTGAATATGCGGCCCTATGCGCGGCGGGGACATTCTCGCTTGCCGATACGGCGCGGTTGCTGCGCATCCGGGGGCGCGCGATGCAGGCGGCTGTGCCCGTGGGGCAGGGCGCTATGGCGGCCCTTCTGGGGCTGAGCTTTGAGCAGGCCGAGGCCGTCGCCGCAGAGGCCGCACAGGGCGAGGTCTGTCAGGTCGCCAACCAGAACGATCCGGCGCAGAATGTCGTTTCGGGCAGCAAGGCGGCCGTTGAACGCGCGATTGATCTGGCGAAAGCGGCTGGCGCCAAGCGTGCGCTGCTCTTGCCTGTGTCCGCCCCGTTCCACTGTGCCCTGATGGCCCCCGCCGCAGAAGAGATGGCCGGTGCGCTGGCGGATGTGACAATGAACGCCCCTGCCGTGCCCGTTGTGGCGAATGTGGTGGCCGAGGCGGTCACCGATCCCGAACAGATCCGCAAGCTGCTGATCGAGCAGGTCACCGGTCAGGTGCGCTGGATGTCGTCGGTTGAATGGATGGGCGCGCAGGGCGTGACCGAGGTCTGGGAAATCGGCGCGGGCAAGGCGCTGTCCGGCATGATCCGCCGCATCAACAAGGAAATCACCTGCGTGAACATCGGCACCGCTGCCGATGCCGCTGCCGTGAAAACGGCCTGAGACAGGCTGCGAAAGGAATTACATATGTTTGATCTTACTGGAAAAAATGCGCTGGTCACCGGGGCTTCGGGTGGTATCGGCGCGGAAATCGCGCGCAGCCTGCATGCCCGTGGCGCGACCGTGGGCCTGTCCGGCACCCGCACCGAACCTCTTGAGGCGCTGGCCGCCGAACTGGGCGAGCGCGCCCATGTGCTGCCCTGTAACCTGAGCGATATGGACGCCGTTGACGCGCTGCCCAAACAGGCGGCCGAAGCGATGGGATCGGTTGATATTCTGGTCAATAACGCCGGCATCACCCGCGACAACCTGTTCATGCGCATGTCGGATGATGAATGGAATTCGGTCCTGAACGTCAACCTGACCGCGACGTTCAAGCTGTGCAAAGGCGTGATGCGCGGCATGATGAAGGCGCGTTGGGGCCGGATCGTGAATATCTCGAGCGTGGTCGGGGCCACCGGTAACCCCGGTCAGGCGAACTATGCCGCGTCCAAGGCCGGTATGGTGGGCATGTCCAAATCACTTGCCTATGAGGTTGCCAGCCGCGGGATCACCGTGAACGCGGTCGCCCCCGGTTTCATTACCACGGCAATGACTGACAAGCTGACCGACGACCAAAAGGCGGGAATCATGGGGCAAATCCCTGCGGGCCGTATGGGCGAAGCATCCGAAATCGCGTCGGCTGTTGTCTATCTGGCGAGTGCGGAAGCCGCCTATGTTACCGGAACCACCTTGCATGTGAACGGCGGCATGGCCATGTTGTGACCCTGCGCTGCAAAGCGTTTGCCAAATCTGCGTCTTGTGCTAAATGGGGCGCAGAATCCATCATAGGGAGGCTTGATTGCCCCCCTTACCTTGTGACAACAAGGGCCATAGCCGCCCCTCGGGGCACGATCCATACGGACCACACAAGGTTCTGACGGAAACATAAGAGGGCAGGATTGCCCGAATGAATGAGGACTGAATATGAGCGACGTCGCAGACCGCGTAAAGAAGATCGTTGTAGAGCACCTGGGTGTTGAAGAAGACAAAGTTGTTGAGAACGCATCGTTCATCGACGATCTTGGCGCAGACAGCCTCGACACTGTTGAGCTGGTTATGGCGTTCGAAGAAGAGTTCGGCATCGAGATCCCCGATGACGCAGCCGAGAACATCCAGACCTTCGGCGACGCGGTCAAGTTCATCAAAGAAGCGTCCTAAGACGTTTTCGCCAGCCGCAGCCCCATAGGCGTCGCGGCGGCACGAGATTTAGAGAACGGCGTTCTTCCTAGCGGAAGGGCGCCGTTTTTGCTTGGGGGGACCGCGCGTCACTTGTGTTGCGCGGGCTGCGGCGTGACACTGACGGTGACAGAAATTCAAGCGTGAAGGTAATTCACCACATGTCGCGATCAGTACCGACCATCAATACCGCCCGTCTCACCCTGCGCGCCATGCGGGCCGAAGACTTCCCCCGTTATGCTGACATCTGGGCCACGCCCGCCGTGGTGACCCATATTACCGGCAAGCCCAAACCCAAGGCCGAAAGCTGGGATGCGTTTCTGCGCAACGCGGGCCATTGGCAGATTGTCGGGTTTGGTCAATGGGCGATCCAGTCGCGCGGCACCCGCGAGATGGAAGGTCAGGTCGGGTTTTTCTTTGGTTCCCGCGGGTTTGGCGACGATTTCGATCCCTTTCCCGAGGCCGGCTGGGTGCTGGCCCCCGAAGCGCAGGGCACGGGGCTGGGGCTGGAAGCCGCGCGCGCGGCGCATGACTGGTTCGATCGCGTGGTGACGGGGCGCACGGTGTGCATGATCGCCGTGGCGAATGCATCGTCGCTGCGTCTGGCCGAGACCCTGGGATATACCGCGCTGCGCGACATAGAGCTTGACGGCGACAAGATACGTCTGATGACGCGCAAAGGCCCGCCGGTCTGACCGTGGCTTGGGCGCTTCGCGTCTTGAAATTTACGGTCTCGGCAAGGTATAGCCGGTCAACGCAAAGAAACACCAAGGGGCTTGGATATGCGCAGAGTAGTAGTGACAGGTTTGGGATTGGTAACTCCGTTGGCCGATGGCGTGGAGGCCAGCTGGTCCAGAATTTTGGATGGTCAGTCCGGGGCGGGCAAGATCACGGGCTTCGATCCCAGCAAGCTGGTCACTCAATACGCCTGCGAAGTGCCGCTTGGCGACGGTACGGATGGTACCTTTAACGGCGACAAGTATATGGAGCCGAAAGAACAGCGCAAAGTGGATACCTTTATCCTGTTCGGCATGGCCGCAGCACAGCAAGCGGTCGAGGATTCCGGCTGGATGCCCACGGACCGCGAAGATCTGGAACGCACCGGCGTCTTGATCGGGTCGGGCATCGGGGGCCTGAACTCTATCGCGAACACTGCCGTGATGATGCACGAGAAAGGCCCGCGCCGCGTGAGCCCGTTCTTTGTGCCCGGCGCGCTGATCAACCTGATCTCGGGTCAGGTATCGATTCGCTATGGATTCCGCGGCCCGAACCATTCGGTCGTGACCGCCTGTTCCACCGGTGCCCATGCGATTGGTGACGCAAGCCGTCTGATCCAGCATGGCGACGCGGATGTGATGATTGCCGGCGGGGCCGAGGCCGCGATTTGCGAGATCGGCATGGCGGGCTTCAACGCCTGTAAAGCGCTGTCCACCAAGCGGGGCGACGACCCCACCAAGGCAAGCCGCCCCTATGACGCGGATCGTGACGGTTTCGTCATGGGCGAGGGCGCGGGTATTGTCGTGCTGGAAGAATACGAACACGCCAAGGCCCGTGGGGCCAAGATCTATGCCGAGGTGCTGGGCTATGGTCTGTCAGGCGATGCCTATCACATCACCGCCCCTGCCGAGGATGGCGACGGGGCCGAACGGTCCATGCGCAACGCCCTGCGTGGTGCCGGGCTGGAGCCAAAAGACATCGACTATATCAACGCGCATGGCACATCGACCATGGCTGATGTGATCGAACTGGGCGCGGTCGAGCGGATGCTGGGCGACGCGGTTGAGACGGTTACCATGTCGTCGACGAAATCCGCCACCGGTCACCTGTTGGGGGCTGCTGGCGCGATCGAGGCGATCTTCTCTATCCTCGCGATCCGCGATCAGGTTGCCCCACCGACCATCAACCTCGACAATCCTGCGGTTGAAACCAAGATCGACCTGGCCCCGAACAAGAAGGTCGAGCGCAAGATTGATGTCGCGCTGAGCAACTCTTTCGGCTTTGGTGGCACCAACGCGAGCGTGATCTTCGGGAAAGCATCCTAATGTGGCGTCATATCGCGTCTAACGCTGTTACGTTTCTGATTTTAGGCTTGTTTTTGTTAGGCGGGATTATCCTGTGGGGGCGGGGGCAGTATGATGCCCCCGGTCCGCTGTCGCAGGCGATCTGCCTGCAGGTGGAGCGCGGGTCGAACATGCGTGCCGTGGGCGATGATCTTGCTACGCAAGAGGCCGTAAGCTCGGCTGCGATCTTCCGTCTTGGGGCGGAGTATGAGGAAAAGACCCGCGACCTGAAGGCGGGGAGCTTTCTGATCCAGCCCGAAGCCTCGATGAAAGAGATCGTGGACACGGTGACACGCGGCGGGGCAAGCACCTGCGGTACCGAAGTTGTCTACCGCATCGGTGTGAACCGCATCAGCACGCAGGTGCGTGAACTGGACCCCGTAACAAGCCGTTTCGTCGAGCGTGCCGAATTCACCCCCGGTGAGGATGAGGTGCCAGAGGTCTATACCCAGACCAAGGCGAAGGCCGACACGCGGTTCCGCATCGCGATGGCAGAGGGCGTGACAAGCTGGCAGGTGGCCGAGGCGTTGAAAGCCATTGACCTGCTGTCAGGCGAGATCGCGGCGGTGCCTGCGGAGGGATCCTTGGCCCCCGACAGCTATGAGGTCTCGGAAGGGGACGACCGTGCCGAAATCCTGACGCGTATGGCCGCGGCACAAGAACAGCGTCTGGCCGAAGCCTGGGAGGCTCGCGATCCGGGGCTGCCTGTCGAGACGCCTGAGGAACTGTTGATCCTTGCCTCTATCGTCGAGAAGGAAACCGGCGTACCGGAAGAGCGCGAACAGGTGGCGAGCGTTTTCGTCAACCGTTTGAATCAGGGCATGCGTCTGCAGACGGACCCGACCGTGATCTACGGGATCACCAACGGGCAGGGCGTCTTGGGGCGTGGTCTGCGCCGCAGTGAGCTGCGCAAGGAGACTCCGTTCAACACCTACGTCATTGACGCGCTGCCACCGACGCCCATTGCGAACCCCGGACGTGCGAGCCTGATGGCTGCGGCACAACCGGCCAGCGAGGACTATGTTTTCTTTGTTGCTGATGGCACCGGCGGTCACGCTTTTGCCGAGACATTGGAAGAGCATAACGCCAATGTCGCGCGCTGGCGCCAGATCGAGGCGGAGCGTGGCGCGGAAGCGGCGGGCAGTGCGTCGACGGGCGGAAACTAAGCGTCAGAGCGGGCGCGGATTTGGGTTAAGTTAGGAATTTGTTAACCATCGTAAGGGCTTGGAAGGTTTTGGTAACCTTGTTTTCCTTGACTTTGCGTCCGCTCTGAAATAGAAACACGTCCATGCTAGAAGACATGGGCAAACGGCCCCGGATTAAGTTCCGGTGGCCGTTTTTTCGTGTCTGCTCGGGTTGGAGGTCCAAAACGAGAGGTAAGAGCAAGATGACGATGAATACCCCGGAACAGGAAATTGCTGCCAGCGAAGAGCAGCTTCAGGCGTTGCAGGTCGCGATCCGCGATTTGCGCCGCGAGATAGAGAGCCTGCGCGAACAGGCCCGATCCGGGGAGGAAGTAAACGAAACAGCAGCGTCGAAGGCATTGGGTAAGGCCAGTGGCATGGTGGCGACCTGCGTCAAGGTGGAGACCTATCTGAATGAGTGCAGAAACAGACAAGCGGGCATTGCCCGAGGGGGATACGCGCTGGACATGGAAAGGGCGCGGGCTGACATCGGGTGCAAGCTGGATCGGCTCCGCCGATGTTGCGGTGCAAGACCGGTTCCTGAATGATCTGGAGGAGGGAGAGCTTTTGGCTCTCCCTTTTTTGTTCGAGTTCTGGGCCATGCCGCATCAGCTGCCCCCCGAAGGCGACTGGCGGTCCTGGGTGATCATGGGCGGGCGCGGTGCGGGCAAGACGCGTGCGGGGGCGGAATGGGTGCGCGCGCAGGTCGAAGGGTCGCGGCCCTTGGATGCGGGGCGCTGTCGCCGCGTGGCGCTGGTGGGAGAGACGATCGAGCAGGTGCGCGAGGTGATGATCTTTGGCGACAGCGGGATATTGGCGTGCTCGCCCGCCGACCGGCGACCGGATTGGGAGGCGACGCGCAAGCGGTTGGTCTGGCCCAATGGGGCCGTGGCGACGGTGCATACGGCGCATGATCCCGAGGGGTTGCGCGGGCCGCAGTTTGACGCGGCCTGGGTGGATGAGTTGGCCAAGTGGAAGAAGGCGGAAGAGACGTGGGACCAATTGCAGTTCGCTTTGCGGCTGGGGGAGGACCCGCGGGTCTGCGTGACCACGACTCCGCGCAATGTCGGCGTATTGAAAAACCTGCTGGCGTCGCCGTCGACCGTGACCACCCATGCCCCGACAGAGGCGAATGCCGCGAACCTTGCGGGCTCTTTCCTCGAAGAGGTGCGGGCGCGCTATCGCGGGACACGACTGGGCCGACAGGAACTGGACGGTGTGCTGCTGGCCGATGCGGAAGGGGCGCTGTGGACATCCGAGCGGATCGAGGCCGGGCGGGTGCGGGATGTGCCGCTGTTGGACCGGATCGTCGTGGGGTTGGACCCTGCCACCACCGCCGGCGCGGGGTCGGATGAATGCGGGATCGTGGTGGTGGGCGCGCAAACCCAAGGCCCGCCGCAGGATTGGCGCGCCGTGGTGCTGGCCGATTGCACGGTGCAGGGGGCGACCCCGTCAGGCTGGGCGCGCGCGGCGATCAGCGCGATGGCGCAGATCGCCTTGTCGCCGAGGTCAATCAGGGCGGGCAGATGGTGGCGGAGGTCTTGCGTCAGGTCGACCCATTGGTGCCGGTCAAATCGGTCCATGCCAGCCGTGGCAAGGTCGCGCGGGCGGAGCCTGTGGCGGCCCTTTATGAGCAGGGGCGCGTGGGGCATGTGGCGGGGCTGGACGCGCTGGAGGACCAGATGTGCCGGATGACAGCGCGGGGCTACGAGGGTGGCGGATCGCCGGACCGCGTCGATGCGCTGGTCTGGGCGCTGCATGAGCTGATGATAGAACCTGCGGCACAGTGGCGGATGCCCGGGGTGCGTGGATTGTGAGCGCGTTGCGGAGGAGAGCGGCCCTTCGGGGAGAGTTTAACGGGCAAAATGAAGCGCTGTTGCGGGCGGGGCGTGCGCTCTGGTCGGGCGGCGTTAAGGGATTGGTGAGATCTTCATGGGGCGGTCAATGAGCAGGGAGAGCAGCGGCATGGTTTTTGATTTTCTCAAACGGGGGGCGGTTGAGGTGGTTGCGGAGAAGAAAGCCTCTGCCACGGGGCCTGTCGTTGCGGTTCAGACCAGCGGGCGCGTGGCCTGGAGCCCGCGCGATGTGGTCAGCCTGACGCGCAGCGGGTTTTGCGGCAACCCTGTGGGGTTTCGGTCGGTGAAGCTGATTGCGGAGGCCGCGGCGGCCCTGCCGCTGGTGTTGCAGGATGCCGCGCAACGGTTCGAGGCGCATCCGCTGCTGGATCTGGTGGCACGGCCCAATGGGGCGCAGGGGCGTGCGGAGCTGCTGGAGGCGCTTTATGCGCAGCTGTTGTTGACGGGCAACGGCTATATCGAGGCGGTTGGCGCGGGTCCAGTGCCGGTGGAGCTGCATGTCTTACGGTCGGATCGCATGTCGGTGGTGCCGGGGGCGGATGGCTGGCCGGTGGCCTATGAATATGCCGTCGGCGGGCGCAAGCATCGGTTTGACGTGGCCGGGGATACGGCCGCGATCTGTCACATCAAGAATTTCCACCCGCAGGATGACCATTATGGGTTCAGCCCGTTGCAGGCGGCGGCGATGGCCTTGGATGTGCACGGCGCGGCTTCGCGCTGGAGCAAGGCCTTGCTGGACAATGCGGCGCGGCCATCGGGGGCGATTGTCTACCGGGGGACCGAGGGGCAGGGCAAGCTGAGCGATGATCAGTATGACCGTTTGGTCAGCGAGATGGAGAGCCACCATCAAGGCGCGCGCAATGCGGGGCGGCCGATGCTGCTGGAAGGCGGGTTGGATTGGAAGCCGATGGGGTTTTCGCCCTCGGACATGGAGTTTCACCGCACCAAGGAGGCGGCGGCGCGGGAAGTGGCGCTGGCTTTTGGGGTGCCGCCGATGCTGCTGGGGATCGCGGGGGATGCGACCTATGCCAATTATCAGGAGGCGCATCGGGCGTTCTACCGGCTGACGGTCCTGCCTTTGGCCACGCGGGTTGCGGCCGCACTTGGTGCGTGGCTGGCGGGGTTCACCCATGAGGCAGTGACGTTGAAGCCCGATCTGGATCAGGTGCCCGCCCTGGCGCAGGAGCGTGACGCGCAATGGGCGCGGGTGGCGGGGGCGGATTTTCTGACGCAGGCGGAAAAGCGGTCTTTGTTGGGGCTGCCAGCGGTGGCGGCGGATGGTTGAGGAGATGGGATATGACCGGTTTGAATGTGCGCCGGGGTTGCGGTTGCAGGCGCATGAGAGGGTGAGCGCGATCCACCACGAGAATCTTTTGCAGCGGCTCGACCGGCTGGAGGAGATGATGGAGCGGCTGGAGCGGCGGTTGTGGTTGACCGTCTATGGTGTGGTCGCGGTGATTTTGGCGCAGGCGGTACAGTCGTTTCTGGTGGTCGCGCCGTAGCAATTTGAACGCAAGGGAGGGTGTCATGGAAGATGGCATGCGCTTCGGCCTCGGGTCGGAGAACGGGAGAGGTTTGCCCCATATGGGCGCTGGGTTGGAGCATAAGTTCGCGCGTTTCGACGAGGGGCTTGTGGTGGAGGGCGGCACCGAGATCAGCGGCTATGCCAGCCTGTTCGGGCGGGTCGATCAGGGTGGTGATCTGGTGGCACGGGGGGCTTATGGCGCCTCGCTGGCGGCGGCGGAGGCCGCGGGGCGTCGGATCAAGATGCTGTGGCAGCATGATCCGGCACAGCCCATCGGCGTGTGGGACGAGCTGCGCGAGGATGCGCGCGGCCTATGGGTCAAGGGGCGGCTGCTGGACAGTGTGGCGCGGGGCCGCGAGGCGGCGGCCTTGATCGAGGCCGGGGCGATTGATGGCCTTAGCATCGGCTATCGCACGCAGCGGGCGGCCAAGAATGACGCGGGTCAGCGGGTGCTGCAGACCCTGGACCTATGGGAGGTGTCGCTGGTGACGTTTCCCATGCTCCCCACGGCGCGGATCGCGGCCAAGGGGGATTTCATCGCCATCGGAGACGTCTTGCGCGGCATGGCCGGTGTCTTTGACGAGGCGCGGCAAAATTTCAAACGGAACGGAGGGTAAGCGGATGGAACGACACGAGGATGACATGGGCACCGAGCCCCAAGGCGCGGTCGAGGAGATGCGCCGCGCGGTGGGTGGATTTGTGCAGGATTTCAAAGGGTTTCAGGACGAGATGACGACCAAGTTGCAACAAACAGAAGAGCGAATGACTATGTTGGATCGAAAGATGACTTTGCCGGCGCGCACACCATTGGCTGGGGCTGTGGACAGCGGTGCGCCGCATCAGAAGGCGCTGCATGCCTATATCCGCAACGGCGACGACGACGGGTTGCGCGGGCTTGAGCTGGAGAGCAAGGCGCTGTCGGCGGCGGTGAATTCGGATGGTGGCTATCTGGTGGACCCGCAGACCTCGGATCGGGTGAAGTCGGTGTTGAATGCCACGGCCTCTATCCGGGCGATTGCGTCGGTGGTGCAGGTCGAGGCGACCTCTTACGACGTGCTGGTGGATCATGCGGATGTGGGTGCCGGTTGGGCGACAGAAACGGGGGCCGTGTCCGAGACCGACACGCCGCAGATCGACCGTATTACCATCCCGCTGCACGAGCTGAGCGCGCTGCCCAAAGCTTCGCAGCGGTTGCTGGATGACAGTGCCTTTGACATCGAAGCCTGGTTGGCGGGGCGCATCGCCGACAAATTCTCGCGGGCAGAGGCCGCGGCCTTTATCCACGGGGACGGGATCGACAAGCCCAAGGGGTTTCTGGCCCATGCCACGGTCGACAATGTGATCTGGGAGTGGGGCAATCTGGGCTATGTGCCCACCGGCGTCGCAGGCGAGATCACGGCGGATGCGGTGGTTGATCTGGTCTATGCGCTTGGGGCGCAGTACCGCGCGCAGGCGAGTTTTGTGATGAGCTCGAAGACGGCAGGGATCGTGCGCAAGCTTAAGGATCTGGACGGGCGGTTTTTGTGGTCTGACGGGATGACGCAGGGCCAGCCCGCGCGGCTGATGGGCTATCCGGTGCTGGTGGCCGAGGACATGCCCGATGTGGCGGCGGATTCATTCTCGGTCGCCTTCGGTGATTTTGCCGCCGGTTACACCGTAGCAGAGCGGCCCGACCTGCGGATCCTGCGCGATCCCTTCAGCGCCAAGCCGCATGTGCTGTTCTATGCCACCAAACGGGTGGGCGGCGACGTGAGCGACTTTGCCGCGATCAAGCTGCTGAAATTCGGCACCGCCTAAGGCGCGGGGTCGAATAGGGGGGCTGGCGGTGGCTGGCCCCATCCCCCGGGCGCGCCGTGATGCGCCGGGTGCATTGCCTAGCTGCTGCCTCCGACCGAGCGATGCAGTCGGGGTGCGCGTTCGGGGGGCTTTGGCGGGCTAGATTTGGAGCGATGAGATGTTGATCGAAGAGACAGGGGTGGCGGAGGCCGATCTTCCGCTAGAGCCGTTCAAGGCGCATTTGCGGATGGGCAGCGGTTTTGGCACCGAAACCGTACAAGAGCCCGTTTTGGAGAGCTTTTTGCGTGCCGCCATTGCCGCGATTGAGGCGCGCACAGGTAAGGCGCTGATCTCGCGGTTGTTTACCATGACCGTGCAAGAGTGGGCGGACCCGCAGGCGCAGGCTTTGCCCGTGGGGCCGGTCCGGCAGATCGTGAGCGTCACCGTGGTGGCGCGGGATGCGATGGAGACGGTGATCGAGCCGCAGCGCTATTGGCTGGTGCGCGATATGCAGGCTCCGCTGCTGAAGCCATCAGGGGCGATGCTGCCGTTCATTCCGCCGCAAGGGTCGGTGGAGGTCTTGTTCGAGGCGGGGCTTGGGGAAAGCTGGGGCGCTGTGCCCGCGGATTTGCAGCAGGCCGTGCTGATGCTGGCGGCGCATTACTATGAATACCGCCACGAGACCCGCCTTGGGGATGGCTGCATGCCCTTTGGGGTGAGCAGCCTGATCGAGCGCTACCGCCCACTGCGGATCGGCTTGGGGGCACGCGCATGAGCCGACTGTCGTTGAGCCGCCGCTTGGTGTTGGAGGCGCAGGTGCCTCAGCCTGATGGCGCGGGCGGAGAGAGCCGGAGCTGGGTGCGTGTGGGGGATCTCTGGGCGGATGTCACGGCGCGGCGGGGCCGGCGTTTGGGGCGTGGCGGCATTGCGGTGAGCCGCGGGGTCTATGTGGTGACGGTACGCGGTGCGCCAGTGGGCGATCCCGCGCGCCCCTTGCCGCAGCAGCGCTTTCGCGAGGGCACACGGGTCTATCAGATCCAGTCGGTGGTCGAGCAGGACGCACAAGGGCGGTATCTGGCCTGCCTGACCCATGAGGAGGTGGCGGTATGAGCTATGGCATGGGGTTTGCCCTGCAACAGGCGGTCTTTGGCGTGTTGAGCACAGATCAGGAGATCACGGCGCTTGTGGGCGATGCGGTTTTTGATGCGGCTCCTGCGGGGGAGGTGCCAGCGCTGTATGTGCAGCTGGGGTCCGAAGTGGTGCGCGATGCCTCTGACAGGACGGGCGGCGGGGCGGAGCATCGGTTCACGGTTCTTGTCGTCACGCATCATGCGGGGTTCGCCCCCGCGAAACAGGTGGCCGCTGCGGTGAGTGATGCGCTGGTCGGTGGGCAGTTTGGCCTGAGCCGCGGGCGGCTGGTGAGCTTGCGGTTCGAGCGGGCCGTCGCACGACAGGTCGGGGCGGATGCGCGCCGCCAGATAGAGATGCGGTTCAGGGCGCGGGTTCAGGACGGCTGAGCCGAAGTTTCAGGAAATTAACAGGAGAGTGGATATGGCTGTTCAAGCGGGCAAAGATCTTTTGGTCAAGGTGGACATGACGAGCGATGGTCAGTTCGAAACGATCGCGGGGCTGCGTGCGACGCGGGTGAGCTTTAACGCGGAGCCGGTTGAGGTGACCTCGCTTGACAGTGAGGGGGGCTGGCGGGAGCTGCTGGCGGGTGCGGGCGTCCGGTCTGCCGCAATCAGCGGGTCGGGGGTGTTTCGCGATGCGGGCACGGATGAACGTGCACGACAGTTGTTTTTTGACGGGCTGACGCCGGATTTCCAGATCGTGATCCCCAGCTTCGGTATTATCGAGGGGCCGTTCCAGGTGGCGGCCATTGAGTATGGCGGGTCGCTGAATGGGGAGGCGACCTATGAGCTGAGCCTGCAATCCGCGGGGCAGCTGAGCTTTACCGCGGATATGGCAGACGCACCCGAGGGCGGGGTCTGATCATGGTGAACCGGTGGCGAGGGGATGTGGCGCTGGTGGTGAACGGTCAGCGGCGCGTGGCACGGCTGACCCTGGGGGCTTTAGCCGAGCTGGAGGACGCGCTGGAGGAGCCGTCGCTGGTGGCTTTGGTCGAGCGGTTCGAGGGGCATCGGTTCAGCAGTCGGGATGTGCTGTTGCTGTTGGCCGCGGGGCTTCGTGCAGGGGGGACCGAGGTGAGCGCCGAGACGCTTGCGCAGGCCGAGATCGAGGGCGGGCCGGTTGCCGCCTCTCAGGCCGCCGCAGAGCTTTTGGCGCGTGCCTTTGTCGTGCCGGTATGAGCGTGCCACCCAAGAAGACCACGACAGAGACCGCGCGGGGGATGGACTGGGCCGCGCTCCTGCGGGCGGGGCTGAGGGGATTGTCGCTGACGCCCGACGCATTCTGGGCGCTCACGCCGGCAGAGCTGCAACTGATGCTGGGGAGCGAGGCGGGGCGGGCTCCGCTGTTGGGGGAGGGATTGGCAGCCTTGATGGCGGCTTATCCCGATAGGCAGAGAGAGGAAGACTGATGGCACAGGATGATATATTCGAGGGGCTCGAGGATGGCGCAGAGCGGTTGAATGAGACGCTTGGCGCGACGGCCACGCTGGTGGCCGGTTTCGATGCCGAACTGCGCCGTATGCGCAGCGCATTGGCCGCGACAGGCAAGGATGTCGCGACGTTGGAGAAAGGGCTGAGCCGTGGATTGCGCAGGGCCTTTGATGGTGTCGCGTTTGACGGGATGAAGCTGTCGGATGCCCTGTCCACTGTGGCGCGGTCGATGGTGAACACGACTTATAACGCGGCGATGAAGCCGGTGTCCGATCACGTCGGCGGGCTGATCAGTCAAGGTGTGGGATCACTGGTGCAGGGAATACTCCCCTTTGCCGATGGGGCCCCGTTTTCTCAGGGACGTGTGATGCCTTTTGCTCAAGGGGGGATTGTCAGCACCGCCACTGGCTTTGGCATGCGCGGGGGGATGGGGCTGATGGGCGAGGCCGGACCGGAGGCGATCATGCCCTTGGCACGGGGGCCGGACGGAAAGCTGGGTGTCAAAGGGGGAGCGAGCGGCGGGACGACCGTGGTCATGAACATCACCACCCCTGATGTGCAGGGATTCCAACGCAGTCAAAGCCAGATCGCCGCTCAGCTGAGCCGCGCGCTGAACACTGGCAACCGTAACCGCTAGGGGAGCAAGCCGATGAATTTTCATGATGTCAGATTTCCACCTAGCCTGAGCTTTGGATCCCTTGGGGGGCCGCAACGCCGTACCGATGTGGTGACGCTCGCCAACGGGTATGAGGAGCGCAACACCCCCTGGGCCCATTCACGCCGTGTGTATGATGCGGGGCTGGGCATGCGCTCTATCGACGATGTCCAAGCGCTCACGGGGTTCTTCGAGGCGCGTATGGGGCAGATGTACGGGTTTCGCTGGAAGGATTGGGCGGATTTCAAATCCTGTGCCTCTTCGGTCTGGGTCACGTTCGAGGATCAGAGCCTTGGTTTCGGGGATGGTGTGCGGACGGACTATCAACTGGTCAAGACCTATAGCTCGGGTGGACATAGCTACGTCAGGCCGATCACCAAGCCGGTTGCCGGAACCGTGCGCGTGGGGATAGAGCAGGACGCCCTGCAAGAGGGGTGCGACTATGAGGTTGACCTGAGTACGGGCGTCATCCGTTTCGCCCATGCGCCGGACCCCGAAATGCAGGTGTCGGCGGGGTTCGAATTCGACGTGCCTGTCCGCTTTGACACGGATCGCATTCTGGTCAGCGTTGCCAGCTTTCAGGCGGGGCAGGTGCCGGATGTGCCTGTGATCGAGGTGCGGGTATGAGCGGGGCGGGCAAAGACGCGGTGTTGGCGCATGCGCGCAGGGGTCTGACGACGCTGTGCACGGCGTGGGCAATCCGGCGGCGGGACGGGGTGACGCTGGCGTTTACCGACCATGATCAGCCGCTCGGCTTTGACGGGTTGGCGTTTCGTGCGGATAGCGGGCTGAGTGCGCGGGCCTTGGCGCAGAGCACGGGGTTGTCGGTGGATAACACAGAGGCGCTGGGCGCGCTGAGCGATGACGCGATCCGCGAGGACGAGATCGAGCAGGGGCGCTTTGACGGGGCGGAGGTGTGCTGCTGGCGGGTGAACTGGGCCGATGTGACCGCCCGCTGCATGATCTTTCGCGGCACGATTGGCGAGATGCAGCGCGCGGGCGGTGCCTTTCGCGCAGAACTGCGCGGGTTGACCGAGGCGTTGAACCGGCCCTTGGGGCGGGTGTTTCAGAAGCCCTGCACCGCGGTGCTGGGGGATGCGGCCTGCGGGTTTGATCTGGCGACGGCGGGCTATGCCGTGACACTCGCGACGCAGGAGAACGAGGACGGGCGGGTGTTCCGTTGGGAGGGGATCAACGGGTTTGACGACGCATGGTTCGCGCGGGGGCGGCTTGAGGTGCTGGACGGCCCTGCGGCGGGGCTTTGGGGTGTGATCAAACACGACCGGGTGCTGGAGGGGGGGCGCGAGGTCGAGCTCTGGGAGCCGATCCGCGGTACAATCACCGCCGGGCAACGGCTGAGACTGGTGGCAGGCTGCGACAAACGCCACACCACCTGTCGGCTGAAGTTCAACAACCTGCTGAACTTTCAGGGCTTTCCTGATGTACCGAGCGCGGATTGGATGATGGCGGTGCCGAAATCCTCGGGCAGCAATACCGGCGGGTCGCTGAGATGAGCGCGCGCGGGACCGCCGTGGTGGCTGCGGCGCGGGGATGGATCGGTACGCCCTACGTGCATCAGGCGGCGCGCAAGGGGGCGGGCTGTGACTGCCTTGGCCTGTTGCGCGGTATCTGGCGCGAGGTGGTGGGGGAGGAGCCGGAGGCGATCCCTTCCTATTCAATGGACTGGTCAGAACCACAGGGGGACGAGCAGCTTTGGCGTGCTGCGCTGCGTCACCTCTCGCCCAAGGTCCTGATCGATGAGGCCCCCGGCGACGTGCTGCTGTTCCGGATGCGCAGCGGGGCGGTGGCGAAACATCTGGGCGTGGCGGCAGAGGTCGGCGCGCAGGCGAGCTTTATCCACGGCTACAGCGGGCATGGGGTGACGGAAAGCCCGCTGAGCCTGCCGTGGCGCAGGCGCATTGTGGCGCGTTTTGAATTCCCGGCGGAGGCGATCTGATGGCGACGATACTTCTTTCAACCGCAGGTGCGGCGATTGGCGGCTCTGTCGGGGGCACAATGGCGGGCTTGTCTTCGGTCGCCATTGGGCGTGCCGTGGGGGCGACCCTTGGCCGTGTGATCGACCAGCGGCTGCTGGGGCAAGGGGCGCAGGCGGTCGAGACCGGCAAGGTCGATCGCTTTCGTCTGACCCAGGCGGGCGAGGGCGCGGCGATTGCGCAGGTCTACGGCCGGATGCGTGTCGGGGGACAGGTGATCTGGGCCTCGGATTTCGCCGAGACGACGACAGTGACGGGCGGCGGCGGTGGCAAGGGCGCGCCCTCGACCCCGCAGACGACGGAATACAGCTATAGCGTCAGCCTCGCCATCGCCCTGTGCGAAGGGGAGATCACCAGCATTGGCCGGATCTGGGCGGATGGGGAGGAAATCTCGGCCCACGCGCTGAATATGGCGGTTTATCGCGGGACGCGCGATCAACTGCCCGACCCGACGATTGCCGCGATCGAGGGGGCGGATGCGGTGCCGGCCTATCGTGGCACGGCCTATGTGGTGATGGAGAACCTCGGGCTGGGGCCCTTTGGCAACCGAGTGCCGCAGTTTTCCTTCGAGGTGCTGCGCGCAGAGGAACCGGATGCGCCTGCCGCCGACATCAGTGTCACCCATGGGGTCAAAGGTGTCGCGCTGATTCCCGGCACAGGGGAATACGCGTTAGCGACGACTCCGGTGCATTATACCGACGGACAGGGTGGCCGGTGGAGCGCCAATGTCTCTACCCCCGACGGGCGCAGTGATTTCGCCGCCGCGCTTGAGGACGCCACGCAGGACCTGCCGCAGCTGGCTGCCGCGTCGCTGGTCGTCTCGTGGTTCGGCGATGATCTGCGTTGCGGAGAATGCCGCCTGCGCCCCAAGGTGGAAAGCGCCGAGGACGAGGGCGAAAACATGCCGTGGCAGGTGGCTGGTCTGACCCGCGGCACCGCCGAGGTGATCGCCCGCGAGGACGACCGTCCGGTCTATGGTGGCACCCCCGCAGATGCCGCGGTGATTGAGGCGATTCATGCCATTCAGGCGACGGGCAAGGCGGTGATGTTCTACCCGTTCATCCTGATGGACCAGCTAGAAGGGAATGGCTTGCCCGACCCCTATAGCGATGCCGGCGCCCAGCCCAAGCTGCCTTGGCGGGGGCGGATCACGCTGGCGAAAGCGCCGGGTCGGGCGGGCAGCTCTGACGGGACGCTGAGCGCGCATAACGAGGTAGCGGCGTTCTTTGGCACGGTCACGGCGGCGGATTTTACCGTTGCGGGCGGGCAGGTGGTCTATTCCGGTCCACAGGAATGGTCGATGTCGCGGTTCATCCTGCATTATGCCGCCCTGTGCAAAGCCGCAGGCGGGGTAGAGGCCTTTTGCATCGGCACCGAGATGCGCGGGCTGACGCAGATCCGCGGGGCGGGGAACAGCTTTGTGGCGGTGCAGGCGTTTCGCGCGCTGGCCGCAGAGGCGCGGCTGCTTTTGGGCGCGGGCACCAAGATCAGCTATGCTGCGGATTGGTCCGAATATTTCGGCTATCACCCGCAGGATGGCAGCGGCGATGTATTCTTTCACCTTGATCCGCTGTGGGCCGACGACACTATCGATTTCATCGGCATCGACAATTATATGCCGCTGTCCGATTGGCGCGACGGTACAGATCATCTGGACGCGCAGCATAGCGACAGCATTTATGCGTTGGACTATCTGGCAAGTAATGTTGCGGGGGGCGAAGGGTTTGACTGGTATTACCATTCGCCCGAGGCGCGCGCGGCGCAACTCCGTACGCCGATCACCGATGGCACCCATGGGGAGCCTTGGGTTTACCGTTACAAGGACCTGCGCGGCTGGTGGGAGAACCTGCACCACAATCGTATTGGCGGCGTGCGCGCAGCGGAGCCGACAGGCTGGCAGCCCGGGTCCAAGCCCATCTGGTTTACGGAATACGGCTGCGCGGCGGTGGACAAGGGGACCAACCAGCCGAACAAGTTTCTTGACCTCAAAAGCTCTGAAAGCAGTTTGCCGCGCTATTCATCGGGCGCGCGGGATGAGTTGATGCAGATGCAATATCTGCGTGCCGTGGCGGATCATTGGCGGGATCCGGCGCATAATCCGATCTCGGCGGCCTATGGCGGGCCGATGGTGGATATGACCCGCGCCTTTGTTTGGGCCTGGGACACGCGGCCCTATCCTTTCTTTCCCAATAATCGCGCGCTGTGGAGCGATGGTCGAAATTACGCCCGTGGGCATTGGCTGAACGGCCGCAGTGCGGCGCTGCCCTTGTCAGAGCTCGTGGCGGCGATCTGCCGTCGTGCTGGCGTTAACGATTTCGATACCTCTGGGCTGTATGGCTATGTCCGCGGCTATGTGGTGGACGAGGTGGCCGATGCGCGCGCGGCGTTGCAGCCGTTGATGCTGCGCTATGGCTTTGATGCGGTGGAACGCGACGGGGTGTTGCGTTTCATCATGCGGGACGGATTGGATGCCGTGCCACTGAACAGAGAGACGTTGGCTGTTTCGGGTGATCTGGAGGCACCGGTGGAACAGTCCCGTGAGGCAGAGGCAGAACTTTCGGGGCGTCTGCGTTTGCGGTTTGTGCAGGCGGATGGGGATTACGAGGTGATCGCGGAAGAGGCGATCTTGCCTGACGACGCGACCCATGCGGTGGCGATGTCAGAGTTCAATATGGCGCTCACTCGGGCGGAGGGGCACCAGACAGCTGAACGCTGGCTGACAGAGGCGCGTGTGGCACGCGAAGGGGTGCGTCTGGCCTTGCCGCCGTCGATGATGGATGTCGGCGCGGGTGATGTGATTGCCTTGCCGCCAGACGATGGCGAGGGGGAGGCGCTGTACCGCGTGGATCGGGTCGAGATGGGGGAGATGTCTTTGATCGACGCCGTGCGGATCGAGCCCGAGGTCTATGACCCCGCGCCCTTCGATGACGAATTGGTCGCGTTGAAACCCTTTGTCGCGCCCGTACCGGTGAACGCGCTGTTTCTGGACCTGCCGCTGCTGCGCGGTGACGAGGTGCCCCATGCGCCGCATATTGCGGCCACCGCACGGCAATGGCCGGGCAACGTCGCGGTCTATGCCTCTGGCGGGGAAACGAATTTCAGGTTGAACACTCTGATGCCCCTGCGCGCGACAATGGGGGTCACGCAAAACGACATGGCCCATGCGCGCCCCGGTGTGGTGGATCGCGGGCAGGCGCTGCAGGTCATGCTGACCAGCGGCGTGTTAGAGAGTGTTGATGAGGCCGATCTACTGGGCGGAGCCAATCTGGCGGCTATCGGCGACGGCTCTGCCGACCGGTGGGAGGTGTTCCAGTTCGCGCGGGCCGATCTGATCGCCCCGCAAACCTATCTTCTGCGCGACCGGCTCCGCGGGCAAGCGGGGTCGGATGGGGTGATGCCGGATGTCTGGCCAGCGGGATCGCAGTTTGTGCTGCTCAATTCAATCCCTCGCCAGATCGAGCTGAGCCCGAACCTGTTGCGGATCGCGCAGACCTATCGCATCGGGCCTGCGGGCCGCCCGCTAAACGACCCAAGTTACGTTCAAAAAACCGAGAGCTTTGACGGCAACGGGCTGCGCCCCTATCGGCCCTGCCACCTGCGAATAACAGAAGAGGCGGGGGCGTTGCGGTTTAGCTGGATACGCCGGACGCGGATCAATGGCGACGGGTGGACGGAGTTCGATGTGCCACTGGCCGAGGAAAGCGAGCAATATCAGCTGCGTATCCTGCAAAACGGTGTTGTCCTGCGCGAAGAGCTCGTGGACCGCGCAAGCTGGACCTATACCGCCCAAATGCGCGCAGGTGACGGGGCGGTGGGGCCTGCGTTGATCAGTGTTGCGCAGGTTTCTGCGCTATACGGGGCGGGGCCCGCGCTGTTTGGCGAGATCAATTTGTGATAAACTGCGCGTGTAACCCCTCGGCTTTGCGTTTGGCACTTGGGCGGAACCTGCTATATCGTGGGGACAAAGAAGGATGGTCTTATGGCAAATGCACGCACGAATATCGCCACGGTGGATCCGGTTTGGGATCAGATCCAAACGGAAGCACAGAATGCTGTCCGCGATGAGCCGCTGATTGGCGGTTTTGTCCACGCCACGATTCTGCACCATAAATCCATCGAGAAAGCGCTATCCTACCGTATCGCGGCGAAGCTGGCCTCGAACGAAATGTCGATGATGGTGGTCCATGAGATGGTGGAGGAGGCCTTTGCCAGTGATCCCGACCTGATCAAGGCGGCACGTGCCGATCTGGTGGCGATTTACGAGCGTGACCCTGCCTGCCACCGGCTGTTGCAACCGATCCTGTATTTCAAAGGCTATCAGGCCGTGCAGGCCTACCGTGTGGGCCATCACCTGTGGAAACAAGGTAAACGGGATCTGGCCTATTTCGTACAGATGCGCGTGAGCGAGATTTTTGGCGTCGATATCCACCCCGCCGCGACGATCGGCAAGGGGATCATGATCGACCACGCCCATTCCGTCGTGATTGGCGAAACCGCGGTCGTGGGCGACAACGTGTCGATGCTGCACTCGGTCACTTTGGGCGGGACGGGCAAGGAAGAGCAGGACCGTCACCCGAAGATTGGCAACGGCGTGCTGATCGGCGCGGGGGCGAAAGTGTTGGGTAATATTTCTATCGGGCATTGCTCGCGCATTGCGGCGGGGTCTGTCGTGCTTGAATCCGTGCCGCCCTGCAAGACCGTCGCGGGCATCCCTGCGCGGGTCGTGGGGGAGGCGGGCTGTGATCAGCCGTCGGTCCTGATGGATCACATGCTGGGGCCGCAAGGCGATATTAATATGTAATGCTAGGGGATTGAGGTCGCGCGCCTTAGTCGAGATGTGAAAAGGCCGGACCCGTCATAGGGGCCGGCCTTTTTTTTGTGAGGCCGGGGGCTGTCTGCCCCCGGACCCCCGAGGATTTGGACCCATTTGGAAGAGGGGTTACGCCAGCATCATCATGGGGTTTTCGAGATTGTCCTTGATGGCGCTGAGCAGCTGCGCGCCCAAGGCACCGTCGATGACGCGGTGATCGACAGAGAGGGTGACGGACATGACCGTGGCGATGGCGAGCTCCCCGTCCTTGCCGACGACGGGTTTCTTGACGCCCGCACCGACGGCCAAAATCGCGCCATGGGGTGGGTTGATGACCGCATCGAAGTTGTCGATCCCGAACATGCCGAGGTTCGAGATGGCGAAGCTGCCGCCCTGATATTCATGCGGCGCAAGCTTGCGGTCGCGTGCACGGGTGGCGAGGTCTTTCATCTCGGCCGAGAGGGTCGAGAGCGATTTCATCTCGGCGTCTTTCAGCACAGGCGTGAACAGGCCGCCCTCGATGGCCACGGCGACGGCCACATCCGAGGGCTTGAGCTTGAGGATGCGATCACCGGCCCAGACGGCATTGGCGTCAGATACGGTTTGCAGCGCCAGCGCACAGGCCTTGATGATGAAGTCATTGACCGACAGCTTCACGTCGCGGGCTTCGAGTTGTTTGTTCAGCTCACCGCGGAACTTCAGCAGCGCGTCGAGTTCGATATCGCGGCGCAGGTAGAAATGCGGGATCGACTGTTTGGCTTCGGTCAGGCGCGCGGCGATGGTCTTGCGCATGCCGTTGAGGGAGATTTCCTCGAACGCGCGGCCTTCGTAGATTTTCATCACGGCGTCGGCGGAAGGGCCCGCAGCAGGGGCCGCTGTGGTCGCGGGGGCGCTGGCGGTTTGCGTGCTTTCGGCCGGTTTGGCTTTGGCGCTACCGGCGGAGGCTGCCTCCACATCTGCTTTGATGATGCGACCATGCGGGCCAGAGCCGGAGAGTTCGGTCAGGTCCACGCCTTTGTCTGCCGCGATGCGACGGGCCAGCGGTGTCACAAACAGCCGTTTGCCGTCACTGCCCTTGGGCGCGGCGGGGACGGATGTGCTTGTGTCGTTGGCGTCGCTTTCGCCGCGGCCGTAGCCTTTTTCAGGGGCCGCGTCCTGGTCGGGAGCATCTTCTTTGGCGCTGCCCTTGGCAGCCGGGGCAGAGGCGCTGTCAATGTCCGACGCCTCTTCGCCCTCTTCCAGCAGCACGGCGATGGGGGTATTCACCTTGACGCCTTCGCTGCCGTCACCGATCAGGATCTTGCCGATTGTGCCTTCGTCGACGGCTTCGAATTCCATCGTCGCCTTGTCGGTTTCAATCTCGCACAGGATATCCCCGGAGGAGACGCTATCCCCTTCGGAGACAAGCCATTTCGCCAGCGTGCCTTCTTCCATCGTGGGGCTGAGGGCGGGCATGAGGATTTCTATGGGCATGTGAACCGCTCCTTACTTGTAGGTGACTTTTTTGACCGCCGCGATAACCTCGTCCGTGGTGACAAGCGCCAGTTTTTCGAGGTTTGCGGCATAGGGCATGGGCACATCTTTGCCGGTGCAGTTGATCACCGGCGCATCCAGATAGTCAAAGGCTTCCTGCATGATCACGCTTGAGATGTAGTTCCCGACGGAGCCTTGTGGCCAGCCCTCTTCGACGGTGACAAGGCGGTTGGTCTTCATCACCGACTTGATGATGCTGGCGGTGTCCATCGGGCGCAGGGTGCGCAGGTCGATGACTTCGGCGTCGATGCCTTCTTCGGCCAGCTTTTCAGCGGCTTCCAGCGCATAGGTCATGCCGATGCCAAAGCTGACGATCGTGACATCCGTGCCCTCGCGCCAGATGCGGGCCTTGCCGAAGGGGACGGTATAATCCTCGACATCGGGCACATCGAAGGATTTGCCGTACATGATTTCATTTTCAAGGAAAACGACGGGGTTGGGGTCGCGGATCGCGGTTTTCATCAAGCCTTTGGCATCGGAGGCAGAATAGGGCATCGCCACCTTGAGGCCGGGGATCTGCATGTACCACGCGGCGTAATCCTGGCTGTGCTGCGCGCCGACGCGGGCAGCGGCACCGTTTGGCCCACGGAAGACCATTGGCGCGCCCATCTGACCGCCGGACATATAAAGCGTTTTCGCGGCGGAGTTCAGGATGTGGTCGATCGCCTGCATGGCAAAGTTCCAGGTCATGAATTCGACGATGGGGCGCAGCCCGCCAAAGGCGGCACCCACACCGATACCGGCGAACCCGTGTTCGGTGATCGGCGTGTCGATGATCCGCTTGGCCCCGAATTCGTCCAGCAAGCCTTGGGAAATTTTATAGGCGCCTTCGTATTCGGCGACTTCCTCGCCCATCAGGAACACGTCATCGTCACGGCGCATTTCTTCGGCCATGGCGTCGCGCAGGGCCTCGCGTACGGTCTGCTGTTTCAGCTTGGTGCCTTCGGGCCAGTCGGGGGTGGTGTCGGTTTCTGGGGCTTTCGGGGCCTCGGCGTCGGGCTTGGCGGCGGCGGGCGCTTTGTCGGATTTGGCGTCGTCGCTGTCGTCGGCTTTGGTCTGTTCCGCCGGTGCGGCGCTGGAGGCGCTGTCGATGTCAGAGGCGTCTTCGCCTTCTTCCAGCAGCACGGCAATGGGGGTGTTAACCTTGACGCCTTCGGTGCCGGCGTCGATCAGGATCTTGCCGATGGTGCCTTCGTCGACGGCTTCGAATTCCATCGTGGCCTTGTCGGTTTCGATCTCGGCCATGATGTCACCCGAGGACACGGTGTCGCCCTCTTTGACCAGCCATTTGGCAAGCGTGCCTTCTTCCATTGTGGGGCTCAGTGCGGGCATGAGAATTTCGATTGCCATGGTTCAAGCCTCCTGTGGGACTTCGGTTGCGTAGATATCTGTCCAAAGCTCTTCCGCCGCGGGTTCGGGGCTTTCTTTGGCAAACTCCGCGCTTGCGTTAACGATTTCCTTAATCTCTTTGTCGATCGCTTTCAGATCGTCCTCGCTGGCGTGTTTATGTTCCAGCAGGATGTTGCGCACCTGTTCGATGGGGTCGCGTTCGTCGCGCATTTTCTGCACTTCTTCGCGGGTCCGGTATTTGGCCGGGTCCGACATGGAATGCCCGCGGTAGCGGTATGTCTTGATTTCCAGAATATAGGGGCCGTCGCCCGAGCGGCAGTGTTTCACCGCGCGTTCGCCCGCGTCCTTGACCGCCAGCACATCCATGCCGTCCACCGCTTCGCCGGGGATGCCGAAAGCCTTGCCGCGTTCCCAGATTTCAGCGCTGGAGGTAGAGCGCTGCTGCGAGGTGCCCATGGCGTATTGGTTGTTTTCGATGATGAAAATCACCGGCAGTTTCCACAGGGCGGCCATGTTGAACGTCTCGTAGACCTGACCCTGGTTCGCGGCACCATCCCCGAAATAGGTAAAGGTAACGTTGTCGTTGCCCTTATACTTGTCCGCAAAGGCGATGCCCGCGCCAAGGGGCACGTTCGCGCCCACGATGCCGTGGCCGCCGTAGAATTTCTTTTCCTTAGAGAACATATGCATAGACCCGCCCTTACCGCGGGAATAGCCGCCTTCGCGGCCGGTGAGTTCGGCCATCACCCCGTCGGGGTTCATGCCGCAGGCCAGCATATGCCCGTGGTCGCGGTAGGTGGTGATGCGGCTGTCGCCGTCCTTGGCCGTGGCTTCAAGCCCGACGACCACCGCTTCTTGTCCGATATAAAGGTGGCAAAAACCACCGATCAGCCCCATGCCGTAGAGCTGGCCCGCTTTTTCCTCGAACCGCCGGATCAGCAGCATATCGCGGTAATAGGCCTTGAGCTCTTCGGCGCTGGCGTTTGTCTTTTTCGTCGGTTTCTGGGCAGCCATGGGGCAATTCCTCCGTAGTTTGTCCCGCGCACGCGCAAAATAGTTTAGCGTTAAACTATCTCTTATCGGATTCGAGCAATGATGGCGAGAGGCATTTACAGGTCACGCAATACCCTGCTGGCGGGACGTGAATTTTTTATGACGCTGCGGGGGACTATGCCGGATGATGCGCGGGTATCAGCGGATCACGATTTCATCGGCGCGGATCATCCCCAGCACCTTGCGGGTCTGTTCGTCCAGCAGGTCGAGATCAAGATATTCGTCAGACAGACGATGGGTCAGGTTCTCCATCCGCGCCACATCGATCTGCACCTGTGCAAGCTGTACCCGCAGATCCTGAGTTTCGGCCACGATCTCGGCGCGGCGGAACAGGCCGTAGTTGCCCTGAATCGCCGCGAAAGCGAAATAGAGGCTCAGCGCGAAGGCGATCGCGAAAAACAAGAGAGTGCCAAAAGCGGGTTTGCTGCTGCGGTTCATGTATCTGCCTTTAATCGTCTCTTAGTGGACGTTCTCCCAGTATGACACAGGTGATTCGCGAAGGGAATCCCCCGTCTTGCGATTGGCAAGAAAATGTTCATCTTTTTAGGGGGTTGGGCAAGGATGTCGCATATCTTTCCCGCCAGTCGCATCGCTGTGCCGCGACTGGCGGGGGATAAGGTCAGGCGTCCAGCGCGGCGACGCCGGGGAGGGTCTTGCCTTCCATCCATTCGAGAAAGGCACCGCCCGCGGTGGAGATATAGGTGAAATCCTCCGCCGCACCTGCCTGGTTCAACGCGGCCACGGTGTCGCCACCGCCCGCCACCGAGATCAGCGCGCCGTCGCGTGTCAGCGCAGCCGCTGCCTTGGCCGCGGCGACGGTTGCGGTGTCGAAGGGGGCGATCTCGAACGCGCCCATGGGGCCGTTCCAGATCAGGGTTTTCAGGCCGTCAAACGCGTCTTTGACCAGTTCAACCGTCTTCGGGCCTGCGTCCAGTACCATCTGGTCCGCTGCCAGTACGGTATCGGCCCCAAGGGCTGCGACCTCATGCGCGGCATGGGCGGCGAATTCCCGCGCGACAAGCCCATCTACGGGCAGCAAGACGCGGCAGCCGGCCTTTTCGGCCTGTGCCAGAATATCCTTGGCGGTGTCGTAAAACTCGGGTTCAGACAGGGACTTGCCCAGATCTGCGCCTTGTGCGCCCAGAAACGTATTGGCCATGCCGCCCCCGATCACCAACAGATCCAGCCGGTTCACGAGGTTTTCCAACAGCTCGATCTTGGTCGATACTTTGGCACCGCCCACCACCGCGCCGACGGGGCGTTTCGGAGTGGCCAGCGCGGCTTCAAGCGCCGAAAGCTCGGCCTGCATCAAGCGGCCCGCACAAGAGGGCAAGAGCCGCGCGACCCCTTCGGTCGACGCATGGGCGCGGTGCGCGGCAGAGAAAGCATCATTGCAATAGATGTCGCCCAAACCGGCCAGACGTTTGGCAAAATCGGGGTCGTTCTCGGTCTCGCCCGGATAGAAACGGATGTTTTCGAGCAGCAATACATCGGCGGCGTTGATCTCTTCGGTGCCCGCCTCGGCGGCCTCGAGCGTTTCGGCCAGCACGACTTTGCGGCCCAAGGCATCCTCCAGCGCGGGGAGGACGACACGCAGGCTCAGATCCTGCACGCGTTTGCCCTTGGGGCGGCCAAAATGCGCCAGCAACACAGGGGTGCCACCCTGTTCCAGAATGTCGCGCAGGGTGGGGATGATCCGCTGGATGCGGGTGTCGTCCGTTACCTTGCCGTTTTCAACCGGCACGTTGATATCCACGCGCACCAGAACCCGCTTGCCGCGCAGGTCCATGTCATCCAATGCTTTCCAGCCCATCTTGTCCCTCGTGTAAAACCACAATTCCCGTCGTGTTTTGCCGTTATTGCCGTCAGGGTCAATGGACCCGCTTGGCAATTGCGCTTGCACGTCCTAGGTAATTGCCAACGAAATTCTTAAAGGAGACCGGCATGGCCGAGATCAAAGACCCCGAAAACACGATCCTGATGGAACTGAAGGGCGGCACTGTCACCATCCAGCTGTTGCCTGATGTGGCCCCCAAACACGTAGAGCGTATGAAGGAACTGGCCCGCGCTGGTAAATACGACAACGTGGCCTTTCACCGCGTGATCGAAGGGTTCATGGCGCAGACAGGCGACGTGGCCAACGGCAACATGGAAGACAATTTCAACCTGCGCGCCGCGGGGACCGGTGGGTCGGACATGCCGAACCTGCCAGCCGAATTCTCCAAAGTGCCGCACGCTCGTGGCAGCATCGGTGCCGCGCGTTCCGCCAACCCCGATAGCGCAAACAGCCAATTCTTCATCAACTTCAAAGACAACGACTTCTTGAACGGTCAGTACACCGTTTACGGTCAGGTCATCTCGGGGATGGAGCATGTCGACGCGATCACCCGTGGCGAGCCGCCAGCGAACCCTGATCGGATGATCAGCGTCAAGGTTGCCGCTGATGCGTAATCTGATTGCAGCAGGCGTTGCCTCTGCCGTGATGGCAGGGGCGGCTTTTGCGGATGGTCTGGCGATCACCGTGGATGGCGAAGCGCAAGGCACCATCAAGATCGATCTGGCCGAAGATGTGGCCCCCGCGCATGTGGCACGGCTGAAAGAGCTGGCCGAAGCAGGGGCCTACGATGGCGTGGTATTTCACCGCGTGATCGACGGGTTCATGGCGCAGACCGGTGACGTTGAATTTGGCAAGGCTGGTGGGGACACAGGCCGCGCGGGCATGGGCGGTTCCGACCTGCCTGACCTGCCTGCCGAATTCTCGGACATCCCCTTTGACCGCGGTGTCGTCGGCATGGCTCGCAGCCAGAGCCCGGATTCCGCGAACTCGCAGTTCTTTATCATGTTTGACCAGGGGCACTTCCTGAACGGGCAATACACCGTTGTGGGCAAAGTCACCGAAGGGCTGGACGTGCTGGACGCGATCAAGCGCGGGACCGGCGGTAACGGTGCTGTCACCGGCACGCCCGACCGTATGGTCGAGGTCAAGGTGACCGAATAATCATCGCGAAGGGCAGGGGTGCTTGCGCCTTTGCCCCGCTTTGGTCGCGCAGCACTTCGCAACCGAAGATTTTGATATCACAACGAAAAAGGGCGTCGCAACAGTGCGACGCCCTTTCACATTCATCACCCTTGTCCGATCAGGACGCGGGGTTCGGCTTTTGCGCAGGGGCGGATTTCGCGCCGGGGTTCAGCGGGTCGTCCTGACGTTGGACGGAGCCTTCGAAATGCGCACCGGATTCGATGGCGATGGTCTTGTGGATGATGTCGCCTTCGACGCGGGCGGTCGATGTCAGGCGGACTTTCAGACCGCGCACGCGGCCCACGATACGGCCGTTGATCACAACGTCATCGGCGATCACTTCGCCTTTGATGGTCGCGGTTTCGCCGATGGTCAGCAGATGGGCGCGAATGTCGCCTTCCACGGTGCCTTCAACCTGGATGTCGCCGGTTGTTTTCAAGTTGCCGGTGATGTGCAGATCGGAGGACAGCACGGAGGCAGGTGGTTTTGCCTTGGGCGCGCTGGCCTTGAATTCGCTTTGCTTGGGCGCAGCCGGTGCAGAGGATGACGGTGCAGCGGTGCTGGACGTGTCTGCGTCGGACTTAGGAGCGGGATCATTGATTTTGCTTTTAGAAAACATCGTTTGCAGCCTTGATAAAGATCATTGGATTTACAGCCTTGCCACCGACACGGACTTCGTAATGCAGGTGGACACCAGTAGACCGTCCTGATGTTCCCATATCACCTATCCGCTGTCCGCGCGATACCCTTTGGCCGACTTTTACGCGCAATTTAGACATGTGTGCGTAACGTGTCTCGACCCCGAATTCATGTTGGATTTTAACCAGTCGCCCGTAGCCAGAGCTCCAGCCCGCGTGGGTCACAACCCCTTCGGCGGTGGAGTGGATGGGCGTGCCCATACCGGCGGCGAAATCTGTCCCGCTGTGCATCCGGCGGCCCCCCGTTTTGGGATCGCGGCGGTAGCCGAACGGGCTGCTGAAGCGGAAGGAGGATTTCAGTGGGTTCGCAAAGGGCGCTTGTTGCGCGGCAATGCGGTACATGTTCAGCTTGTCCATCTGGCCAAGCAGACGGTTGGCGCGCAGGGTGTCGGGGGAAGGAGCCTCCCCCCGTGTGGAAAAGCTTAACGGCATCAGCGGGCCACCCTGACCGGAATAACCACGGCGCACTGTGGCCAGCATCCGGTCGGTCGGCATGCCCGCGCTGCGGAACATTTTATCAAGCGGGGCAACAGAAACGGTCATCGCCTCTTCAAGCTGGCGGAAAATCGCGTCGTTCTGTTCGCGCATCAAGGCCAGCTTCTGGTTCAGTTCATCCGCCTGGATCAGCGCGTCTTGCGCATCAATCACCACTTGATCGCGTTCGGCGGCGGTACGCTCAAGCGCCTCTGCCAGCAGGGAAATCGGGGCGGAGGACCCGTTGGCGGCGCGTGTCGCTTTACCTTCGCCGGCGGCGGCCCCTTCCAGTTCGGCGACCTGGGTGCGCGCAGCTTCGCGGTCTTTCATCGTGTCGCGCAGGGTGCTTTGAATGACTTCGATGCCGGTCTCAAGCTCGCGGCGGCGCGTCTCGGATTGCAGCAGCTCGGACTGCATGACCGAAATCTGCTTCAGCGCGGCGTTAAACCGCTCCTGCGCGGCGACGGCCTCTTCCGCGCGCCCATTGCGCTGCGCTGAAAGATCGCTCAACCGGGCCTGATAGGTACGTTGGTCGCGTTTGGCTTGTTCACGAAAATTGCCCGACCCGATGCTGTCCATCAGGATCACCGCGGTGGCGACGATCGACCAGGCCACAAACAAGGAGGCCCCGGTGAAGACGAAAAGCTGGGTAACGGGGCGCAGGCGGATAAAGCGTGTGTCGGTATCGGATTTCAGAAAAACGCGGCGTTCGGGGAAAAACCGTTCAAGCGCCGAATGAATTTTGATCGCAAACCTTGTCCGCACGCGTGGTATCCTTGTTCCGTCCCTGTCACAGCACGCAAGGCCCCCACCGCGCGCTGATTGTCACCCGCCGTGCTTAGCCAGTGGGGGTCCGTCGGGCAACCCTTCAGACTTTCCCACCGGCGGTTAATGAAAGTTTAACGACAAATTTGGCAATAAATTGCCGATTCAACGGTTTGAAGGGCGAATATTTTAAACACTCTCGGTCAACGGCCAGTAAAAATCAGGTGGAATCCCGGCCTCTGCCCGCTTCTCTTCGTTGAACGGGGGCTTGAGAACACCGTGAAAGTAGGTGCGCACCAGATCGTGGAACGCCTCTTTCGGGTCAAGCTCGTGGCGCCCGCACAGGAAGTGAAACCACTTTGACCCATAGGCCACATGCGCGACCTCTTCGGCGTAAATCACCTCAAGCGCGTCGACGGCCTGCGTGGCCTTGGCGCTTTTGAACACCTGAATCATATTGGGCGTCACATCGAGCCCGCGCGCCTCAAGCACCATAGGCACAACGGCGAGACGCCCCATGAAATCATCCACCGTATCCTCGGCAGCGCGCCACATACCAGCATGGGCGGGCAAGGCCCCGTAGTGGCTGCCCAAAGCTTCAAGACAATCGCACATCAGATTGAAATGTTTGGATTCATCGTCGGCGGCGCTGACCCAATCATCGTAAAATCCCGTGGGCATTTTAACATCGGTAAAGCGCGCAATAATATCCCAGTGCAGATCAACCGCGTTCAATTCGATATGGGCCACGGCGTGCAGCAAGGCGATGCGCCCTTCGGGCGATCCGGGCTTGCGGTGGGGCACATCGCGGGGCGACAAAAGTTCTGGCTTGTCGGGGCGGGCGGGGCGCAACGGCGGGTTTGACGTGCCGATTTCCGGTGCCTCGCCTGCGGCGCGGGCAGCCCGCCACTCGGCCGCGTACTTGTGAGAAAGCGCAGTTTTTTCACGGCCATCCGCAGTGCGCAGCACGTTTTCCGCCATTTGGGCCAGCGCGATCATAGGGCGCGCACCGCGTCCAGTACCTCTTCCACGTGACCGGCGACTTTTACCTTGCGCCAGATGCGGGCGATATTGCCGCTCGCATCAATCAGATAGGTGGCGCGTTCGATCCCCATGGACTTTTTGCCGTACATATTCTTTTCGACCCAGACGCCATAGGCTTCGGTCACGGCCCCATCGATATCGGCCAGTAGGGGAACCGTCAGGGCATGTTTGGCCGCAAAACGGTCGTGTTTTGCCATCGTGTCACGGGACACGCCAAAAACCACGGCACCGGCGTCGGCAAATGCTTCAAGATGTTCGGAGAACCCCACGGCCTCCTTGGTGCAGCCCGGCGTGTCGTCACGGGGGTAGAAATACAAAACCACAGCCTTGCCCCGCAGATCGGAGAGCGAAATTTCGCCACCCCCCGTCACAGGAAGCGTAAAGTCTGGTGCAGGTTGGGAAATCTCTGGCATGGGTCACTTTCTTATGTATTGGAAGCCGTTGTCTGCACTGTCATACTAGTCGGGCTTGGCGAAACTTAAACCCCAAGCCGCCCTAAAAACCGGACGCCCATGCCCAACACCCGCGCAGCCCCCCGTACCCCCAAGCGGAGACGACTTTGGCAAGCCACCAAATGGTCGCTGCTGGTTATTTCGCTGATTGTTGCCACCATCGCAGGGGTTGCCATCTATATGATCCGCAGCCCTATTGTCGTGCCGGAATGGCTCGAGACGCGCATCGAAGAGCGGTTTGCCAAAGATATGCCGCTTGCGCGGATCGGCTTTGGAGAGATGGTGCTGATCGTGGACGAAGGGTGGCGGCCGCGCGTTCGGCTGCGCGACGTGAATATCACCAACCCCCAAGGGGTTAGCTTTGCCGCCTTCCGTGAAGTGCGGGCCAGTTTTTCCATTCAAGGCCTGCTGGCGGGCGATGTGCAGCCGCGCGATATTGCCATGTCCGGGGTTGTGGCCAACCTGCGGCGCGACAAGGATGGCCGCGTCGCGCTGAGCGCGGCGAGCGGGACTGCCCCGGCAGAGCGGCGGGCGGCCACGATGCCGCAGTTGATCGGCCAGCTTGATACGGTGTTCGAGACGAAGGCGCTGTCGCGGCTGCGGTCGATAGAGCTGCGCGCCCTGACCTTGCGCTACACCGATCTGCAGTCCGACAGGATGTGGACGGTGGATGGCGGGCGGCTGTTGCTGGACCGCGAAGGCGATAACCTGCGGATGACGGCCGAGCTCGCCGTTTTGGGTGGAGGGGCGGATGTGGCCACGCTTTCTGCCAACTACAGCAGCAAAATCGGCGATACCGCGTCGCAGTTCGGCGTGAATTTCGATGGCGTGAGCGCGGGTGACATTGCGGTGCAGAACCCTGCCTTTGCTTGGTTGAAAGTGCTGCGCGCGTCTATCTCCGGTTCGGTGCGCAGCAGCCTTGACGAGGACGGCACCTTCGAGCCGCTGAACGCGACGCTGCAAATCGGGGCCGGGGTGGTTCAGCCTAATGAACGTGCTACGCCGATCCCCTTTGACGGGGCCCGCAGCTATTTCAGCTATGATCCAGATCAGCGTCTGCTGCGTTTTGACGAGCTTTCGGTCGAAAGCAAATGGGTGTCGGGCCGGATCGAGGGGGCCGCAAGCCTGGGTATTGATGACAGCGGCAAACTTGGCGAACTGGTCGCACAGGTCCGTCTGCGCGATCTGGTGGCTGACCCTGCCGATATTTATGACGCCCCGGTTTCGATTGAGGGTGCCGACCTGGATGCCAAAATCACGTTCAACCCGTTTCACATGTCCGTCGGCCGTATGGATATCGTTGATGGGGGGACGACGTTGAACCTGTCGGGGGATTTGCGGGCTGGGCCGCAGGGGTGGCAAGTTGCGCTGGATGCGGGGTTGAACGCGTTGAAACCAGCGCGCCTGCTTGAGCTTTGGCCAGAAAACGTCAAACCAAAGACCCGCAAGTGGGTGGACGAAAATATCTACGCCGGCGCGTTGAGCGATGTTGACCTTGCCTTTCGTTTGAAGCCGGGCGCGGCACCGCAAGCATACCTCGACTTTGATTTTCAGGGTGCCGAGGTTCGATTTTTGCGCACCATGCCGAATATCACCGACGGCAGCGGTCATGCGAGCCTTTCGCGCAACCGCTTTGTTGTCAGCGTGGATACCGGGGTGATCACACCGCCCGACGAGACGCCTGTGTCGGTAAATGGGTCTTCGTTCATCATGCCGGATGTCACGGTCAAGGACGGCCCGCCCGGCATCGTTCGGTTGCGCGCCGATGCGGACATCACCTCGGTCCTGGCGCTGTTGAACCGGCCCCCGTTGCAGGCGATGGACAAGGCCAATCTGCCGGTTGACGTCGTCGATGCACGGGCCCAGTTGGCGGGCACTTTGTCCTTTCCGATGAAAAAAGGCTCTGACCCGAAGCTGACGATCTTCGACATCAACGGAACGCTGGCGGAATTTCAAAGCGACCGTCTGGTCAAAGATCGCGCGCTGCGCGCCGACCAGCTGACATTGAACGCGTCCAACAGCGGCCTGACGATCAAGGGCGAGGGCGAGCTGGACGGCGTTCCCTTTGACGGCGAATGGTCCCAACCCTTCGGGAAGCCGGGCGCTGCGAGCAGTGTCAGGGCGGATATTGCGCTGAACGCCAAAACGCTCGAGACTTTCAAGATCGCGCTGCCCCCTGATACGATCGCAGGTGAAGGGCGGGCGTGGTTCGCGATGGATCTGGTTAAAGGCCAACCCCCTGATTTTTCTGTCACATCGGATCTGCGGGGTTTGCGCATCACCGTTCCACAGATCGGCTGGACCAAAGCGCGATCCCAGACGGGCACGTTGGAGATATCGGGGCGGCTTGGGCCGGTTCCAGACGTCGATACCTTGAAGATCAGCGCCGCGGGGCTGTCGGCGCAAGGAGATGTCACATTGCACCCAAGTGGTGCGTTGGACAGATTGCAATTTCACCGATTGCAGGTTGGGAACTGGCTGGATGTGCCTGTGGATCTGATCGGGCAGGGGGCAGGTCGCCCGGTGCAGCTGGTCGTGAAAGGCGGCCGTCTTGATTTGCGCACGGCGGAGCTCGGAAAAAGCAAGCCTAGCGGGGTCGCGAGCCCGCCGATGTTGCTGTCGCTGGATAGGTTGCAGGTCACGGATAAGATTGCCCTGACAGGAATGCAGGGCGAATTTAACGTCGCGCGTGGCCTTGATGGACGGTTCACGGCAGCCTTGAACGGGGGCGCGCCGGTTTCTGGTCGCGTCGTACCCAAGGATGGTCGTAGCGCGGTGCAATTGACGGCAACCGATGCTGGTGACGTTTTGAGGTCTGCCAACATTGCACAACAAGTCCACGGCGGCGCGCTTTCGTTGACCCTGGTACCCGCCGGATCGGGCGGGGCTTTCGACGGTCATGCAGAGATTAAAGACGTTCGTATCAAGGACGCCCCGACGATTGCAGCGCTGGTGAACGCAGTCTCCGTGGTCGGCCTGATCAACGAGTTGAACGGGGACGGGATATATTTTGACACGGTCGAAGCTGATTTCCGCCTGTCTTCCAATCGCGTCAACCTGACCCAAGCCAGCGCGACGGGGGCGTCGCTTGGGATTTCTATGGATGGGTTTTTTGCCACTGACACCGGCCAGATGGCGCTGCAGGGTGTGATCTCTCCTGTATATATGTTGAACGGAATAGCCAGTTTTCTGACCCGTAAGGGCGAGGGGCTTTTGGGCTTCAACTACTCTATCGGCGGGACGGTGCAGAACCCGTCTGTCTCGGTGAACCCGCTGTCGGGGTTTGTGCCCGGTGCGATGCGGGATATTTTTCGCAGCGCCCCTCGCACGACGCCCGCTCAGGATGGGGGGGCTGCCACCCCCGCGCCACAAAAACCTGTTGCTCAACGCTTTGAGGGGCGCTAACGGGCGCGTATGAAACTCAGTGACTTCGATTTTGAACTGCCCGAGCGTTTGATCGCGACGCGCCCTGCGGTCCCCCGTACGTCGGCCAAGATGCTCGTTGCGCAGGGGGATCATATCACTGACACGACTGTCGCCAATATGAGCGATTGGTTGCGTCCCGGGGATCGGCTGGTGCTGAATGACACAAGGGTCATTCCGGCGCGGTTGTCGGGGCTTCGCCACCGGGACAGCGCACAGGGTCCGGTACAGGCGCGTATCGAAGTAACCTTGCTGGAGCCACGGGGCGATGCGGACTGGACAGCGCTGATCAAGCCGTTGAAAAAGCTCAAGATTGACGAGACGGTCGTCTTCAGCGCCGATCTTTCTGCCCGTTTGGTTGGCGTCGAGGATGGGCAGGGTCGACTGCGGTTCAACTGCAGCGGCGACGATTTTGACGCCGCGCTGAATGATGCCGGTGCGATGCCATTGCCGCCCTATATTGCGGGCAAGCGTCCGGCAGACGCGCAGGACATGACGGATTATCAAACCGTTTTTGCCAAGAATGCGGGCGCAGTGGCCGCGCCTACGGCGTCGCTCCACTTTGATCAGCCGCTTCTGGATCAGCTCGCCGAGATGGGGGTGCGCTTTAGCCACGTCACCTTGCATGTGGGCGCGGGGACGTTTCTGCCTGTGAAGGTCGATGACATTGCTGACCATAAAATGCACAGCGAGTGGGGGCAGGTGAGCGCGCAGGCAGCTGCCGAAATCTCCGCCACCAAAGCTGCTGGTGGGCGGGTCATACCCGTTGGGACCACTGCCTTGCGGCTGGTCGAGACCGCTGCGCGGTCCGGGAATATCCAACCCTGGGAAGGGGATACCGATATTTTCATTACCCCCGGTTTTGAATTCAATGTCGCAGACGCGTTGATGACGAATTTCCATCTTCCGAAGTCGACCCTTATGATGCTGGTTTCGGCATTGATGGGGCAGAAAACTATACAAAAGATTTACAATCACGCGATTGAATCGAATTATCGGTTTTTCTCCTATGGCGATGCGTCGCTGCTCTTTCCAAAGACGCAAATAAACGCCTGAATGTCGTTCGGGGGGGTGACACCTCTTGGGATCGCCGTCAGGGAGGGGGCTGATCGCGTTAAAGGATTCGTAAGATGTTTCAGGTACTGAGCAGCGCATGGGCGCTTTTGTTGGGCATGTGTTTGCTGATGGTGGGCAACGGCATGCAAGGTACGCTCTTGGGGATTCGCGGCGGGATCGAGGCATTTTCGACCTTCGAAATGTCGATCGTGATGTCGGCATATTTCGTGGGCTTTTTGGGCGGCTCGCGTATGGCACCGGGTATGATCCGGCGCGTCGGTCACGTGCGGGTCTTTGCGGCGCTGGCGTCGATGATCTCGGCTGTCATGATCTTGTATCCGACCTTCCCGAACGTCGCTGTCTGGTCCGTGGGCCGCGTGTTGATCGGCTTTTGTTTTTCTGCGGTTTACGTGACAGCAGAAAGCTGGCTCAACAACGCCGCGACGAACGAAAACCGGGGGCAGGCGCTGTCATTGTATATGATCGTGCAAACCTTTGGCATCGTTATTGCGCAAGCGCTTTTGCTCACCGCGGACCCTTCAGGCTTTGTCCTGTTCGTTATTCCGTCGGTATTGGTCAGTGTGGCGGTGACGCCAATTTTGCTGTCGATCAGCCCGACGCCCGCATTTGACACCACCAAACCGATGAGCTTGCGCGAATTGGCCGGCTTCTCGCCCTTGGGGTGTGTCGGCATGTTCTTGTTGGGCGGGGTCTTTTCGGCGCAGTTCGGGATGGCCTCAGTCTACGGTGCCGAAGCCGGGCTGACCGTGGCGCAGATTTCGATCTTCGTTGCGACATTTTTCGTGGGTTCGGTGGTTTTGCAATACCCGATCGGCTGGGTTTCGGACCGGATGGACCGTCGCCTTTTGATCGTTATCACCTCCATCATTGGGGGTATCGGGTCTGTCATCGGCATGTTGCTGGGGCATAACTTTAGCGTGTTGCTGCTGACCGCCTTTGTCGTAGGTGGCATGTCTAACCCATTGTATTCTCTTCTTATTGCGCACACGAACGACTTCCTTGAACCCGAGGATATGGCCGCGGCATCCGGCGGCATGATCTTTATTAACGGGTTGGGCGCTATTCTGGGTCCGGTGATCACCGGCTGGATGATGGGCACCGCGCTCGGGCCGGGCGGGTTCTACCTGTTCACGGCGGTTCTGTTCTTTGCTTTGGCGGTCTACGCGTCCTACCGCGCGACGGTGCGTCCGGCCATTCCTGCGGATGAAACGGGTAACTACATCCCGATTTACCCCGCTGCGACGACCGTCGCGGTCGAACTGGCGCAGGAATACGCGATCGAGAGCGAACAAACCGCCGAAGCGGAGCCGACCTAGACGTTTTGCTAATTCGTTACATCTTGTGTCTAATGAAATTAGAAAAGTTTAATCTTTTCTGTGGTCAAAGGAGGCAAGGCTATGAAAACGCCTGAGGACGTACGTCGGTTCTGGCTGGAGGAAACTGGGCCTGCGGGATGGTATGCGGTGGATGATGACCTCGATTCCGCGATCCGGTCACAGTTTCTGGACACCTGGTCGCTCATCGGGACCCATCGGTTGGACCATTGGCTGACCGATGCGAAAGGCACTTTGGCCTATCTCATTCTGGCGGATCAGTTTCCGCGCAATATGTTTCGCGGGCAGGGGACGGCGTTTTCGACGGATCTGCGGGCCTTGCGGGCGGCTCAAACCGCTGTGCGCAACGAATGGGATAGGCTCATCGCGCCGCCTGAACGGCAATTTTTTTACCTTCCGTTCATGCATTCAGAAAGTCTGACCGATCAGGATCACTGCGTTCGGCTGGTCGTTGACCGTATGCCCGAGGCCGAGGAGACGCTTCGGCATGCGCGCGCACATCGGAAGGTGATCCGGCAATTCGGCAGATTTCCGTATCGCAACAACGCCTTGGGTCGGCGAAGCACCGCCGCTGAAACCGAATATCTTGACGACGGGGGGTATGCCTATACGCTGCGGACACTCACGTAAGTGCGAGTCCGGCAGTTTGATCCTGGATCGGAATTCTCCGAGTTGCTGACGCCCGCGAGATAGTTTACCACTAAACTAAATTTCAATACGTGCTGCGAGGTTGCATAATGGCTGCGAAATCCTTTGATCTGATCGTGATTGGTGCGGGGCCGGGGGGCTATGTTGCGGCCATCCGGGGGGCGCAACTGGGGCTTTCGGTCGCCATTGTAGAGCGTGAGCATCTAGGCGGCATTTGTCTTAACTGGGGCTGTATCCCGACCAAAGCGCTTTTGCGGTCTTCGGAAGTCTTCCACCTGATGCAGCGCGCAAGCGAGTTTGGCCTGAAGGCAGACAATATCGACTATGATCTGGAGGCAGTTGTCAAACGGTCGCGCAAGGTTGCGGGGCAGCTGTCCGGCGGTATCGGGCATTTGATGAAAAAGAACAAAGTCTCGGTCTTCATGGGCGCGGCGACGTTAGCGGGCAAAGGTAAAGTGTCGGTTAAGTCGAAAGACGGGGAAGAGACGCTGACCGCCAAGAATATCGTACTGGCGACCGGTGCGCGGGCACGCAACCTGCCAGGTCTGGAAGCAGACGGGAAACGCGTGTGGATGTACAAGGATGCCTTGCAGCCGCCCCATATGCCGAAAAAGCTGCTGGTGATCGGGTCTGGCGCGATCGGTATCGAATTCGCAAGCTTTTACAATACCTTGGGCGCAGACACGACTGTTGTCGAGGTGATGGATCGTATCCTTCCCGTCGAGGATGAAGAGATCAGCAAATTCGCGAAAAAGCAGTTCGAAAAACAGGGCATGAAGATCATGCAGAAGGCCGTTGTCAAACAACTGGACCGTGCTGATGACAAGGTGACTGCCCATATCGAAACGGGCGGCAAGGTGACCAAGCATGAGTTTGACACGGTGATCTCCGCCGTGGGTATCGTCGGCAATGTCGAGGATCTTGGGCTGGAGGATCTGGGCGTGAAAATTGATCGGACCCATGTCGTGACCGATGAATATTGCCGGACCGGCGTCGAGGGGCTGTATGCCATCGGTGACATCGCCGGTGCTCCTTGGTTGGCGCATAAAGCCTCGCACGAGGGGGTGATGGTCGCCGAACTGATCGCGGGTCAACACGCGCACCCGGTCAAACCGGAATCCATCGCCGGCTGCACCTATTGTCACCCGCAGGTCGCATCCGTCGGGTATACGGAAGCCAAGGCGAAAGAGCTTGGCTTTGACGTTAAGGTGGGTCGCTTCCCCTTCATCGGGAATGGCAAGGCGATTGCCCTTGGTGAGCCCGAAGGGATGATCAAAACCGTCTTTGACGCAAAAACAGGCGAATTGCTTGGCGCGCATATGGTGGGTGCCGAGGTGACCGAGCTGATCCAGGGCTATGTCGTGGGGCGTCAGCTTGAGACCACCGAAGAAGACCTGATGAACACCGTCTTCCCGCACCCGACCTTGTCAGAAATGATGCATGAATCCGTGCTGGATGCTTACGGACGCGTTATTCATATGTAGCCTTTGCCCGCGCATAGCGGGGTCCTGATCTTTGCAACGCCCGGTGACAAATTCAATGTTGCCGGGCGTTTGCCGTCGTAATGGTAGCCCAAAATGCGCCGCGATAATGTCGTTCCCCTTGTGTTCTTATTTTTTCGTTGGAGAATCCGTAGCACGCACCTATGTACTAAGCGTTAACGGGGGTCCGATATGGCTGAGCTAAAGAACATCGAAGTGCGCGGCGCGCGCGAACACAATCTAAAGAACATCGACGTGGATATTCCGCGCGACAAGCTGGTTGTGATTACCGGGCTTTCCGGATCGGGTAAATCGAGCCTCGCGTTTGATACGATCTATGCCGAAGGGCAGCGGCGCTATGTGGAATCGCTCAGCGCCTATGCGCGGCAATTCCTTGATATGATGCAGAAACCCGATGTGGATCACATCAGCGGCCTGTCGCCAGCGATTTCGATTGAACAGAAGACCACGTCGAAAAACCCCCGCTCTACCGTGGGGACGGTCACCGAGATTTATGACTATATGCGCCTGCTTTTCGCGCGCGTCGGCACGCCCTATTCCCCCGCGACCGGCAAGCCGATCGAGGCGCAGCAGGTGCAGGATATGGTTGATCGCGTGATGACCATGCCCGAAGGCACGCGCGCCTACCTGTTGGCCCCGATCATTCGGGACCGGAAGGGCGAGTACCGCAAAGAGTTTCTTGAGCTGCGCAAGCAGGGCTTTCAGCGGGTAAAAGTGAACGGCGACTTCTACGAATTGGACGAGCCGCCCACGCTGGACAAGAAGTTCCGCCATGACATCGACGTGGTTGTCGACCGTATCGTGGTCCGCGAGGGGCTAGAGACGCGCTTGGCGGATTCCCTGCGCACAGCGCTTGATCTGGCCGATGGGATCGCCGTGCTGGAAACCGCCCCGACCGAGGGCGAGCCCGAGCGTCATACCTTCAGCGAAAAATTCGCCTGTCCTGTCAGCGGCTTCACGATCCCCGAGATCGAGCCGCGTCTGTTTTCATTCAACGCTCCTTTCGGTGCCTGTCCGTCTTGTGATGGTCTGGGCAAGGAGTTGTTTTTTGATGAACGCCTTGTGGTGCCCGACCAGAACCTCAAGGTCTATGACGGTGCGCTGGCCCCGTGGCGCAAGGGTAAGTCCCCGTATTTCAAGCAAACGATCGAAGCCATCGCAAAACACTATCAATTTAGTGAAAATACGCGGTGGAAAGACCTGCCCGAGAAGGTGCAGCAGGTGTTCCTGCATGGCTCCGGCAAGGAAGAGATCAAGTTCCGCTATGACGAAGGCGGCCGTGTGTACGAGGTCAGCCGCGTGTTCGAAGGGGTGATCCCCAATATGGAGCGCCGCTACCGCGAGACGGATAGCAACTGGATCCGCGAAGAATTCGAACGCTACCAGAACAACCGCCCCTGTGGCACCTGCAACGGCTACCGCCTGCGGCCAGAAGCGCTTGCTGTCAAGATCGGCCCGTCGGATGGCGATAGCGATACGCTGCTGCATGCCGGACAAGTCGTTGAAATGTCGATCCGCGAAGCTTTTGACTGGTGCACCAAAGTGCCCGATTATCTGACCGTTCAGAAGAACGAAATCGCGCGCGCGATCCTCAAGGAAATTCGCGAACGTCTGGGATTCCTGAACAATGTCGGGTTGGAATATCTGACGCTGGCACGCTCTAGCGGGACGCTCAGCGGGGGGGAAAGCCAACGTATTCGGCTTGCGTCGCAGATCGGGTCGGGGCTGACAGGGGTGCTTTACGTGCTTGACGAACCGTCCATCGGCTTGCACCAGCGCGATAATGACCGCTTGCTCCAGACCCTGAAAAACCTGCGGGATCAGGGCAATACGGTCATCGTCGTTGAACATGACGAAGAAGCGATCCGCGAGGCGGATTATGTGTTTGATATCGGGCCGGGGGCCGGTGTGCACGGCGGGCAGGTGGTCAGCCACGGGACATCGCAAGAGGTCGCGAATGATCCGAATTCGCTGACAGGGCAATACCTTACCGGCAAACGCGAGATCGCGGTGCCCGCGAAACGGCGCAAGGGCAACAAAAAGAAAATCCGCGTGGTCAAGGCGACGGGGAACAACCTCCAGAATGTCACGGTCGACTATCCACTGGGCAAATTCGTCTGCGTGACGGGTGTGTCCGGCGGCGGGAAGTCGACCCTGACGATCGAGACCTTGTTCAAGACTGCGTCGATGAACCTGAACGGGGCGCGCCAGACGCCCGCGCCGTGCGAGACCATCAAGGGATTGGAGCATCTGGACAAGGTGATCGACATTGACCAGCGCGCCATCGGGCGCACGCCGCGGTCGAATCCGGCGACCTATACCGGTGCCTTCACCCCGATCCGCGACTGGTTCGCCGGTCTGCCCGAAGCCAAGGCGCGCGGGTACAGGCCCGGACGTTTCAGCTTTAACGTCAAGGGCGGACGCTGCGAGGCCTGTCAGGGCGACGGTGTGATCAAGATCGAGATGCACTTCCTGCCGGATGTCTATGTCGAATGTGAAACCTGCAAAGGCCAGCGCTATAACCGCGAAACGCTTGAGGTGAAGTTCAAGGGTAAGTCCATCGCTGACGTGCTGGATATGACTGTCGAGGATGCGCAGAGCTTCTTCCAGGCGGTCCCCAGCATCCGCGAAAAAATGGATGCACTGATGCGTGTGGGCTTGGGCTACATCAAGGTGGGTCAGCAGGCGACGACACTGTCGGGCGGGGAGGCGCAGCGCGTCAAACTGTCGAAAGAGCTCAGCAAACGCTCTACGGGGCGGACGCTGTATATCCTGGATGAACCGACCACGGGTCTGCATTTTGAAGACGTGCGCAAACTGCTAGAGGTGCTGCACGAGCTGGTGGATCAGGGCAATACTGTGGTCGTCATTGAACACAACCTCGATGTCATCAAGACCGCGGACCATATCATCGACATTGGTCCAGAAGGCGGCGATGGCGGCGGGCAGGTGGTTGCAACCGGCACGCCTGAACAGGTTGCCGAGGTCGAGGGGAGCTATACCGGCCACTACCTCAAGCCGATGCTCGCCCCGCGTAAGGTTGCTGCCGAATAGCATTTCCAACACTGCGGTAGACATAAAAATGCCCCGTCCTATTCAGGCGGGGCATTTTTCATGAAATCTTAGGATTTCGCGGTGCAGTCTAGTTTAGAAGGCGCGATGCCAGACCGATCAGCGCCAGTACGTCGTTGGTTTGCGGGTCCACGGCATAGACATAGCCGTCGTCCTGAACATAGCGGTTGTAGCGGGTCAGCCCATGCCGGTGGGGCTGTTCGATCACGACGTAGCGCGTCAGCTTGTCGCCTTTGGCGTGGTGGTGCTTGTCATGCCCTTTGGCAAGATGACGCCCGTTGTCGCTGTGCTGCTTCTCGTGTTTCTTGATCGCCTTTTTGTATTCTTTAACAGCTTTCTTGTGCTGCTTTTGATGCTTTTTGTCATCGTGCTTATCATGCTTGGCCAAGATCACCTGTGGTGCCGCGACATCGTAATGCCCCGACGCGCCATAGGAGGCAGAGGCCGCCTGAACGGCCGGGCTGAAGGCCAGCACGGCGAAGGCGCTTGCGGCGAGGGTAAGGGTTTTCATGCTCGTTCTCCGTTACAGTGTCGATACAGTAACAAACGAACGGCGCGCGGGTTTCCGTCGCTGGGACGAGACGGCGGGAACCCGCTTGCTTTTCCGTGTCAGCCGTTGCGGCCGCGGGTTTCGAAACGGGGCAGCATAGCAGAGAAATCCTTGCCGTTTCCGTCTTCGTTCTCGACGAATTGCGCATAGAGCGCGCGGGCGAGCTCTCCCATCGGGGTGTCTGCATCTGCCATCTCTGCTGCCTGCTGCGACAGCCCAAGATCCTTGAGCATCAGCTCCGCCGCGAAGCCCGGCGTATAGCCATTGTCTGCGGGCGAGGTGGGGCCAACACCGGGGGCGGGGCAATAGGCGTTCATCGACCAGCTATAGCCGGACGAGGTGCTGACCACGTCGAACATCTTCTGCCGGTCCAACCCCAGTTTGTCGGCCAGTGCAAAGGCCTCGCAGGTGGCGATCATGGTGACGCCGAGGATCATGTTGTTGCAAATCTTCGCCGCTTGCCCCGCACCGGCATCGCCGCAATGCACCGCCTTTTGCCCCATGATGTCGAACAGGGGCTTGGCCTTGGCAAAGGCTTGCGTCGACCCGCCGGCCATAAAGGTCAGCGTGCCGCCAGATGCCCCGCCGATACCGCCAGACACGGGGGCGTCAACGGACATTATTCCTGCGTCTTCAGCAGCTTGCGCGGTGTTTTTCGCGCTTTCCACATCCACGGTGGAACAGTCGATGAACAGCGTGCCCTGCGCCATATGGGGGATCGCCTGCGCCGCCACTTGCCGCAGGATCGACCCGTTGGGCAGCATTGTGATCACCGCGTCCATGCCCGCCACGGCGGCTTCAAGGTTGTCTGCAACGCGCACGCCCTCTGCCGTGGTGCCCGCGACGTCAAAGCCCGTCACCTCGTGGCCCGCTTTGGCGAGGTTGGTCGCCATAGGCGCGCCCATGTTGCCCAGTCCGATAAATCCGATCTTCATGCTCATGTGGTTCTCTCCAGTGTCAGGGCGTCCTCGGCCAGCGGGCGCAGCATCTTGGCTGTCGCGGCAAGGGGGACGTTCATATCGGCATATTGCCAGTTGGGGCTGCGGTCCTTGTCGATGATCGCCGCGCGGATCCCTTCAAGGAAATCGCCATGCTCCATCGCGCGGAAGGTAAAGCGGTATTCCATATCCAACGCCTTCTCGATGCTCAGCGAGGGGCCGCGCAGACGGTGGATGATCTCGATCGTGCAGGCCATCGCCAACGGGCTGCTGCGCTGCATCTTCTTGAGCGTGTCTGCAGCGAATTCGCTGTCGGATGCGCGCAGGGCGTTGAGGATATCGGCCAGCGTTTCGCCGCCAAAGAAGCTGTCAATCTCGGCCGCCTGCGCCTCTAGTGCAGAGGCGGGCGGCGTGGTGCTTGCGGTTTCCAGAATGGCCACATCGCCTGAATTCTCAAGCGCGGCTATCACGTCGGGCCAGTTTAACTCTGCGATGTAAGTGTCTGCGAAACCGGCATAAATCGCATCTTCACCCTTCATGCGTGACGCGGTTGTGCCCAGATATTCGCCCACCCGTCCGGGGGCCAGCGCCAGCATCAGGCTGCCGCCCACATCGGGCACCAGACCGATGCCACATTCCGGCATCGCGATCTGGCTGCTTTCCCCCACCACGCGGTGCGAGCCATGACAGCCGATGCCCACGCCGCCGCCCATGGTGAACCCCTGCAAGAAGGAGACGACGGGCTTGGTATAGGCGAAGATCTTGGCGTTCAGCCGGTATTCATCCGCCCAGAACTTGCGCCCGTAGGCGTAGTTTCCCTTGGTGCCTGTGGCGTAAAGTTCGGCGATGTCACCGCCCGAGCAAAAGGCACGATCCCCTTCGGCGTCAAGGATGATCAGATCGACCTTCGGGTCATGCTGCCAAGCGTCAAAGGCGTCTTCGATGGCCAGACACATGTCGTAGGTCATGGCGTTCAGCGCTTGGGGGCGGGTGAGGGTGATCCGTCCCGCGCGCCCTGAAATACGGATGGAGATATCGGTCATCGGTTCTTCAGCATATCCCGCGCCACGATGACGCGCATGATTTCATTGGTGCCTTCAAGGATCTGGTGGACACGCAGGTCACGCACCAGCTTTTCGATGCCGTAATCCGCCAGATAGCCATAGCCGCCGTGCAGTTGCAGACATTGATCGACGACCTTGCTGCCTGCCTCTGTCACGAACTTCTTCGCCATGGCGCAGAACTTGGTGGCATCCGGCGCGCCCGTGTCCAGCTTCCACGCGGCTTGGCGCAGGAAAACGCGGGCGGCTTGCAGTTCGATCTCCATCTCGGCGAGGCGGAATTGCAGACCCTGAAACTGGTCGATGGGTTTGCCGAATGCTTTACGCTCGCCCATATAGTTGAGCGTGGCGTTCAGCGCGGTCTGTGCAGCACCCAAGGAACAGGCGGCGATGTTCAAACGGCCGCCATCCAGCCCCATCATTGCATATTTGAAACCTTTTCCCTCTTCACCCACCAGATTTCCGGCAGGAATGTTGCAATCGTCAAACTGCACTTGGGACGTGGGTTGGCTGCGCCAGCCCATTTTATCCTCTAGCCCGCCAAAGGAAAGCCCCGCAGTCCCGTCTTCGACAAAGACGGTGGACACGCCCGCGGCCCCCTCATCCGAGGTGCGCACCATCGCGACATAGGCGTCGGAATAGCCGCCGCCCGAGATGAACGCCTTGGTGCCGTTCAGGGTGTAGCCTTCGTTCGTGCGGGTACATTTCGTCTTGAGCGCCGCCGCGTCAGAGCCCGATCCGGGTTCCGTCAGACAATAGCTGAGCACGGTGTTCATGCTCAGGATGTCGGGCATGATCCGCGACTTGAGGTCGTCACTGGCAAAGCTGTCCAGCATCTTGGCGCACATGTTATGGATCGACAGAAAGGCCGCGACCGATGGGCAAGCCATGCTGAGCGCTTCGAACACCAGCGTCGCATCAAGCCGCGTCAGGCCAGATCCGCCCGCATCCTCGGACACGTAAAGCCCGCCAAAGCCCAGCTCTGCAATCTTGGGCCAAAGGTCTTTGGGGATTGTTTCGTCTTTCTCCCACTTCTGGGCGAAAGGGGCGATATGTTCCTGGCCAAAGCCATAGGCCATGTCGAAAATCGCGGTTTGCTCTTCTGAAAGTGCGAAATCCATAAACGGTGATCCCTCCCAAGACCGGTCGAATTGAACGTGTGTTTAATTGTAAGCATGCACGTGGGCGTCGCGCAAGCACCCTCCGGCGGGGGAGCCGCCGAAGGGCGAGGATGGGGCTTATTCCATCGGCTTGAAGTTGAACTCGCCGCCTTCTTTGATGCCCGAGGGCCAGCGCGAGGTCACGGTTTTGGTGCGTGTGTAAAATTTGAACGCATCCGGCCCGTGCTGGTTCAGGTCGCCAAAGACCGATTTCTTCCAGCCGCCAAAAGTGTGATAGGCGAGCGGCACGGGGATCGGCACGTTGATCCCGATCATGCCGACGTTGACGCGCGCTGCAAAGTCACGCGCCGCGTCGCCGTCACGGGTAAAGATCGCCGTGCCGTTGCCCATTTCGTGATCCATCGCAAGACCAAGCGCCTCTTCATAGGTTTTGGCGCGGACGGTGGACAGAACCGGCCCGAAGATCTCGTGCTTGTAGATGTCCATATCGGGGGTGACGTTGTCAAAGAGGTGCGGGCCGACAAAGAAGCCTTCCTCGTAGCCTTGCAGCTTAAAGTCACGCCCGTCGACAACCAGCGTGGCCCCCTGATCGACGCCGGTCTGTACCAGCCGTTCGATGTTTGCCTTTGCGGCTGCGGTGACCACGGGGCCGTAATCGACGTCATTGCCCGAGGTATATGGCCCGACTTTCAGCTTCTCGATGCGCGGCACCAGCTTTTCGATCAAACGGTCGGCGGTTTCCTCGCCCACAGGCACAGCGACCGAGATCGCCATGCAGCGTTCGCCCGCCGCGCCATAGCCCGCGCCGATCAGCGCGTCCGCGGCCTGGTCCAGATCGGCGTCCGGCATGATGATCATGTGGTTCTTGGCGCCGCCAAAGCATTGGACGCGTTTGCCATTCGCGCAGCCCGTGCCGTAGATATATTCGGCGATGGGGGTGGAGCCGACAAAGCCCACCGATTGAATGACAGGGTGATGCAGGATCGCGTCAACCGCTTCCTTGTCGCCATTGACGACCTGAATGATACCTTTGGGCAGGCCCGCTTCTTCCAGCAGTTCGGCCAGCATAAGGGGCACGGATGGATCACGTTCGGACGGTTTGAGGATGAAGGCGTTGCCGCAAACGATGGCGGGGGCGAACATCCACATGGGGATCATAGCGGGGAAGTTGAACGGCGTGATGCCTGCGGAGACGCCAAGGGGCTGACGCATGGAATACATGTCGATGCCGGGGCCCGCGCTGTCGGTGAAATCGCCTTTCAGCAGCTCGGGCGCGCCGATGCAGTATTCCACCACTTCCAGACCGCGCTGCACGTCACCGGCAGCATCGGGCAGGGTCTTGCCGTGTTCGCGGCTCAGCGCTTCGGCGAGCTTGTCCATATCGCGGTTCAGCAGATCCACGAACTTCATCATCACCCGCGCCCGACGCTGGGGGTTCACCGCGGCCCATGCGGGTTGCGCGGCCATGGCGTATTTCACGGCCTGATCCAGCTCTGCCTCGCCAGCCAGCGGCACCTTGGCCTGCACTTCGCCGGTTGCGGGGTTGTACACGTCGGCAAAGCGGCCTGACGTGCCTTTGACGTGGGCGCCGTTCAGGTAATGGGTCAACTCTTGCATGGAATGCTCCTTCTGTGCGTTTGGCGGCAGGTTAGGCTTGCAAAAAACAAAGCAAAAGAGGCATGGCGTCAAAATCGTTTTGCATTATTGCAAAGCCTTGCGCGGGCTGAAAGGGTAGGGTGGGGCGCTGCCCCCGTCCTACGGACGTCCCCGGAGTTTACGGGCAAAATGAAGTCTGTGCAGAAAACGAAACGTGAAAGGAGCCGTGGCCGATGATGGGAAACTGGGACGACCTGCGGCTGTTTCTGGCCGTCGCGCGCGAGCAGAGCCTATCGGGCGCGGGGAAGCTGTTGCGGTTGGACCCCGCGACTTTGGGGCGACGCATGGCGCGTCTGGAGAAGACCATGCAGGCGGTATTATTCGTGAAATCGCCCTCGGGTTACGCGCTGACCGAGGCGGGCGTGCAGTTGCTGTCGCGCGCCGAAGCCGCAGAGCAGGCGATGCGGCAGGCCACGGCGGATGTGGTCGTGCCGTCGGATCAATTGGCAGGGCAGATCAGGATCGGGGCACCGGACGGCTGCGCCAACTATCTACTGCCACAGGTCTGCGCCCGTTTGGTGGCGGATAATCCGGGGCTTGATATCCAGATTGTCGCCCTGCCGCGGGTGTTCAACCTGTCGCGGCGCGAGGCGGATATGGCGATCGGGGTCAGCGCGCCCACGGCGGGGCGGCTGGTTGTGCAAAAAATCGCCGACTACCAGCTGCATCTTGCCGCCGCCGACAGCTATCTTGCCGCGCGTCCCGCGATCCGGACCGTTGCAGACCTGCAGGGGCACCGGTTGGTGGGGTATATCCCCGACATGATCTTTGATCGCGAGCTTGATTATCTGGCGGAGCTTGGCATGACGCGGGTGCCTTTGGCCTCTAATTCCGTGTCCGTTCAGGTGAATATGATCCGGCAAGGGGGCGGCGTCGGGATTGTGCATGATTTCTCGCTTCCTGCGACGCCGGGGGTGACGCGCATCCTGACCGGCGACGTGCATCTGAGCCGCGCCTTTTATTTGATTCGGCACGAAGACGACCGGCGCAATCTGCGTCTGAGCCGCTTTGCGGAAGCTCTGGCGCAGGGCGTCCGCGCCGAAGTGGCGAAACTGGAGGCAATTGCTTGACACGCAACAGTATTAAAGGGAACCTGACCTATAGGTAATATTCTTGCGAAGGGGCCGACCATGCTAGTTTCCCAAATCCTGAAAACCAAAGCGGATGACAGTGTTACGACGGTAAAACCGGGCACGCGTATCTCGCAGGCGGCGGCGATGTTGTCGGAAAAGCGGATCGGGACCCTGGTCGTGTCAGCGGACGGCAAAACGCCCGATGGTATCCTGTCGGAGCGTGACATCGTACGCACCCTTGGCCGCGAGGGCGGCGGCTGTCTGGACGACACCGTAGAGGCGCTGATGACGCGCGATCTGATCACCTGCGCCAAGGATGAAACCGCGGATGATATCCTTGCCAAGATGACGCAAGGCCGCTTTCGCCACATGCCTGTTTTGGAGGATGGGGTTCTGATCGGCCTGATCTCTTTGGGGGATGTGGTCAAGGCCCGCCTGATGGAGCTTTCGATGGAGAAAGACGCCCTGGAGGGGATGATCAGGGGCCACTAGCCCACCGAAATTGGCGTTGCATCTTCGCGGTGTAAATGCTTGCTTGCACTTCGAATAACGACTTGAAATGACTGGACTCTCCCATGCGCGTAGGCCTTTACCCCGGCACCTTCGACCCTATTACTTTGGGTCACATCGACATCATCCGGCGGGCGGCGACGCTTGTTGATAAACTGGTGATCGGTGTCGCGATCAACCGTGACAAGGGGCCATTGTTCGAGCTGGAAGAGCGTGTCGCCCAGATCGAAGAGGAATGCCGCAAGCTGAACCAGGAGACCGGGACAGAGATCGTGGTGCATCCCTTCGAGAACCTGCTGATCGATTGCGCCCATGATGTGGGGGCACAGATGATCATCCGCGGGCTGCGTGCCGTGGCGGATTTCGAGTACGAGTATCAGATGGTGGGGATGAACCGTAAGCTGGATGACAGCGTCGAAACGGTCTTCTTGATGGCAGAGGCCGAGCATCAGGCGATTGCCAGCCGGTTGGTCAAGGAAATCGCCCGGCTTGGCGGGGACGTCAGCAAATTTGTGACGCCCGCCGTCAATGCCGAGCTGTTAAAGCGTTTCTCGCAGTAACGATCAGAGGGTTTTCGCAACCTCGCGCGAGGTGTCGAGCATACGGTTCGAGAACCCCCATTCGTTGTCATACCAGCCCAGAACCCGCAGCTGTGTCCCGCTTTGGACAGAGGTCTGATCAAGGGCCACGACACAGGAATGTGAATCGTGGTTCAGGTCGATCGACACCAGAGGACGTTCAACCAGACCAAGGATGCCTTTCAGCGGGCCTTCGGCGGCGGTGCGCAGGGTGGCGTTGACCTCCTCCACCGTGGTGTCTTTCGACAGTTCGACCACCAGATCGACACAGGATACATTCGGTGTGGGCACGCGGATCGCGGTGCCGCCGATCAGCCCGTCAAGCTCGGGCAGTACTTTACCCAGTGTCTTGGCCGCACCGGTGGTGGTGGGGATCATCGACAGCGCCGCGGCGCGGGCACGGTACAGGTCGCTGTGCGCCGTGTCATGCACCGGCTGGTCGCCGGTGTAGCTGTGGATTGTGGTCATATGGCCGTGCTTGATGCCGAAGGCGTCATGCAGGGTCTTGGCCAGCGGTGCCATGCAGTTGGTGGTGCAGGAGGCGTTGCTCAGCACCGTGTCTTCGGCGGTGATCAGATCGTGGTTCACACCGTAGACGATTGTTTTCATGGCGTCTTTACCGGGGGCAGAGATGACGACCCGTTTCGATCCATTCGCCAGATGCTTGGCCGCCGCCTCGCGCGTGGTGAAGATGCCGGTGCATTCCAGCACGATGTCCACATCGCCCCAAGGCAGGGCAGCTGGGTCGCGTTCTGCTGTCACGCGGATCGGGCCTTGGCCCACATCCATCGTGTTGTCGCCCAGGGTGACCGGACGGCCAAAGCGCCCGTGGACCGAGTCGAATTCGAACAGATGTGCGTTGGTTTCCAGCGGGGCGAGATCGTTGATCGCCACCACCTGCAAATCATCGTCGCCACGCTCCATCAGCGCGCGCAAAACATTACGACCGATACGGCCAAAGCCATTGATTGCCAATTTGGTAGCCATGGGGCGTCCTCCTGAATTTGATAGCGCTAACATCGACATTTATGACAAAGAGTCAACCTGTGCAGGGCAATATTGCGCCGGAAGCGATCGGAGGGAAGGGGCCGACTGTCGGATCAGCGCCAGAACGCCACCCATTCGATCAGGTCGACAAATTTCTTGGTCAGGAAAATCAGATGTTCGCTGCCATAGATCAACGCATCAATCCCCAGTGCGGTCAGCAGTACAGCAGCGAGAGAGACAGCGATGGGGGTGTCCATGGGGGCGGTGGTCCTTGCCTGCGGGTGGCCCAGATATGACAGGGCAACCCGCGCGTCGCAAGTCTTAGCCCAGTTTGCCCATGGCGACGGCGACATCGGCCATACGGACAGAGAAGGCCCATTCGTTGTCATACCACGCCAGGACACGCACCAGACGGTTGCCAACGACCTTGGTCTGGTCGGGCGCGAAGATCGACGAATGTTCGGTGTGGTTGAAATCGACCGACACTTTCTGTTCCGCATCATAGGCAAAGACCCGCGACATCGGGCCGTTTGCAGCGGCGCGCATGGCCTCGTTGACCTCTTCTACCGTTACATCACGGCCTGCCATAAAGGTCAGGTCAACCGCGCTGACGTTTGGCGTTGGAACGCGCATGGCGGTGCCATCCAGCTTGCCTTTGAGCGCGGGCAGCACTTCACCCAAGGCTTTCGCCGCACCGGTAGAGGTCGGGATGATCGCCATCGCAGCGGCGCGCGCGCGGTACAGGTCTTCGTGGCGGCGGTCCAGCGTCGGCTGGTCGCCGGTATAGCTGTGCACGGTGGTCATGATGCCGCTTTCGATGCCGAACGCATCATGCAGCGCCTTGGCCATCGGGGCCAGACAGTTGGTGGTGCACGACCCGTTCGATACCATTGTGTCCGAGGCCTGCAATTCGCCGTCGTTCACGCCGTAGACCACCGTGCGGTCGACGTTCTTGCCCGGTGCCGACAGCAACACGCGTTTCGCGCCCTGATCCAAGTGGACCTTTGCCAGCAGCCCGTCGTTGAACTTGCCCGTGCATTCCAGCACGACGTCGCACCCTTCCCAGTTCAGCTCGTTCATCTGGTAGGTCGACATAACCTCCATCTCTCCGCGCCCCAGATCCAGCGTGCCGTTGCCGACTTTGACTTCATTGGGAAAACGCCCGTGGACGGAATCGTATTTGATCAGATGTGCCGCAGTCTCCAGCGGGCCGGTCGCGTTGATGCGCACCACCTCGATGTCATCCCGGCCCGACGCCGCGATATGTGACAGGGTGCAGCGGCCGATGCGGCCAAATCCGTTGATACCGACTTTGATGGTCATGGGGGCGTCCTTTGGCAAAGATCTGGAACTTTGCCGGTTCTATATCTGGTGGTCGTGAATATGGGAAAGGGCTAAAACCCCCTAATTTCCGTATGTTAGCGATAAATATTCGTGTTAGCGATAACCCTCAGATCGGCTTTGCCTTCTGCCTGCGCTGCGCTACCCTTACGCCAACAAATATGGAGAGACTGAATGAGCGGCCTATTAGCCCTGTTGGATGATGTAGCAGCGATTGCAAAAGTGGCCGCGGCCAGCGTGGATGATGTGTTCGGCCAGGCCGCCAAGGCCAGCGCCAAGGCCGCGGGTGCTGTCATCGACGACGCCGCCGTGACCCCGAAATACGTCAGCGGCTTCGAGGCCAATCGCGAGCTGCCGATCATCTGGCGCATCACCAAAGGGTCGCTGAAGAACAAGCTGGTCTTCTTGTTGCCCGCCGGTTTGCTGCTGTCGAATTTCGCGCCCTGGTTGATCGCGCCCTTGTTGATGTTGGGTGGGGCCTATCTGTGTTTTGAAGGCGCTGAAAAGATCGCCCATGCGCTTGGGGTCGGGGGAAAAGGCCACGAGGATCATCCCCCCGGTGCCGATGAAAAGGTGATCAAGGACCCCGCCAAGCTGGAAGAGCAAAAAGCCAAAGGCGCGATCAAGACCGACTTTATCCTCTCGGCCGAGATCATGACCATCGTGCTGTCAAACCTCGAGGTGTCAAATTTCTGGATGGAGGCAGGCGCTTTGGCCGCCGCCGCCGTGATCATCACAGTCGCGGTCTATGGCTCCGTCGCGCTGATTGTAAAGATGGATGATGTAGGGCTTTATATGGCCAAGAACGGCAATCTCGGCCTGACCCGTGGTCTGGGTCGCGGGATCGTGCGCGGCATGCCGTGGTTCCTCAAGGCGCTGACCGTCATCGGGACGGCGGCCATGCTCTGGGTCGGCGGATCGATCATCGTGCACGGTATGGAAGAGCTCGGCTTCGGCGCGCTTGGCCACCTGATCCATGACTACGCCGTCGCTTTCGGCCATATGGTTCCGGTCGCGTATGAAGGTGCCGCCGAATGGGTCGCCAAAGCCGCGATGGACGGTGTGTTTGGTCTGGCCCTAGGGCTGGTGCTAATCCCCGTCGGCGAAAAGATCATCACCCCGCTGTGGCGCGCGGTCTTCAACAGCAAGGATGCCGGCGCACACGCGTAAACGGGGCGTATATGAGGGAGAGGAAGGGGGCGCAGGTTGCGCCCCTTTTTTGTGTGCGCGCGCTCAGCTTGCCTAAAGACCGTGGGGCACGATTTACCGCTTCGTCGTCTACATTACGCCTAAATTGCAAACTAGCGCTATTCTAGACGGCATAGGGAACCCCTTTTTGTTTCACACCTCGTTTAGATATTTTCTCGCAGCGACGTCGGCTGCGATGCTGGTCTACTTGGGCTTGACCCTAGGCCCGTCGATCCGCGCGGAAAACGAACGCTTCGCGGCGTGCAAAAACGATACTTCGTCTCAATGCCTCTCCAGCTTGGGCGTAGAGCAGGCGATGGATGCGCGCTTCGTTCCGCCACACATGCCTGAAGTGAGCATGTTGGCCCAAATGGGGCGCATCGACGACGCTTTTGCCTTGGCGCTACGTGCTGAAAGCGAAAATGAGCCGCTGCCAGAGGACGTTGAGGCGACCGTCGACAGGATGCTTGCTAGCCACCGTCTTACAGGGGCGCTTCGCGAGGGCAAGAGCCTGCAGGAAGCGATGGAAATGACACCGGGCGTTGGTGCTGGCACCCTTTGGATCACTGCGCTAGATTTCCTTGGCCGCAGGCCCTACGGGCTGTCTGCGCGCGACGGAAGCACTGCGGACGCAATCCCGCGTGACGTAGTATCAGAGATCGCGCAGCGCATCGTCGATATTGCACAAAATGAACCCGTCCGGCCGCGCATTAGCCACCTTGTGGAAGCGGCTGAGTTGCACGCAGCTTTAGGGAGCCGAGACAAAGCATTAAAGGTGCTTCAATCTTTGCCGCGAACGGACAACGCCTCCATCAACCCAAGTGAAAACCTTATGCGGCTCGTTGGCCCGTCAACATTTCTGCAGCTCTATCGCGAGGCAGGCGGTACGCATCTTTCCATACTTTTGACCGCCGCGGCGGCAGAGCCGGATATGACCCTCGCAGCCACGTATCTGGAAGAGGCCTTTACCGCGTTCTCGACCAAAAAGCCCTTTCCGGAATATGTCTGGATGGAGCGCATTATTGAACGCGCCGTCGACCTTGGCTTGCAGCCACTTGCCCTTGAGATGGCACGCGCCTTCGAGGATCGAGCTGACACCGAACCCGCGATCTTCCCCGTCTTTGCACATATCGAAGCTGCGCGTGTTTTGTTACTTGCTGGTGCCGACGAGGGGGAAGTTCAGGCGCGGCTTGACGTGGCGCTTAGAACGTTCCGCACGAAGGATGGGAAAACTGCAAGTGACGCTTCCGAGATCGGGAGTATTCGGTGGGGCACTCGTCGGCTGGATGCGCAGGCACGGCGTGAAATGGCGACGCTAAAGGCGCGGCTCGGAGAAACTGAAACAGCCATCGCCTATATGGCAGGGTTGGAACAACCATTGTTTTCTTGGATGAGTATGCTGACCTCGGAGATTCCGGTTCAGGACGTGGATCTGCTTTTGCTTGCTGCGCGTGGTGCCCTTTCCGATGAAGAGCTCGCCTATGCAAAGCTGCAGCATGCGCAACAGTTGTTGCTAAGTGACACGGGCGAAGGGCAACGTGTTTGGGCGCAGGCGAAAGCGACAGAGCTAGCGAAATCCGACACGCTGACGGGGGAGCATGCGGTTCGCGCCTACAGTATGCTGTCTCGAATTGGGGCGCTTGTCGAAGACCAAAGACTTGAACGGTTAGGGTTGGAACAAATGGCTGAGGCCGCCCTGAAATCCCGCCGCTACCAAGATTTGTTGATGGCTGGCTTTTGGTGGAACCGATCACAGCAAATGCCGTGATTTCCACCTAGTGTGTCTGCCCCTGAGCCACCGCAGATCTGCAAAGTGCGTCGATCAGATAGACTGTGTCGACTGCTATGGACGTCGGATCGAACGTTTCCTGCGCCCCCACAAACCAAAAAGGGGGAGCAAAATGCTCCCCCATTCTCGTCTCGCTAAACAGTTCAGATCACAGCAGCGCTTTGGCCTTGTCGGCGACGTTCTGCGGGGTGATGTCGAACTTTTCGAACAGCTCTTCCGCGGGGGCGGAGGCACCGAAGCGGTCCATGCCGACGAAGTCGGCCTTGTTCCACTTGCCACGCTCGCCGGTGAGCCAGCGGTCCCAGCCTTGGCGTACGGCGGCTTCGACGCCGACGCGGACGGGGCCGGCGGGCAGGACGCGGCGGCGGTAGGCTTCGTCTTGCGCGGCGAACAGCTCCATGCAGGGCATGGACACGACGCGGGTGCCGATGCCTTCGGCTTGCAGCAGGTCACGGGCTTTCAGCGCGATCTCAACCTCAGAGCCGGTGGCGATCAGGATGACCTGACGTTTGCCTTCGGCGTCCGCCAGAACATAGGCACCCTGTTCGGTGAGGTTCTTGTTCTTGTGCTCGAGCCGCACAGTGGGCAGGCCCTGACGGGTCAGCGACAGCACGGACGGTGTCTTCTTGCTGCTCAGCGCGATTTCCCAGGCCTCGGCGGTTTCAACCGTGTCAGCGGGGCGGAACACATAGGTGTTGGGTGTCGCGCGGCTGATCGCCAGATGTTCGACGGGTTGGTGCGTCGGGCCGTCTTCGCCCAAGCCGATGCTGTCGTGGGTCATGACAAACACGCTTGGCACCTGCATCAGCGCGGCGAGGCGCATGGCGGGGCGGGCGTAGTCGGTGAAACACATGAACGTGCCGCCGTAGGGGCGGATACCGCCGTGCAGCGCCATGCCGTTCATCGCGGCGGCCATGCCGTGTTCACGGATCCCCCAGTAGACGTAGCGCCCACCACGGTTGTCCACGTCAAACACGCCCAGATCAGCGGTCTTGGTGTTGTTAGAACCGGTGAGGTCAGCGGAGCCGCCCACGGTTTCGGTATAGAGCGGGTTCAACACCTCGAGCGTCTTTTCGCTGCTGGCGCGGGTGGCCAGTTTTGGCGCGTTTTCCGACGTCTGCTTTTTGAACGCCTTGATCGTCGCGCTCAGCTTCTTGGGGGCGTCACCGGCCAGCGCGCGGTTGAACTCTTCACGCTTTGTGCGCGACATGGCGTCGAAACGCTCTTCCCAGGCGCGGCGGTCGTCTGCGCCGCGTTTGCCGATCTCTTCCCAGGCGGATTTCACATCGGCAGGGACTTCGAACGGGCCGGTTGTCCAGCCATAGGCGGCTTTGGCAGCGGCCATTTGGTCCGCATCGGTCAGCGCGCCGTGACCTTTCGAGGTATCCTGCGCGGCGTGACCAAGCGCGATATGCGTTTTGCAGGCGATCATCGTGGGCAGATCGGATTTGCGCGCCTCGGTCAGGGCGGCGTCGATCTCGTCGGGGTTGTGGCCGTCGATTTCGATGACGTGCCAGTCAGCCGCCTTGAACCGCGCGACCTGATCCACTTTGTCGGACAGCGATACCGGCCCGTCGATGGTGATGTCGTTGTTGTCCCACATCACGATCAGTTTGCTCAGCTTGTGGCGGCCCGCAAGGGCAATCGCCTCGTGGCTGATGCCTTCCATCAGGCAGCCGTCGCCCGCGATCACATAGGTGAAGTGGTCGACGATCTTTTTGCCGTATTGCGCGCGCTGGATTTCCTCGGCCATGGCAAAGCCGACAGAGTTCGCGATCCCCTGACCCAGCGGGCCGGTGGTGGTTTCAATCGCGTCGGCCAGGAAGTTTTCAGGGTGGCCCGCGGTGCGTGCGCCCATCTGGCGGAAGTTCTTGATCTCTTCGAGGGGGAATTGCTCGTAGCCGGTCAGGTGCAGCAGCGAATAGATCAGCATGGACCCGTGGCCGGCCGACAGGATAAACCGGTCGCGGTCAGGCCACAGCGGGTTGGACGCGTCGAACTTCAGGTGCTTTTCAAACAAGACAGTGGCGACATCCGCCATGCCCATCGGCATGCCCGAGTGGCCGGAATTGGCGGCGGCGACAGCGTCCAGCGTCAGGGCGCGAATGGCGGTCGCTTTGGACCAATGGGCGGGATGGGCTTTGGCGAGGGCGTTCAGATCCACGGTGCAAGCTTCCTTATAAGGGGGAAAAGGGATTGCGCGGATCAATACCAGCCACCCCGCAAAGATCAAGGCCCAGAGGGCATCGCCTGCAGCAGAGCTTTTCCGCCGGGCCAAGGCATTGTTCTTAAAGGGGCAGTATTCCGCCTTTGGTTTCGGTAGGATCAGCGGAAACCACGTTGACCAGCGATTCGATGGTTGGCAAACTGCATTTTACGACTGACATACGACGTTTTACGAGGAACCCTGCGATGAGCGACATAGAACACTTGCAAGGCCGTATTCTGGCGGCGCTTGAAAGGGCATCGCGCGGAGCTGACAAACTGGCCGTCGCCAAGGCGGAGGTCCCCGATCTTTCGGAAGAACTGGCGCAGGAACGCGCTGTCAACGCAGAGCTTTCTGAACAGGTCACTGCCCTGAAAAAGCGGCTGGAGGATGAAACCGCGCATCTGCGGGCTGAACTGGCCACAGCACAGGCGCGCAACAACAGTGCGTCCGCGGCACAGGCCCAGACCGAAAAGCTTGATCTGGAAATCCAGCGGGTGCGCCGCGCCAATGCGCAGCTGGCCGATGCCTGCGCTGCGCTGCGCGAAGCCAATGCCGAAGGGGTGGGGGACGCCGATCTGATCAATGCCGCCTTGCAGGCAGAGCTTGACGCGCTGCATGCCGCCCGTCGCGCCGATGTGGCAGAGGCGGACGCGATCCTCTCTGTTCTTACCCCGCTTGTTCCCACTGCCGAGGAGTCTGCCTGATGCCCGAAGTTTCTATCTCTATCGGCGGTCGCCAATTCGAAGTTTCCTGCCAGGAGGGCGAGGAAGACTACCTGCACGCCGCTGCCAAGATGCTCGACGACGAAGCGCAGGTGCTGTCGGATCAGGTGGGCCGGATGCCCGAAGCGCGGATGTTGTTGATGGCGGGCCTGCTGCTTGCCGATAAAACCGCCAGCGTCGAGGATAAGATCAAGGAAGCCCGCGCCGAACTGGCAGAGCGTGACGCGGAACTTGCAAGCCTGCGCAATGTCGTGGTGGAGCCAGAGCGGATCGAGGTGCCTGTGATCCCGCAAAGCGTCACCGACAGCCTTGCCGAAATGGCCGCCCGCGCCGAAGCCTTGGCGAGCGAGATCGAAGACAAGGCTCAAGACGGGGCCCGAGACAAGGCCCAAGACGGGGCCCAGTGACCCTGCCGCGCGCCATCGCATTCGGGGCCGCGGCGGCGTGGTGGCTCGGGGTAGGGGGCAGCGCTTTGGCGCAGGCCATGCCGGTCACCGCCACCTATATCTGCGAGCGCGGGGTCGAGGTGCCGGTTTCCTATACCACTCCCGAACAGGGGGAGGCGACGGCTGTGCTTTATGTGGAAAACCGCATGGTCACGCTGGTCCGGACCCGCGCGGCATCAGGGGCGCGCTATGCATGGCCCTCGGACGGTTCTGGCTATGTCTGGTGGACCAAGGGGGACACCGCGACGCTATTCTGGCATGATGCGGCGGCGGAGGAAGATGTCACGCTCTACGCGGCGTGTCAGGCGCAGTAACGCGTTCTATACAGGGTGCGCGCCGATTTGCGTAGCGCGGTTCGGGTGCCCCTTGATCCAAGGCGCACCCGTTTTTTTGTCAGTCGACCGTTAGCCGTTAGCTTCGCGGATCTTGTCAGCGGCTTCTTTGTCGAAGGCGACGCCGTTGTCTTCCAGCAGCGTGTCCAGCTCGCCCGACAGCATCATTTCGGTGATGATGTCACAGCCGCCGACGAATTCGCCTTTGACGTAAAGCTGCGGGATGGTGGGCCAGTCAGAGAAATCCTTGATCCCCTGACGCAGCTCTTCGTCGGCCAATACGTTCACGTCGGTGTAGTCGACATTCATATAGTTCAACACGCCCGCGACACGGGAGGAGAACCCGCACTGCGGCATCGTCTTGTTGCCCTTCATGAACAGCACAACATTGTTGGCGGTGATGGTTTCCTGAATTTGCGTCTTTGCGTCGGTCATTTCGATTTGTCCTTTGGTATAAAGCGTTTCGCGTATTCTTGAGGGTCGCGGGGGATGCGGTAGTTGGTCTGATGTCCGCCGCCGCCGCCACCCGAATGATAGGTCGCGTCAATTTCGTGATAGCCCTTGCCCGGCTTTGATCCGCGTTCGGTGTCGCGTGTGTGTTTCAGCGCCTGTAGGCCGCGCAGAACCGCCACGATCAGCACCAAGACGCTGAGGATCAGGACCAGGATCGGGTCCACCGGATCAATCCGGCGCTTTGGTTGTCAGCGCCAGCGCGTGCAAATCGCCGTTCGATCCATCCATCCGGCCCTTGAGCGCGGCATAGACGGCACGTTGCTGTTGCACGCGGTTCTGGCCACGGAAACTTTCGTCGATGATCATCGCGGCCATATGCACGCCGTCATTGCCTTCGACGGTGATCTTGGCGTTTGGAAAGGTCTCGCGCAGCAGGTCTTCGATTTCGCGGGCTTGCATGGGCATGTGTGGGGCGCTCCGTCTGGCATGTCATTGCCCAAGATGTAGTAGTGTGCAGGGCGGCGTGCAAGTTATCTCCCCGTTATCTCATTGAGCGGGGGCATGGGACGCCCTACATAAGAACAGTCGCCGCCGCGACAAGGTAAGGAGACCACCCGCCATGGAGATTTTCGAGAACGCACCGGAACGCGCCTATGCATGGGCGCAAGCGGGCCGAGGTGCCGCGCTGGCCACGGTGGTGGAGACATGGGGCTCTGCCCCGCGACGGGTGGGCGCGCAGCTGGCCATCGCCGCGGATGGCGAGATGCAGGGCTCTGTCTCGGGCGGTTGTGTCGAGGGGGCCGTGGTGGTCGAAGCGCTTGAGGCGATCGAGGACGGCACGCCGCGGTTGCTGGAATATGGCGTCAGCGATGGCGATGCCTTTGCCGTGGGGCTGGCCTGTGGCGGAAAGATTCGCGTGTTGGTCGAACCTGTGGGCGCAAAGGCGATGCCGTTTGACGTTCTGGGCGACCTCGTCCGCGCCCGCGCCGCGCGCCAGCCCGTGGCCTATCAGGTGCCCCTGTCGGGCGGGGTGGGGCGCTTGGTCACGGGCGGCTATGCTGACCGCTTTCGCATGGACCGTTCCGGCGTTGAAGAGGATGGCGATACATTTGTCGCGATTCACAACCCGCCGCTGCGGCTGGTGATCGTCGGGGCGGTCCACATCGCGCAAGCCTTGGTGCCCATGGCGCAGGTCGCGGGCTTTGACGCCGTGGTCATCGACCCGCGCGAGGCGTTTGGATCGCAAGCGCGTTTTCCCGATGCTCAGGTGATCAACGACTGGCCGGACGCGGCGATGGACACCGTCGGCGTCGATACCCGCAGCGCCGTTGTGCTGCTGACCCATGACCCCAAACTGGACGACCCCGCGCTGCATGTAGCGCTTCGGTCCGACGCCTTCTATATCGGGGCGCTCGGATCGAAACGCACCCATGCCTCCCGCGTGGCACGGCTGGAAGAGGCGGGCTTTACCGCCGCCGACATCGCGCGCATCAACGGCCCCGTCGGGCTGGACATCGGGGCCGCCAGCCCGCCCGAGATCGCGGTGTCGATCCTGTCGCAGATGATCCAAGCCCTGAGAAAACCGTGAAGTTCGGCCCCATCGACACGGCGCAGGCCGAGGGTGCCGTGCTGGCCCATTCCATCGCACTGCCCTCGGGCCGTTTGCGCAAGGGGTTACGGCTAGAGCCCGCCCATCTTGCCGAGCTTCGGGCAGAGGGCATCGACAGCATCATTGTGGCGCAGCTCGCGTCAGGGGATGTGGATGAAAACACCGCCGCGGCACAAGTGGCGCAGGCCGTTCTGGCGGCGCATCCCCATCTGACGATGACGCGCGCCTTTACCGGCCGCGTGAACCTGCTGGCCGATGGGCCGGGGGTGGCGCAGCTGGATGTGAGCGCGCTTGAAGCGTTGAACGCCGTGCACCCGATGATCACGCTGGCCACGGTCCCGCCGTTCCAGCAGATGGCAGCGGGGGGCATGGTGGCGACGATCAAGATTATCTCTTACGCCGTCGCGCAAAGCGATCTTGCTGCCGCCTGTGATGCCGGACGCGGCGCGATCCGGCTGGTGCCACCGCAAATCAAGGACGCGACGCTGATCATCACCGAGATTGACGGCGGCGCGGGCGACAAGGGGAAAAAGGCCATCGCAGACCGGCTTTCTGCGCTGGATGTGGATCTGAAAAAAGTCGTCATGGTCCCGCATGAGGTCACCGCCCTGCGCGATGCCATTGCGGCGGCGGATACGGCGCTGACGCTGATCCTCACCGGCTCTGCCACCTCTGACATCGATGACGTGGCCCCGCAGGCCCTGCGCGCCGCGGGCGGAGAGGTCTCGCGCTTTGGCATGCCGGTTGATCCGGGCAATCTGCTGTTTCTGGGGCAGATGGGCGATGCGCCGGTGATCGGCCTGCCGGGCTGCGCGCGCGCGCCTGCGTTGAATGGGGCGGATTGGGTGCTGTCGCGGGTGATCTGCGGCATAGAGGTATCCCCGCGCGATATCGCCCGCATGGGGGTGGGTGGCCTGCTGAAAGAGATCGCCACCCGTCCGCAACCAAGACGCGGCTGACCGACCCTGACGCAAGGCCCGTCGCCGCGCCGCGCCCGCGAAGTTCAACCCATGCGAAAAATTTCTGTTCTCAACGCCCCTTTGGCGTGCTTAACTCTACCCAACACATGACATAAAACGGGAGGAACATCATGACCGAGGTCAAAATGACCGTGAACGGCAAACCTGCATCCGGTGCCGTCGAAGGGCGCACGTTGCTGGCGTCATTCCTGCGCGAAAACCTGAGCCTGACCGGCACGCATATCGGCTGCGACACCAGCCAGTGCGGGGCCTGCGTGGTTCATGTCAACGGCGAGGCGGTCAAGGCCTGCACCATGCTCGCGGTCGAAGCGGACGGGGCCGAGGTCAAGACGATCGAATCCATGGCCAACCCCGATGGATCGCTGACAGTGATCCAGCAGGCGTTTCAGGACCACCACGGGCTGCAATGCGGTTTTTGTACACCGGGCATGATCATGTCGGCCTCGGCGCTGCTGAAAGACAACCCCAAGCCGACCGAGGCAGAGGTGCGGCACTATCTGGACGGCAATATCTGCCGCTGCACCGGTTACCATAACATCGTCAAAGCGATCATGGCCGCATCCGGTCAGGACGTCAGCGCGCTGGCTGCCGAATAACCACCGTGCGACGTGCGGCCCTGTTGATGCAGGGGCGGGAGGACACGGCGCACCCATCCTGAAAACCGCGCTTTCCCATGCAAACGGGGAACCGCAGCAACCCATAGATTGACGACATAAGAATAAAGCCAAACGCAAAAGCCACATACGACGGTACGGACCCGATCCGTGCCCCATAGGGAGGAATTGACCATGCCAAAGGACGGCGGAATTGGTGCCAGCAGCAAGCGGCGCGAGGATATCCGGTTTTTGACCGGTGAGGGGAATTATACCGACGATATCAACCTGCACGGACAGGCGCATGTGTTCTTTCTGCGCTCGGATATCGCCCATGGGGTGCTGAATTCGGTCGATACAGCCGCGGCAGAGGGGATGCCGGGGGTCGTGAAAATCTTTACCGGTGCTGATTTCGCCGAGGTTGGGTCGATCCCCTGCGGCTGGCAGGTCACGGACAAGCATGGCGAGCCCATGCAAGAGCCGCGCCACCCCGTGCTGGCCGAAGGCAAGGTCCGCCACGTGGGCGAACCGATTGCGGCTGTCGTGGCGGAAACCCTGTCGCAGGCCCGCGATGCGGCAGAGGCGATCGTCGTCGATATCACCGATCTACCCGCCGTCGTCGATATGAAGCAGGCCGTGCAGGAAGACGCGCCCAAGGTTCATGACGATCTGACCTCGAACCTCTGCTACGATTGGGGCTTTGTCGAAGAGAACAAGGCTGCCGTGGACAAGGCCTTTGAAGACGCGGCCCATGTCACCACGCTGGAACTGGTCAACAACCGTCTGGTCGCCAATCCGATGGAGCCGCGCGTCGCCGTCGGCGACTATGCACGCGGGACAGGCGATCATACGCTTTACACGACCAGCCAGAACCCCCATGTGATCCGCCTGCTGATGGGGGCCTTTGTTCTGGGCATCCCCGAACACAAGCTGCGCGTCGTGGCCCCCGATGTGGGCGGCGGCTTTGGCACCAAGATTTTCCACTATCAGGAAGAGGCGTTCTGCACCTTTGCCGCCAAAGCCTGTAACCGTCCGGTGAAATGGACCTCCAGCCGGTCCGAGGCCTTCATGTCCGACGCCCACGGGCGCGACCATGTGACGAAGATCCAGATGGCGCTGGACGCGGACAATAACTTTACCGCGCTGCGCACGGATACCTACGCGAATATGGGGGCTTATCTGTCGACCTTCGCGCCGTCGGTGCCCACATGGCTGCACGGCACCTTGATGGCGGGCAACTACAAGACGCCGCTGATCTATGTGAACGTAAAGGCCGTGTTTACCAATACCGTGCCCGTCGATGCCTATCGCGGCGCGGGCCGGCCAGAAGCGACTTATCAGCTGGAACGGCTGGTGGATAAATGCGCCCATGAGCTTGGGGTCGACCCGATTGCGCTGCGGCGGCAGAACTTCATCACCGAATTCCCCTATGCCACGCCGGTCGCGGTGGAATATGACACGGGCGATTATGTGGCCACGATGGACAAGCTTGAAGAGATCGCCGATTTCGCCGGTTTCGACGCGCGCCGCAACGAAAGCGAGGCCAAGGGCAAGCTGCGTGGGTTCGGCGTGAACTGCTATATCGAGGCGTGCGGCATCGCGCCCTCGAACCTTGTGGGGCAGCTTGGCGCGCGGGCGGGTCTGTATGAATCCGCCACCGTGCGGGTCAATGCGACGGGCGGTCTGGTCGTGATGACCGGCAGCCACAGCCACGGGCAGGGGCATGAAACCGCCTTCCCGCAGGTGATCGCCGAGATGATCGGTATCCCCGAAGAGATGGTCGAGATCGTGCATGGCGACACGGCCAACACCCCGATGGGGATGGGGACCTACGGCTCGCGCTCCCTTGCGGTTGGCGGGTCGGCCATGGTCCGCGCCACAGAAAAGATCATCGCCAAGGCCACCAAGATCGCGTCGCACCTGCTGGAAGCCTCGGAAGGGGATATCGAGCTGAAAGACGGAGCCTTTACCGTGGCGGGGACGGATAAATCCGTTGCTTGGGGGGATGTGACGCTGGCTGCCTATGTGCCGCATAACTATCCGCTGGAGGATATCGAGCCCGGTCTGGAGGAGACGGCTTTCTACGATCCGTCGAACTTTACCTATCCCTCCGGTGCCTACGCCTGCGAGGTCGAGCTGGACCCCGAAACCGGCCATGTCACCATTGACCGTTTTGCGGCGGCGGATGACTTTGGCAATATCGTCAACCCGATGATCGTCAGCGGTCAGGTCCACGGCGGGATCGCGCAAGGCATCGGGCAAGCGCTGATGGAGAATTGCGCCTATGACAGCGACGGTCAGTTGCTCAGCGCGTCCTACATGGATTACGCGATGCCACGGGCCAGCGATCTGCCGTTCTATACCGTTGACCATTCGTGCCAGACGCCCTGTACGCACAACCCCTTGGGCGTGAAAGGCTGCGGTGAGGCAGGGGCCATCGGGTCGCCGCCTGCGGTGGTGAATGCAGTGTTGGACGCCATGCGATCGGGCGGTAAGGATGTCGGGCATATCGACATGCCTGTCACACCGGCGCGGGTTTGGGCGGCGATGAACGGATAAGAGGATGAGACAAGGCGGGGGCTGCATCTTCGCGCCGTGGCGCGAAAAAAATAGGTGTAGCGGGGGCCAACCCCCGCGCCCCCGGAGTTTATTGGCAAAATGAAGAGAGGCGTTTGGGGCCGTTGCCCGCTCTCTGACTGGAAGGACGCAAGATGTATGATTTTGATGTAGTGAAACCCGCGACAGTGGCCGAGGCGGTCTCGGCATTGGGGCAGGACGAGGCGCAACCGTTAAGTGGCGGGCAAACGCTGATCCCCACGCTGAAGGCACGCTTGGCGATGCCGTCGGTTCTGGTGTCGCTGAGCGGGATCGAGGACATGCGCGGTGTGCGTATGGGCGATGACGGTCGTCTGTGTATCGGTGGGGGTACCGTACATGCGACCGTCGCCAAAGAGGCAGAGGCACATTACCCCGGGCTGGCCAGTCTGGCCGCGCGGATCGGTGATCCGGCCGTGCGGAACCGTGGCACCATCGGCGGATCGGTCGCGAATAACGACCCCTCGGCCTGTTATCCGGCAGGGGTGCTTGCCAGCGGTGCGACGATCGTGACCAACGCGCGCGAGATCGCGGCGGATGATTTCTTTGAGGGGATGTTCGCCACCGCTCTGGACGAGGGCGAGATCATCACCGAAGTGCGTTTCCCGATCCCCGAGAAGGCACATTACGAGAAATTCATCCAACCTGCCTCGCGCTTCCCGCTGGTGGCGGTGTTTGTGGCAAAATTCGCGGACGGTGTGCGGGTCGCGGTGACGGGGGCGTCGGAGGATGGCGTCTTCCGGTGGAGCGATGCAGAAGCCGCGCTGAGCGGGAGTTTTGCCGTGGATGCCCTATCGGGGTTGAGCCTGCCCGGTGACGGCATGATCAGCGATCTACACGGCAGTGGTGACTACCGTGCGCATCTGGTTGCTGTGATGACAAAACGGGCAGTTGCCGCGCTGACCTAAACCACGCGATACTTCAATGAAAACCGCCCCTTGGGAAACCTTGGGGCGGTTTTTTGCTGTCTGGATGATTATCACTTGCGCAGGGTTGGGAACGATTTTGCAGCACCGGTGTTGTGCCGTAACGCTGCCCGAACGGCGTCCATAACCCCGTGAGGATTAGGAATGTATAAACTTTTGAAATCGACGACCTCTTTGACCATGTGTTTGGCGCTGGCTTTGCCCACAGGTGGTTTTGCCCAGACAACAGAAAGCTGCGTGGCCGAAGGGGAGCAAACCGTGTTCCCATGCGTGCTGCCTGACGGCAGTGTCGTGGCGGATGCGGATCAAATGATGACATTGCGTGCCGATGGCGATCTGGCGCAGGCGCTTGGTCTTGAGGCGGAAGCCCAGACCGACGCGCAAGCCGAGCCCGATGCAGAAGCCGCCGCTGAAACCGTAGACGCCGCGGAAGAGCAAGCTGCCGCCGCCGCCGAGGCCGAAGCCGCTGCCACTGCAGAAGCCCAAGCCGCCGCGGAAGAGCAAGCTGCTGCCGACGCAGAGGCCGCCGCCGCTGCAGCTGAAGCAGAAGCCGCTGAAGCGCAAGCTGCCGCCGATGCAGAAGCCGCCGCCGCCGCGCAGGCCGCTGAACAAGAGGCCGCCGAAGCTCAGGCCGCTGCAGACGCACAAGCCGCCGAGGCCGAGAAAGCTGCTGCCGCCGAAGCGCAGGCCGAAGCAGAGCGTGAGGATGCGGTCGCTGCACAGATCGCCGCAGACGCTGAAGCCAAGGCCGCAGCCGAAGCCGAGGCAGAGCAAGACGCCGCTGCGGCTGCCGAAACCTCGGACAGCCCTGAAGCGCAGTCTGCCGAGACACAGGCAGACGCCCCTGCCGCTGAAAACGACGCTGGCGTAGAGGCAGAGGCGCAAGCTCAGGCAGAGCCGGCAGAGACTGAGTCGACCGAAGAAACCCAAGCCGAGACCGACGTGCCGGCAGACAGCTCTTCCGACACTGAAACGCAGGCGGAGGCCGAAACCCAGCAGCAAACGGAAGAGCAGATTGCCGCTGATCTTGCCGCCGAACAGGCTGCGGAAGAAGCCCGTCAGGAACAGCGCGCCGCTGATGCAGCCGCTGCTGCCGAAGCCGCCGCCGCTGCTGACAGCGGTGAAGCCAAGGCCGATGTTGTGGTAGAAGAGGTCACCGAAGAAGACACGCGCGCCTCGAACGAAGAATTTTCGACGGCCGTCACTGGTGACACCTCTGCCGAGGCCAAAACCGAAGCCAAAAAGGATGACGACGACGGGCTGAGCAAGTTCGAGAAAGCCTTGCTTGTCGGCATCGGTGCTGTGGCTGTCGGGTCGATCCTGAATAACGGCTCGAAGGTCGTGAGCAACTCGGGTGACCGTCTGGTTGTTGAAGATCCGAATGGGGACCTGCGCGTTTTGAAAGACGATGATGCGCTTGTGCGTCAGGCCGGTGACGAAGTCCGCCGCGAGACGTTCAACGACGGCTCTTCGCGCACCACTGTGATCAAGCCTAACGGCAGCAAGATCGTGACCATTCTGGGTCGGGACGGCACCGTATTGCGCCGGATCAACGTCGATCCACAGGGCAATGAATATGTGCTGTTCGATGACACCCAAGCCGAAGAGCGTATCGTTGTGAACGAGCTGCCTCAGGTCCGTCCGCAGGCCAATACGCTGGCCAGCCAGCAGAACGAGGAAGCGCTGCGTGCCGCGTTGCAAACGCAGCTGCGTGGGGATCAGGCCCAGCGGTATTCGCTGCGTCAGGTGCGTGATGTCCGTCAGGTCCGTGCCCTAGCACCAGAGATCGAGCTGGACGCTGTGCGTTTCGCCACAGGGTCGGCTGCAATCCAGCCTGAACAGGCCCGCGCGCTGTCCAAGATCGGGACCGCGATCAGCAATGCCATCAAGGATGATCCGCGCACTGTGATCCTTGTGGAAGGGCACACCGATGCGGTTGGCAATGCGGGCTACAACCTTGCGCTGTCTGACCGTCGTGCCGAGACCGTTGCATTGGCCCTGACCGAGTATTTTGACGTGCCGCCAGCCAACCTGATCACCCAAGGCTACGGTGAAAGCGCGTTGAAAGTACCGACCGAGACCGCTGAACCCGCCAACCGTCGTGCGGTTGTGCGCAACATCACAGGTCTGCTGCGTCAGTAACCGCGTCCTTCAAGACATAGAAAAGCCCCCGCAGGAAACTGCGGGGGCTTTTTGCGTCTCGGGACTGTAAGACCCGGAATTATTTGCTTGGCAGCGGCCCGATGAGCATGACCATCTGGCGGCCTTCCATCTTCGGGAAGTTTTCAACGCGGCCAACCTCTTTGGTGTCTTCGGCAACGCGTTCAAGCAGCTCGCGGCCAAGGTTCTGGTGGGCCATCTCACGGCCGCGGAACCGCAGCGTGATCTTTACCTTGTCCCCATTGTCGAGGAACTTGAACACGTTGCGCATCTTGACGTCATAGTCATTGGTATCGGTGTTCGGGCGGAACTTGACCTCTTTGATCTCGATGATCTTTTGCTTCTTGCGCGCTTCGGCTTCACGCTTTTGCGTCTCATACTTGAATTTGCCAAAGTCCATGATCTTGCACACGGGCGGGTTGGCATTGGGCGAAATCTCGACCAGATCAAGTCCGGCATCAACAGCCATTTCCATGGCGCGATCCGGTGTCACGACGCCGACGTTTTCCCCATCCGCACCGATCAGGCGGATTTCGTTGGCGCGGATGTTTTCGTTGATGCGCGGGCCGGTGTCTCTTTGCGGCGGCGCGTTATGCGGTCTGCGAGCGATGATGGTCGTCCTTTGATTGTTGTACTGATGTCGAGCACGGAAGGTAAACCTGCTCATGGTCTTCTTCAAGTCGCAAAATGGCGCATATACAGGGTAAAACCGCGTATTTTTGGGGGATTTACCCAAGGGGAAGCAGCGTATCGCGCATTTGACGCTATGTGTTGGCATATAGTATGTGCAGCAGGGGATTAACAAACTTCAAAGGAACCACAGCATCATGAAAAACCTCATCTGGATTGTCATCGCAGGGTTGATCGCGCTTGGCGCGTACATGTTGTATTCGGGCCGCTCGGTCCAGGAGATTGCGACCGATGCGTCGGATGCCGTCAATGCTCCCGCCGCGCTGGAAAGTGCGACCGAAGCTGTGGGCGACGCTGTCGAGGCGACAGAGGGCGCAGTGACCGAGGCGGTAGAAGCCACCACAGAGGCCGCGAATACCGCAGCCGACGCGCTGTCGGAAGCGGCTGAGGATGTGGCCGATGCCGCGGCAGAGGCGGGCGAGGATGCCATGAACGCGGGCAAGCAGATCGCCGAGGATGCAACGCAAGCGGCGAATGATACCGCAGAAGGCAACGCGGAGGTTTCCACCAGCGCAGAGGCCGATGCCATGGCTGCCAGCGATTCAGAGGCAAGCGATGCCGCCAGCACCACACAAGCGGGCACGGCACCCGCCGCTGACCCGCAAGCCGAAGCAGACGCCGCAGCGGTTCAAGAGGAAGAAGCCGCCGCCGTCGCCGCGACAGATGCACAGGCCAGCGCTGATGCGGGGGCTGCAGCCGATACAGAAGTTCAGGCCGACGTCACCGCCGATGCTGACACGCCAGAGCAGTTGACTACCGTCGATGGCTTTGATCTGGAAAAGGTGCAAACCATGATCGACACCTCTGATCTGCCCGCCACGCAAAAAGCGCTGCTGAAGCAAGGGCTGGTCACCGCCGGTGAAAATCCCGATGCCCTGCGCGCGATCCTCGCACGGATCCGCGAGGCGCTGGCGCTTTAATCGAGGCCCACGCAAAGCCGATCCGCCAGACATGAAAAAGCCGCGCCTCGAAAGAGAGCGCGGCTTTTGTTTTATCTGTGGTGCCCCATGCAAGGACACCGCTGCGTTGGATCAGCCGACAAAGGCCTTTTCAACGACGTAGTGTTTGGGGTCGGAGTTCGCCCCTTCCTCCAGCCCGAAACCTTCAAGCACCTCCTTGATGTCCTTGTTGAATTCAAGGCTCCCGCAGACCATGCCGCGATCGGTGTCGGCGCTGATACCGTCGATGCCGAGGTCTTTGAACACCGTGCCGTCCTGCAGCAGATTAGTGATGCGGCCCATCTTGGGGCTTTGTTCACGGGTGGTGGTGGGATAATAGACCAGCTTGTCGCCGATCATCTCGCCGATCAGCGGATCATCGGCAAGGCTCTCGACCAGCGTGCGGCCATAGTCCAGCTCGGCCACATCGCGGGTGGTGTGGGTCATGATGATCTGGTCGAATTTCTCGTAGGTCTCCGGTTCGCGCAGCAGCGAGGCAAAGGGTGCAAAGCCCGTGCCGGTGGCGAAAAGCCACAGACGTTTGCCGGGCAGCAGCGCGTCATGCACCAGCGTGCCGACGGGCTTGGGCCGCAGGATGATTTGGTCGCCGGGCTGGATGTGTTGCAGCTTCGAGGTCAGCGGGCCGTCCTGCACCTTGATCGAATAGAACTCCAGCTCTTCGTCCCAGGAGGGCGAGGCGATGGAATAGGCGCGCAGCAGCGGCTTTTGCTTGCCGGTCTCGGGGTGCGGATCGCCCATCAGGCCGATCATCACAAACTCGCCCGAGCGAAAGCGCAAGGACGCAGGGCGGGTCACGCGGAAGGAAAACAGCCGGTCCGTCCAGTGTTTGACAGAAGTCACGGTCTGCGCGTCAGGCAACGTGGGTACGGGTTTGGCGTCGGGTTGGGTCACTACATTCTGCTCGGTCATAATTTCATCTACGCGCGGATCGCGGCACGCAGCCTTTCTCTAGGGGAAGGGAGGGGGCAGGGAAAGCATCTTGGGGCGAAAACCCCGATCAGCCGCGCAGACGCGCCTGATAATTATGCTCTTGCCAGTTTGCACGGGCCAGCCATTGGTCCTGCGGTTGACGCGCGGCCAGATCATCGGGGATCTCGACCTCGTCAAAGCCCGACCGGCGCGCCATAGCGTATTGGTCTGCAATCACATGTCCATGTGCGCGCAGCCGTCCGGTGTAGCCGCGCAACCGCAGTTGGCGCGCGATGGTAAAGCCACGCCCGTCGGCCGAACTGGGGAAGGCCACGCGGATCATCGAGATCGCACCATCAACAGGGATCGTTTCCGGCTGCACGTCAGAGGGGACGTCAAGGGCGGTCGCACCCGCCTCTACGCCTTCAGCAGCATCGAAGGGGGCGTAGGGCGTGGCGAAATCATCCGCCACAAACCCCTGATCATTGATCAACTGTGTCATGTCTTTGCTCCTGTGCGGACCATCTTGCCATCGACAAAATGGATGCCGCATTCTTCTTTTTCAATGTTTCTCCAGCGACCGGCGCGGGGGTCTTCGCCCGGTTTCACCTTGGTGGTGCAGGGGGCGCACCCGATGCTGGGGTAGCCTTGGGCCACCAGCGGGTGACGGGGCAGGCGGTTCTCGTCGATATAGTCCGACACGTCGGAGGCCTGCCAATGGGCCAGCGGGTTCACCTTGATCCGCGCAGGCGCATCGGCGGGGGTTTCGACCTCGAAGAACGGCAGGCTGGCGCGGGTGCCGGACTGGAACCGCTTGCGCCCCGTGATCCAACCGTCGAACCCCTCTAGCGCGTGCTGCAGGGGCACGGTCTTGCGGAAGGCACAGCAGGCGTCCGGGTCGCGCAGATGCAGCGTCCCATCGGGGTCTTTCTCTGCCACGTCCTGCGCCCGGATCGTCTGCACATTGCGCAGCCCCAACCGTTCGCTCAGCTCTTGCTGATAGACCAGCGTTTCAGCAAAGAGCATCTCTGTGTCGATGAACAACACCGGCAGATCACGTTTCACCATAGAGGCAAGGTGCAACAGGGCGACGGATTCCGCCCCGAAGCTTGAGACAAGCGCCAGATTGGGCACGTTGTCGATCGCGGCACGCAGCACGTCGGTGGCGCTGTGATGGCGCAGGCCATCGTTCAGCTTTTCCACCTGACGGGTCAGCGCTGCGACGCGGTCCGGCCCTTCGGGGAGGATTTTTTCCCCATTTGGAAGTGTCAGTTGATCACGCGGCATTGGCTTGTGCTTCCGGGTAGAGGACGGCCTTGAACGGGGCAAGACCGAGGCGACGATAGGTTTGCAAGAAGGTCTCGCCCGCGTCGCTGCGCAGGTCGAGGTAGCCTTTTACCAACCGTTCAATCGCCGGAATAATGTCGTCGGCGGAAAAACCCGGACCGGCGCGCTCTCCGATGGCGGCGTTTTCGGTGCCGTCACCGCCCAGAGTGATCTGGTAGTTTTCGACACCGGCGCGGTCGAGCCCGAGAATCCCGATGTGGCCCACGTGGTGGTGGCCGCAGGCATTGATGCAGCCCGAGATCTTGATCTTGAGCGGACCGACATCGTGTTCCAGCTTCAGCTCGTCAAAGCGGGTCGCGATTTCCTGGGCAATCGGGATCGAGCGGGCTGTGGCCAGCGCGCAGTAGTCCATGCCGGGGCAGGCGATGATATCGCTGATCAGGCCGATATTGGCCGTGGCAAGGCCGACCTCTTTCAACGCCGCGTGCAGCGCAGGCAGGTCGCCGCGGTGCACATGGGGCAGGATCACATTCTGCTCGTGGCTGATGCGCAGTTCGTCATGGCCGTACTCGGCCGCCAGTTCAGCCATACGGTGCATCTGTTCGGCAGTGGCGTCGCCCGGGGTCTTGCCGTGGGCCTTGAGGCTGATCGACACGATCGCGTAGGACGGATCGCGGTGGTCGGTCAGGTTGGTGTCGGCCCAACTTTTGAACACGGGATCGCTGTCATAGGCAGCAGTATAAGCGTCCGTCGGGGCGGTCTTGAACGTCGGGCTGGCGAAATCCGCCTCGATCCGCGACAGCATCTGCTGGTCGACGCCGGTGAACTGCGGACGGATCAACGCATAGCGGGCGTCCACCCGTGCGCGGATGTCGTCGATGCCGTTCTCATGCACGGTGATCTTGATACGCGCTTTGTACTTATTATCGCGGCGGCCCAACAGGTTATAGACCGAGACAATGGCCTCGAGCGTGGGCAGCAGGTCTTCGGAGCTGACGAAGTCATAAAGCACCTTGCCGATCATCGGGGTCCGGCCAAGGCCACCGCCGACGATGACTTGATAGCCGATCTCGCCGTCTTTCTCGACGATTTGCAGGCCGATATCATGGGCCTTGATCACCGCACGGTCATGGGGCGCGCCAGAGACAGCGACCTTGAACTTGCGCGGCAGGAACTGGAATTCGGGGTGGTCGGTGGACCACTGCCGGATCAGTTCGGCCACGGGGCGCGGATCGGCGATTTCATCCGCGGCGGCACCGGCGAAATGGTCGGCGGTCACGTTGCGGATGGTGTTGCCGCTGGTCTGAATGGCATGCATGTTCACTTCGGCCAGCGCGTCCAGCATATCGGGGACATCACGCAGCTGGGGCCAGTTGTACTGGATGTTCTGGCGCGTGGTAAAATGGCCGTAGCCCTTATCCCATTTGGCAGCAATATCGGCCAGCTTGTGCATCTGGCGGCTGCTGAGCGTGCCATAGGGGATCGCGACCCGCAGCATATAGGCGTGCAGCTGCAGATAGAGCCCGTTCATCAGGCGCAGGGGCTTGAATTCATCCTCGGTCAGGGAGCCGTCGATGCGGCGTTCGACCTGTGCGCGGAACTGTGCATTGCGTTCGGCGATGAAGGCATCGTCAAATTCGGTGTAGCTGTACATTATTGAACCTCCTGCTTGCCGTGGGTGTAGTTGCTTGGACCCTTGGCGCGGAATGCTTCGCGGAAATGCGATGGCTTGGGTGTGTCTGTGCTGGTGTCGACATCGGCCAGATAGGCCCCGACGGTCAGGTCTGCTTGCTGGATCGCATCGATCAGACGCACATCGGCGACGGCCTCGTCGGTCAGGACTTCGGCCTCTTCCAGTTTGCGGGTCCAGCCGGTGGCGGTCTGGTAGATCACGTCGCCTTCCAGCAAGGCATTGGCGGTGACGACTTTGGGGGTGAAGGGCTTGGCCATTATGCCATCTCCTCTTGAAACAATTCGGTGGTGGCGCGGGCGGCGGCACGGGGTGCCAGCCCATAGAAAGTCAGGGCGGGGCCGGTCAGATTGGCCGCGCTCAGGTCGGTGGGCAGACGGTCCAGCGTGGTCTCGACAATCCGCTGATCCGCGCGCGAGGCGTTTTCGACCAGCGTGACAGGCGTGCTGCGATCGGCCCCGTGCATCAGCAGGCGGCCTTGGATGAACCGCGCGGATTTCTTGCCCATATAGATCGCGGCGACCTCGCCCGGGCGGGCCAAAGCGGCCCAATCATGATCGGCGAACCCTTTCATGTCATGACCCGTCAGGAACCGGACAGAGGCGTTGCGCCCGCGTTTCGTCAGGCTTTGCCCGATGGTCGCGATGGCGGCAGAGGCGGAGGTGATCCCCGGTACGATGTGCCAGCCGATGCCATGGGCGTCCACGGCGTCGATCTCTTCGTCCAGGCGGCCAAAGATGGTGGCGTCGCCGGATTTCAGACGGACCACCTGGGCCCCCGCCTGCGCGTGTTCGACCAGCAGATCGTTGATGGTTTCCTGCGCGGTGGAGGGGCCGAAGCCTTCCTTGCCCACGTCGATCATCAGCGCCTCGCGGCGGGCGAGTTCGAGGATCTCGGGGCTGATCAGCCGGTCGTAAATCACCACATCGGCCTCGTCCAATGCGCGGCGCGCCTTGAGGGTCAGCAGTTCGGGGTCACCGGGGCCGCCACCGACAAAAGCGATGTGACCGGCACGCGCGGCGCGGGACTGGTGGTCGGCCAGCAGCGTGTTCAGCGCGTTTTCGACGGCGGCTTTGCCATCCGCCACGGAGCGGGGGCCGGCGGCAAAGTAATAGTCACGCCAGAAATCGCGGCGCGGGCGGCCAAAGGGCAGGGCGTCGGCCATCTTGCGGAAACCCTTGCCGATCCGCGCCAGCGTTCCCAGCGTTGTGGGCAGACGCTCTTCCAGATCGGCCTTGATCGCACGGGCCAGCACGGGGGCCGCGCCTTCGGTGCCGATGGCAATGGTCACGGGGTCACGGTCGACGATGGCGGGGGTGATAAAGGCGCTGTCGTGCAGATTGTCGACGATATTGACCAATGCCCCCTCGGCACGCGCAATCGCGGCGGTGCGGGCGTCTTCGGTCTCGTCTTCATCGGCTGCGTAGAAGAGTTTCGCGCACAGCACATCGCCATGGCGCAGGGCGCGGGTGTGTAGCGTCAGGCGGCCCGCATCGGCCCATGCCGCGATCTCGGGCACGGGGGTCGGGGCGAAGACGCTGATCTTGGCTTCGGTCTTGAGCAGCAGGCGCAGCTTGGCCAATGCCGCTTCGCCACCGCCTGACAAGACGATGCGCTGGCCCTTGGTGGACAGGTAGATTGGGAAATGATCCATGTGGTTCGGTCCTTGCGCTTAGCTTGAGCTCTATATAGGAAATAATTCCAATAAGGCGCTAGGTGTCTGGGGATATAAGGACGTACGTTCCATTCAGCCGCGCAAACAGAACAACAGACCACAGAGTGAAGGAAAAGCAGAATGGACGTTCGGATCGATGACGTGGACCGGAAAATTCTAGCGCAGTTACAACGCGATGCCAGCCAGTCATTGGACGATATCGCGCGCGAGGTCGGCAGTTCCAAGACCCCTGTGTGGAACCGGATTCGTAAACTGCGCGAGGCCGGGGTGATCGGGCAGCATACGGTTGTGCTGGACGCAGAGGCGCTTGGCTTCGAAGCGTGTTTCTTCGTGTTGATCCGTACGTCGTCCCACGAGGCCGACTGGCAGGCGGCGTTCCTCAAGGCGTTGAAAAACCGTCCCGAAGTGCAAGAGGCGCACCGGCTGGCGGGGGACATCGACTATATCCTGAAGGTCCGCGTCAAGAACGCCCGCGCCTATGATGCCTTTTATCAGGCGCTGATTTCTGAGGTCCGCGTGCACAACGTCACAGCGTTGCTGTCGATGGAAGAGATCAAATCGACCACGATGCTGCCGCTGTAACGCCGTGGCGCGGGGAGGCGCGACTTAGATCGTCACCATCAACCGTTCCAGCTTGTGGAAATGGTAGGTATTGGCAAAGCGCGGTGCTTCGGCCAGTTGCAGGTTTGGCGCATGGTCAAAAAGCGCACGCAACGCGATCTGCATTTCCAGCCGAGCCAGCGGCGCGCCGACGCAGAAATGCAAACCACCGCCAAAGGCCGCGTGGGCCTTGGCCGGACGGGTCGGGTCGAACACATCGGGCTGGTCGTAAAGCGCGGGATCGCGACCCGCGGCCCCCAGCACCAGTGCAATTTTGCGGCCCTTTTCCAGCGTGACGTCGCCCAGTTCGATATCCTCGTAGGCGAAACGTTCAAAGACATGCAGGGGCGGGTCGTAGCGCAGGATCTCTTCGACCGTGGCGTTGATCGCATCGGGGGCGAGGGCGCTGGCGGGCGTGTTATTTTCGAGCAAGCAGGCGATCCCGTTGCCAAGCGCGTGTACCGTCGCCTCGTGGCCTGCGTTCAGCAGCAGGATACACGTGCCGATCAGCGCATCCGTGCTCAGTTTTTCGCCGTCTTCTTCGGCAGCGATCAACTGGGTGATCAGGTCGTCACGCGGGTCTTGGCGACGCTCATTGACATAGCGGCGCAGGAAGGCGGTGAAATCTGCGGCGGCGGTATTGGCGGCCTCTTCGGTCGCGCGGGTCCGGCCGATCTGGTAGACGGCGACCATATCATTGGACCAGCGCAGCAGGTCGGGCCACATATCCTCTGGCACGCCAAGCAGCCGCGCGATGATGCGCACGGGCAATTGGGTGCAAAAAGCGGGGATCAGGTCAAAGGCTTCGCCCTTGGGCAGGTCGGCCAGCAGGGCTTGGGCAATCTCTTCGATCTCGGGGGCGAGACCGGCAATCCGGCGCGAGGTAAAGGCACGCAGCACCAACCCGCGCAGGCGGGTGTGGGTTGGCGGCTCAAGCTCGAGCATCGATTGGTCTTCCACCGCATAGAAGTCGCGCATGTGATCGGGCGTGGGCTTGCGCTGGTCGGCAGGGGTCTCGCGGCCCAAACGGCGGTCACGCAGCAAGGCCTGCACCGTCGCCGCATCAAAAGCGGCCATCATCCCGTAGTCTTGCCAGAACAGCACGGGGCCCTGCGCACGTGCGCGCGTATAGGCGGCATAGGGGTTTTGGACGAAGTCGGGATCAAGCGGGGAAAGGTTCAGTGTTTTCATGGGGCCTAGCAATAGCTGTGGCTCTGGTCTTTGCAAGCGGGTCTGTGCCAAATAACGCCATGACCTCCGGAATGCGCCGCCGCGTCGCGACCTTTGTGCTGTTTCTGATCACCGTGTCGGTCCTCTCCGGCGGGGTCTGGCGCTATGCCTATCTGCAAGGGCTGGACCAGCTGCGCGCGCGGGGGCAGGCGGATCTGTCGCTGGTCAGCGACCGTCTGGTCGGGCAGTTGCAGCGGTACCGCGATCTGGCGGTGTTTCTGGCGGATCACCCGCAGGTGGCGCAGGTGCTGGACCGGCGTCCGGCGGTCGAGGCGCAGGCATTTTTGCAAGAGGTCGCGGATAAGACCACGGCGCTGGATGTGCAGGTGCTTGACCGATCCGGCGATGTGATCGTCGCGGCACTTGGCGCGGAAGCGGTGCGGGTGCCACGGGCGGATCAACGCTTTGTCCTGCGGGCCTTGCGCGGTGCACTTGGATGGGGGCACGGCCCCGCCGCGCCCTTGACCGACCGCGCCTATTTCCACGCCGCCCCTGTCTTCGCGCCCGACGGGCAGGTGCGCGGTGCCGTTGTGGTGTCGACTGATCTGAACGGCATCGATTATGACTGGCGCGGCAGCAATCCGGCGGCGTTCTTCACCGACACCGACGGGGTCGTCCAGATCGCAAACCGGTCAGAGCTGCTGTTCTGGGCGCGTCCCCGTGCGGCGCAGGGGCTGGTGCCGCCAGATGGTGCGGCGCTGGATTTCGCGGTGTCTGACGTGCGCGGCCACGAGATCTGGCATATGGGCTGGGGGCCGTATCTGCCCGACGCCGCCTTGCATCTGACCCGCGCCTTGCCGGTGGTGGGGATGACGGGCGAGGTGCTGCTGGATATCGAGGGCGCGCAACGTTTGGCACGGGCACAGGCGGCGGCGGTGGCAGCGCTTTGCCTTGCCTTTGGCGCGCTGCTGTTTCTCGCGACCGAGCGCCGCCGCGCCCTGTCAGAGGCGAACGCGGCGCTTGAGCGGCAGGTCGCCAAACGCACCGCCGCCCTGAACGCCAGCAACACCGAATTGCGCCGCGAAGCGACCGAGCGGGAAGAGGCGCAGGCCGCACTGCGCCGCGCGCAGGCGGATCTGGTGCAGGCGGGCAAGCTGTCGGCGCTTGGCCAGATGTCGGCGGGCATCAGCCACGAGCTGAACCAGCCGCTGATGGCGATCCGGTCCTTTGCAGAAAACGCGGTGCAATTCCTTGAGCGTGACCGCCCCGACAGGACGGCTGAAAACCTGACCCGCATCTCGCAGATGGCCGACCGGATGGCGCGGATCATCCAGAACCTGAGGGCCTTTGCGCGGCAAGAAAGCGTGCCGCAGACCCGCGTGGATGTGACCCGCGTGGTCGCCAGCGCGGTGGAGCTGACCCAAAGCTATCTGCGCGACGCGGGCGTGACCCTTGACTACCAGCCCGCCAATGCCCCCGTCTGGGTGCGCGGCGGCGAGGTGCGCTTGGGGCAGGTCTTTGTAAACCTCATCACCAACGCCGTCGATGCCATGAGCAGCAGCGACACCAAACGGCTGAGCATCACAATCGATCCCGCCGACCCCGTGCGGGTGCAGTTCCGAGACACCGGACCGGGGATCGAGATGCCAGACAAGGTGTTCGACCCGTTCTACACGACCAAATCCGTGGGGGGCGGTGCCGAGGGTGCGATGGGGGGCATGGGGCTGGGGCTGTCGATCAGTTACGGGATTGTGCAAAGCTTTGGCGGGGGGATCCGTGGCACCAACCTTGACGCGGGCGGTGCGATGTTCTCTGTCACGCTGGAACGCGCCGATACGGGCGAGGAGGGGCAGGCATGAGCAGAACCGTTCTTTTGGTCGATGATGATGCCTCTGTCCGCGAGGCGCTGGCGCAGACGCTGGAGCTTGCCGATATTGATGTTGTCGCCGCGGGGTCGTTCGTGGCTGCCAAGGATAGGATCACCGAGCGGTTCGATGGCATCATCCTATCGGACATGCGCATGCCCGGGCGCGACGGGTTTCACCTGCTGGCCTATGCCCATGAACAGGATCCCGACCTGCCGGTGATCCTGCTGACAGGCGAAGGCGACATCCCCATGGCCGTGCGCGCGATGGAGGCAGGGGCCTTTGATTTCCTTGAAAAACCCTGCGCCCCCGCCGCGCTGGTCACTGTGATTGAACGCGCACTGAAAACCCGCGCGCTGGTGCTGGAAAACCGTCGGCTGCTGCATATCGTGGAAACCGGCGATCCGGCGGCGCGGATGATTTTCGGGTCGTCGGATCTGTCAGAACGGCTGCGCGACAAGGTGCGGCGCGTGGCGCAGGCCAATGCCGAGGTGCTGGTCACCGGCCCGTCGGGCTCTGGTATTTCGAAGGTGTCAGAGGTGATCCACCTATCCTCGCGCCGCTCCAAAGGGCCCTTCGTCAAACGTGCTGCCGCGGGGCTTAGTCCCGATGATGTGAGCGATGCGCTGCACGCCGCCTCGGGCGGGTGCCTGTTTCTGGACGAGGTCGCGCAGCTTCCCGCGCAGACCCAACTGAGCCTGATCGAAGCGCTTGAGCAGGTGCCAGATGTGCGTCTCATTGCGGGCAGCGCGCGGGAGCTACAGTCATTGGTGGCCGAGGGGCAGTTCCACGCGGATCTCTATTACCGGCTCGAGGTCATGACCGTGCGCATCCCGTCGCTGGCTGAACGCCCCGAGGATATCGCCACGATGTTTCGCCGCTACGTCGATCAGGCGGCAGAGCAGTCGGGCGTGCAGCCGCCCGAAGTGACGCCGCAAATGATCGCGGGGCTGATGGCGCGGGACTGGCCCGGCAACGCGCGCGCGCTGATGTCAGAGGCGATGCGCTTTGTCATGGGGGTCTCGGACGAGGTGACGCCGGATGCGAACCTCGGGCTGGCGGACCAGATGGCGCAGGTGGAACAATCCCTGCTGCGCGCGGCCTTGCGCCGTGCCGAGGGGCAGGCGAGTGCGGCGGCGCAGGCGCTGAAACTGCCGCGCAAGACCTTCTATGACAAGCTGGCCCGCTACGGGATTCGGCCCGAGGACTTTCGCAGCTAGCCTGTGCGGATTTTCGCACAACTGCGCTGCGTGCTGTGCGGTAATCCGCACAGCTAGCGTGTGGCGGGTTGGTTTGTAACCTTAACTAGACACATCAACGCTTTGATAAATAACATATTTAACGCGATCCTCATCTTTCAACCTCTCTTCCTTGTGAGGTCGGCGAAATAACGCTCTAGTAACGCCACCGCATTTGGAACGACCGGATGCCGAGACTTGAAAAACAGTTCTCTGGGAGGAGACATCACATGAAATTCCTGACAACCACTCTGGTGGCTATGACCCTTTCCGTAAGCGCCGGTGCTGTTGCCGCGGCGTGCGACGATGGCGAAGTCGTCATCAAGCTGAGCCACGTGACCAACACAGACCGTCACCCCAAAGGCATCGCCGCGTCCTTGCTGGAACAGCGCGTCAATGACGAGATGAACGGCAAAGCCTGCATGGAAGTGTTCCCGAACTCCACGCTGTACAACGATGACCAGGTTCTTGAGGCGCTGCTGCAAGGCGACGTTCAGATGGCCGCGCCGTCGCTGTCGAAGTTCGAGCAGTTCACCAAGCAGTTCCGCATCTTCGATCTGCCCTTCATGTTCAAGGACATCAACGCTGTAGACGAGTTCCAGAACTCCGAAACCGGTGTTGCGATGAAAGAATCCATGACGCGCCGTGGCCTGCTGGGACTGGCGTTCTGGCACAATGGCATGAAGCAGATGTCGGCGAACAAGCCGCTTAACGTGCCGTCGGATGCCAATGGTCTGAAATTCCGCGTGCAGAACTCTGACGTGCTGAAGGCCCAGATGGCGGCAATGGGCGCATCGCCCCAGCCGATGGCCTTCTCGGAAGTTTACGGCGCGCTGCAAACCGGCGTTGTCGACGGTCAGGAAAACACCTGGTCCAACATCTATGGCCAGAAGTTCTTTGAGGTGCAGGACGGGACAACCGAAACCAACCACGGTGTTCTGGACTACATGCTTGTGACCTCCACCGACTGGTGGGACAGCCTGGACGCCGATGTGCGTGACCAGCTGGCGACCATCGTTCAGGAAGTGACCGACACCCGCAACGCGGAATCGTCCAAAGTGAACGCCGAAGCCAAACAGGCGATCATCGATGCCGGTGGTGTGGTCCGTGAACTGGACGACGCGCAGCGCGAAGCCTGGGTCACCGCGATGAAGCCCGTCTGGGAAGAGTTCACCGCAGACGTCGGTCAGGAAAACATCGACGAAGCCCAAGCGATCAACGCTAAGCACTAAACCCTGTTCTGCCCCGTCTGGCGACGGACGGGGCATATCACTTGCGTCAGGCCCCGACATGCCCCGCGGCGTGCGGGCCTGATCCACTCTCCTCTCACAGCGGAGCATTCCCATGTCACATGGTGTTCAATCTCATTCTGCGCTCGGGCGCATTGTCAACGAGCTTGAGGAAACGGCGATTGCCATCATCCTTGGTCTGATGACGCTTATCACCTTTATCAACGTCGTCCTGCGCTATGGTTTCAACACCGGCATCATCTGGGGGCTTGAAGCGGTGACCTTCCTTTTCGCCTGGCTGGTGCTGTTTGGCATGAGCTATGCGGTCAAGGTCACGGCGCATCTGGGGGTGGACGCGGTCGTGAACCTGTTTTCGCTGCCCAAACGCCGGGTGCTCGCGCTGGTTGCGGCAGTGATCTGCGTGGTCTACGGGGCCTTGCTGATGAAAGGCGCGTGGGATTACTGGGCCCCCTTTGCGGGGCTGGACGCCACCACGGGCCGCTGGTTCCCCACAGGTTTTGCCGATAGCCGCGATCAGGCGTGGTATGAAACCGTCGATATCCCCATGCCGGATTGGCTGCGCTTTATCGAGCCGATCATGAACGAGGGCGAAACCTACGGCAAACTGCCACGGTTCATCCCCTATTTCATGCTGCCCTTCGGTATGGCGCTGCTGTTGTTCCGTTTCATCCAGGCCGGTGTGCGTGTCTTTACCGGGCAGGCCACAGCGCTGATCGTCAGTCACGAGGCCGAAGATGATATCGAAGCCGTCAAACACATGAACGCGGAGTCCTGAGCGCATGGAAGTCCTTATCCTATTTACCATGATCGTCGGGCTGATGTTGCTGGGCGTTCCGATTGCCGTCAGCCTTGGCTTCTCGTCGATCGTCTTTCTGCTGGTGCTGTCCGACAGCTCGCTTGCGTCCATCGCGCAGACCTTCTTTCAGGCGATGGCGGGGCACTACACGCTGCTCGCGATCCCGTTCTTCGTGCTGGCGTCGTCCTTCATGTCGACGGGCGGTGTGGCCAAGCGGATCATCCGTTTCTCTATCGCGCTGGTCGGACATTTTCCGGGTGGTCTGGCGATTGCGGGTGTTTTTGCCTGTATGTTGTTCGCCGCCCTGTCGGGATCATCGCCCGCCACGGTGGTTGCCATCGGGTCCATCGTGATCGCGGGGATGCGGGAAACCGGCTACACCAAGGAATTCGCCGCCGGTGTCATCGCCAACGCGGGCACCCTGGGCATCCTGATCCCGCCGTCCATCGTGATGGTTGTCTATGCCTCTGCCACGGATGTCTCTGTGGGCCGGATGTTCCTTGCGGGCGTTATCCCCGGACTGATGGCGGGCACCATGCTGATGCTGACCATCTATATCATGGCGCGGGTCAAGAAGCTGCCACAGGGCGAATGGCGCGGCTGGGGCGAGGTCTTTGCCTCGGGGCGTGAAGCGGGCTGGGGGCTGATGCTGATCGTGATCATCCTTGGCGGTATCTATGGCGGTATCTTTACCCCGACCGAAGCCGCCGCGGTGGCTGCTGTCTATGCCTTCTTCATTGCGGCCTTTGTCTATCGCGATATGGGCCCGCTGCACGTCGAAGGCGAGGGGCGCAACCTGTCGCTGATGCGCAAGCCCTTGGCGCTGGTCACTGTCTTTTTCCACCGCGATACCCGCGATACGCTGTTCGAGGCCGGCAAGCTGACCGTCACCCTGATGTTCATCATCGCCAACGCGTTGATCCTAAAGCACGTGCTGACTGACGAGCAGATCCCGCAGCAGATCTCTGCCGCGATGCTGAGCGCCGGTTTCGGGCCGATCATGTTCCTGGTCATCGTCAACGTGATCTTGCTGATTGGCGGGCAGTTCATGGAGCCGTCGGGCCTGTTGATCATCGTCGCCCCGCTGGTCTTCCCCATCGCGATTGAACTGGGCATCGACCCGATCCATCTGGGGATCATCATGGTGGTGAACATGGAAATCGGGATGATCACCCCGCCGGTGGGTCTGAACCTCTTCGTGACCTCGGGCGTGGCGAATATGCCGATGATGAATGTGGTCAAGGCCGCGCTGCCCTTCACCGTGGTGCTGTTCATCTTCCTGCTGATGGTGACCTATATCCCGGTCATCTCGACCTGGCTGCCGACCCTGATGATGGGGCCGGAGATCATCACCCGCTAGGGCGAGACATTACAAGGGAAACGAAAAAGGCGGCGCACCCCATCGGATGCGCCGCCTTTTTGTCTATGTCATGCTGTGAGTTTATTTGGCAAAATGAAGATCACGCGGCAGCGAGCGCCTGAAGGATCGGGACGAAATCAGCGGGTGTAAGGCTCGCCCCGCCGATCAGGGCACCGTCCACGTTGTCGACCTTGAAGATCTCCGCCGCGTTGTCCGGTTTGACCGAGCCGCCGTACAGCAGCCGCAGCGCGTCGCTGACATCCGTGCCGAAGCGTTCGGCCAGTGTTGCGCGGATGACGTCATGCACCTCGACGATCTGGTCAAGCGTCGGGATTTTGCCGGTGCCAATCGCCCAGATGGGTTCATACGCGACGACGGTATTCTCGCCGGTGCAGCCGTCGGGCAGGGAGCCTGCAAGCTGTTCGGCGATGACATCCAGGGTGGTACCGGAGCTGCGATCCGCCTCGCTTTCGCCGATGCAGATGATGGCCGTCAGCCCCGCGTTCCAAGCGGCCTGCGCCTTGGCCGCAACGTCGGCATCCGTTTCGCCATAGGCATCGCGGCGTTCGGAATGGCCGAGGATCACATAGGTCGCGCCGACCTCCTTGATCATCGAGGCAGAGATATCGCCAGTGAAGGCACCTTTCGGCTCTGCGTGGCAATCCTGCGCGCCGATGGCAACGGGGGTGCCTTGGGCCTTGGTGACCGCTGACAGAAGGTAGGGGGCGGGCGGGCAGATCACCGCCTCTGCACGGGTGCTGTCCATCGCGGCGGCCACTTCGGCCAACATGTCCAGACCGGCCAGCGTGCCGTTCATCTTCCAGTTTCCAGCGGCAAGCTTGCGGCGCATATGCATATCCTTCATGTGGTTTTTCAAAGGGATACCAGCGCCACCCCGACAGGGCAACGGCAAGCTGCGGTCACGCCCCGCCAGCGCGGCGCGATACCGTTAGCCGAATTTGATGGATTCGCCGCAGCCGCAGGCTTCGGTCACATTGGGATTGCGGAACTTGAAGCCGGATTCCAGCAGCGAGGTTTCATAATCGATCTCGGTGCCGAAAAGGAACATCTGCGCCATTGGCGCGATCATCACGCGCGCGCCGTCCTGTTCGACGACCTCGTCATTGGCGTCGGCCTCGTTCACATACTCCATCGTATATTCCATGCCGGCGCAGCCACCCTTCTTGATGCCGATGCGCAGACCGGCGTGGCCGGCGGACGTCATCAGCTTGGTGATCTGATTGGCGGCTTTGGGGGTGATGGTGACGGCTTGCTTGCCTGGGATTGCGAACATGCTGAATACTCCTGTTACCGACAAGATAAGGGCTTTGGCAGGGTTTCTCAAGCGGGGGGATGCACAATAGCGAAAGGCCGCCCCCGAAGGGACGGCCCATGTCGTCATGCGCGATTGCGCCGGATCAGACCCCGTAGGTTACAGACCCATGCAGTTGGCATAGTAGGTGACGGTTGCGGGCCAGTCAGAGAAGACCCCCTTGACGCCAGCGTCCTGTGCCAGCACGTCCAGCGCGACCAGATAGTCGCTGTCGTCGGTGATGATGTCGCCAACGGATTGGAAATACCAGCCACCGCCCGTGGACAGCGGACCGGAGCGTTCGAGCGTCCAGGCGATCAGGTTCAAACCGGCTTCGCTGGCTTTCTTGGCATAGTCAGAGGCGGCCAGAGCGCCGTCTTTGTTGGTCAGAAGCATGTTCAGCGATGGGGCCAGGTACTGCACGCCTTGCTCTTTCAACTGGGCGAAATCCTGTGTCCAGGTGCTGGGGTCCTGTTCGTCGAAACCTTCGCTCCATTCCACGAGATAGACGGCCTGTTTGCCGAACTCTGGCTCTGCCTTGATCCAGTAAAGCACGTCATCCAGGTTGAACGACTGCGCCCAAACGTCCGAGGCAGGGATGCCCGCGGCTTTGTATTCGTCGATCATCTTCTGCGCATAGTCTTCCTGGCTGAAGCCGTCATGGGGCATCTCGACCGAAGGGGACTTGAGCTCGGGGGTGAATTTCGCACCGAGGGATTTGAACAGCTCGATCGATTCCGCGTGGGTCATCAGATCGGCACCGTCGCTGTACAGCTGGGTGCGGAAGCTGGCCACGCCGCCCTGATAGTCTTCGGCGGTGGTGGCGGTGGCGTCGGCGCTGTCCATCTTGGGCGTCAGGGTGCGGAACTCTGCCAAGGTGATGTCCGAGGTGCGGCATTCCGCGCTGGCACCTTCTTCGCCCGCAGCCGCGGTGAAGCCGGTGGTGCATTTCTCGGCCAGATCGGAGACGAGGATATTGGTGGTGGTGTGCAGATCGTTCTGCGCGTGACGGCAGACCAGTTCGTGATCGGCGGTAAAGGTCACGTCGCATTCCAGAATGCCTGCACCCTGACGGGCGGCGGCAACGTTGGACTGTACGGTATGCTCGGGGAACATCAGCGGGGCGCCGCGGTGCCCGATGGAGAAATCGGATTTGGACGCGGTCTGGCCCATGCAGGACGCCAGCTTGTCCTTGAGGTCGCCATCGGGAAGCTTGTCCACCAGATAGGCAGGACGGGCACCGTATTCGACAGGGACGGGGGTGCTGTGGGCGTCGGCCAGCAGCGCGGTGGGGGCCAAAGCCAAAGCTGTAAGGGCAGTAGTTAGTCGCATGATCGCTCCAAATAAAATCATCTGGCAGCGGTGTGGCTACCCTATGTTACAATGATGCGACCATTGCGTGAAACTCATGTAAAATCAACCGGGACGTGAAATGCGCCCCGGTTTCAGCCTATTGGCTTACATGAAGCCCAGTTCAAGACGGGCTTCGTCAGACATCATATCCATGCCCCATGGTGGCTCCCAGACCAGTTCCACGTCGACGGTTTTCACGCCGGGCAGGGGTTCGACCGCATCGGCGACCCAGCCGGGCATCTCGCCTGCAACGGGGCAGCCGGGCGCGGTGAGGGACATCTTGATGTTGACCTCGTTTTCCGCGTTGATGTCGATCGTGTAGATCAACCCCAGCTCATAGATGTTCACTGGAATCTCAGGGTCATAGACAGTGCGGCAGGCTTCGGTGATCTGCTCGTACAGCGGATGATCCGTTGACGAGGGCGCAATCAGAGGGGTGCCTTCAAGAGGTTGTGTGCTGTCGGTCATCAGGGCCTCGCTCCTTTTTCTTATCGTTTATATAGGGATTGCAGCGGGCACCGTCCAGAGGGCGGACCCGCGAACCACTGCAGAACTTAGGCTTTGCGCTTGCGCACCGGCTGCGGCTTTACCCGCGCTTCGATCATATCATAGACCATGCCGACAATATCCTTGCCGGTGGCTTTCTCGATCCCTTCGAACCCGGGAGAGCTGTTGACCTCTAGCACCTTTGGCCCGCTGTCCGACCGCAGCAGATCCACACCGGCAGTGCCCAGACCAAAGGCCCGTGCCGCGCGCAGGGCGGTGTCGCGTTCAACCTTGGTGATGCGCACGACCTGAGCGGTGCCGCCACGGTGCAGGTTGGAGCGGAAATCGCCCTCCGCGCCGGTGCGCTTCATCGCGGCCACGACCTTGCCATCCACCACAAGACAGCGCAGATCCTCGCCCGCGGCTTCCTTGACGAAATCCTGCACAAGAAAGTTTGCCTTGAGCCCGCGGAAGGCATCAATGACGGATTCCGCGGCCTTCTTTGTCTCGGCCAGCACAACACCTTTGCCTTGGGTGGATTCCAGCAGTTTCACGATGAGCGGCGCGGTGCCGACCAGTGCCATGAGGTTCGACGTGTCCTTGGGCGAGGCGGCAAAAGCGGTGGTCGGCATGCCGATTTTCTTCGACGCCAAGACCTGATGCGCATGCAGCTTGTCGCGGCTCGACAAGATACCGGCAGAGCCGTTGACGCAGTAGGTCCCGATGGTTTCGAACTGCCGGATCACCGCGCAGCCATAGGGCGTGACCGAGGCACCGATCCGCGGGATTACCGCGTCATAGCGCGGCAGACGTTTGCCATCGTAATGCACTTCGGGAGCCATGGCGTTGATCGCCATATAGCAGCGGGTGGTGTCGATCACTTCGACAGTATGGCCACGGGCCTCGCCGACTTCGACCAGACGCGAGGTGGAATAGTTGCTGGCTTCACGGCTCAGCACGGCGACCCGCAAAGCGCGTTTGGGCGCGCGGTGGCGCACAGCGGCGGTATGGTAGACGTCATAGCTCAGATCCGGTTGCAACCGTTTCTCGGTGGGCGAGATGGTGATGTGATCTGTCAGCGCCTGACGGCCCAGCAACATGCGGCTGGTCATGCCCGCACGGTTGGTCAGGGTCACGTCAATGGGCCAGCTTTGCCCTGCGACATCCATCTTGGTCGAGATGACATAGCGCAGCTCTGCCTCGCCATTCGACGAGGTGACCTCGCGCCGGTCAATAATGGGCGCGGAGCATGTGATGGTGATGTCTTCGTTGCCGGCCACAGGATGCACGTTGAACCGGACCTTGGGCTTGGAGGCGGGGCCAAAGACTTCGATGTCATGGGCGTGCAGCGCCGATGTGCGCGCGCCGGTGTCGATCTTTGCCTTGATCGCGGGAAGCCCCAATTCGGGAAGGGCGACCCATTCTTCCCAGCCAAACGTCAATTCTTGCATGTCACGCACTCCGGCACAGCTAAATCATCCCGCCGCCTAGCAGGTCGCCTGCGTCTACTCAAGCCACGACACGGGCTTCCAAATGGCATAAATCCCGGGGTCCGGGGCAGCGCCCCGGCGGTTCCGGCTGGACATAGCGCAGATTTACGGTGCTTCCATGACAGCCTTGTGGAACGCGCGGCTAAACTGCGCGATTGCGCCTATGCGGGGGACATCTTATAGCCGCAGTCATGAAAAAATTCTCGTTCGATCTTCAGGCCCGCGATGGTGCGGCGCGTACCGGTGTTATCTCTACCCCGCGGGGCGATATTCGCACGCCGGCTTTCATGCCTGTGGGCACGGCCGCCACGGTCAAGGCGATGATGCCCGAAAGCGTCGCCGCGACCGGTGCGGACATCCTGCTGGGCAATACCTATCACCTGATGCTGCGCCCCACTGCCGAACGGATCGACCGTTTGGGCGGGCTGCACAAGTTCATGAACTGGGACAAGCCGATCCTCACCGATTCCGGCGGGTTTCAGGTGATGAGCCTGTCGGGGCTGCGCAAGCTGACGGAAAAGGGCGTGACCTTCAAAAGCCATGTGGACGGGTCGAAACACGAACTGACCCCCGAACGGTCGATGGAGATTCAAAAGCTGCTCGGCTCCGATATCGTCATGTGCTTTGACGAATGTCCCGCGCTGCCTGCGGATCGCGCGCGGATCGCGGACTCGATGCGGATGTCGATGCGGTGGGCCAAGCGCAGCCGCGAAGCCTTTGGCGACCGTCCGGGCCATGCGCTCTTTGGTATCCAGCAGGGCGGGCTGGAACGTGACTTCCGCGAGGAAAGCGCCAAGGCCCTGATCGACGTGGGCTTTGACGGCTACGCTGTGGGCGGCCTTGCCGTGGGCGAGGGGCAAGAGGCGATGTTCGGCTGTCTCGATTTTGCCACCGATATGCTGCCCGTGGACCGGCCGCGCTATCTGATGGGGGTGGGCAAGCCGGATGATATCGTCGGGGCCGTGGCGCGCGGCATCGATATGATGGACTGCGTTTTGCCCTCACGCTCTGGCCGGACGGGGCAGGTGTTCACGCGTCACGGCGTTGTGAACATCAAGAACGCACGCCACGCCGATGACCCGCGTCCGCTGGACGAAGCCTGCACATGTCCTGCGTGCTCGAACTACAGCCGCGCCTATCTGCACCATGTGTTCCGTAGTCAGGAAATGATCTCTGGGATGCTGCTGACATGGCATAACCTGCATTATTTCCAGGAAATCATGGCGGGTATGCGCGACGCGATTGCGGCGGGGACATTTGACGCTTGGCAGGCTGATTTTCATAGCCAGCGCGCCCAAGGCGACATCGACCCGCTTTAGGAAAACCCTGCGGTGAATGGAATAAACCTTCCGCCCCGTCCTTGCGATGACGGGGCGGAAGGTTAGGTGCTGTAGACAAGAAACAACACCGCAAAGGAGTTTTCCATGACCGAGGCATTATTCACCCCCCTGAAGGTCGGCGGCATCGAGGCCGCGAACCGCATCGTGATGGCCCCGCTGACCCGCAGCCGCGCCAATGACGACAGTGGCGAAGTCGGCGACATGCACGTCGAATACTACGCACAGCGCGCCGGTGCCGGGATCATCATCACCGAAGCGTCCCAGATTAGCGCCGAAGGCAAAGGCTACATCAAGACCCCCGGCATCTACACCGAAGGGCAGGTTGCTGCCTGGAAAAAGGTGACGGACGCGGTGCACGCCAAGGGCGGCAAGATCGTGATCCAGCTGTGGCACGTGGGCCGGATCAGCCATGTGGACATCCAGCCTGACGGACAAAAGCCCGTCGCCCCCTCGGCCATCGCGGCAGAGGTGAAGACCTTTACCAAAGACGGTATGACTCCGACATCTGAACCACGCGCCTTGGAGTTGGACGAGATGCCGCGCATTGTCGCCGATTATGTCCACGCAACCAAGATGGCGCGCAAGGCAGGCTTTGACGGGGTCGAGGTCCACGGGGCGAACGGCTATCTGCTGGACCAATTCCTCAAGACCTCAAGCAACAAACGCGATGACGCCTATGGCGGGTCGGTCGAGAACCGCGCGCGGCTGCTGTTCGAAGTGCTGGACGGTGTTGTAAACGCATGGGATGGCGATCACGTCGGCCTGCGCCTGTCGCCTTTCTCGCCTGCGAACGGCATCGCGGATGATGACCCGCAAGAGACGTTCACCTACGTCGTGGATGCGCTGAACAAGTACAATCTGGCCTATCTGCACATGGTCGAAGGCTCGACCGGCCAGTCGCGCGATCTGGACAGCGGCGAAGACCTTGGCAAGCTCCGGTCGCTGTTCAACGGCGTCTACATGGCAAATAACCTTTATGACCGCGACATGGCGATCGATGCCGTGGCCAGCGGCAAAGCTGATCTGGTTGCCTTTGGCCGGCCCTATATAGCCAACCCCGATCTGGCAAAACGGCTGGAACTTAACGCACCGCTGAACGAGGGGGATACGAAAACCTTCTATGCCGGTGGCGAAGAGGGCTATACCGATTATCCCTTCCTCGAAGAGGTCGCGGCAGAGTAAGCTCGCTAAACGCGAAAAAGCACATTTCCGGCCCGTTTTTTGTCATTCGGGCCGGTTAACCATGGTTCTTGGCGGTTTTCGCGGATAATCATACGATCCGCGCTTGTCTGTCCGCCGGTGGCGGTTCATTCTAGGGTGACCCTCACGCCAGATGGCCCGCATACGAACGGATCACAGCATCATGGGGATTGAAACAGGCGGGTAGGGTCCCCAGATATCCTACTCAGAACAGGAGATGAACGAACGGTCGCCTAAGATAGGGGCCAGTGTCATCTTGCAGTATAAGGAAAAGAGCATGTTAGAGCCTCTGAACGCGTCCTACCCGGTATTGCCTTTGCGCGATATTGTGGTGTTCCCCCACATGATTGTACCGCTTTTCGTGGGCCGCGATAAATCTGTTCGCGCCCTTGAAGAAGTCATGGCCGATGACAAGCAGATCCTGCTGTCGAGCCAGATTGACCCCGGCGTGGATGACCCCGATTCCGATGGTATTTTCAACACCGGCGTCCTGGCGAATGTCTTGCAACTGCTGAAGCTGCCCGACGGCACCGTAAAGGTGTTGGTCGAGGGGCAGGCGCGGGTGCGCATCACGGAATACCTTGAAAACGATAGCTTCTTTGAAGCCTCTGCCGAATATCTGACGGAAGAGCCCGGTGACGAGACCACCACTCAGGCGCTGCTGAAGTCCGTCGCCGAAGAGTTTGAGCGTTATTCCAAGGTCAAGAAGAACGTCCCCGAGGAAGCGCTGTCGGCGGTGACCGAAGCGTCCGAGCCTGCACGTCTGGCCGATCTGGTCGCGGGGCATCTCGGCATCGAGGTCGAGCAGAAACAAGACCTGCTTGAAACCCTGTCCGTCTCCGAGCGGCTCGAGAAAGTATACGGGCTGATGCAGGGCGAAATGTCCGTTCTGCAGGTCGAGAAAAAGATCAAGACCCGCGTCAAATCCCAGATGGAGAAGACGCAGCGCGAGTACTATCTGAACGAGCAGATGAAAGCCATTCAGAACGAGCTTGGCGATGGTGAGGATGGCAAGAATGAAGTCGCCGAACTGGAAGCCCGCATCGCGGACACCAAGCTGAGCAAAGAGGCCAAGGAAAAGGTCGACGCCGAGCTGAAGAAGCTCAAGAACATGTCGCCCATGTCTGCCGAAGCTACTGTTGTGCGCAACTACCTCGACTGGATCCTGTCGATCCCGTGGGGCGTGAAGTCGCGCACCAAGAAAGACCTCGCCAAGGCACAGCAGGTGCTGGATGATGATCACTATGGCCTTGAAAAGGTTAAAGAACGCATCGTTGAATATCTTGCCGTGCAACAACGGTCCAGCAAGCTGAAAGGCCCGATCATGTGCCTTGTCGGCCCTCCCGGTGTGGGTAAAACCTCGCTCGGGAAGTCTGTTGCCAAGGCGACGGGGCGCGAGTTTATTCGCATCTCGCTGGGGGGCGTGCGTGACGAATCCGAGATCCGCGGTCACCGTCGGACCTACATCGGCTCCATGCCCGGCAAGATCATTCAGGCGCTGAAAAAGGCGAAAACCACGAACCCGCTTATCTTGCTCGACGAAATCGACAAGATGGGTCAGGATTTCCGTGGCGACCCTGCGTCGGCCATGCTTGAGGTGCTTGATCCGGAACAGAACGGCACATTCGTCGACCACTACTTGGAAGTGGAATACGATCTGTCGAATGTCATGTTCCTGACCACGTCGAACAGCTACAACATGCCCGGGCCTTTGCTTGACCGGATGGAGATTATCCCCCTGTCTGGCTATACCGAGGATGAAAAGCGCGAGATCGCGAAACAGCACCTTGTGGCCAAGCAGGTCAAGAACCACGGTCTGAAGGCAAAGGAATTTGCCATTGAAGACAGTGCGTTGACCAGCATGATCCGCTACTACACCCGCGAGGCCGGCGTGCGGAACCTTGAGCGCGAGATCGCCAAGGTTGCGCGGAAATCGCTGACCAAGATCGTCAAGAAGGAAGCCGACGAGATCACCGTAACGGGCGACAACATCGAGGATTTCCTCGGCGTGAAAAAGCACCGCTACGGCTTGGCAGAGCTTGAGGATCAGATCGGCGTCGTGACCGGATTGGCCTATACTTCGGTTGGGGGCGAATTGTTGCAGATCGAAGCCCTGCGCCTGCCGGGTAAAGGTCGGATGAAAACCACCGGTAAGCTTGGCGATGTGATGAAGGAATCCATCGACGCGGCCAGCAGCTATGTGCGGTCGATCAGCCCCAAGATCGGGGTGAAGCCGCCCAAGTTCGACACGCTGGATATCCACGTCCACGTGCCCGATGGTGCGACGCCGAAAGACGGCCCCTCTGCCGGTCTGGCAATGGTGACATCGATCGTGTCGGTGCTGACCCAGATCCCCGTGCGCCGCGATATCGCGATGACGGGGGAGGTGTCCTTGCGCGGGAATGCGATGCCAATCGGCGGCTTGAAAGAAAAGCTGTTGGCGGCGCTGCGTGGTGGGATCACAACGGTTCTCATCCCGACCGAGAACGAAAAGGATCTGCCGGATATCCCGGATAACGTGAAAGAAGGGTTGACCATCATTCCCGTCAAACACGTGTCCGAAGTGCTGAAACATGCGCTGGTCCGCGAGCCCGAAGCGATCGAATGGGATCAGGAGGCAGAAGATGCCGCCGCAGCCGCCGCGCTGGCCCGTCGCAACGCTGCAGGCGATAGCGCCACAGCGCATTAAGCATCGATCAAACCGACATCAGGCCGCCCTTCGGGGCGGCCTTTTTCGTGGGCGCGTCCCCGATTTTCGCGCAGGGCTGCGTCATCCCCAAGCACCGCTGGATTTCCCCCGGTGGCCCCGCTAGGGTTTGATGAAACCTCCCCAACGGACGAGACGTCAAATGGCCACGCCCAAGAAAACCTCCACGCCTAAACCAGCCGCACCCGACACCGCCGCAGCACCCGCTGTGGTCGAAGCACCGCGCCCTGTGATCCTCGGCCCCGTGATGCGCAAGAAAGAGCTGATCGACACAGTGGTCGAAAGGTCGGGCGTGAAAAAGCGCGATGCGAAACCCGTCGTTGATGCCATGCTCGCCGTATTGGGCGAAGCACTGTCGGACAGCCGCGAGCTGAACTTGCTGCCGTTCGGCAAGCTGAAAGTGATCAACGAGAAAGAGCTGAAAAACGGCAAGATGATCCGCGTCAAAGTGCGGCAGGTGACACAGGGGCAGGGCGGCGGCGATACCGCTGATCAACCCGACGACTGAGGGCGAAAATCGCTCAAGATCTCCGGCGTAAATTTGCGACGCCCGCAGCAGCCCTTCACCTTGGTGAGGGGCTTTGTCGTATCAAGGTCTTTGCCTTGCTGATGCCACGGGCCGCGCAGGCAATCCCTTGACATCAAACGCATAAAACCCTGTCGCCGTCGGCGCAGGTTGCGTTGGTAGAACTGAATTGTATTGGTGGAATGGTGGGTCGTGAGAGGCTCGAACTCCCGACATCTTCGGTGTAAACGAAGCGCTCTACCAACTGAGCTAACGACCCGGTAGCGCTCTACTACCCCAAGGTTCAGCCGGGGTTCAACCCCATTTTTGCCGCCCCGGTGATTATTTTCGATTTTTTTCTGACGGTGCCCCGGATTGGCGCGGATTCACACGGTAACATTGCGTTTTCAAACGGTTTTGCCGCCTCCGGCAGATTGCGACGGGGCGAATCCCTGCGCCTCCGTTGCCCTTGGGGAAGTAACCGCGCTGAAATCGGCGGATGACCGATAGACGGGCTGTGTTTGGCGCGCTACTCAATGCACAGTCACGTAAAAGGTGGGAGAGCCTTTTGCATATATTCAGCAAGCCCTTGCAGCAGCAAGGCACCGGGGCCGACCACAATTGCCGGCCCCATAGGAGGAGGAATTCACATGGCCGTTCAGATTGATCCGACCAGCTACCGTAACCTGGACATCAAGGCGCATGACGATGGCGTCTGGGTGGTGACCCTGAACCGTCCCACGAAACGGAATGCCCTGGACATCGACACGATCGAGGAGCTGGTCACCTTCTTTTCCGCCGCACCGCGCGCTGGTGTGCGTGCAGTGGTACTGGCTGGCGCGGGGGATCACTTTTGCGCCGGGCTTGATCTGATCGAACACCATGACGAAGACCGCAGCCCCGCCGATTTCATGCACGTCTGTTTGCGGTGGCACGAGGCGTTCAACAAGATGGAATACGGCGGCGTGCCCGTGATTGCCGCATTGCAAGGGGCCGTTGTCGGCGGCGGGCTAGAGCTTGCCAGCTCTGCCCATGTGCGGGTGATGGACCAAAGCGCGTATTTCGCACTTCCCGAAGGCCAGCGCGGGCTGTTCACCGGCGGGGGGGCTACGATCCGTGTGACCGATCTGGTCGGCAAGGCGCGGATGATCGACATGATGCTGACCGGGCGCGTCTATCAGGGGCAAGAGGCCGTCGATCTGGGCCTCGCGCAGTATATCGTCGAAGGGTCCAGCATGGACAAGGCGATGGAACTGGCGCGCAAGGCGGCGCAGAACCTGCCGCTGTCGAACTTTGCGATCTGTAGCGCGGTGAGCCATATGCAGAATATGTCGGCAATGGATGCCGCCTATGCCGAAGCTGTGGTCGCCGGTGTGGTCAATACGCAGCCTGACGCACGCGCGCGCCTTGCGGCCTTTGCTGACAAAAGCGGCGCGCGGGTGCGGCCCAACGCGGAATAAGAACCGAAAGGATCACGCGCGGGTGCTGCGCGTGATCCCGCTTTCGCTGCGCCCTTCGGCATAGCGGGTCAGACGTTGCGCCAGCAGCCCGACAGAGAGATGCAGCAGCACCGTCAAACAGGCGAGCATGATCAACGCGGCGAACATCAGGTCGATCTTGGCGCGACCATTGGCCAGCAGCATCAGATAGCCCAGCCCCTTTGACGCGCCGACCCATTCGCCAATCACTGCGCCGATCGGCGCATAGACCGCCGCCAGCCGCAGCCCCGTCGCAAGGCTTGGCAGCGCGTGGGGGATTTGCACGTAGCGCATGAACCGCAACGGTCGCGCGCCCATCGATTGCGCCAGATCGCGGTAGCCATCAGGCACGCGGTTCAGCCCGTCGTGAAAGGCAGATGTCACCGGGAAATAGATGATCAACACCGCCATCACGATCTTGGACCCCATGCCATAGCCGAACCACAGCGTTAGCAACGGGGCCAGCGCAAAAACCGGCACGGCTTGGGTAAAGACCAGCAGCGGCAGCAGCAAACGCTCTGCCGTTTTGGACAGCGCCAGATGGATCGCGGTAACAGCCCCCAAGGCGGTGCCGATCAGCAGCCCCAGCAGCACCTCGACAGTGGTGACCCATGCGTTCTCGATCAGCGTCTCACGGGCGCGATATGCCGCCTGCGCCACGCGCCACGGCGAGGGCAGGATATAGTGCGGCGCGTCGGTCAGCAGCACCGCGGCCTGCCAAAGGCCAAGCCCCAGCAGGATCGCAAGTGGTATGTCGTATCGTCTCATGCAGGCACCCCCCGCAGATGGGACAGCAGCGCGCTTTGGCAGGCCCAAACCTCGGGCGCGGTGACGAAACGCGGCGCGGGAAGCGCGGGGACAGGCCAGCTTTGTACGCCCGTGGCAGAGAGGATCAGGATGTGGTCGGCCAGCCGCGCCGCCTCTGCCGGATCATGGGTGACCAGCAGCACGGTCCGCCCGTGCAACAGCTCTGCCGCGAGCTCTTGCATCGCGGCGCGGGTGCCCGCATCCAGCGCCGAGAATGGCTCGTCCAGAAAGACCACCGTGCGATCCTCCAGCAAGGTCCGCGCCAGCGCTGCCCGCTGCCGCATGCCGCCCGACAAGGCGGCGGGTTTCTTATGGGCATGATCCTGCAGGCCGACCCGTTCAAGCATGGCGGAGGCACGGTCCCTGTCAGGCGTGGTCCCACGCAGCCGGTCGCCGATCATGATGTTTTCGATCACCGTAAGCCACGGTAACAGCAAGTCGGATTGCGCCATATAGCTGATCCGCCCCGCCAGTGGTTGCCCGTCAGAGGCGGTGATCGTGCCGTCAAACGCGCCGCCCGTCTCAAGCCCCAGCAGCAGCCGCAACACCGTGGATTTGCCCACCCCCGACGGGCCGAGCAAGCAGGTCCACGCCCCCGCGGCGAGGGTCATATCCACGTCAAACAGGGGGCGCGCGTCAATCCGGTGTTGTCCCGTCAGACGCAGCGCGGGCGGTGGGGTCATGGCAGGTCCAGCCCCATCTGCCAAAAGCCGACCTCTAGCCGTGTGGCCGTGGAAAAGCGGTTTTGCAGTGCCGCGCGACGGGGGGCGGTTTCAAAATCTCCGATCCGCCGCGCAACCGCCGCGTCGACCATCGCGCCCACCGTCTGGCACAGCGCCTGATAGTCGGGGTCGGCGTAGGTCTCGATCCACTCGGCATAGGGCGTGTCGGCGCTGCAGGTCTGGGCCAGGCGCTGCCCGATCTCCCCATATCCCATGACGCATGGCAAGAGCGCCGTCATCAGATCAAGGAAATCCCCCTGCATCCCGGCATCCAGCACATAGCGCGTATAGGCGAGGTTGGCGGGGGCTTCCGTCGCGGTGAAAAGCGCCGCTTCGTCGATACCCGCCGCAGCACAGGTGCGGATATGCAGCGCCATCTCGTGATTGACCAGCGCATCTACCGTGGCGGCGCAGGTCTTCATCTCTTCCATCGTTTCCGATTTGACCACCGCCATGGACCAAGCGCGAGAGAAATGCACAAGGAAAACATAGTCTTGGATCAAATAGTTCACAAAGCAACGGCGCGGCAGGCTGCCATCGCGCAGCCCTTCGACAAAGGCATGGTGGGTATAGTCTTGCCACTCCTCCGCCGCAGCAGCGCGCCAAATCGCGAAGCTGCGGCCATAGTCCGGCGCGGTCATCGGGCGGTCACATCGATGGCGATGGTCGACACGGGCGAGATGTCGGGGATCAGACCCGCGTCATGCAAGAACGTCTCGAATGTGGCGTAGCGTCCAGCATCCATCGCCGTGGGGCGCAGGGCGAAACGGGGCAGCGTGTCTTTCCACGCGCGGGCGTTCAGCTCGTCCTGCAGATCGGCAGAGGTGGCGGCGAACACCTCCCAGCTTTCCTCGGGGTGGTTGACGATATATTGCGTCGCTTTCTCGGTCGCGGCCAGAAACCGCGCGATCATGTCCTTGTCCATCGTGTCGCGGTTGGCGACGTAGATCAGCTCGTCATAGGGTGGCAGACCCTCTTCCTCGACGTAGAAACAGGTGCCATCGACGCCTTCGATATCCATCTGGTTCAGCTCGAAATTGCGGAAGGCTCCGATGACCGCATCCACCTGACCGGACATCAACGACGGTGACAGCGACCAGTTGACGTTTACCAGCTCCACATCATCCAGCGACAGCCCGTGATGGGTCAGGATCGCGCCAAGCACGGCCTCTTCGACACCGCCTACCGAGAATCCGACCTTTTTGCCCGCCAGATCCGCAGGAGAGGCGATGGGACCATCGGTCAGCGCCAGCAGGCAGTTCAGCGGCGTGGCCACCAGCGTGCCGACCCGTTGCAGGGGCAGACCTTCGTGGATTTGCAGGTGCAACTGCGGCTGATAGGAAATCGCAAGATCCGCCTTGCCTGCGGCGACCAGCTTGGGCGGGTCAGAAGGATCGGCGGGGGCGATGACCTCTACGCTCAGGTCCTGTTCGGCGAAGTATCCTTTTTCCTGCGCCACGATGATCGGCCCGTGGTCGGGGTTCACGAACCAGTCCAGCAGCAAGACCATCTCGTCCTGCGCCAGCGCCGGGCCAGAGGTCAGCGCCAGCGCGGCCAGAATGTTACGAAGTTTCATCGGTTTGTCCTTTCAACGGGGAAGGCTCGCCCATGGCGAGCAGGGTAATGGGGCCGTGCCAGTAGCTGGCCAGATGGGTCGCCGCCTGCCACGCGCGCAGTCCCGAACGGCAGGCGATCACCGCACGGGGTTGATGTGTCGGGCGGGGAGCGTTGCGGAGGAAATCGGGCAGGGTGATGCGCTGCGCTGTGGGTGTCGCGGATGTGGGGGCCTCATCCGGGCCGCGCAGATCGACGACCCAATCGCTTGCGCGGATCTGCGAAGGCGCGACGAATCCGAAACCGTGGTCAGGCTCCGGCGCGGTATCAAAGCGGAAGCCGCCAGAACGATAGGAGGCAAGATCAAAGCTGATCAATTGCCCCAGAGGGGACGGCGACAGTCCAAGGAGGCAGGCCAGCGCCATCTGTGCTTGTGTGGCACCGATCGTGGCGACAACCGGCCCCATCACCCCCGCCGTGTCGCAGCTCGCCGCGCGGTCCGGCAGATCGGGGAAGACCGCCCGCAGCGACGGCGCGCCGCCGCAGAACCCGCCGACATAGCCGCCAAACCCAAGGGCCGAGGCGCTGATCAAGGGCAGATCCGCGTTCAGGCAATGATCCGATAGCACATAGCTTGCTGCGAAGCTGTCGGCGCAATCCAGCACGAGCGTCGCATCATGGCACAGCTTTGCCACGGTTTCCGGCCCAAGGGTCACGGGGTGGGCCACCACGGTGCACGCGCTGTTGCGCGCGGTTAGGGCGCGGGCGGCGGCGGTGACCTTGGGCGTGCCGATATCGGCCTCGGTAAAGAGCGTCTGGCGGTGCAGGTTTGACAGGGCCACGTCATCACCGTCCACCAGCGTGATATGCCCCACACCGGCCCCTGCCAGCAGGGGCAGTACCGGTGCCGCCAGCCCGCCCGCGCCGACCACCACCACACGCGCCGCCGCCAGCGCCTCTTGGCCCGATGGGCCGACCTGCGGCAGGATCATCTGGCGGGCATAGCGGGTCATCGGGTTGCCCCCAGCCATGCGGTGATGCGATCCTCGGGCGAGGGGTTCAGGGTGATGTCGGTCACCGCCGCGACGCAATCGGCACCGGCATCAAAAGCACCCGCCGCGCGGTCGACGGACATGCCACCGATGGCCACAAGCGGGGTCTGGCCCACCCGTTCACGCCAGTCGCGCAGACGGTCCAGCCCCTGCGCGTGCCACTTCATCTGCTTCAGGATCGTCGGGTAGATCGGGCCGAGGGCGATATAATCGGGGCGCAGGTCCAGGGCGCGGGTCAGTTCGGCCTTGTCGTGGGTGCTGATGCCCAGACGTGCGCCCGCATTGCGGATGGCGGTGAGGTCGGCGCTGTCCAGATCCTCTTGTCCCAGATGGATAAAATCACACCCTTCGTCGAGCGCGATACGCCAGTGATCGTTGATCACGAGGGTACAGTCGTGCTTGGCGCAGATCGCCTTGGCCTGCCGGATGTCGCGCCGCAGGGCAGGGTCGGGCGTATCCTTGATCCGCAGTTGCACCAGTTTGATGCCAAGGGGCACCAGCCGCTCCAAAAAGGCGGCGCTGTCGAAGATCGGGTAGAAACGGTCCAGGGTCATTCCAGAAACGCCTTTCCGATCAGGGGGGTAGAGGGCGCGGCCATATCGCGCGGCGGCATCGGGTCCGCATCGGCCGCAAGCTGTCCGGCGCGGATCGCGGTGGCAAAGGCCTCGGCCATGGCGGCGGGGTCACCGGCTTTGGCGACAGCGGTGTTCAGCAGCACCGCGTCAAAGCCCAGCTCCATCGCCTGTGCGGCGTGCGAGGGCAGGCCGATGCCCGCGTCGATCACCAGCGGCACGTCGGGAAAATGCGCCCGCATGGCGCGCAGTCCGAAAAGGTTGTTCAGCCCCATCCCCGACCCGATGGGCGCGCCCCAGGGCATCAGCACCTCGCAGCCCGCCCGAAGCAATCTATCCGCGACCACAAGGTCTTCGGTGGTGTAGGGAAAGACCTGAAACCCGTCCTCGCTCAGGATGCGGGCGGCCTCGACCAGACCGAAGACATCGGGCTGCAACGTGTCCTCCTCGCCGATGACCTCGAGCTTGATCCAGCGCGTATCGAACACCTCGCGGGCCATATGGGCGGTGGTGACGGCCTCTTTCACGCTGTGACATCCGGCGGTGTTGGGCAGCACATGGACGTCAAGCGCGCGGATCAGTTCCCAGAAGTCCTGACCGGCGCGATCCCGTCCGCTTTCCCGCCGCAGCGATACCGTCGCCACCGCCGCCCCGCTGCGCGCAAAGGCGTCTGACAGCACCTTGGGAGAGGGGTATTGCGCGGTGCCCAGCATCAGACCATTGGCAAGGGTTTCTCCGTAAAAGGGGCGCATCTTAGCCTCCCTGCATGGGGGCGAGCACTTCGATGCTGTCGCCGGAGGTCAGGGGGTGGCTGGCCCGCAGGCTGGCGGGGATAAAGCTGCCATTGACGGCGGTAGCGACTTTCGCGCCGCCAAATCCTTCGGCCTCTAGCAGGGCGGCAAGCGTGGGCGCGTCGCTATCAAGCGGGGCACCGTTAAGCTGTAGTTTCATGGAAAATCTCCGGTGTTTTGGCTTCAAGGATCAGGTCCGCCACCATGGTCGCCAGCGCGGGGGCGAGCAGGAAACCGTGGCGATACAGACCGTTGGCGCGGATCAGATTGCCCTGCCGTTCGATGCGCGGCAGGTTGTCGGGGAAGGCGGGGCGGCTGTCGACGCCGATCTCTAGGATCTCGGCCTCACCAAAGGCGGGGGACAGTGCGTAGGCCGCGCTCAGCAGTTCAAGCACGGACCGCACGCTGGCATGGGCACCGGCGCGGCCTTCGACCATCGTGGCCCCGAGCATGTAAATCCCGTCACCGCGCGGCACGAGGTAGATCGGCACACGTGGATGCAGCACACGGATGGGGCGGGTGATCGCGATATCGGGGCAGGACAGCAGCGCCATTTCCCCTTTCACGCCGCGCAAATCAGGCAGATCGGCGCGCGCGTGATAGCCGCGGCAATCAATGACGGTGCCGTCTTGCGCCAGCGTTTCGGGATCGGCCTCGCCCTGTTCGAAACTGGCCCCATCGGCCACCAGCCCGCGCCACAGCTCTGCCAGCGCAATGCGGGGCGACAGGTGGGCCTCGGTCTGGAAATAGAGCGCTTTGGCAAAGCGGTCGCCAAGGTCGGGTTCAAGCGCCGCGATCTCTGCGCCGGTCAGGGTTTGGTGGCTTGTCGTGCGGCGGGCAAAGCGGGTCAGATCGCTGTTGTCCCGCGCCGGAGAGATCACAAGCGACCCGCGTCGGTGCAGCGATGTGGTGCGCTGCCCCCACCAATCCGCCGCCCTTTGGCCCAGCCGGATCACCGGTTCCTCGGCGCTTTCACCTTCGCAAAACGGGGCGAGCATGCCCCCAGCCCACCAAGAACACCCTTGCGGGCCGGGCTGGTGGGCGCGGTCGATCAGATGCACGCGCATCCCGCGATCCAGCAAGACACGCGCGGTACACAGCCCCGCGACACCCGCGCCGATGATGGTGACCTGCGTCATGACCAGACCGCGTGGAAGTGATGCACTGGCCCGTGGCCCGTGCCGACCTCAAGTTGATCCGCGGCGATGATGGCGCGGTGCAGATAGTCATGGGCGGCCTGTACCGCCGCGCCAAGGGGTTTGCCGTGGGCCAGCCCCGCAGCGATGGCCGCGGCGTAGGTGCATCCCGTCCCGTGGGTATTGCGCGTGTCGATGCGCGGCGCGCTGAGCCATGTGACACGCTCTGCGGTGACCAGTGCGTCGCTACAGATATTGCCCGCGCTATGGCCGCCCTTCATCAGCACTGCCTTCGGCCCCATCTTGAGCAGCGCACGGGCTTGCGTGACCATTTGGTCGGCGCTGTCGGCCTCGGGCTGGTTCAACAGGCAGGCGGCTTCGGGGAGGTTGGGCGTCAGCAGATCGGCGCGCGGCAGGATATCCGCGATCAGCGCTGCGACGGCGTCTTCTTGCAACAGCGCATCGCCGGATTTTGCGATCATCACCGGATCGACCACGACGGCCCCCCGAAACGCGGACAGCGCGGATGCCACCGCCTGAATAATCTGCGGAGAAAACAACATGCCCAGTTTGATCGACTGCACCGAAAGATCGGACAGCACCGCATCGATCTGGGCCGCGACGATGGGGGCGGGGATCTCGTGTACGGCGCTGACGCTGCGCGTGTTCTGCGCGGTCACGGCGGTGATCACGCTGGCGGCATAGACACCATTGGCCGACATCGCCTTGATATCGGCCTGAATACCGGCACCGCCGCCGCTGTCGGATCCCGCGATGGTCAGGGAAATGGGGGTCGTCTTGGTCACATGCTCGCCTTTCGGTGGTGGGCAAGCAGACGCAAGAATGAGTTTTGTGGTGTGGACCAGAGCCCGTTGCACAAAGATACCCGTTCCCTACGCCGGTATTGCCCGGATCAGGTTCGACGGGTCGGTGCACGCACCTCTCAGCCCCCTAGGGCACCCCGACGGATAGATGTTGGAACTGCGGCCCCTGTGGGGGCGTGCAGCGTCGTTACCTTAGGCGTAGCCAAGTTCGGCAAACGGTGCAAGCCGCAAAATATTCAACCAAAGGTGGCGATATTTTGGGCAATACGGGTGCGGTTTGGACAGCTCTCCTGACGCTTGTCAGCCGAAACAACGCCTCGTAACCCAAAGCAACGTAACGTCACATTTCCCATATTCTGCGGTGTTAACCCTTTGGCATCAGCAAACTAGGGGTGATCGCGCAAAGACCCCGCGTGGCTGCGGTATCAAGTTCTGTTCTGCGGTATTGGCATCGAAATATCTTGCCCCTAGGCTGATTGACAGATTGAGTCGGATACCCTCGGGAGGAGGGGGCCGACACTCGGGAGGATGCGTTTTCTGGCCCGTTTTACGGGTCGTACCGGACGCGTCGCGACAAGCATTGGGAGGTGCTGCGTGACATCTGCAAAGATCACATCTGCGTCCTGCGCATGGGCATCCGCAGCTTTTGCGGTGCCTGTGATCCTGCGATTCCGAACAATCCAAAGATGTACAACAGGGAGAGAGACCACATGAAGAATATGACACGTTTTGCCAAGGCAGCTGTCGGGTCCTTTGCGGTATCCATGGCGCTTTCGGGCGTCGCGATGGCGCAAGAGTATGAGTGGCCGCGCATGCTCGTGATTGCCACGCCGGGCACGTCGACAGGCAGCTTTGCCTCGACCAACGGTTGGGGGCCCGCGTTGCAAAAGGAAACCGGCACCACCGTGCGGATCGTTCCCGAAGACAGCGAGCCCATGCGCTACAAACGTTTGACCGACCGCGAAGACATCGCGATCGCGTCGGTTTCCGCGTCGGAAATGGCGTTGCAAGCGGAAGGGGTCGGCGGCTACGCCTCGGCGAAACCCATGCCGCAGCGGATCCTGTGGCACCATAACGACACGCCTTGGGGCTTTGTTGTGGCTGGCGATTCCGATCTGCAAAGCCTTGAAGACATCGGCAAAGGCGGCGTCCGCGTCACCTCGGGCGTGTTCTCGCCCGCGATTGTCTCTGCGATCACACAGGCCCTGCCTGCCTTTATCGGCATGACGCCCGAAGAAGCGCAGGAAAAGATCGAATTCGTCCCGGCCTCCAGCTACGGTGAAAACTGTCGTTCGGTTGTCGAGGGGAAGTCCGATGTGGCCTATTGCTCGCCGATCTCTTCCGTCCTGTCCGAAATGGAGGGCGCACCGGGTGGCATTCGCTGGCTGCCGATGGACCCCGCCAACACAGAAGGCTGGGACGGCTACCTCAGCTACCGCCCCATGACGATCCCCTCGACCATCTCTATGGGGGTGAGCACCGCCAAGGGTGTCGAGTCCATGACGTCGAACTTCGTCTATGCCGTGCCGGTCACCGCAGAAGAGGATTTCGTCTATAACATGGCGAAGTGGATGAATGAATCCCACGACAACTACAAAGGATCGCACGCGCTGGCGACCCGCATGTCGCTGGAGCATTTCCGCAACTTCCTGGATGCCAACCCGATCCCTGTGCACGAAGGCACGGTGAAATACCTGCGTGAAATCGGGGCGTGGACCGAAGAAGACGATGCCTGGAACAACGAGGCCATCGAGAAGATGGACGCGTGGATCGCGGCACGCAACGCCGGCATGAAAGAGGCTATGGAGCAGGGCGTCGAGATGAATTTCGAGAACCAGGAGTATCTCGACATTCTGGCCAAGCACACCGACGGGCTGGAGCCGTTCCGCTCGCGTCTGTAACGCCGCGCCGGACCGTCATCGACGGCATAAGACAGGGCGGAGCACAGCGTGCTCCGTCCTCCTAAGACACTGCCACAGCGCCCTTATTTTCAGGATCATCCATGTCAGCAACACAACACCCTCCGGCGGCTGAAACGGCTGTCGAACCCTCGTCCGAGACGACGCGACTGGGGGGATTATTCTCGTTCACCAGCATCGCTTTTGTGTTGCTGTGTACCTTTGGCCTCGGGATGGGGCTGGCCTATGTATTCGGCGTTCCCATCGGCGGGCGGCGCCTGATCGAGGGGCAGTATTACTGGGTCTTCATCGGCACCTTCCTTGCGGCGGCGTTCATCGCGCTGCCAGCGGTGAAATCGCACACCCATGTGCCGATCTATGACATCGTGGCGGCCGCCGTGAGCTTTGGCATCTGCATGTGGTTCTCCATGTATGCATGGGAGATCGTGCAGGCGGGTTGGACCAATTTCTACGCGGGCGTCGTGCTTTGGCTGCTGATGCTTGAAATCGCGCGCCGGTCGGGGGGCATCCCCTTCTTGCTCGTGGTGCTGGTGCTGGGGCTGTATCCGTTGGTGGCCGATTACTTCCCCGGTTTGCTGATGGGCATCCCCTATACGTTTGAACGCATGATCGAGGCGCATGTCTTCCGCACCGAAGGGTTGATGGGCATCACCACCAAGATCGTGGCCGAGATCGTGCTGGGCTTTCTGGTCTTTGCGGGCGTGCTGATCGCCACGGGGGCGGGGCAGTTCTTTATCGATCTGGCCAATGCGGGCTTTGGCAAGTACCGCGGCGGTCCGGCGAAAGTATCGATCGTGGCCAGCGCCTTTTTCGGGTCGCTGTCGGGGTCGATTTTCTCGAACATCGCGGGCACTGGGTCGATCACCATTCCGACCATGAAAAAGGTCGGCTACCCGCCCCATTACGCTGGCGCGATCGAGGCCTGTGCCTCGACCGGCGGGGTGGTGATGCCGCCGGTGATGGGGGCGATTGCCTTTGTCATGGCGATCACCATCGGTGTGGATTACGCGACCGTGATGGTGGCCGCGATCCTGCCGTCGGTGTTGTTCTACTTTGGCCTGATCCTGCAAGTCGACGCCTATGCCGCGCGCAAGGGGCTGGTGGGGATGAAACCCGAAAACCTGCCCTCGGCCCGCGAGGTGATGAAGCGCGGCTGGCCCTTCCTGCTGGTCATGATCTTTCTGGTCTGGGGCCTGCTCTATATGCGGTGGGAATATTACGCCCCGTGGTACGCCAGTGCGCTGATGATCGCGCTGAGCTTCCTGCAACGCGAGACCATGATGACGCCTGCGCGCATCTTTGAAACCCTGCGTCAGGTGGGTACGCTGGTCACACAGACCGCAGCGATCATCCTGCCGATTGCCTTTGTGGTCAGCGCCTTGACCATTACGGGTGTGACAGGGTCGATGACCTCTGGGCTGGTCGCTTTGGGCGGGGATAACGTCTATCTCGTTATCGCGCTTGGGGTTTTGGCCTGCTTTATCATGGGCATGGCGGGGCTTGCGATTGTGGCCTACATCTTCCTTGCGGTGACGCTGGCGCCCGCGATCATCGAAATCGGCGGGTTGAACACGGTCGCGGTGCACTTTTTCATCGTCTACTACGCGATGCTGTCGGTGATCACGCCTCCGGTGGGGGCTGCGGCGTTTCTGGCGGCAACGATTGCGGGGGCCAAGCCGATGCTGACCTCCTTCACCGCGATGCGGTTGGGGGTAGTGATCTACTTTGTGCCGCTGTTCTTCCTGTTCCAGCCTGCGCTGGTGCTGCAGGGCGATCTGACGCCGCTGATCTATGTGCTGCCGTCGATCATCATCGGCATCACGCTGCTGTCCGGCGGGCTTGAGGGCTATCTGCTGGGCGTCGGTATGGTGCGGCCCTGGTTGCGTCTGCCGCTGGGGATCGCGGGCTTTGCCTTCAGCTTTCCGGGGCTGACGACGACGCTGATCGCGGGGGTCGCCTCGGCGGTGCTCGTCGCGGTGATCTGGCGGGACAACCGCAACGGCGTGGTTGCGGTCCCTTGAGATTGGGCGCGCGGGGACATCCCCGCGCGCCGCAGTTCATGACGTTTGCGAGGGGCGCAGCTGTGCCGTCCCCAAAGCGCTCAGCGCCAGCATCAGCGCCGCCGTGCCAAGACACAGCGCCAGCCCCCCCAGTTGATAGGTGAAGCCTGACAAAAGCGTGCCTACCAACCGACCGGCCGCGTTGGACATATAGTAGAACCCCACATCCATCGTGACCCGCTTTGCATCCGTAAAGCTGAGGATCAGATAGGAATGAAGCGCCGAATTCACCGCGAAAATCGCACCGAACACCAGCAAACCGATGACAATCGTGACCGTCAGCGCGGGGGATGGCGCAGGCGTGATCCAGACCAGCGCGGCCAGCAGGGCAGGCACGACGACCAGCGCAAGGTTCCAGTGGCGGGCCTGTGCGAGCGTTTCGCCCTCGGTCCGGCCTGTGGCCCGCAGTATCTTCGGGGCCCAGCCTTGCACGGCCCCATAAAGGATCGTCCACACCGCCATAAAGCTGCCGATCATAAAGAAAGCTTCCCGCTTGCTTTCGACGCTGCCATCGGAGAGCACGGCGTAGAAATAGATCGGGATGCCCACGACAAACCACACATCGCGCGCCCCGAAGAGGAACAGCCGCGCGGCGCTCAGCCAGTTGATATTGCGGTTTTTGGACAGGACTTCGGTGAACTTGGCGTCCTTGCGTCCCACGGGCAGGCCCGCGGGCATACCGATAATTACGCCGATCAGGATCACAAACAGAATCGCCGCCATCACCAGCGTCGACGGCACAAACCCCAGCAGCGCCAGCATCCCCGCACCCAGCAGAAAGCCAGCGCCCTTGACCGCGTTCTTCGATCCGGTGAGCAGTGCGACCCAGCGGAACAGGCCGCCCCCCGTGGTGGGGGCCAGCAGCTTGACCGCGGATTTAGAGCTCATCTTGGCAAGATCCTTGGCCACGCCCGACAGCCCTTGCACCAGCATGACAAAGACGACCGAGGCGGCGACGCTCCATGCCGGATCAAGCTGTGTCAACGCCAGCAGCGCGACCACTTGCAACGACAGCCCCGCATAAAGCGTCGAGGTCAGCCCGAAGCGCGCCGCGATCCAGCCCGCCGACAGGTTGGTGACCACGCCCGCGATCTCGTAGAGCACGAACAGATAGGCCAGCTGCACCGGAGAGAAGCCGAGCGTGTGAAAATGCAGCAGCACCAGCATCCGCAGCGCGCCATCGGTCAGCATAAAGGCCCAATAGGCGGCGGTGACAGTGATATAGGCGGTAGAACCGGCAGGGCGTGTCACAGCTTGCCGCCCACCATCAGCGCCACATCCACCAGACGGTGCGCATAGCCCATTTCATTGTCATACCACGCATAGATTTTGACCTGCGTGCCATTCACTACCATCGTCGATGGCGCATCCACGATCCCGCTGCGGGTGTCATTGGTGTAATCCGACGACACAAGCGGGCGTTCCTCAAAGCCCAGAATACCCTTTAACGGCCCCTCGGCGGCGGTTTCGAACAGGGCGTTGACCTCTTCCACACTCGTCTCACGCTCCACCTCGAACACGCAATCGGTGATCGACGCATTCAGCAGGGGCACCCGCACGGCGTGGCCGTTCAGCTTGCCGGTCAGCTCCGGATAGATCAGCGTGATCGCCGTGGCCGACCCTGTGGTGGTCGGGATCAGGTTGGTCAGCGCCGATCGGGCGCGGCGCATGTCCTTGGCGGGGCGGTCCACGATGGTTTGCGTGTTGGTCACGTCATGGATCGTGGTGATCGACCCGTGTTTGATCCCGATCCCTTCCAGCAGCACTTTGACAACGGGGGCGAGGCAGTTGGTGGTGCAGCTCGCCGCGGTGACGATGCTGTGCGTGGCTGGATCATAGGTGTCGTCGTTCACGCCATAGACGATATTCGCCGTCGGCCCGTCCTTGACGGGGGCAGAGACAACAACCTTTTTCACGCCCGCCTCGAAATAGGGGGCAAGCTTGGCCTCGGTCTTGAGCGCACCGGTGCAGTCGATCACCACATCCACACCCTCCAGCGGCAGGTCTGTGATCGACTTGGTGCTGGTCACGGGGATACGCGTGCCATTGATGGTGATCGCATGATCCTCTGCGCTGAAGGTCGCAGGCCAGCGCCCGTGAACGGAATCAAACTCCAGCAAATGGGCGTGCATCTCGGGGTCGCCAACGGCGTCGTTGATAAAGGCGATCTTGGCCCCTTGTTCCAACAAGGGCCGCAGGGCGAGTTTTCCGATGCGGCCAAGGCCGTTCAACGCATAGGTTGTCATGGTGGTTTATCCTGTGGTCACTGGGTCGGCCCCGATGGCATCGACCCGTTTTTGCAAGGCAGCGCGGTCCAGCGCTTCGAAAGGCAGGGCGGTAAAGGCCAGAAGCCGGTTGTGCAGCGCGCCATATGTCTGTTGGAAGGCCAGCCGGCGTTCCGCTTCTGTCCCTTCGGCTTTGACGGGATCGGGCATGCCCCAATGCCCCGACACGGGCTGGCCGGGCCAGGTGGGACATTCCTCGTTTGCGGCATGGTCACAGACGGTAAAGACGAAATCCATCTGCGGCGCATCGGCGGTCTGGAATTCAGAGATATGTTTGGACCGCAGCGCGTCGATGCTGTGGCCCTTGGCTTGCAGCATCTCGACCGCAAGGGGGTTAAGCTCGGACCGGGGCAGGGTGCCCGCAGAATAGGCGGTGAACCGGTCGCCCGCCATGTCACGCAGGATCGTCTCTGCAAAGATGGAACGGGCGGAGTTGCCGGTACATACGAAAAGCATGTTGAATTTTGTCTGGGTCATCATCTGCGTCCTGTTAATGAGGTCAGAGAACGGGGGCGGGCAGAGATCAGCGCGCCCCCGACAACAATCCACGAACAACCCCGATACGACCTCGCCCGCCGCATCAAGGTTGATGGTATACAAGAGCCGCGTCCCGTCGCGCCGCTGCGAGATCAGCCCGACTTGCGTCAGCGCCGACAGATATACCGACGCCGTGCTGGATTTCAGCGCCAACACCTGCGCGATTTCCCCCGCAGGCAAGGCATCGGGATAGCGCCGCATCAGCAGGCGAAACACGGCCAGCCGCTGCGGGTGGCTCAGGGTGGCGAGTCGATCTGTGAGTAGTGATTCCATATTTCATGAATATGTGAAATATAGATTAGGCGTCAACACCTCTCTTCGATCCCGCCAAAGGTTTTTTTGCCACGCGGGTGCGTGTTGGGTGACGTGGCGTTTCAGGGGCAGGGTGTCTTGCGCGCCCTTGGCTTTGCGGGCATCGATTGGGAAACAGCGCGCCCGCGCGCGGTGACAGACGTATAAAGGACCCGACATGACAGATGTGACCCTGGCCGAGGTATTGGCCACAGCAGAGCAGGACGGCACCGCGCCGCGCTATCAGGTGCCAGAGAACTGGGCGCAGGGGCGTACGGCCTTTGGCGGATTTACCGGTGCCTTGCTGGTCAATGCGGCCCGTCGCGACCGCCCCGATCTGCCCGCGCTGCGGTCTGCGCTGATTAACTTTACCGCACCCGTGTCGCAGCCGCCCACGATCCATGCCGAAGTGCTTCGCGAAGGGCGCAACATCACCACCATCGCCACCCGCGCTGAAATCGACGGCAAGGTCGCGGCAACGGGCACGTTTTCTTTCGGGCATGCGCAGGAAAGCCAGTTGAGTGTAGGCCATACCGCGCCCGCCGCCCCCCAAGGGCCGGACGACACGCCCTCTTACTTCCCGCCCGCGCTGAAACGCCCGCCGGTGCGGTTCTTTGTCAACTTCGAGGTCAAACTGATCGAGGGCAGCCTGCCGTTCTCCGGTGCGGATCGCGGCTATGTCCGGATCTGGGCGCGGCACCGTGATCCGGCGATGTGGGGCACGCTTGAGGGGCTGATCGCGATTGGCGACGTGCTGCCCCCCGCCGCTTTCCCGATGATGACGCGGCCGGGGCCGAATTCGTCGATGAACTGGATCATCAACCTGCTGTCCGATCACGCCAATACCCGCGACGGCTGGTATATGATGGAGACGCAGCTGACCGCCGGCAACGGCGGCTATAGCTCTCAGGTCATGCGGGTCTGGAATACCGATGGGGATATGGTCGCAGACGGCATGCAGTCGGTGATCATCTTCGCCTGACGCCACGCTGTCGCCCGATAGGATAAGCCCGGCCCGAGGATATCAGGCCGGGCTTTTGCACGTGTAAGGGGCGGATCTACTGCGCTGCGATCGTGGCCGATCTGGACGCGGGCTTGGCCGGTGCCACATGCATGCCGAGCCGTTGCAAAAGGTCGTTGTCCTTCCACGTGGCGGGGTTTTCGGTAGTCAGCAACTGGTTGCCCACAAAGATCGAATTCGCACCCGCCAGAAAGCACAGTGATTGCAGCTCGTCGCTCATCCCCGTGCGGCCTGCGGAGAGACGCACGACCGAAGCGGGCATCAGGATACGCGCCAAGGCCACCAGCCGGACCAGCGCAAAAGGGTCGACCTTTTCGGATTTTCCCTGCACCGGCACGCCTTTCACCGCGTTCCACAGGTTCACCGGCACGCTGTCTGGGTGGCTGGGCAGCGTGGCGAGGGTGACCAGCATGCTGATCCGGTCCGCCTCTGCCTCGCCCATGCCAAGGATGCCGCCGCAGCAGACCTTGATCCCGCCCTTGCGCACATGTTCCACCGTTTCAAGGCGGTCTTCCATCGTGCGGGTCGAGGCGATCTCGGCGTAATACTCGGGCGAGGTATCGATGTTGTGGTTGTAGAAATCGAGCCCGGCATCCTTGAGCTTGGTCACCTGCTCGGGCGACAGCATCCCCAGCGTCATGCAGGTCTCGAGCCCCAGATCGGCCACGCCGCGCACCATGTCGGTCAGCTTGTCCATGTCGCGGTCCTTGGGGCTGCGCCATGCAGCCCCCATGCAGAACCGCTGCGCGCCCGCATCCTTGGCGCGTTTGGCAGCGGCGATGACCTCCTCCGCGCCCATTAGTTTGGTCGCTTTGACGCCGGTGTCGTAATGCGCCGATTGCGAACAATAGCCGCAATCCTCGGGGCAGCCGCCGGTCTTGATGCTCAGCAAGCTGGCGGTTTCGATCGCCGTGGGGTCGAAATGCGCACGGTGTAGCGTTTGCGCCTGATGGATCAGGTCGGGGAAGGGCAGCGCGTGGATCGCTGCCGCTTCGTCAAGGGTCCAGTCCGTGCGGATCATTGATCACGCCCTTTCAGCCGCGTCAGGCCCGACAGCAGTGTCGCCACCAGCAGCACCTTGACCACATCGCCCAGCAGGAAGGGAGTCAGCCCTGCGGCCAGCAGCTTGGGCGCGGGCACGAACAGCGCCAGCCACGCCAGACCACCGGCATAGACCACGGTCAGACCCGCCAGCATCGCCAGCACGCGCCCGATCCAGCCGCGCCCCATTGCCAGCCAGCCGGTCAGGCCCGCCGCCACAAGGTAACCCAGCAGATAGCCGCCCGTCGGCCCGACCATATAGCTAAGCCCGATGCCGCGTTCAGGCGTGCCGGAGAACACCGGAAGCCCCGCTGCACCGGACCCAAGATAGGCCGCCATCGCCGCCAGCCCCAGACGCGGGCCAAGGGTGAGGGCGACAAGAAAGACCGACAGCGTGTGCAGGGTCATGGGCACTGGCCAGAACGGGATCTGGACCTTGGCCCCCAGCGTGATCAGCGCGGCACCGGCCAGCGCGAGGCCAAGCCCCTGCGCGAAGGACGGGTTACGGGGTAGGGATGTAATCGCAAGTGCCATCTGGTTTCCTCCGAGTGATAGCTTTCAAGGTCTACCCCAGTAGGACGAAGGACGCGCCTTCTGACAATTCAGATTATAGATAATTATCTGAAAAATTCGGAAGTGCCTGAATCGATTTGATTTTTTAGGGTGCGACTGCGCTTGCCGATCCAGCCCACATGGCGCGAGAGCGTGGTGCAGGCCAGATCCACCTGACCTTTACGCAGCGCGTCGAGGATCAGACGGTGGTCGTGATCGGTGCGGGCTTCCCAATTTGTCCGCCATGCCCGCAGAATGAACCGCGCGCTTGCCGCTTGCAGGCCGTCAATCGACCGCATCAGCCGCGGCATCTGGCAGGGTTCCAGAATTAATCTGTGAAAACAGCGGTTTGCCTCTTCCCATTCATGTACATTCTGGGCGCTGTCGCCTTGCAGGTTGGCTTTTTGCGCCTTGGTGAGGATATCGGGTGTCAGGTTGGGTGCGGCGTGCCGCAGGGCGAGCGCTTCGAGGCTGGCGCGCATTTCGGCGACCTCCCGCAGCTCTGCCATATCGAAGAAAGTGACGCGAAATCCGCGCCTTGGCAGGCTTTCTGCAAGTGATTGTGTCTCTAGCAGGCGAAAGGCTTCGCGCACGGGTACATGGCTTGCGCCGAATTCCTGCGCGATGTGGTCTTGCCGCAACCGCGCGCCCGGGGCCAACTGCCCCGAGATGATGCGGTCGGCCAATATGCGCGCAATCCGGGCGGAGTGGGTCTCTGATCTAGGTTGGGTCATGGATTATAGATAGTTTTGACCGTCCCCCTTGTCGAGCGGGTAAACTTAGATCGCCCGTAGCAACAAACCGCCCGCCAGCAGGGCTACACCAAGCCCCGCGGCAAGCTCGATCAGGGCGGCGATCTGGGCTGCACGGGGGGCACTGGCCCATCCGGCGAGCACGCCGCCGCGCAACGCGCTGGCACCAAGACCCACGGCGATGGTGATGGTCGCGGTGCCAAAGGCCATCGCGAAAGCACCGGCAATCCCGACGCCCGCGATCCCCATCTGAAGCGTGATGATCAACACGAACAACGCCCCCGTACAGGGCCGCACCGCGATAGATCCGATCAGCAGCAGCGTCTCGCGCAGGGTGGTTGCCTGTCGAACCTGTTCAGCGGTGGGGCCATGCGCATGGCCACAGGTGGCGCAGATACCTTCATGGTCGTGCTGGTGATGGTGGTGATGATCTTGCGGCGCGGGAAGCGTCGCGCGGAAATGGCGCAGGCCCCGCCAGAACAGCCACAGCCCGACACAGGCAATCGCGCCATAGCTGACGGGGGCCATAATCGCCTCTGTCAGCGAAATCATACGCTCGCGCCCCAAATGCAACAGGCTCACGCCGGTATAGACCAGAGCCACCGCCGTCACGGCCTGACCCAGCGACGACAGCAGCGCAATCACCGATAGGCGTAGCATCGGCACAGCCTTGGCCGCGCCATAGCCGCCGATCAACACCTTGCCGTGACCGGGGCCTGCGGCATGCACCACGCCATAGGCGAAACAGGCGGAAAGCAGGGCGGTTACCGCCTCTGGCTGGCCCGCACGCACTGCGCGCAGCGAGAGGGCGATGCTGTTTTGAAACGCGCGTTGATGCGCCGCAGCCCATTGCGCCAGCCGATCAAAGCCGCCGGTCCACCATAGCGCGGCAAGGGCGATGACCATGCCCAAGGCAATCACAGTCAGGGCGCGGCGCATGTCACATTCACCGTGGGTGCCATTTGCGCGCCGATATCCGGCAGACCCGCGTCGGAAGGATCGGTCTGGGCATCAAGCTGGGCGAGCTGCTGTTGCAGCGCCTCCATCGTGGCGGTGACATCGGGCATGGCGACGCGGGCGCGACAGGTCGGCGCGCGCGTGGTGTCTATTGCGGTCGTGATGTCGTAGGCGGTGTAATAGGTCGCATCATAGGGTTTGATCGTGAGCGCTGTCCCTGCGGGGATTGCGGTTTCCAGCGCGCGGGTATGCATCGTGGTGATCTGTCCGTTATCAAACTGCGTCGCAATCTCGGTCGGGCCGGACAGCGCGATATTGCTCGCCTCGGCGCTGAGGACCAGATCGCCGTTGAACCCGTCGACCCACTGCATGTCAAAGCCGTTCAGCGTCGCAAGCTCCGTTTCCGTAAGCGCCCCGTCGCCGTCGGCATCAAGGCCCATATCCTCGGTCACCAGCAAGGAATAGAGCGCGTCATATTCCCAGGTCACCCGCACATGGGTCAGTTGCCCTTGATCGTCGGCGACAAGCGAGAGCTGCGTGTCGATAAACACATGGGGGTGCGCGGCCAGCGGCGCGGCCCAGAGGGTGAGGACAAAAGGGGCAAGCTGTCGGATCATAGGGGTGTGATACAAGTCTTGGACAGGGGGCGCAATTGCGCGGGCGGCGGATCGGCGCGCTTCCACTCGGCGCGGTTTACCCACCCATGCGACGGCTCAGGTAGCGTTCAAGCTGGGCCATCGCATCATAGATAAGCACCGCAAAAAGCCCCACGATCAACCCGCCTTGCAGCACATAGGCAGTGTTGTTGGTCAGCAGCCCGGCGATGATGACTTCGCCAAGGGTGCGTGCGGCAACGGTGGAGCCGATGGTGGCGGTGCCAAGGGCAATGACGACGGACAGGCGGATGCCGGTCAGGATTACGGGCAGGGCGAGGGGAAGCTCCACCCGCCACAGGCGTTGCCAGCGGTTCAGCCCCATGCCACGTGCAGCCTCCATCGTGGCGGGGGGCAGGGTCGACAGGGCGGTGATCGCATTCTCGAAGATCGGGAGCAGCCCATAGAGAAACAGCGCCACGAGCGTCGGCCCCGCCCCGAACCCCAAGGCAGGCACGGCAAGCGCCAGCACCGCGACGGGGGGGAAGGTCTGACCGATGTTGGTGATCGTGCGCGACAGCGGCAGGAAGGACGCGCCCACAGGACGGGTGACAAAGATCGCCAACGTCACCGCCACCAGCGTCGCCGCAACAGAGGCAAGGGCCACCAGCCCAAGATGGCTGAGCGAGAGCGACAGCAAAGAGCTGCGTGCGTAAATGACCGGTCCGCCCGCCGGGGCCAGCGGCGCAAAGAGCGGCGCGAACCAATCGGGCCGTAGCACCAGAGCGAGCAGCAGCGCCAGCATGCAGGCGCGTAGCAGGTTGCCCGCTGTCATGCGTGCACCTCGGCGCGGGCGCGGATCGCGTCCAGCGTCACGCGGCCGATGATCTTGCCCTTGTCGGTGATCGGCACGGCGCTACGCCCTGTCCACAGGCAGGCCGACAGCGCGTCGCGTAGATTTGCCTCGCGGGGCAGGGGCGCGCCGTTGGCGGGACCGTCCTCCATCACCTCAGCCAGCGGGGTGAGGGAAAGCAGCCGCAGCGGGCGTTCGACATCGCCCACCATATCGGCCACAAAATCGGTCGCGGGGTGGGTGATGATCTCTGCCGGGGTGGCATGTTGCACCAGCTTGCCGCCATCCATCACCGCCACGCGGTCGCCCAGACGAATGGCTTCCTCCATATCATGGGTCACGAGGATGATGGTGGAGCCGAGCGCCTGCTGGATGCGGCGCAGATCCTCTTGCGCGCGGGTACGGATGATCGGGTCAAGCGCGCCAAAGGGTTCATCCATCAGGATCAGATCAGGGCGCGAGGCGAGGGCCCGTGCCACGCCGACCCGTTGTTGTTGCCCGCCCGACAGTTCAGAGGGGTAGCGGTGGCGGAACTCTTGCGGTGCCATCGAGAAGAGATCAAGCAGTTCGTCCACGCGGGCGTCGATCTTGTCACGGGGCCAGCCCAGCAATTGCGGCACCGCGCCGATATTGCGCGCGACCGTGTGATGCGGGAACAGCCCGTGCCCTTGAATGGCATATCCGATCCGCCGCCGCAGGATATGCGGTTTGACGTCGAGTGTTGATTGCCCGTTGATCCGCACCTCTCCCGAGGTGGGCTCTTCCAGCCGGTTGATCAGCCGCAAAAGCGTTGTCTTGCCCGAACCGGATGTGCCCACGATTACTGTGATCGTGCCGGTATCAATGGTCATCGACACGCCGTCGACGGCGCGGGCGCTGTCGTAGATTTTGGTGATATTGTCGATCTCTATCATGGGGTCTCCTTGGGGAGGCGGCGGGTCAGGTCGACCAGAATATCCATCACGATGGCCGCCGTCAGGGCCAGCGCGACCGTGGGCAGCGCGCCCAGCAGGATCAGGTCTGTCGCGGTCTGGTTCAGCCCTTGGAACACGAATGTGCCAAAGCCGCCGCCGCCGATCAGCCCCGCGATGACCGCCAGCCCGATGTTTTGGACCAGCACGATACGCAGGCCGGTTAGGATCACGGGCAGGCCGATGGGCAGTTCCACGCGCCACAGGCGTTGCGCCGCTGTCATGCCGATCCCGCGCGCGGCGTTCAGGGCTTGCGGCGGCGTGGCGGCCAGACCGGCCACGGTGTTTCCCACGACGGGCAGCAGCGAATAGAGCACCAGTGCGACAAAGGCCGGTGCAAATCCGATGCCCGCGATGCCAATGCTGCGCGCACCGGGCACGGTGGCACCGACCCAGCCCAGCAGGGGGATCATCAGCCCGAACAT
>NZ_JBQKUI010000007.1:0-176689 GCF_054968505.1 Sulfitobacter sp. G5_S2_6_S6
CAGCCCGCCATGCACGCCCAAACGGCCGCTGCCCCTTGGCGTGCGTGTCCGGTCAAGGAACTGCTGCAGCGCAACAAGATGGCCGTCGGTCGCAGAGCGCTGGTCCGTCGCGGCCTGCAATGCCTTGAGGCGCAGCCCGACATAGCGACGCACGACCGCGTGATAGCGCGCGCGGTTGCGCAGGCTGCGCGACACCGAAGGGTTGCGCGCCAGTGAACTGCCGTCCGCCCACCGACCGATGATCTTGGCGGTGATCCATTGCTCCATCCAGATCTGCCGTGCATCCGGCCCCATAGGCACATCTCCATAGGGCGACTGATCCATCTGCCCGCGCTGCATATCCCCCAGCACGATATCCTTGTCGCCGGGCATGTGGTCGCCCTGCCGGATCCTGATGTCGGCCTGCATATCCTCGCGGATCGCATCCGCGATGCCCTTTTGCGGCAGATGCCGCGCCTCAAGCCCGCGCGCCTTGGCCGCCACAAACTCCTTCATGGCCTTATCATTGTGCAAGATCTGCCGCACCGCCAGAAAGCTCCCGCCGCGGCCAAAATCACGCTGGTCCCCCAGATGCAGCCGCCCAAAGCGCGGCACCAGATCCGTGACCGGCCGCTCGACCGCCGACAGCCCCTGCGCCGCCGGCGTATCGGCGGGCACGGTGATCGCCAGCGGCAGGTAGCCCCGGGAATCGGGATACCCCAGGATGAACTCCCCCGCGCCGACCACATCATCCGGCGCGGCCTTGCCTTTGGCAAAGGCCTGGGTGTGGCGCATGATCGGCTGCGAGATACCGTCACGCGTGCCGAACCCGTCGCTATGGGCCAAGCCGCGGCGTTGCAGATCCGCCCGCACGATACTGTCCACCGCGATGCCGTATTGTTCGAACATCACGGTCAGCGTGTCGTCGGTTGCCGCCTGCTCCGAAGGATCGCGGGCATAGGACAGCAGCAAAGCGTGCGCGGCGCCGTCGCTCCACCGCCAGCGGGCGGGATCGGCGGGCGTGCCCGCATCGCCCAACACCCGCGCCCGTGCCGCCATGCCGCTGGCAAAGGCATGGGGCAACGTCGCGCGCCCGTCGTGGGGCGTGTCGGGAAACCCCAGCAGCGACAGCCCGCCAGAGGACAGAGCAATGAAATGCGCCGGATAATCGGGATAGGCGTCGCCAAAGCTCAGCCGCGCATCCCAGGGTGCACCGGGGGTTTCGGCATTGCGCGCCTCTTGCAGCAACTGCGCGATCAGGCGTTTGCCCCCCTGCCCCGTGTCAAAGCGCAGCACCCGCGCGGTCATCAACGGATGCCGCCCCAGCCCGTTGAACAGCAAGGTCTGCACCTGGTCCGTCTCGATCGCATCGGCGGGGCGCGGCGCGGTGTAGAATAGGGTGGCCCACGCGCGATATTCGTCATGGGTCAGCGCCCGCGCCAGCCCGTCGCGCACCAGCGCATTGGTGCGGATCATCCCTGTGGTCAACTGCGGAAAGCGGCTGTACCAGACCTGAGTCTGCACCTGCTGGCGCCGCACCCAGCGTTTGAACCTGTCACCGTCCTGCGCCCCATCCAGAAAAAACCACCGGCTGCGCGGAAAACCCACGCAGTTGTTCCACGCCATCGTCTGGCCGCGGTGCACCTTGGTGATGAAATCCTCGAGGTAGCTTTCCCAGCTGCCGTCGTAATTGCCCTGAAAGATCAGCTTTTGACTGCCTTTGGGGCAGTACCAGCGCGCATAATGGATGGTGGCGAAATCGGTGACAAAGCCGGGGCGGAACCACAGGATTTTCATATATTTGATGATGTGGAACGCCAGCGCCGTGGTCAGCCGCCGCAGCAGGCCGGGCTTCAAGGCACTGACCGAGGTGATGTGGTTCTGCGCATAGCCGGGCAGATCCTCCATCGCTTGCACGGCGGCGACGTGATCATGAGGCGCATAGCGGTCATCCGGCGTCTCGCGCGTCTCGACCCGCCGCAACCATGCCAGCACCCCGCCCGCCACCGTGAGCGCCAGCAACAGCGGCACCATCCACAGCGAGACATAGACATCCGCCGCCTGCAGCAGACTGACAAGACCAAAGGCGACCAGCCCCACAGGCAGCACCAGCGCCAGCAGCGCAAAGACTGCCAAGGGCTTCAGCCCCAGCCCCGCATATTTCGCGATAAACCCCGAGAAGGGGAAATCCTTGTGCCGCGAGAAGCGCGGATAGCGATGGGATGGACGGTACAGCAGCGCCGCTTTCGCAGGGTCCTCCTGCATCTGTCTGCGGATATCGGCCACCAGATCGGCAGGGTCCGTGGTGCCCTCGGCTGCGCGCTGCCGCACCTGCGCCTCGGCCCAGTCATAGAGGTTTTTCTCCGCCTCGATCTGGCGCACGGGCATATGTTCGGTGCCGTTGAAGTTCACCCCGATGGTGCCCCAGGGCTTGGTATCGGGATGCAGCAGATGCGCGCGCACCGCCGCGATAAACCCGCCCTGCGCATCTTTCAGAAACGGCAACACTGTCGAACAGGGCGCGTCGATCCGTTGCGCCAGCCGCGCCAGCGCGTCCCGCGGCATGCCATCGGTGTTGAACTCTGCCAGCAGATGCGTGGGCCGTGCATCAAGCCGCGTCTCGGCCCCCAGATTGACCAGATTGAGGCTTGCGAAATGCACGATCCCCGTGCCCTCAAGCCCCTGCTTCAAATCTGATGTCTCCTCCTGCAACCCCGCCAGGACCGCGCGGAGCGCCTCTATATCCACCCCCTCTTTCAAGGGCACAGGCGCCACGATCGTCGACTGTGCAGCGTGGCCTTCCACCATGTCGAACCGCATCCGCAAGCGGCCCAGATAGGGGCCATAGAACTTTGGCCGCTCGGGCAGAAAGGCGATGCCGGGGCGCGACAGGATGATCTGGAATGCCTCGGTGATGATCTCATGCGCCATCTCGTGCCCCAGACAGTGATGCATCCCCAAACCAAAGGACAGATCCGGCAGCGCGGTGCCGTCCTTGGCCAGGAACCCTTCGCCGGGCATGAAGCGGTTGGGGTGTTTCACCACCCGCGGATCATGCAGGGCTTGCGCTGTTGCCAGAATGACCACGGCACCGGGTTTGATCCGCCGCAGCGCCTCGGGCAGGCCGTGGGTATCGCCGGCCTCTTTACGCAGGCGGAACTGGCCGGGAAAAAGCGACGGATTGAAGCGGGCGATCTCGAACAATATGTCGCGCAGGGCCAAGCGGGCCTGCGGGTCATCGGGGGTGGCTTCGGCCCGCGCGGCACAACGCAGCGCCTGATGGAACTGGTCCGGCTTGCGGCGCATCTGATCGAGTATCTTGCCCGCCGCAAGCGCGGTGGTGGGCACAAAGCCGGTGATCACCCCGAACAAGATCACCCGCACGGTGTCTTTGTCCGACTGCTCCCAAACCGGCCCGCCATCGCCCTGCCGCGCGACCTGATCCATCAACCCTTGCAAGAAACCCGCCTGTGTGGGGTCCGCACGTTCGCCGGCGGACAGCTTGGCATAGGCGTCGATACTGCCATCCAGCAGATCGCAGATGCGCTTGGCCCCGATCATCGCCTGCCGACGCACCGCAGGCGTGCCCGAGGGGTCGGCAAAGATCAGCGAGGAACAGGCCGCCGAAAACGCGGCAAAGTTTTCCGCGCTCGGGGCCGCGATGCCAAAGGTCTTCAGACAGGCCTCTGCCGTGACGCGCATAAAGACATCGCGCGCCATGTCGATCTGCCCGCCGCTATCCTCCAGCAAGGCTTCGGTCACGCGGCGCACCACAGGGCGCACATGGGTCACCGGATCAATCGCCGCCCAAGGATCGCGCAAAATCGCCATCTGCGCGGCATGGGTCTGTGCATCATCGCCCAAGGCAAACACCGGCGGGCCTGCCATCTCTTCCATCTCGGGGCCAAAGGGCACGCCGAAAACATCGGGCCGATGCAATGCCGCCACGATATCGGCGTGGCGCGTGACAAAGTGATATGGCCCCAAGCGCACCACCGGCGCAATCCGCTGCATCAGGCGCAGCCCGCCATGTTTCATCAGCCCTTGCGTGATCCGGCTCCGCAACTGTACGACCCAACTGCCGTTCAACGCATCAAGCGTGAAATGCCGCGTTCCCAGATCAGAGGGATGCGCCCGCTCCTCCGCCTGCGCTTGCCGGATACCAGCGTAGTTGTCTGCATATTTCGTCATGCGTCGGATGCCTTCTGCAAAGGCCCCTCGGGGGGTCACCAGCCGGCGCGCCGTACCTAGAACATCTCTTCAATCATACGCGCGTTCAGCGACCGGTCCGAAAAGGGAAGCCAGTTGATATAGCTGCGGTTGAAACGGGGCTCGAACTCGTACAACTCGCGCTTGGCACGCGCCACGGCGTCGGGGCGGCCCATGCGGTGCAGCGCCAGGACCTTGACCATATGGGCGTACCAATAGGCAGGGCGCAGCAACAAGGCGTGATCCGCGTGCTGCAATGCGGCCGACAGATCCCCGGCCAGCAGCGCGGCAAGGGCTGTCTCCCCCTCGAAACAAAAGCGCTGCGGGTGGTGGGGCGACAGGCGGATCGCGTGTTCCAGCGCCTCCAGCGCCGCCAGGGGGTTGCCATCATAGGCCAGATTCGTGCCGCGCTGGTCATGGGCAAAGGCCAGCGAGGGGCACAGCCGGATCGCCTCGTCCGTGTAATGCACAGCGGCCGTCTTGTTGCCCAGCCAACATTCCGCACAGCCCGCAATCCAATAGCCCCGCCCGTCCGACACATCCAGCTTGATCGCCTTTTGCGCCTGTCGCCGCGCCAGCTTGATGTCACGCGGATCGGCGCGGCAGGTCCAGACCCGCCACAGCGTGGTCAGCGCAAGATAGACATGGGCCTCTACATGACCGGGGTTGCGCGCGATGATATCCTCGAAGATCGCCTGCGCCTTCTCGAAATCCTCGGCCGTGAGGCGGTTGATATGCCAGCGCCCCTGCCACACCAGCGCCTCGTCGCTCTGCGCCACCCGCGACTGGGACCGCTGTTCGTAGGATTGCGCCAAGGCACAGCTGAAATTCCCCGCCACCTCAATCGCCATATCCCGCGCGACGGCGGCAAACCCCGCCCCGATATCGGCAGCATCGGCCAGCGGCGCGGTAAACTGCGCACGTTTCACCGATTGCCCCGTGGTCAGATGCGTCAGCTCCACCATCAAGACCAGCCGCCCGCCGCTCTGGCGCAACTGGCCGGTCACCACATAATTCGCCGTCGCAGGCCGCGCGGCACCGGCGGCGCTGCGGCCACTGTGCACGGCCCAATCCATAAAACTGATCCAACGATGCCGCGCCAGCTGGTCCAACACCTGCTCTGCCAGCTCTTGCGCCTGAGGGGTCAGCGGCTCGGCACTGGCAAAGGGCATGAGCGTCACACAAGGCACATCCAGCGGCGGGGCGAAGTCAACCTCTGACGGGTCGGGACCGCCCTGCGACGTCTCTAGCTGGCGGGACCAGAAAGCGCGTTGCTCGCGCAGCCAGTTGTCGAATTCAGGGTCCCTGATATCAAGCCCTTCAAGGAACTCCGCCTGCCCCGGCAACCGCTGCGCCACCGACGAAAGCTCAAGCGCATCTACCGCGACCTCGCTCAGCGACAGGGTGACCGTGGTGCGATCCGCCTCCAGCACATCGCCCATCGGGGCAAGCGCACGGCGCAGGGCAGACAGCGTCTGGCGCAGGCTCGCCGCACCCTCACGCTCTCCGCGTTCGCTCCATAGCTTGTATTGCAACCAACGTCTTTCGCGCCTGCCACCGGGGGCGACCGCCAACATCGCCAGCACAGCGCGCGCCTTCTTCGAGGTGATGGTGACACGTGACCCATCGGTGCGCCGCAAATCGAACGGCCCGATGACATTTAGCTGCAATCCTAGAGTTTTATGAGAACCATCCGCCAAAACTACCCACCACTTTCGTCATGGTTGAGTGTGCGGGATACGTTTCCATCCGTCAATTTTTTTTCAACGCCGATGTTTCCCTAACGGCATTGCAAAACCCGCCCCGGCGTGCTGCATCTTCGGCAATCGAAAATACCAGATGACATGGACGGAGCCCGACCAATGACCCAGAACGCCCCCCTCAAACGCCGGACCGGCGGACAGGTCCTTGTGGACCAGCTTTTGATCCACGGGGCCGACACCGCCTATTGCGTGCCCGGTGAAAGCTACCTCGAGGTGCTGGACGCGCTGCATGACGTGCAAGACCGGTTCACCCTGATCAACGCCCGCCACGAGGCCGGTGCGGCGAATATGGCCGAAACCTACGGCAAACTGCACGGCACCCCCGGCATCTGCATGGTCACCCGCGGCCCCGGCGCCTGCCACGCCGCCATTGGCGTCCATATCGCGCAACAGGATAGCACGCCGATGATCCTGCTGGTGGGTCAGATCGCCCGCGACACCACCGACCGCGAAGCATTTCAGGAAGTCGACTACCGCGCCATGTTCGGCCCTATCGCCAAATGGGCGACCCAGATCGACGATGCGTCGCGGGTACCCGAATATATGGCCCGCGCCTTCCGCGTCGCCACCTCTGGCCGGCCCGGTCCCGTGGTCATCGCCCTGCCCGAAGACATGCTGACCGATATCGTCGAAGTCGCCGATGCGCGGCCCTATACCGCCACGCAGGCTCAGCTTTCGACAGCAAATGTAGACGCGCTGAAGGACGAGATCGCCCAAGCCAAACGCCCGCTGATGCTGCTTGGCGGCTCCGGCTGGACCGAGGATGCCGCCGCCGCGATCACCCGCTTTGCCGAGACCAACAACATCCCCGTCGCCACCTCCTTCCGGCGACAGGATATCGTGCACAACCTGTCGCCCGTCTTTGCGGGCGATTTCGGCACCTCCACCGCGCCGACGCTTTTTGCCCACCAGAAAGAGGCCGACCTGCTGATCGTTATCGGGGCCCGCTTGGGCGAGATGACGACCAAGACCTACACCACCCTGCAATCGCCCAACCCCGATGCCCGTCTGGTACACCTGCACCCTGACGCGGACGAGATCGGCCGCGTCTATTCCCCCGACCTCGGCTTTGCCGCCTCCCCCGCCGCTGCGGCCTCGGCGCTTGGTGATCTTGATCTGGGCCGCGCCGACGATTGGCAAGATTGGTGCGCAAAGCTGCATGGGGATTACCTGACCGACACCGACAGCCCCAATGGCGAGGAATGGGAGCTCGACATGGGCGTCGCCCTTTGCCAGATCCGCGATAGCCTGCCGCAAGATACAATCGTGACGCTGGACGCGGGCAACCACACAGGCTGGGCGCAACGCTATCTGCGTTTTGGCCGCCCGGGGCGCATCGTCGGGTCGACCTGCGGCGCGATGGGGTATTCCGTTCCGGCGGGCGTCTCTGCGGCGCTGGCGCATAAGGATCAACTGGTGCTGTCATTCGTCGGCGATGGCGGCTTCATGATGAGCGGGCAAGAGCTCGCCACCGCCGCGCAATACGGGGCAACGCCGATCGTGCTGCTGTTCAACAACGGCATCTACGGCACCATCCGCATGCATCAGGAACGCGACCACCCCGAACGCATTTCAGGCACCACGCTGATCAATCAGGATTTCTGCAAAATGGCCGAGGGCTACGGCGCGCATGCGGAGCGCGTGACCAAAACCGCCGACTTCGCTGCCGCGTTTGAACGTGCCCGCGCCAGCGGTCGCCCGGCCTTGATTGAACTGGTTACCAACCCCGAACAGATCTCTACCCGCACCACGATCACGAAACTGCGCGATGCGGCAAAGAAGTAGGCTCTAAACAGCGGATTAGAGCCACATATCGACACCCCGCCCGCTCGTTTTTACGTGGGCGGGGCCCCTCCCCTAGCCGCGCCCGATAAAGGGCATCTTGGTCGCCATCACGGTCACGAACATAGCGTTTGAGCCGGGTGGCAGGCTTGCCATATAGACCAGCGTGCGGCCCACATCCTCTACATCCATGCGCGGCTCCGCCCGACGTGACCCATCCGGTTGCAGCACACCTTGGGCCATCTGCTCTGTCATCTCGCTGGCGGCATTGCCGATGTCGATCTGACCACAAGCGATGTCATGCGCCCGCCCGTCCAGCGACAGCGACCGCGTCAGCCCTGTCACCGCATGTTTCGTCGCCGTATAGGGTGCCGAGAACGGGCGCGGCACATGGGCAGAGATCGACCCGTTGTTGATGATCCGCCCACCCTTGGGCGACTGCCGTTTCATCAACCCGAAGGCCGCGCGCGCGCATAGAAACGACCCCGTGAGGTTCGCGGCCACAATGGCGTTCCAGTCGTCCAGCGACAGGTCGTCAATCTCGACCGCGGGGGCGTTGACGCCCGCATTGTTGAACAGCAGGTCCAACCGCCCGAACTGCGCCTCGATCTGGTCAAACAGCGCCAGCACATCCGCCTCGACCCCGACATCCGCGGTGATCGCCAGATGCCCCTCCCCCGCCAACGCGGCGCGGGCCTCCTCTAGCGGGGCCATCCGGCGTCCCGTCAGCACCAGCGTAAATCCCGCCTCTGCCAGCGCCGCGGCGCAGGCGCGCCCGACGCCGCTGCCCCCGCCGGTAACCAGTGCAATCTTCCTCTCCATCATCCCCCCGATCTGCGCCTTTGTGATCCGCGCAAGCTGATTTATACCAAGGGCATAGCAACCCGTTTTCCCCCCTGACGCAAGCCGAAGGACGCCGCAATGATCGACCTCTATACCTGGACCACCCCGAACGGCCGCAAGGTCTCTATCCTGCTGGAGGAGTTGGGCGTACCCTATACCGCCCACCCCATCGACATCACCAAGGACGACCAATTCGCGCCCGACTTCCTGAAAATCAGCCCCAATAACAAGATCCCCGCGATCAAGGACCATGACAACGGCCTCTGCCTGATGGAATCCGGCGCGATCATGTGGTATCTCGCTGATAAATATGGAAAATTCCTGCCGAGCGATGCGATCGGACGTGCCAAGGTGCATGAATGGCTGATGTGGCAGATGGGGGGCTTGGGCCCGATGGCCGGACAGGCGCATCACTTCTTGCAGTTCAACCCGGGCAAGGCCCCCTACGCCGAAACCCGCTATGCGACAGAGGTCCAGCGGCTTTACGGCGTGCTCGACAAACAGCTCGAGGGGCAGGACTTCATCTGCGGCGCCTACTCGATTGCGGATATGGCCTGTTGGCCCTGGGTCGCGCGCTATGAATGGCAGCGGGTGGACCTGACGCAATTCCCCAATGTGTTGCGCTGGTACAAAGCACTGCGTGCCCGCGACGCGGTGATCAAAGGGTATCAGGTGCCGAAAGATGTGGGCGAGGTTCCCCGCGGGGAACCGTAAGCCGCGGGCAGTGTCACAGCCCGTCGATCAGGATATCCAAGGCCCGCTTCAACGCATCGCGCTCTGCCTCAAGCGAGGTCACCTTGTCGCGCAGCGCGGTGCCGGGCACGGCGGCCAGCTCTTGCACCCGCACGATCCATGCGGTGCCGTCGACCTCTACCTGCGGGGTCAGACCGGGAAAGGCAGCGTACCGCCCCGCCTCGCGCAGCGGTGCCACCACGCGCGAGGCGTCGATGCCAATCAGGTCGGTTTGCAGATCCACCACAAGCTGTCCGCCCGCAAGCCGGTACACATCAAACTGCGCCATAACGCGCCCTAGAAACTGCGAAAGCGTTCAAGCGGCAGGCCCTCGGCCTCTACCTCTTGCGCATAGGTATCCAGCGCCTGCTGGTTCTCGATCCGCCAGCGGCGGTTGCGTTCTGCCTTGGCGGCGTCCGAAATCGCGGCCTCGGCCAACCGCGACATGTTCAGCCCAAGCGCGCGCGCCGTCTCGGCGACGCTGGCATCCAATGTAAGATTTACTTTGACACGGCCCATGACACCCTCTCGCATTATGCGTATAGGGCAGGAGTATAGTTGAGGCTGAGGATTCGGGCAAGGTGGCGCGGGTTTGCGCGTATATGTGGGCCTATCGCGGGCATTAGGCCCGACACATCGCAAAGAAGAAGGGGCAAGGCGATCCGCCCTGCCCCCTTCGAGTTTCAGTCTTTCTGATCCAGCGCTGCAAGAAACGCCTCGATCCCGCGCTGTAATCGCGCTTTGCTGACAGCCGAGAAATCGCGCGGCAAGCGCATCTCTACTTTCCCGTCCGACGCGATCACCCGCATCTCCCCCTGTGGCAACCCAAGCCGCAAGGAAGTCTTGGCAGAGCTTCGCCCGGCAGGTTTTGGCGCGGCTTTCTTTGCCGTGATCCCTGCCCGCAGAATCGCAAGTTCGGCATCAGCATCCCGTTCAGGCTGTTTGATCAACGCCTTTTTTAGCGTCATCGCATTGCCCGCCTGCGCATCAAGGAACCGATAGACATCCAGCCCAAGCGCCCGCGGGATCGCCTCGGGGTAGCGCAGCGCGCCGTCCAGATCGGCAAGCACACGGGCGAACTGCCGGATATAGGTCTTCTTCTGTTTCAGCGCAGAGGCATAGAGCGTGCCAACCGCGTCACTCACCTCGACGCCCGAATCCTGCGCATAGGACAGGGCCAGCCGCGCCATCTCGCCAAAGGACAGATCTTTGCGCACAAGGTTCTCGTCCACCATCTTGCGGTACAGATCCGCGAGGGGTTCCCCGCGGGGAACCAGCGCGGCGGGGATGCGGGAATAGCGCGGGTCGCCGGTTTCGGCCGCAAGCTCGCGGAAAGCGGTGAGGCGGCGGAAGCCTTGAATAAGCTCATACCCATTATCCGTCTGCTCCACCCGAATGGGGTTGGAAAGGCCGACCGACTGGATCGACTGTTTCAGCTCTGCCAGTTCGGGGTCAACATTGGCCGACCGGTCGCGGGTGAGCTTGTCGGTATGCACATCCGAGGTCTGGATCAGATCGGTGATCAACCCCAGCCGTTTCAGCCGCACATGCTCATGCGCCAGCGCGTCGTTTTCCGCGCGAATGGCGGCCTCTGCGGTGGCGCGCTCGGAAGTGGCTTCAAGCGTTTCCGAGATCGCGCTCGCCATCGGGCCGCGTCGCGACGGGGCAGGGGGGTTGGGCACAGGATCAGAGTTCTGCAACGGGTGGCCCTGAATGTTGTACTCTTTCACAACGGGCGGTTCGGCAGGTGCGTTCCCCGCGGGGAACCCCGCGTCTTCCTCTTCATCCAGATCAAAGTTGATATCGAAAACAGAGCGTTTCTTAACCATTATTCATCCTCCAGTTTATCCCACGCATCGACAAGCGTGGCACGGAATTCATCATAGGCCCGATCAAAGGAGGCCCGCGCGCGGCGCCAGGTCTCGCGGGTCATCTGGCGGTAGTCCATCTCGTAGATCGACGACAGGAACCGGCCTGACTGTTCAACCGCGCGGGTCATTTCAATCGGGTGCTCTGCTACATGTGGCTTAAAGACCTGATTAAATGCTGACTGCATCGCACGGTGCAGATCGTTATTAGGCTCGAAACGGGTCAATAGAAACTTGATGTCAGCAAAGGCCTTGACCGGATCAGTGCCCGACGGCAGCCGCCCGCGGAAGCGGCCCAGATCCTCAAGCGCTTCGGATAGCTGGCCGATGAAGCTGGTGGTGCTGTCATACTCCCAATAGCCGGGGCCGGACGGAATATACAAAACATCCGCCGCAAAGACCGCGTTCATCGACTGGTAGCCAATGGCGGGCGGGCAGTCGAAGATGATCAGGTCATAGGCGTCCGGCGGGATCGTATCAAGATAACGGGACACGGCGGCAAAGAACGACCATTCGGGGTTCAGGTGCCGGTACTGCGCGCTGGCAAATTCAACGAAGGCGGCATTGGCACAGCTGGGGATCAGGTCGATCGTGGGCCAGCTGGTCGGCTTGATGAAATCGGTGGCCCGCAATTCGCTAAGCCCCATACCGGTGACAGAGGCAGGCAGTTTGCGTTGGGGCAGGGTGGCCCCGCTTTCCGCGCCGCCTTGAACCGCGTTCATCCGCTCTGTCTCGCGGATCAGGTCGCGGGCCATGATGCCCCAGACAGTGACCTCTTCCGAGACATCCGACAGCCCCATCGAATGGCTGAGCGTGGCCTGCGGATCGAAATCCACGGCCAGCACGCGGTAGCCGTCAAGCGCGGCCGCATGGGCGAAATGCAGCGCCACGGTGGACTTGCCCGCGCCGCCCTTGAAGTTGGCAATCGCGGCACGCACCGCCCGCTTGCCCGCAGGGCGCGGCGGCATCAGCGACCGGTTCTTGATCTTCAGCTTGCGCCGCAGCTCGTTGATCTCTTCCAGCGAATACCAGCGCTGGCGGCCTTCCTCTTCCACCTGCCCCTCGGGCAGGGACGGGTCGGCGGCCAACCGGCCCCGCAGGGTCGACGGGTTGGTCTTGAAAATCAGCTCCGCCACTTCCCAGCTTGAGAACCGGCGCAGGGTCTTTTCCATCTCGGGCGAATAGGTCTGATGCCGGATGTGCCCCTGCATCTTGAGCGACTGCGCCTGAAGCTTTGCCAGGTCCGCATAGGTAAACATAAGCTGTCCTTTTCCCTACCCGTTCCCCGCGGGGAACCGCCGCCCCGCACGCTGTGGCGGCACCGGAAAACCCGAAAGAGAACGCTAATTACTACTCAATTTGGATTTACGCTGAATTTGCATCTTATGGAAAGACATTTATTCTATAAACAGGTTTTCAATATCCCTTATACCACAGGGCCCCGGCGCGATTCGGGCGATCGGCGCGGCTCTATAGCTCCGGGGCGGAAATATAGGGGGACAGCAGGATCGGTCCCGCGACATATTGGGGGACAAAAACGCTGTAATAGGGGACGCTCTGTATGACCCCCTATACCAATGATACCTCAACTTTCAAATTTGAATGGGGAAGAAAGAGGGTCGGGGCAAAACCAATCCTTGACAGAATCGGGTTTCCGGACGCAAATCAGGGAAGAGGCGGAAAAGACGTTGTCTACGCCCCGAGGATCCATCAAGAGATCGAACTGAGGCTGCACATTCACACCGTGCCAGATCGGAGCAGCTATGCTTTCACCGAAACCCGTGGGGCGTGACGCCGCCGCGCGCAAGTATGATATCATCACCGCCTTGGGGGCCTATGCCCTTGCCGGCGGGAAACATGATCACCGTCTGGTGCTGCGCTTCATTACACTTGTAACGGCGCGCTACAACTGGGCGCGCAATGAACTGGCCGTGGGTCAGCGCGAGATCGCGCAGCTTTGGTCCGTCGATGAACGCACCGTCAAACGCGAGATGGCAAAGCTGCGCGGCTGTGGCTGGCTGGTGGTCAAACGTCAGGGCGCACGCGGACGGGTGACGGAATACGGGCTCGACCTTGATGCGATCCTTGAAAAGACGCGCCCGCAATGGCCGCAGGTCGGCCCGGACTTTGATCTGCGCATGCAGGGCGCGCCGGAACCGACGCGGGTGGTGCCTTTGCCCGTGCGTGGCACCGCCCCGACGCCGCCTGTCGAAGGGGGCAGCGAATGGGCGTTGGCGCAGGCTGTGCTTCATGCCGAAGATGCCGGTGTCTATGGCAGTTGGCTGCATAATCTCACGCGGCAGGATCGGGCAGGGGGGCGTGTCACGCTTCAGGCCCCCAGCCGTTTTCACGGGGCCTATGTACAGACCCATCTGATCCCCCGCGTGCTGGCCGCATTGCAGGCCGTAGATAGTGACGTGTCCGAGGTCGTGATCACGGCCTGAACCGGATCGGCTGAACGGGGGGCCGCTGGCCCCACGCTTTGCCATTGTAATCCGCGAAACCGCAGGCGACATTCCCCGCAATTAAACTGTTGCCCCTGCGTCAGCAGGGAAGGGGAGGATACCATGCAATTGAACGGACAGGCCGCCATCGTCACCGGTGGCGCTTCGGGGTTGGGCGGGGCCACGGCAGCGTTTCTGGCGCAGGCCGGGGCCAAGGTCACCATCTTTGATATGAACGCTGAACTGGGCGGGGAAAAAGCCACCGCCATCGGGGGCAAGTTCCTGCGCGTTGATGTCACCGACGAAAGCGCGGTAGAGGCCGCGATCGCAGAGGCCGAAGGGCTGCACGGCAAGGCGCGTATTCTGGTAAACTGCGCGGGCATCGGCCCACCTGCCAAGGTCGTGGATCGTGACGGCGCGGCGCTGCCCTTGGCAAGCTTTACCAATGTCGTGAATGTGAACCTGCTGGGGTCGTTCAACGTCTTGTCGAAATTCGCCGCGGCCTTGCACAAGGCAGAGCCCGTGGGTGAAGAACGCGGCGTGATCATCAACACGGCGTCGGTCGCGGCGTTTGACGGCCAGATCGGGCAGGCGGCCTATGCGGCATCGAAGGGCGGGATCGTGGGCATGACCTTGCCCGTCGCCCGCGAGCTGGCGCGCTATGGCATCCGTATGATGACGATCGCACCGGGGCTGTTCCTCACACCGCTGCTGGAGGGGCTGCCGCAGGAGGCGCAGGATTCGCTCGGCGCGCAGGTGCCCTTCCCCAGCCGTTTGGGCGATCCGTCGGAATACGCCAAGATGGTCGGGGCGATTATCGACAACCCGATGCTGAACGGTGAAACGATCCGCCTTGATGGCGCGATCCGCATGGCACCGAAATAGAGACTGAATAGAGGGGAAAGCGTTATGGCACATGCCTATATCGTAGAGACAGCCCGCACCGCAGGGGGGCGCCGTGGCGGCGCGCTGCGCGACTGGCACCCTGCCAATCTGGGGGCCGAGGTGTTGAATGCGCTGGTGGCGCGGTCCGGGATCGACGGCGCGGTGATTGATGACGTGATCGTCGGTTGCGTCAGCCAGGGCGGAGAGCAATCCTTTGCCTTCGGGCGCAACTGTGTGCTGGCGTCGAATCTGCCTCAATCGGTGCCCGCGGTCACCATCGACCGGCAATGCGGCAGCTCGCAACAGGCGGTGCAATTCGCGGCGCAGGCGGTGATGTCGGGCACGCAGGATGTGGTTGTAGCCATGGGTGTCGAAAGCATGACGCGGGTGCCGATGGGGTCGAATGTATCGCTTTATGCCAAGGCGGGGTTGGGCGAGGGCCCGTTCAGCGACCGGATCGAGGCGCGCTACGGCACCAAGAATTTCAGCCAGTTCATCGGCGCGGAAATGGTCGCGCAAAAGCACGGGTTCACCCGCGCGGAACTGGACGCCTATGCGCTGGAAAGCCACCGCCGCGCCGTCGCTGCGCGGGATGGTGGGGCCTTTGACGCAGAGATCATTCCGCTGGCCATCGAGGGCGGGATGCACACCCGCGACGAAGGCATCCGCGATGATGCGACGCTTGACGGGATTTCCTCTGTTAAACTGCTTGATCCGGACGGCATGATCTCGGCCGCGAACGCGTCGCAGATTTGCGATGGGGCGGCGGGCGTGTTGGTCGTGTCCGAAGCCGCGCTCAAGAAATACAAGCTGACGCCGAAGGCGCGGATCGTGAACCTGACGGTGACCGCGGGCGATCCGGTGATCATGCTGGAGGAACCGCTGCCCGCCACCGACCGCGCGCTGGAGCGGGCCGGTATGAAGATCGACGACATCGATCTGTTCGAGGTCAATGAAGCCTTTGCGCCGATCCCGATGGCATGGGCAAAACACACCGGGGCCGATCCGGCCAAGTTGAATGTGAACGGCGGCGCGATTGCGCTTGGGCATCCTTTGGGGGCCTCTGGAGCGCGGCTGATGACGACGCTGGTGCACAGCCTGCATGCGCGCGGCCAAAGATACGGGTTGCAAACCATGTGCGAAGGCGGCGGCATCGCCAATGTCACCATCATCGAGGCGCTGTAGTCCCGACCACAAGAAGGGAGTGACGGACGCAACGTTCGTCATTTCCAAAGCGCGCACATCCTGACAAGTTGCAGGAAAATAATACGTCCCGGAGGAACAAGATGACGCTACCCGCCCTTTTCGACAATTTGCGTATCCCGCTGATTGGCAGCCCGCTGTTCATTATCTCGAACCCTGATCTGGTGATTGCACAGTGCAAGGCCGGTATCGTGGGCAGCTTTCCAGCGCTGAACGCACGCGAAGCGGAAGGGGAGCCGATTGAGCTGGACCGTTGGTTGACGCGCATCAAGGAAGAGCTGGACCGTCACAACCAAGCGAACCCCGACAATCCCGCCGCCCCCTATGCGGTGAACCAGATCGTGCATAAGTCCAACGCGCGGCTTGAACGGGACGTAGAGATTTGCGTCAAGCACGAGGTGCCGCTGTGGATCACGTCGCTCGGGGCGCAGGAATGGCTGAACGATGCGGCGCATGGCGCGGGCGGTGTTGTCTTGCACGACATCATCAACAACCGCTTTGCCCATAAGGCGATTGAAAAAGGGGCTGATGGTCTGATCGCTGTGGCCGCCGGGGCAGGGGGGCACGCCGGTGCCTTGTCGCCGCTGGCGCTGATCCAAGAAATCCGCGAATGGTTCAACGGGCCGCTGTTCCTGTCGGGGGCGATTGCCAAGGGCGATAGCATTCTTGCGGCGCAGGCCATGGGCGCGGATGGCGGCTATGCCGGGTCGGCGTTTATCGCCACGCAAGAGGCGAATGCCGACGCACGCTACAAGCAGATGATCGCGGATTCGGGGGCCTCGGATATTGTGTACTCCGATTTGTTCACCGGCGTTTGGGGCAACTATCTGAAAGCCTCGATCGAGGCGCAGGGCATGGACCCGAACAACCTTGAACGGTCCGACCCGTCGAACATGAACTTCGGTGCCGATCGCGAAAAGCCCAAAAGCTGGAAAGAGATTTGGGGGGCCGGTCAGGGCATCGGTGCGGTCAAGGATGTGCGCCCCGCCGCTGAGGTGGTCGAGCGGATGGCGACAGAATACGCCGCGGCCCGCAAAAGGCTGTTCGATCAGACCGCGTGAGTGTAAAACAGGCCGTCCCTTCGGGGGCGGCTTTTTTGATGACGGGATAGGGATCGCCATGCACACCGCGCCGGAGACGACTTTACGCCGCTTGTTCGACCGCGCGGTCGCCGTGGCCGATCCGATGCAATCGCTGGCCGCGCATCTGCCGCCGAAACCGGCGGGCCGTGTGGTGGTGATCGGTGCGGGCAAGGCCAGCGCGCGCATGGCCGAGGCGGTCGAGGCGGCCTGGGGCCCCTGCGACGGTTTGGTGATCACCCGCTATGGATACGCCCGCCCCTGTCAGGGGATCGAGATTGTCGAGGCCGCCCACCCCGTGCCCGATGCCGCCGGACAGGCCGCAACCGCGCGGATGCTACAACTGGTGCAGGACTTGGGCGAGGGGGACTTTGTGCTGGCGCTGATCTCGGGCGGGGCGTCGGCGCTGCTGACCGCGCCCTCGGGGGAGATTACGCTGGCCGAGAAACAGGCGGTGAACGCGGGGTTGCTGGCCTCTGGCGCGCCGATCACGCAGATGAATGTGGTGCGCAAGCATCTGTCGCAGGTCAAGGGCGGGCAGTTGGCGGCGGCGGCCTATCCGGCGGCGATGCACACGTTGATGATCTCGGACGTGCCGGGGGATGATATGGCGATGATCGGGTCGGGCCCCACGGTGGGCGATGCTTCCACCTCGCGCGATGCGCAGGCGATCTTGACGCAGTGGGGCGTGGCGGTTCCGGCCTCGGTCACGCGGACGCTTGCTGCGGGATCGCAGGTCGTGCCGCCGGATGATGCGCGGCTGTCGCGTGTGATGAACCGGATTTATGCGGCCCCCAAGCAATCGCTGGATGCGGCACAGGCTTTGGCCGAGGCAGAGGGGTTTCGTGTGATTCGTCTGGGCAATGGCCTAGAGGGTGAGGCCCGCGAGGTCGCCCGCGCCCATGCCGCCTTGGCCCTGCAAGAACAGGCGCGTCTACATCCCGGCGATGCGCCGATTGTTGTCCTGTCGGGCGGCGAGCTGACGGTCACGCGGCGCGGGGATGGCGTTGGTGGACCGAATGCGGAATATGCCTTGGCACTGATGCTGGCCCTGAACGGGGCGGGGGGTATCTGGGGGTTGGCCTGCGACACCGACGGCGTCGACGGCGCGGCAGAGGTGGCGGGGGCGATCATCGGGCCCGACACATTGGCACGGGGCGGGGCCGCGCGCGCCGACGCAGAATCGGCGTTAGCGGTAAATGACGCCCACGGTTTCTTTGGCCGGATCGGCGGTCAGGTGGTGACGGGACCGACGCTGACGAACGTCAACGACTTCCGTGCTATGATTGTGCATCCCGTATGATCAGCAACCCTGAGTTGGGGCGTCTTTAGATTCTCTTGAGGTTTCTGTCTTTATCCTGTGCGCAAGTAATAATTAACGTTGGCAGGGAAACCGGTGCTACTTATAAGTGAGGGATGCCGGTAACATGATCAGCGGGTGGCTTTCATCGATTAGGCGCTTTTTTCAGTTTCGCGAAATGTGAGAGTATAGTTTTGTTCAAGCGCTTAGATTTGATTTTGGTCGTTGTCTGCCTTCTCGTGACCTTCGGGATCTACGCTGAAGGCGCGCGAATGAACCGCGCCGCGGCCAAGGCCGAATTCACCCGCATCACCGAAGACGGGCTTCAGGCGTTGGATCGTCGGATGAACATCTATCTGCAAAGTCTGAACGGCGCCGCAGGGATGATGCAATCGTCGGAGAATATCGAATACGACGATTTCGAGACCTTTGTCGAAAGTCTGGATTTCGAAAACTATCTGCCCGGCATCAACGGCATCGGTTTTGTCGAACCCGTGGCCAAGGTGGACGAGGATGCTTTCGTCGCCGATATGCGTGCCAATGGGACGCCGGGGTTCGAGATCAGGCCGGAAACGAACCATGACCAGAAATATGTGATCAAATATATCGCGCCGGTGCTGCCCAACAAGGAAGCCGTCGGGCTGGACATCAGCTTTGAAAAAGGGCGGCGCGAGGCGGCGGATCGGGCGCGCGAAACCAACACCCCGCAGCTGACACCGCGCATCCTGCTGGTGCAGGACGCGATGAAGGAACCGGGGTTCTTGCTGCTGCGCCCGCTGTTCTATGCCTCCGGCCCGCGCGAGGGGACGTTTCGCGGCTGGGTCTATGCGCCGTTCATCGGCCGCAACCTGTTGCAGGATCTGACGCCGAACCAGAACAATGTGTATGATTTCCACGTCTATGACGGCGACACGACCGACCCCGAGGCTCTGATCTATGCTAGTCAGGATCACGAACATGCGGCGGGTAAGTATAGTGTGGCCTATGCCACCGAATTCTTCGGGCGGACCTGGACCGTCCAATATGAAAGCACCCCCTTGTTCGAGGCGTTGTTCCCCGGTGGAACACCGCTGCTCGCGCTGATCGCAGGGATTGCCCTGACCGCGATGCTGATCGTGGTGCTGCGCGCCATTCGCCAACGCGGGGATTCTCTGGCTGAGGTGGCCGCGCTGCGCGAACAGCAGATCAGCGCCCGCGAAGAGGAAAACCGGTCGATCATCGAGAACAGCGTTGTGGGCATCTTCATTCTGGATGAACGCCGCGAGATCCTGTTTGCCAACCACGCCGCGCTCGAGATTTTCGACAAGCATGAAGACGGGATGGGCGGGTTGCCCCTGAAGAAATTCGTGACAGAGGCGGGGTGGCTGCCCGCAGAGGCAGGCTATAACGCCACGGGCACCAAACATGACGGATCCACGCTGCACCTTGATCTACATTATAACGAATGGGAAACGCTGAATGGCGTCAAACGCATCACCGCTATTGTGCGGGATGTATCGGTCGAGGTCGGGGCCGTCGGGGAACTGGCCGGGATCAAGGAACGCTATGACCATGCCCTCGCGGGGTCAGAAATTGGCGTGTTCGAGATCGACCTGATGTCGGGCAAATCGGTGGTTTCGCCGACGTGGCGCAAGATCATGGAGGTCGGTCCGGAGGTCGAGGATACGCAGGAAGAGTTCCTAAGCCGTATCCACCCCGACGATCTGCCCCGTCTGATCGAGGCGGATCAGCACTGTATCACCGGCAAGGCAGAACGGTCGCGGACCGAATACCGGATGCAGTTCGGCGAAAGCTGGCGCTGGATGCGGTCGGATGCCGTGGTCGTGGATCGCGCCGACGACGGGTCGGCGATACGGATGGTCGGGACGCAAAGCGACATTACCGGGCTGCGTCACGCCCGCAACGCGCTTGAGGCGAGCGAGAAGCGATTCCGCACCGTGCTGGATGCGGCCCCCGTTGGCATGGCGACCCTGAACAGCAACGGACAGTTCACCAGCGTGAACAACGCCATGTGCGAGCTGACGGGATATTCGCAAAAGGTAATGACCGACCGGTTCAACCTTGCGCAGATCATCCCCGAGGAAGATGTGAAGCTGATGCGTGATATCGTGACCAAGTTCACCGAAAGCGGGTCGAACGAGGTTTATCGCGGCGAACATCCGATCCTGCATAAGGACGGCGGCCAGCGGTGGGGGCTGTTCAACATCACCTGGACCTTCGACAAAAACGAAGGGGCCTATGTCTTTATCGCGCAGGTCAACGATATCACCGACCAGAAGAAGATCGACGAGATCAAGAATGAATTCGTGTCCACCGTCAGCCATGAATTGCGCACGCCGCTGACCTCTATCAAGGGGGCGCTTGGCCTGATCGAGATGTCGGCGCGTGATACCATGCCTGCCTCGGCGCTGCGCCTGATCGAGATCGCGCGCAACAACGCCGACCGTCTGACCACCATCGTCAACGATATTCTCGACCTCGAAAAGATATCGTCGGGCAAGATCGAGTTTGACCTCAGCCCGATGAGCCTGAACGAGGTCATCTCTTCGGCCGTGCAAGAGATGATGCCCTTTGCCGTCACCCATAACACCAAACTGGTGATGGATCTGCCCGACACCGACATCAATGTAACCGCCGATTGGTCACGGATGATGCAGGTGCTGGCGAACCTGATGTCGAATGCGTGCAAGTACTCGACCGAAGGCACCGACGTCACGATCAAGGCCGAGACGATTGGCGACATGGCGATTGTTTACGTTCAGAACTTCGGCCCCGGCGTGCCCGAGAATTTCAAGAACCGGATTTTTCAGGCGTTTTCTCAGGCCGATGGATCAGACACGCGGGCCAAGGGCGGGACAGGCCTTGGGCTGAATATCACGCGACAGATCGTCTGGCGTCAGGGCGGCAACATCGGCTTTGAAAGCAAGCCCAGCGGGACCACGGTTTTCTGGTTCACCTGTCCGCTGGCCACCGATGCCGAAGGGTATGATGTGCTGCCCGATGCCCGCACGTTCGAAGTGATCGACGGTACGAAGGACAACCTTAGGGTATTGCACCTTGAGGATGACGAAGAATTTGCAGAGGTGCTGCGCGAAGGGCTGAGACCCTTTGCCGATGTCCATAACGTCACGCGGCTGAACGAGGTCCACGAAGCGCTGAGCGCGGGGCCGCTGGATGTGATCATCCTTGACTGGACCGTGCCAGATGGCGACGCCGCCGCCGTCCTGGACGATATCGCCGAGCTTCAGCCAACGGCGCGGGTGGTCGGGCTGACCTCTGACGCGGCGCGCGAGAAGGATAGTCGGGTGGGCACCCATCTGGTGAAGTCTCAGACCGACCTGAACCACATTATCGAAAGTATTGTAGGTCCGACACAAAGAGCGAGTTGATCTCCTTATGGTTGTTTCTAAAGTTGCTAAAAATCGCCTTAAAAATGTCTAGATACTTTTGTCTATGATGGCGCAAGGGATGGAGAGGGTGCTTGGCTAGGGATGGTGCCTTCTTTTTGTAAGTAAGGACGCGATATGTCTTGGAACGGAAAGAAGCGCCATAGTGCGACCGGTTTCGTCGCCGGATCGGCCTTGGCTGGGGGGTGGTACGCCGCGACCTCGGCGCTGCTGTCGGGCACACCGGCGCAAACTGTTCCGGTTATCGGGGCCATCGCCATTGCCAGTCTGGTGCCGCTGATCGCCGCGAATGTGCGGGCCACGCCGGCGCGTGCGACGGTTGATGACAGCGTCGCCCAACAGCTGCGTGTTCTAAAGATGCACACGATGGTAAACGTGGTCGACACCGATAACCTGCTGGTCGAGGTGAACGACCTGTTGCTCGAGGCAACCGGCTATACCCGCAAAGAGCTGATCGGCAAACCGGTCGCGATGCTGTATTCCAAGGACAATAGAACCACCGCCACTGAAATCCGCGATCTGCTGCGGCAGGGCAAAAGCTGGCAGGGTGAAACGACGCTGCGCAATCGCGACGGGTCAAACTGCGTGACACAGACGACAGTGACCCCGTTGCTGGATGCGAATGGCCGCTGGATCGGGTCGATCTCGGCGCGGACGGACATCACCTCTACCACCAAGCTGATCGCGCGGCGCGACACGGCGATGACCTTGCACGAGCTGCGCGACGACATCTGGATCGTGTCCGAAGACAATCTTGAGTTGCGCTATATGAACCTTGCCGCCAAGGCGCGGTTCGGCTGGTCGACGCGGCCCAAGAACGGGCAAACGGTGCGCGATATGGCGGCCGAACGCGGCTGCGAGGATGTGCTCGATGCCTGTCTGCGGATGATGGATATCGGCGACACCTATATGACGTTCAGCGCAACGATATCGGGCACGAACTTTGAAGGGTCGATCAAGTGGCTGAACAAGGGGACAGTCGACGGGCGTCTGCTGATCATGCTGCACGACATCACCGAACGGCTTGAACAAGAGCAACTTCAGGCGGATTTCATCTCTATGGTCAGCCACGAACTTCGGTCGCCCTTGACCTCGATCAAAGGGTCGATGGGGCTGCTGTTGTCGAAAGCCGCGGGCCAGCTGCCACCCAAAGCCGAGGGCCTGCTGGAGATCGCGCATCGCAATGCCGATCGTCTGGTGCTGATCATCAACGACATTCTGGATATGGAGAAGATCTCCTCCGGGCGTCTGGATTTCGAACTGGAAACCGCTGACCTGTCGGAACTGGTGGCCGAATCTCTGCGCGCCAATGCGACCGCCCATCAGCGGTTCGGCTTGCAGATCAAATGCCACGGGGTGGATACGCCCACCTATATCGAGACCGACGCCAACCGTATCATTCAAGTTTTAACCAACTTGATGTCGAATGCTGCGAAGTTTTCCAAACCGGGCGGCACGGTGGAGATCTCCGTCGACAAAACCCCTGAAAACGTATGTGTGTCTGTACGCGATGAGGGGATGGGCATTGCGCCCGAAGACCAGCATAAGATCTTTCAACGGTTTGCTGATATGGCGAATTCCGACCGGGCGACCAAAGGCGGTACCGGTTTGGGGCTGAGCATCTGTAAAGCAATTGTTGAAGGTTTGGGTGGTACGATCGATTTTGTCAGTAAAGAAGGGCGGGGGACAACTTTCACCTTCACTTTACCTGTCAAAACGCGCCATTCTGGGCCAGAGAATGATTTTGAAAGACTAGAGAACGTTGGATAAGAGTCCCGTATGATTAAATTGCTTCACGTAGAAGACGACGCCGATATTCGCGAAATCGCCAAAATGTCACTCGAACTGTCGGGTGATTTCGTGGTGGAGCAATGCGATTGCGGCGAACAGGCGCTTGAAAAGACGCTGGACTATATCCCCGACGTTTTTTTGCTGGATATGATGATGCCCGGCATGACCGGCCGTCAAACGCTTGAGAAACTGCGCGAGAATCCGGATTTCGCAAATGTGCCCGCGATCTTCATGACCGCCCGTGCCCAACCGAACGAGCTGGAAGAACTGCGCGGCATCGGCGCGACAGAGGTGATCAGCAAACCCTTTGATCCCATGTCGCTCGCCGACCAGATCAAGGCAGCCATCGCCTGAATAGGGCCAGACGTTAGATGAAGAAACCGCGGCGGAAATGCTGCGGTTTTTTTTGGTTTGTGGGTTTCGTTGTTTGTGAGGTTGATACCTGTGGGACGTTTTTCTGGGAGTTAGGAATTTTTAATCAACGTTATGTTAAATAATGGCGAACGCTTAAACCCTACCGGTGAAGCCACCTGAATACCGTTTCAGGGTCAGCCGCGCGGGCCGCGATTTTTCTGGCAAGCATCACGGACATTCTCGACGCAACTCCTACGCCAGATCCCGCACGAAGAATGACGACAGCGGGTCGTGTTGGCTTTGATCCGGCCTGAAAACGCGGTACGGATTGATATGGCGCAGCGTACCCTTATCGAGATTCTTTTGCCTGAGTTGAGGGCCTATGCCACGGCCATCTGTCAGTCGCGCGACGCGGCAGAGGATCTGGTGCAGGACGCGGTGGAGCGGGGGTTGCGGTCTGATCGCAGACCCGAGCTGCTGGAGGAATTGCGCCCGTGGATGTTCCGCGTCATTCGCAACCTGCATTATGACGAGCTGAGAAAAAGGCGCGTGCGCCGTGAATATTCGGCGGAGGAGAAACGTCTATCTGATGAAGCAGGCGGACCGGACACCGCGCGGGATGTATTGATCCGGCTGGCGTTCGAGAAGCTGCCGCCCGAAACCCGCGAGGTGCTTTGCCTTGTGGACATTATGGGCCTGAAATACGCCGAGGCGGCGAAAGTGATGGATGTGCCAAACGGCACAGTGATGAGCCGGATCAGCCGCGCGCGTCGGGCGTTGCTGGACGTCGTCGATGGGGCCGGAACGGCAAAACAGGAAGTGACGCGGAAGACATGAGCGAGCTGAACGACAAAGACTGGGAACAGATCAACGCCTACCATGATGGCGCGCTGAACGCATCGGAAATGCGTGCCTTAGAGACGCGGTTGGCTGCCGAACCCGCGCTGGCTGCGGCGCTGGAGGATGTGCGGCGCGTTTCGCGCGGTTTGGCGTTGATGCGTCCGGTGCTGGACGACCAAGACGCTACGCCGCAAACGAGGGCCGCAAACAGCAACCGGCACCCGCGACCTTGGCTTTGGGGCGGCGCTGTCGCCGCAGTGGTGGCTTTGGCGATGGTTTTCGGGTCTGGCTTCGTCGCCACCCCCACGGCTTTCGACATTCACACCGAACTGGCAGCACAGACCTATGATCTAGGCTCTGGCGATCTGCGCCCCGTGGCGGGGGGTGGTTTGGCAGGTGTGCCGGATCTTGAGGGCGCGAACCTGACAGCGGTCGCGTCCCGCGTGGCAAAGCAGGGCGATATCATGCATTATGCGGGCCAGAATGGATGTCGCCTGACATACTTGCGCGGCGGGTTTGCCCTGCCAGAGGGTAAGAGCACGTCAGAAAAGCAGATCGCGAGCTGGGATTCCCGGGACCAACAGCGCCATATTATCGTCGCGACGGGGATGGACCGCACCCGGTTCGATGCCATTGCCCGCTATCTTAGGCTCGAAACGCGCGAACGCGCCTCTGAAAGCGTGATGGCAGCACTTTCAAAGACGGTTCGTTCGGCGCGGCCTTGCGTCGGTTAGGTCAGTCTGCGTCTGACAAGCTGGCGAGATAGGCGATCACATCGGCTTGGTCTTCCGGCTTGCGCAGCCCGGCAAAGCTCATCTTGGTGCCGGGCACGGCCTTGCGGGGGTTGGCAAGGAAAGTCGCAAGCCGGTCGGGTGTCCAGTCGCCGCCATGGTCAGTCAGCGCGCCGGAATAGCGGAACCCGTCCACCGCCGCGACCGAGGCACCGACGATCCCGTAAAGATTTGGCCCGACGCGGCTTGGGCCATCTTCTTCGACCGTGTGACAGGCTTTGCACTTCCTGAACACCTTCTCGCCCGCGGCGGGGTCGCCTTGTGCCAGAATCTCGGCACCGGGGGTTTCCGGCTCTGCTGCGGCGGCGTCCTCGGTCGGTGCGCTGGCGTCGCTTTGGGCCGCGGCGTCAGATCCGCCCGCGACGGTCGCCACATAGGTCGATAGCGTTTCGATCTCTGCGTCGGTCAGCGTTTCGGCAAAGCCGGGCATAATGCCGATCCCGCTTGTCACGGCGGCGCGGACCTGTTCGACGGTGGGCTTGAAGTCATCAAGGTTCGGGCCGATCTCGCCTTCGGCACCTGCGTCTTTCAAGCTGTGACAAAGGGCACATTGCGGCTGCGCTGTCTCGTTGAAAAGGGCGCGCCCGGCGTCAAGAGAGGCGTCGGCTGCTGCTGCGCTGCCGATCAGCGCAAGGAAAAGGGCACCGCCAAGGCGCGGCGTCAGGGATGGGGTCATTTCAATGTCTCCGGGTAAGGGTCGGACCGACGGCCAAGGCCGCCGGTCTATGGTATCAGCTGACAGTCACGTCGACGGCATGTGCCCGCCATCCGTTGTTGCCATAACCGCGTTCGTTTGGCGGAAAGTTCTCTGGCTGGGCGTCGCCTGCGGCATTGGTTGCCCGGCTTGCCAGCATATGCGTGCCTTCCGTCAGATCGGTGATCAGCACAAAGGGCCGCCACGCGTAGGGGCCCAGGTCAGGGCCCAGAAACTGCGCATCGGCCCAGGTCTGCCCGCCGTCGGTGGAAACTTCGACTTTCTCAAGCCCGCTGACACCGCCCATGGCGACGCCGTGAATCTGCACCTTGCCCGTTGCGGCATCCACCAGCGGCCCGGTGATCCATGATTTCACCGACATCTCGTACATGGAGGGTTGCGAGGGATCACCTTTTTCGCCGACAGGGCGGACGCGGTAGCCGGTCTGCTGGATCTTATTGGGCGATTCCTCGACCGTCAGGGCCAACCGTTTGAGATACTTGATATTGTTGACCCCGTAGTAGCCCGGGATAATCAGCCGCAGGGGGCCACCGTGCGCCAGCGGCACGGGTTCGCCGTTCATCTCCCACGCGAGGATCGCGCGATCCATCGCAGCCTTGGGGACAGAGCGTTCAACCTGGATCGATTCAGGCGGGAGCCCTTGGGGAATGTCCTCTCCGCCGGTGCCGGTCAGATACACGGCATCCGCATCGGCGCCGCCCATTGCGTCAATAACGGCGCGCACGGGCACGCCTGTCCACACGACATTGCCCGCCGCCCCGACGGACCACTGCGACCCGCTCGTCTCGTGATCGAAGAAAGCGCGCCCGTTGCCCGAGCATTGCAGCACGCACACGACCGTTTCGACGCCAAGCGTTTTCAACGCACCGACGGTCATCTTGCCAGGGTTTGCAACACCGTCGATCTCGACCTCCCAGGCATCGCGGTCGGCAACGATCTTGTCCGAGGGGGCGGGCAAGTTGTTGCGGATGTAAAGTTCGGTTGTGGGGGTGATCAGCTCTGACCCCTGTGCGGCGCGTTTCGTCTCGAGCGTCTGCTTGGAATGGACGATCATGTCCTCGGCGTCTTTCCAAGCGACGTAATCCGGCAAAGGCTCTGCGCCTGATTGTGCCAAAGCCGGTGCCCCGACCGCGACGGCTGCCATCGTGCCTGCCGATCCGATCAAAAAGTGCCGACGCTTAACGTTTTCAATGACTTTCATGTCTTCCTCCCGTGGTTCCGGGCCTTTGCTCTGCATCGTGGGCAAAGGCTCTATGACCAAGTGACGTCCGGGGGGTGCGGTTTATTCCCGCGTGACAAAATAACTTTCGATAAAGTTTGGGGGCGCCCGCTGGATCGGTGCCCGTTCGCGCAGGCCCGCTGTATCCAGCGGTGTGGCAGAACTCGGGTCTGTCGCCTAGCGGGAGCCGTTGTGTTGTATTGGGGGTGCTCCTCTTGGCTGTCTTGCGGTTGGTAGGCTCAGGTCGGGTTTAGGCGTTCCCGCGGACAGGTTTGTCGTTGTTGATTGTGAATATCATCCCGTCGAGAAGTTCATCCAGATCGGGGCGCGCCGCCGGGCCGTTAGAGATGGCTATGATCTGCGTTGTGCCGTCGGGGCGCAGGCAGAAAATACCGGGCTCTGCAAAGCGACGGTCGGTTTCCTGCGAAGACAGCGGGTCGCTGACGTAAAGCCCCATGGCGCGCATGTCACTCTCTTGCAGGTCGTAGCCGATGTCGAAGGTCCACCCGAAGCGCGCGACATCATCGCTGACTTTCTCCAGCGGGTCGGCCGAGACGCATTTCACCGCAAAGCCCGCGTCTTCCCACTTTGCATAGTTGTGTTCCAGCTTGCTCAGGTAGGTCTTGCAGCGTCCGCAATGCTTGCCACGGTATACAATGAGCAGCGTCCAGCCGTCGGTCGCGCCGCCCACCGTCATGGTGCCGCCGCCGAATTTAGGCACCTCGAACACGGGGAAGGCGGTGCCCGCCTGCAGTTTGGTTGTCTGGTTGGAATGCGAATTTGTCATCTATCTACCTCTTCCTATGTGTTGGCCCGCCCGTGCAGCAGGGGCGAAATTTCCGTCGCCTTACTCGTCTCTTCGCAGACCTTAAGCCCTTTAAAATTCTAAATTTTTGGGTCAGCGCAGTGAAGATCAAAACGACAAGGTCAGGCGCGTCCCCATTAAAACTCGAAAAATAGTACTTGTAAATATTTGTAAGTTATGTGATCACTTTTGCAATAATTTGTCTTTGGGAGGAAACAAATATGAAACTGAATAAAATCATCACCCGTGGTGCCTTTGCGATTGCCGCGGCATCGACGCTGGCTGTCATGCCCGTGACGGCGCAGGCAAAAGACTGGCGCGGCTGGAATATCCACGTCGAGGATTACCCCGTATCGCACGGTATGGAAGCCTTCATGGAAGAGGTCACCGAAAAGACAGGGGGCGAGATCAAGGGCAAGGTGTTCCACGCTGGCGTTCTTGGCTCGCAGCCCGATGCGATTGAACAGCTGCGTCTCGGGATCATGGATTTTGGCGTCTTCAGCCTTGGGCCGATGGGTCAGGCCGTGCCTGCGACCAACGTCGTGTCCTTGCCCTTCGTGTTCAAAAGCGTGCCACAGATGTATGAGCTGATGGACGGCGAACCCGGGGCCGCACTTGGGGAAGCGCTAGAGGAAAAGGGGATCGTCCCCCTTGGTTACTATGACGCCGGCGCGCGGTCTTTCTATAACTCGGTCAAGCCGATCAATACGCCCGAAGACGTGCAAGGCATGAAAGTGCGCGTGATGAACAACGACCTGTTCGTCGGCATGATCGAATCCATGGGCGGCAACGCCACCCCGATGGCCTTTGCGGAAGTCTACCAGTCGATCAAGACCGGCGTTGTGGACGGGGCAGAGAACAACCCGCCGTCTTATGAATCCACCAGCCACTTCGAGGTCGCGAAATACTATTCGTTGACCCAGCACCTGATCATTCCCGAATGCCTGTGCATGAGCAAAAAGACCTTTGACGGTCTGACACCAGAACAGCAGGAAATCGTGAAAACCGCCGGTAAAAACTCCACCGATCTGCAGCGCAAGCTCTGGGGCGAACGCGAGGCGGCGTCGATGAAGATCATCATGGACGGTGGCGTCGAAGTGAACGAGATCGCCGACAAATCGGCGTTCCAGGAAGCGATGGTGCCCGTCTACGAAAAGTATCTGGCGGCCAATCCAGAGATGACGGATCTCGTCAATCTGTTCCGCAACGCTGACTGATCAGCGCGGCCGGACAATCGTGCGCCCTGTTGTAACGGGGCGCACCCCTTCTCTCACAAAGGAATAGGGCCGTGGAACACGCACCCCTCTGGATGAAGCATACCGAGCGTGCGCTCGACGGGCTGAGTTTTCTTTGCATGCTCGCGGCCTCTATCGCCATCGTCGTGCTGATCGCGACCTTCGGCTGGCTGGTGTTCGGGCGCTATGTCTTGAACGTCACACCGACATGGGTCGAACAGCTGGCGCTTTTGCTGATCTGCTATGTGACCTATCTGGGCGCGGCGGTCGGGATCCACGAGAACACACATCTCGGGGTGACGCTATTCCGCGACATGATGGGCTGGCGTGTCAGTAATCTCCTGAAGCTCGTCATTGATATCGTCCTTGCCGGTTTCGGCCTGATCATGCTGGTCGCAAGTATTGAACTGGTGAAATTCGGGTGGAGCACAATGCTCCCCATGCTGAACATCCCTGAAAGCTTCCGGTCCTTGTCGGCTGCGATGTGCGGCGGGCTTGTCTTTATATTTGCCGGGCTGCGCGCGGTGTTTCGGATCGCCTGTTTTCTGCGCGGTATCCCTTATCATGAAAAAGGTCTGTTTTAATCATGGGTCTGACAATCCTTCTTGGCATTTTCGGTGTCTCCGTCGTGATCGGTATCCCCGTCGCCTTTGCAATGGGTATCGCAGCCCTGACCGCGTTCTGGTACGAAGGTTTCCCGCTGCTGATCACCTTTCAACGGTCGGTTTCCGGCATCTCTGTCTTCTCGCTGCTGGCGATCCCGTTCTTCGTTTTCGCAGGCGAGCTGATGCTGCACGGCGGTATCGCCATGCGTCTGGTCAAGTTCGCCTCGGCCCTTGTGGGTCACGTTCGCGGCGGTCTGGCATCGGTGAACATCTTTTCCAGCATGTTGTTCGGCGGGATTTCGGGATCGGCTGTGGCTGATATCTCGGCGCTCGGGTCTATTCTGATCCCTGTCATGAAGGAACGGGGCTATCATTCCGACTACGCGGTGAACGTGACCGTTACATCATCGATTGCGGGCATCGTCATCCCGCCCAGCCACAATATGATTATCTTTGCGGTGGCCGCTGGCGGGGGGATCTCTATCTCGAAGCTGTTCCTCGCGGGGGTGGTGCCTGGCATGCTGATGTGTCTGTGCCTTGCGGTGGCGGCCTATGTCATTGCGATCAAACGCAACTATCCGGCGGAGCCCTTCCCCGGCTGGCGTGCGGTCGGCGTTGCATCGCTGCATGCCCTGCCGGGCCTGGTGACGGCTGTGATTATCGTGGGCGGGGTGCTGTCGGGTATTTTCACCGTGACTGAATCCGGTGCCTTCGGTGCGATCTATGCGCTGCTGCTGACCTATTTCGTCTATCGCAGCCTTGACTGGAACGGGTTCAAGACCGCTGTCGTCTCTGCCGTGCGCACAACGGCGATGGTCATGGTGCTGATCGGTTTTGCCAGTTCATTCGCCTATCTTCTGGCGCTGTATCAGGTGCCCGAAAAGCTGAGCAGCTTCATGCTTGGCATCTCGGAAGAAAAGATCGCCGTTCTGCTGATGATCAACATCATGCTGCTGGTGCTGGGGATGATCATGGATATGGCCGCGCTGATCCTGATCTGCACCCCGATCTTCCTGCCCATTGTGCGCGATCTTGGCATGGACCCCACCCAGTTCGGGATCATGCTGCTGGTCAACCTCGGGCTTGGTCTGTGCACGCCCCCCGTAGGCACCTGCCTGTTCGTCGGCTGTGCCGTCGGCAGGGTCAAGATCGAGGAAACGCTCAGGACCATATGGCCCTTCTATCTGGCCATTCTGATGGCGCTCTTGCTGGTCACATATGTCCCCGCGGTGTCGCTGTTCCTGCCCTCATTGCTTGAATGAGCCGACCTTTTTAACGCCTTTCAAAACGCCCGAAATACCATAGTAGAAAGTATTCACCATGACTGAACCGACGCCAGAACTCCTTGAAAAGCTCATGCATGTCAGCACGGCAACGCTGACCACCGCATTGTTCAAGCGCGGCTTTCGTAACGTCTTTATTCAGGGGCCTTACCGTATGAACCCCGGGCCGAATATGGTCGGGCCGGCCTATACCCTGCGCTATATTCCCGCGCGCGAGGATCTGGACGGGCTAGAGTCTTTTGCGGACCGTGCCAACCCGCAGCGCAAGGGCGTAGAGGAATGCCCCCCGGGGTCCGTCTTCATGATCGACTCGCGGCGCGATTCAACGGCGGCGTCGGCGGGGTGTATTCTGGCCACCCGGTTGATGAAGCGCGGCTGCAAGGGGATCGTCACCGACGGGGGATTCCGCGACACGCCCGAGATTTCGGCGCTCGAGATGCCCGCCTATCACACCCGCCCCAGTGCGCCGACAAACCTGACCAAACACCACGCCGTCGCGATCAATGATCCTATCGCATGTGGCGGTGTTTCCGTCTTTCCGGGTGATATTATCGTGGGCGACAATGAAGGCGTCGTTTGCATCCCCAAGCATCTGGTGGCAGAAATAGCGTCAGAAACCGAAGAGATGACCGTTTTCGAAGACTTCGTTCTGGAAATGGTGCAAAATGGTGCTTCGATTTTTGGGCTTTACCCACCGACAGATCCGGCAACGAAGGACGAATTCAAAGCATGGCGGGAACAAAACAACCGGTAGCAGGCGCAGATGCGAGCCGTTCCGCCATGGGCAAGCCCGCCAAGGAACGCACGCTCGCGGATCACGCCTACGAGAAAATCCTCGCGATGATCTCCAGCGGGGAGACTGCGGTCGGGGATAAGCTGCCGACCGAACACGCCATGAGCGAGATGCTGGAGGTGTCCCGGCCGGTGCTGCGTCAAGCGCTCAAGCAACTGCGCGAAGACGGCGTGGTCGTGTCGCGGCAGGGGTCCGGGTCATTCGTGCAGCGCCGCCCCGATACGGCGGTGCTGACCTTTGCGCCCGTGGGGTCCATCGCTGATATCCAGCGCACCTTCGAATTCCGCGCCGCGATCGAGGGGGAGGCGGCGTTCCTTGCCGCCGTGCGCCATACAGAAGCGGATCTGGCCAAGCTGCGCGCGCATTTCAAGGAGCTGGACCGCTGCATTCGCGAAGGGGAGTTGGGCGTCGAAGCAGACGAGGCCTTTCATCAGGCGATCTGCGAGGCGTCCGGCAACCAGTATTTCGCAACTGCGCGCACCTCGATGAAGTCGAACATCCTGACCGGCCTTAACCTGACGCGGAACCTGTCGCTCAGCAAACCGCGCGAGCGGATGGAGCTTGTCCAGCAAGAACACCGCCGCATCCTCGCCGCGATCATTGCGCGGGATCAGGCCGAAGCCCGCGCCGCCATGCGCGCCCATGTCGAGAATGCAAAGAACCGTGTGTTCGAAGGCTAACCGCTTACTCTAGCGGCAGCCCGTGGGCCGCCATGAAATCATCCCGCCGCGGTGCAAAACTGTCGAGCAGTTTCCCCGCTTGCAAGCACAGGCAGGAATGTTCGACGTTCGACGGGATAATCAAGGCATCGCCGGGGTTCAGGATCTGCGTGTCGCCCCCAACGGTGAATTCGAACTGGCCAGAGGACACGAAGGTCGTCTGCACATGGGGATGCGAATGGGGCACGCCGACGCCGTCCTTTTCGAACATGAACTCTACCATCATCAGCGCTTTGTCCTGACACAAGATGCGCCGCTGCGCGCCGGGGCCCGAGGTCATCCAGCCCTGTGATGTGTCTGCTGTGGTGTCCATTGGTATGCCTCCCTCAGGCTTTAATCAGATGTAATAATTTGTAACTATTTTTGGATGTTGTCAACAGATTTGGGTGAGAGGTGTGCCGTAGGCCGCAGCGATTTTCATCGGGTTTTGTGCTTGATATGACGCATATTCTACTGTTTTCTCGGGCTTTTCCGCTGGGGTCAAAGACCTTCACGACTTACCAATCTCCATATTTGTAATAATTTGTATTGTCGCGCCCTGAGGTTTGCCCTAAGCAAGGGGACGGATAATGCAGTTGTTGGGCGTGCATCGCCGCCCTTGAACCCCATTGTGCATCGAAGGGAGACGCGGAGAGCACTGCTCGGTCAGGTTCCTCCGCAGAATTTTATATTCAGGAGACGATCATGGACCTCAAAGGGAAAACCGCAATTGTAACCGGCGGTGGCCGCGATATCGGCCGCGCCTGCGTGCTTGAGCTCGCGGCGCGGGGCGCGAATGTGGCGATCAACTATATGGCAAGTTCTAAAGGGGCCGACAGCGCCGTCGCCGAAATCAAGGCGGCGGGCGGGAATGCCTTCGCGCTGCAGGGCGATATGACCAAAGAGGCCGATGTTGCCGCGTTGGTAGAAAAGACCGTCAAGGAATTCGGACAGGTCGATACGCTGGTCCACGTCACCGGCGGGCTGGTCGCGCGGGTCACCATGTCGGAGATGACGCTGGATCACTGGCAGTCGGTCATGGACGTGAACCTGACATCCTTTGTGCTGATGGTACGCGAATGTCTGCCCCATATGACCGAAGGATCGTCGATTGTCGGGCTCGCGTCGCAGGCCGGTCGCGATGGCGGCGGGCCCGGAGCCTCGGCTTACGGCGCATCCAAGGGGGCGCTGATGACGCTGACGCGGGGTCTGGCGAAAGAGCTGGGTCCGAAAATCCGCGTGAATTCGCTTTGCCCGGGGATGATCGATACCGATTTCCACAACATCTTTACCAAACCCGAAGTGCGCACCCATGTGGCCAATGTCTCGCCCGTGAAACGCGAGGGAACTTCGGAAGATGTGGCCAAGCTGGCGGTGTTCCTTGCGTCGGATGATGCGGCGTTCATCACAGGTGCCAACGTCGATATCAACGGCGGCATGCTGTTTTCCTGACAACGACACGACCGGCGGCTGCGGATGCACGCGGCCGCCGGATTTTTGACAGAAGCTAAAGGAAACGCAGCATGGAACTGATGGGCAAACACCTGATCGCAGGCGAATGGACCGGCGCGGCAGAGCAATTATCATCCGACCCCGCCGAAGGGGAGCCACGGATTTTCGCCGCCGGCACCGTTGATCTGGTAGACCGCGCCGCGCAGGCTGCCGAGGATGCGTTTGACGCCTACAGCGCCACCACAGCGCAGGATCGCGCGGCCTTCCTGAATGCGATCGCGGATGAGGTTGACGCCCGTATCGACACATTGGCCCTGATCGGCGCCCAGGAAACCGGCCTGCCAGACGCACGTTTGCGCGGTGAAACAGGGCGCACCTCCGGTCAGCTGCGCATGTTCGCGACGCATATCCTTGAAGGCAAGTTTCTGGACGCGCGCCATGATGCGGCCCTGCCGGATCGCACGCCTTTGCCGCGATCTGATTTGCGGATGTTCCAGCGCCCGATTGGCCCGGTTGCGGTCTTTGGGGCGTCGAACTTCCCGCTCGCTTTTTCGACGGCAGGCGGGGATACGGCGTCGGCCTTGGCGGCGGGCTGTCCGGTGGTTGTCAGGGGGCACCACGCGCACCCCGGCACGGCAGAGGTCGTGGCCGCAGCGATTGCCGCCGCCATTACAGCTTGCGACATGCCCGCGGGAGTATTCTCGTTGATCCAGGGGGGCGGGCTAGAGGTCGGGCAGGCGCTGGTGCAGCATCCGTTGATCAAGGCCGTGGGCTTTACCGGATCACTGCGCGGCGGAAGGGCGCTGTTTGATCTATGTGCACAACGGCCCGAACCCATTCCGTTTTTTGGCGAGCTGGGGTCGATCAATCCGGTCTTTGTATTGCCCGCCGCAGCCTCCGCCCGTGGCGCAGAGATCGGGGCGGGGTGGGCCGCGTCGCTGACGATGGGGGCAGGGCAGTTCTGCACGAACCCGGGCGTGGTGGTGATCACTGACGGCCCCGGTGCCGATGCCTTCCGCGATGCCGCCGTCGCCGCCTTGCACGAAAGCCCTGCCCAAACAACGCTGACTGCGGGGATCGCCGATGCCTATTTCGACGGGCGTGATCGTATCGCGCGCGCGGGGTGTACGCGCGCGCTCGTCTCTTCGGATCGGGGCGAGGCGCGTGGTGTCACCCCCGCTGTCTTCGAGGTCTCTGGCACCGATTGGCTGAACAGCGACGCGCTGGCGCATGAGGTCTTCGGGCCGCTTGGCATTATCGTGCGCGTGGCCGATGCGGATGAGATGGCCGCGGTCGCCAAAGGGCTAGACGGGCAGCTGACCTGCACATTGCAAATGGACGCGGGCGATACCGCTGCCTCCAAGGCCTTGATGCCGGTGTTAGAGCGCAAGGCGGGGCGGATATTGGCCAACGGCTTTCCCACGGGCGTGGAGGTCAGCGGCGCGATGGTCCACGGCGGGCCCTATCCCGCGTCGACCAACTTTGGCGCGACCTCGGTCGGGACGCTGGCGATCCGCCGTTTCCTGCGCCCTGTCTGTTACCAAGACCTGCCGGCAGAGCTGCTGCCGGTCGTTTGACCCTGTGCGGGGCAGCGTCGCTTGGGGGTAAGCCGCTGATAAACCTGGGATATACAAATAGTTACAAATAAACTTGACGCATTACAAATATTGACGACATATTTCACGTCAGGGAGAATCTGGTCAGGCACGTATCTGGTCAGACAACAATCAGGGAGGACTACCATGTCATTTTTTACCAAGACAGCACAGCTTGTTTCGGGTGCCGCCGTTGCTGCGACGCTCTTTACCGCGACCGCGCAGGCCGAGACGGTTCTGCGGGGGGCCAGCATGTTCGACGAGGAACATGCCTTTACCAAAACACTGCGTAAATTCGAGGAACTGGTCGGCGAGAAGTACGACGGCGATGTGACGTTTGACTTACGTCTGAACGGCGAGCTTGGCGTCGAAAGCGACTACGTCACCTTCCTGAACCAGGGTGTGGCGATCGACTATACGATCCTTGCGCCGTCCAATATGGCCAAGTTCGCCCCGTCCATCCCGCTGATGGACATGCCGTTCCTGTTCCGCGATCTGGATCACTGGAATGCGGTCCTGTCCAGCGATGTGCTTGCGCCGCTGGAGGACGAGCTGCTGGAGAAAGCCGATATCAAGATCGTGGGCTACACCGGCGGGGGCACGCGCAATCTGCTGTCGAAAAACCCTGTTGTGACCTTTGATGATCTGAAGGGCCACAAGATGCGGGTCATGGGCGCGCCGATCCAGGCGCAGATCTTCCAGGCGTTGACGGCGGCCCCGTCGGCGATTGCCTATAACGAGGTTTACAACGCCATCCAGACCGGTGTCATCGCAGGGTTCGAGAACGAGGCCGCGAGCATTCAGAACCTCAAGTTCTACGAGGTGGCCCCGAACCTGACGCTCACGCGCCATTCGATCACCGTGCGCCCCATCGTGATGAGCGGCAAGACCTTCAACAGCCTGCCCGCAGACCTGCAGGCCGCCGTGCTTGAAGCAGGCGAAGAGGCAGGGGCCTATGGCCGCGAGCTGGAATCGCGCGAGGACGGCGTAAAGCTGCAAGAGATGGTCGATGCCGGTCAGCTGACCGTGTCCGAATTCGAAAACCGCGACAAGATGCTGGAAATGGTCAAGCCGGTGCAGGATGCCTATGCCGCCGAGATCGGTGCATCGGACCTGCTTGAAGCGGTCCGCGCCAAGTAATCCCCGCGGATGCCCCCCTTGGGTTCTTGTGACCCGAGGGGGATTTTATTTTCACTCAAGTTGATCGGTAAGCACATGATCCTGCGTGGTCTGGAACTGCTCGCATCCTTGCTCCGCTTCGTTGTGGGGGTGCTGATGTTTTCACTGGCGATCCCCGTCGGCCTGCAGGTCATCGCGCGCTACACCGGGGTGATCCCCGTCTATTTATGGACCGAAGAACTGGCCACGTTCATCTTTGTATGGGTGGTCATGCTCGGGTCTGCCCTGGCGGTGTGGGAGGGGACGCATTTCGACGTTCAGGTCATCCCCGGCGCCAAGCATCCGCTGCTGGCGTTCTTGCAGCAAGCGCTGGTGCTTGGGCTGGTCGCGGGGTTTGCGCTGTTGTTCGCATGGTACGGCATTGATTACGCCAAGTTCGGGGGCAACCAGACGTCGGTCATGATGCGGGCAAATCTGATGTTCACGCATATCTCTGTCCCGATCGCCGGTGTGCTTTGGGCGGTCTTTGCCCTTTACCGTTTGTATCAAGCATTTGCGGTCTACCGCACAGAGGGGCGGGCCGTATCATGATCGTTTCAACGGGCCTTGCCTGTCTTATTCTTGTGGGCGGTTTCATCCTGCTGGTGGCGTTGCGGGTGCCGGTCGCCTTTGCCTTGGGGATCGCGACAATTCCGATTGTGATGCTGGATATCCGGCTGACGCCCTTCATTGTCATCGACCGGATGTTCCAGTCGTATAACTCGTTCATCCTGCTTGCCGTGCCGTTCTTTCTGCTGGCGGCGAACCTGATGAATTCGGGGTTGATCACGCAAAAGCTGATTGATTTTGCCCGCGTGCTGACCGGCTGGATGCCCGGAGGGTTGGGGCATGTGAATGTCGCCGTATCGATGCTGTTTGCCGGTATCTCGGGGTCGTCCACAGCGGATGCGGCGGGCTGCGGCAAGATCCTGATCCCCGCGATGGTCAAAGAAGGCTATGACACCCGTTTTGCCATCGCGATCACGGCCTGTTCGTCCGTGATGGGGGTGATCATTCCGCCCAGTATCCTCATGGTGGTCTGGGGCGGGGTCATGCAGATTTCGGTCGGTGCGCTGTTTCTGGCGGGGGCCATTCCCGGCTTGCTGATCGGTTTTGCCCTGATGGCGACGGTCTATGGCTATGCCAAGAAATACGACTACCCCGTCACTCTGCGGCCCACATTCGGGCAGTTCTGGTCGGCGTTCAAAGGCGCGGCGCTGGCGATGCTGACCCCGGTTCTGGTGATCGGCGGCATCGTGGGGGGCATTGTGACCCCCACCGAAAGCGCGATCATCGCGGCGGGCTATGCGTTGATCCTTGGGGTTTTCGTCTATCGTACCGTGTCGGTGCGGGATTTGGGCGGCATCTTTTATGACACGGGCCGTTTTGCGTCGATCTCGCTTTTTGCGATCGGGACGGCTTCGGCTTTTGGCTGGATGCTGGCGTTCTACAACGTGCCGCGTTTGATCGTGGACGTGCTGACCGCGCACGAGCTTGGCGTCATTGGCACGTCGCTGATCATCGCGGCGCTGTTCCTGTTTTTCGGTCTGTTCATCGATGCGATCCCGACCATTATCATTCTGGGAACGGTGCTTTTGCCCGTGGCGCGTGCGGCGGGGATTGATCCGGTGGCCTTTGCGATCATCGGGATCATCTCGCTGGCCTTTGGTCTGGTGACGCCGCCCTATGGCTTGTGTCTGCTGATCTCTGCGTCGATCGGGGGGATGAATGTGGTCAAGGTGCTGCGGGATGTCTGCATCATTCTGGCCCCGATGCTGGTGATCTTGTTGCTGGTCATTCTCTTTCCTCAGATCGCCCTGTGGCTGCCGCGCACGCTCATGCCGATGTCATTCCAATGACCCGTCGGCGCAGACATCTGATCGAATAGGATACCCCATGAAAGAAACATGGCGCTGGTTTGGCCCCACTGATCCGGTCACGCTTACCCATATCAAGCAGGCCGGCGCGTCGGGCATTGTGACCGCTTTGCACGACTACGCCCCCGGCGAGGTCTGGCCGCTAAGGGATATCACGGCCCTTCAGGCGCGGATCGAGGAGGCCGGCCTGAGCTGGGATGTGTGCGAGTCGATCTGGATGCCGGATGCGATCAAGCTGAAGGGTGCCGGTGCCACGGCAGAGATCGCGGCATGGATCGAGACGATGCGCAATCTGGCGCGCGCGGGCGTCAAGACGATCTGCTACAACTTCATGCCGCTGCTGGACTGGACCCGCACCGATCTGCGCTTCGAGATCGACGGGCAGGGGCAGGCCTTGCGTTTTGACATGGTGGATTTCGTGGTGTTCGACATGCATATCCTTGCACGCCCGAACGCCCAGGCCGACCACGCCCCCGATCTGCTGGCCGCGGCGCAGATGCGGTGGGGGCATATGACAAAGCCCGAGATCGCCGCGTTAGAGGCGAATATCATCGCAGGGCTCCCCGGTAGCGCCAAAGGGTTTACGCGGGCGGATCTGCTGGCGGGCATAGAAAGTTTCGCATCCCTGTCGCACCGCGACCTTCAAGCCAATCTGGCCGCGTTCCTAAGTGTCGTCGTGCCACAGGCAGAGGCCTTGGGGGTGCGGCTTGCCATCCATCCCGATGATCCGCCGTTTCCGCTTTTCGGTTTGCCGCGCTGCGTTTCGACCGCGCAGGATCTGGCGTTTATTCTTGACGCGGTGCCGAGCGCTGCGAACGGGCTGACCTTCTGTACCGGATCACTGGGGGCCCGCGCGGATAATGATCTGCCCGACATGGCCCGCCGCTTTGGCGCGCATATCCACTTTGCCCATTTGCGCAATGTGCAGCGCGAGGGGGATGGCAGCTTTCATGAAGCCGCAGCGCTTGGGGGGAGCACCGATATGATTGCGGTCCTCGCGGCCCTGCGCGCGGCAGAACAGGGGCAGCCCGCCCGCGCTATCCCCATGCGGCCGGATCACGGTCACCTGCTGGCATTCGAACAGCAGCAGAAAACAAATCCGGGCTATTCCTATCTGGGGCGGCTCAAAGGATTGGCGGAGCTACGAGGCGCCTTGGCCGCGCTGGACCATTCAGCCACCGGATCAAACCACGCAAGGCAGGTGCAATGACCTCACTTCTTGGCATCGGCGAATGCATGATCGAGTTGTCGTCGGCGGGCGATGACCTGTGGCGGCAACGATTTTCCGGCGATGTGTTCAACGCCCTGTGGTACGCGCGGGCGCATTCCGCCGATGATGCGGATGTCGCCTTTCACACCGCTGTTGGCACGGACCCTATGTCGGACCAGATGCTGGCCTTTATCCGGTCGGGTGGGATCCGCTGCGCGGAGACGCCGCGCATCGCCGATCGGCGCCCCGGTCTGTATACGATCCAGCTGAACGGGGCCGAGCGCAGCTTTACCTATTGGCGCGATACATCGGCGGCGCAGATGATGGTGCGCCACCCCGGCCCGCTTTGGCGCGATGTGGCAGGGGCGGATGTGGTCTATTTCTCGGGCATCACGCTGGCGATCCTGCCGCCCGACGACCTAGAGACACTCCTGGCCGGTTTGGTAGAGCATAAAAAGCAAGGCGGGCTTTTGGCGTTTGATCCGAATATCCGGCCTCACCTCTGGGCGGATAAAGACCGGATGCTTGATGTTATATCGCGGGCCGCGGGGCTGAGCGATCTTGTAATGCCAAGTTTCGATGATGAAACAACGGCCTTTGGTGACCGGACCCCGCAGGACAGCGCGAAACGTTATGCCGATCTGGGGGCCGGGCATGTTGTGGTCAAGAACGGGCCTGCGGATACGATCCACCTGCAGGACGGCCAGTTGACGGCTTTCCCCGTGGCCCCGGTCGGGGACATTATCGATACGACAGCCGCCGGAGATTCCTTTAACGGTGCCTATATTGCGTGCCTTCTGCGCGGCTTGCCGACCGAGGACGCTATATCGGCCGCGCAGAGATGTGCGGGGCAGGTGATCAGGCATAAGGGTGCCATTATCTCGCGCAATGATCTGGGGCTGGTCTGACATAGCGCGCGCACCCGCCGATAGATTGCCCCCTAAAATGCCCGCCAAGCCCGTGCCGCATTTGATCTAGATCAAGGCGCCGCCCCTGCCGCCATGAGAACCGTGTCCCGAAATAAAGGGGATTCGGGATATGTTCGATACGCTCAAGTTGGTCGTGCTTGCGCTCATTGTGTTTTTCGCAGCTTTGGCGGCCGATTGGGGGCGGGATCCGGCCTATATGGTCCATGCGCTGCTGATCATGGTGATCGCCGCCGGCCTATTCTTCTGGCAACTGCGCAATATGCCGGTCGACGGTGTCGCCGCGCCCCATGCGCCAGCGCCGCAGGGCTATATGGACGGGCCGATCCGCTATGGCGTAATTGCCACGGCGTTCTGGGGTGTTGTCGGGTTCCTTGCGGGGACATACATCGCCTTTCAACTCGCGTTTCCCGCGCTGAATATCGAATGGGCGCAGCCCTATGCCAACTTTGGCCGTCTGCGTCCGCTGCACACCAGCGCGGTGATCTTCGCCTTTGGCGGCAACGCGCTGATCGCCTCTTCTTTTTACATCGTGCAACGTACGTCGGCGGCACGGCTTTGGGGCGGCAACGCCGCTTGGTTTGTTTTCTGGGGCTATCAGTTGTTCATCGTTCTGGCAGCGACGGGCTATCTGCTGGGGGCGACCCAATCGAAGGAATATGCCGAGCCGGAATGGTATGTCGATATCTGGTTGACCATCGTCTGGCTGACCTACCTCGCCGTGTTCTTCGGTACGATCCTGAACCGGCGCGAGCGTCATATCTATGTGGCGAACTGGTTCTTTCTGGCCTTCATCATCACCGTGGCCATGCTGCATGTGGTCAACAACCTCGCCATTCCGGTGTCGATCTGGGGCTCCAAATCGGTGCAGGTCTTTGCGGGCGTGCAGGATGCGATGACGCAGTGGTGGTACGGGCATAACGCCGTGGGCTTCTTCCTGACCGCCGGTTTTCTGGGCATGATGTACTACTTTGTGCCGAAGCAGGCGGGCCGTCCGGTCTATAGCTACAAACTGTCGATCATCCACTTCTGGGCGCTGATCTTTCTGTATATCTGGGCGGGTCCGCACCACCTGCACTATACCGCCTTGCCCGATTGGGCGGCGACGCTGGGGATGGTGTTCTCGATCATCCTGTGGATGCCCAGTTGGGGCGGCATGATCAACGGCCTGATGACGCTTGAGGGTGCGTGGGACAAGATCCGTACCGATCCGATCATCCGCATGTTTGTCGCCTCGCTCGCCTTCTACGGGATGTCCACCTTTGAAGGGCCGATGATGTCGATCCGCGCGGTGAACAGCCTTAGCCACTACACCGACTGGACCATCGGGCACGTGCATTCCGGCGCGCTTGGCTGGAACGGGCTCATCACCTTTGGCGCGCTGTATTTCCTGACACCGCGGCTTTGGGGGCGGGCGCAAATGCATTCGCTGTCGGCGATCAACCTGCACTTCTGGCTAGCGACCGTGGGCATCGTTCTTTACGCGGCGTCGATGTGGGTCTCGGGCATTATGGAAGGGCTGATGTGGCGCGAGGTCGATGCCAATGGCTTCCTTGTCAACAGCTTTGCCGACACCGTCGAAGCCAAATTCCTGATGTATGTGGTCCGTGGTCTGGGCGGGGTGCTCTACCTCGCGGGGGGTGCGGTGATGGTCTGGAACATGTGGATGACCATCCGCGCCCCGCAAGCCCGCCCCGTCACCGTCGCCCTGCCAGCGGAGTAATATCAATGGCCAAGAACCCCCAAAGCCCCAACTATGACCCCGCTGACGATCCCAAGGTGGTGACCGCCAGCGAAGGGATGAAAAAGGGCAAAATCCCGAACGAGCTGCCGCCTGAGACGCAGACGATCACCTTTCACCAGCGGTTTGAACGCAATGCGACGCTGCTGCTGATCGCCTCTCTCGGGGTGGTCAGTATCGGCGGCATCATTGAAATCGCTCCGCTGTTCTGGCTGGAAAACACGATCGAGAAGGTCGAGGGCATGCGCCCCTATTCGCCGCTGGAACTGGCGGGGCGCGAGATCTACGTGCGCGAGGGCTGCTATGTCTGCCACAGCCAGATGATCCGCCCCATGCGCGACGAGACGGAGCGTTACGGCCACTACAGCCTTGCCGCCGAATCCATGTATGACCACCCGTTTCAATGGGGCTCGAAACGCACGGGGCCGGATCTGGCGCGGGTCGGTGGGCGCTATTCGGACGAGTGGCACGTGGACCACCTGATGGACCCGCAGTCGGTCGTGCCGGAAAGCGTGATGCCGAAATACGCCTTTCTGATGGAAGCCAAGCTGGAAAGCGAGGATGTGACCGATCTGCTGGCGACCCACCGCATGGTTGGCGTGCCCTACACCGACGAGATGATCGCCAGCGCGAGCGGAGATTTCCGCATGCAGGTTGACCCGATGGGGGATTATGACGCGCTGCTTGACCGCTACCCCGGTGCGCAGGTGCGCGACTTTGACGGGCAGCCCGGTGTCAGCGAGATGGATGCCCTGATCGCCTATCTGCAAATGCTCGGGACGTTGGTCGATTTCTCGACCTTTGTGCCCGATGCCACCCGCTGAGGAGCTTGCCATGGACACCTATTCCTTCTTGCGTGAACTGGCTGATAGCTGGGCGCTCTTGATCCTGACGTTGATCTTTCTGGGGGTCATTGCTTGGGCCTATCGCCCCGGCTCGCGCGCGCTGCATGATGACGCGGCGGATGTGCCATTTCGCAACGATGACCCCGACCAAGCCCGCAAAGACGGAGCCCGCCAATGACCGACAACCGCAAGATCGACCCCACCACCGGCACCGAAACCACGGGCCACAGCTGGGATGGCATCGAAGAGCTGAACACGCCCTTGCCGCGGTGGTGGCTTTGGACATTCTACGCCACCATCGTCTGGGGCGTGATCTATACCATCCTCTATCCCGCGTGGCCGATGGTTTCGGGCGCGACCGCGGGGTTGCTGGGCTATTCCACCCGTGGCGAGGTCGCGGCCGAGATTGCGCGGGTGGACCTGTCGAATGCCGATCTGACGGAAAGCCTGATCAACGTCGATATGGGGGTTCTGAAAGACAACGAAGAACTGCACCGTTTCGCCGTGCAGGCGGGGCGTTCGGTCTTTGCGGCGAATTGTTCGCAATGTCATGGCGCGGGGGCAGGGGGTGTGGTGGCCTCGGGCTATCCGAACCTTCTGGACGATGACTGGCTTTGGGGCGGCACGATGGAGGATATCGCCTATACCGTGCGCCACGGCATCCGCAACGAGGATGACGCCGACGCGAGGGTGTCGCAGATGCCGTCCTTTGACTGGCTGGGCGCTGCGGAGCTGGACGCCACGGCCCATTTCGTGCGCAGCCTTTCGGGGCTCGCGCATGACGAGGCAGCGGCCCAAGCGGGTGCGGATATCTTCGCCACGAATTGCAGCGCGTGCCACGGTGAGACGGGCCTTGGGGATCGCGAGATCGGCGCGCCAAACCTTGCCGATGCGATCTGGCTGCGCGGCGGCAGTCACGAGGCGATCATCCAACAGCTGAAAACACCGCGCATGGGGGTCATGCCGCCCTGGCAGGCGCGTTTGGGCGAAGCCGATGTGCGCGCTGTGACGGCCTATGTGCACGGTCTGGGCGGGGGGGAGGCCGCGATGGACACGGCGCAGGATACGCCTGCGGATTGAGCCGCAGCACAAAAAGACCTGTTGTTTGATGCAGATCAAAGCGGCCTGCGCCCCACGGGTGTAGGCCGCAAGACGTAACCCCGGAGCCCCCCGCACATGTCCAACGCCGCCCCCCCGCTTTTCGCCGCGCGCGAGCCGATCTTCCCCCGCCGGGTGAGCGGCTTTTTCCGCCGGCTGAAATGGGTGATCCTGATTCTCACGCTGGGGGTCTATTACGTCACCCCGTGGCTCCGTTGGGACCGCGGGCCGAACCTGCCGGATCAGGCGGTTCTGGTCGATCTTGCGAACCGCCGTTTCCATTTCTTCTGGATCGAGATTTGGCCGCATGAATTCTATTTCGTCGCAGGGCTGCTGATCATGGCGGGGCTGGGGCTGTTCCTGTTTACCTCTGCCTTGGGTCGGGTCTGGTGTGGCTATGCCTGCCCGCAAACCGTCTGGTCTGACCTCTTCATGACCGTGGAGCGCTGGATCGAGGGCGACCGCAACGCGCGCATCCGCCTGCACAATGCGCCGTGGAGCCTGCGCAAGGCGCGGTTGCGGGGGGCGAAATGGGGGGTCTGGTTGCTGATCGCGGTGGCGACGGGCGGGGCTTGGGTCTTTTACTTTGCCGATGCGCCCACATTGGCGCGCGACCTCGTGACCCTGCAAGCCGCCCCCGTGGCCTATGCCACCATCGCCGTGCTCACCGCCACGACCTTTATCTTTGGCGGCTTCATGCGCGAACAGATCTGCATCTACATGTGCCCCTGGCCCCGCATCCAAGGCGCGATGATGGACCCCGGCACGCTGACCGTCGGCTACCGCAAATGGCGGGGGGAGCCGCGCGGGAAGGGTGGGGTGAAACGCCAGCAAGCCGCCGCCGCCGCGATTGGGAGCGGCGATGCCGTGGCGCGCTATGGTGCCGCGCTGGACATAAACTCCGCCGGAGATCGCCAGTCGCGAAGCGGCGACGTGCTGGGGGATTGTATCGATTGCAACGCCTGTGTCGCGGTCTGCCCGATGGGGATCGATATCCGCGAGGGTCAACAGATGGAGTGTATTACCTGCGCCCTCTGCATCGACGCCTGTGACGATGTGATGGCCAAGATCGGGCGGCCGCGGGGGCTGATCGACTATCTCGCGCTGGATGACGAACCGCCAACCGCCCCGCAAGAAAGCGCCGCAGTCGCGGGGTTTGCAGAAGCCCCCGCCGGTGACGTTGCCGGTGCCAAGCTGCCCCCGTGGCAGCCCAAGCCGCTTTGGCAGCATGTCTTTCGACCCCGCACGATTGTGTACACGACGGCATGGGCCGCCATCGGTGTGGCGCTGGTCGTAGCACTTTTCATCCGGCCTGAGATCGACATGACAATTGCGCCGGTGCGCAACCCGACCTTTGTCACCCTATCGGACGGGTCCATCCGCAACGCCTATGACATCCGCCTGCGCAACAAACACACCGAAGCGCGGGATTTCAGAGTGTCGCTGGTGGCCGACAGCCCCTTGGAACTGGCGATAGAGGGCGCAAGTAACGCCGTGGTCAACGTGCCCGCTGACACCAGCCGGTTGCAACGCGTCTATGTGATCGCCCCGCCGCAGACCCCCGCGGCCCGCGCGCAGCGTAGTGATCTGCGCCTTTGGGTCGAAGATGTCACCTCGGGCGAGCGGGCCTATGGCAATACAATTTTCAACGGAAAGGAAGGATCTGATGAGCGTGGTACAGACTGAACGCCCGCTGACCGGCTGGCATGTGCTGGCGATGTTTATCGGCGGCTTTTCTATCATCATCTCGGTGAATATCGCGCTGGCGTTCAACGCGGTGCGGACTTTCCCCGGCAAAGAGACCGAGTCGAGCTATGTCGCCTCGCAGAACTTCGACACGGACCGCGCCGCACAGGAAGCTTTGGGCTGGGCCGTGCGGACGGAGTTGACCGACACGATGCTTACGCTCTCTGTGACAGATGGGGGCAATCGCGTGGTAAGGCCCGAGATCATCTTTGCCACATTGGGACGCGCAACAACGGTAGCGGATGACATCACGCCGGAATTCAGCTGGGACGGCACCGCATGGGTCGCCCCCGTCACGTCGGGCCCCGGCAACTGGAACTTGCGGATAGAGATGCGGGCCGCTGACGGCACGCTCTTTCGGCGCCGCATCCCGCTGCGGGGCCTGAGATGACTGTCGCTGCCTGTCCGGGCTGTATCGCGCTTGCCCCATCTGTCGACACCGCGAGGAAGGGCGTGGCCGACACCGAGGCGGCAGTCTACCTTGCGCTGCCGCAGATCCGCTGTGCCGCCTGTATTGCGGGGGTCGAAGGGGTTTTGGCCAAGCTGCCGTCTGTGAAAGCGGCCAGAGTAAACCTGAGCGCCAAGCGGGTTCGCCTTGTGCTCGCCCCCGGGTGTGACGCCAGCACCGCCCTTCAGGCCTTGAACGACGCAGGCTTTGACGCGCATGAGCTGGACGCGACCGCCCTGCGCCCCGCCAATGACGACGCGGGGCGGCGCCTGCTGGCCCGTGCTGCGGTGGCGGGCTTTGCGATGATGAATGTGATGGCGATCTCTGTCGCGGTCTGGTCGGGGGCAGGGGATGTGACACGGGTGATGTTCCACTGGGTCTCGGCCGCCATAGCACTGCCCGCCCTCGCATTTTCTGCGGTGCCTTTCTTTGCCTCGGCAGGGGGTGCCTTGCGGGCGGGGCGGGTGAACATGGATGTCCCCATTGCGCTGGCGATCCTGCTGGCCGCTGCGACATCGCTTTATGAAACCTTTGCGGCCCGCGGGGCGCATACATGGTTTGATGCCGCGCTGTCCTTGACGTTTTTCTTGCTGGTGGGGCGGTATCTTGAACACCGCGCGCGGGCGACGGCGCGTTCTGCCGCAGCAGAGCTGACGGCGCTGGAGCTGCCGCGCGCCACCCGCTTGACCGCGACAGGGCGCGAAACCGTGGATGTCGCCGTGCTGATGCCGGACGACCGGATCGCACTGGCCGCAGGGGCCCGTGCGCCTGTGGACGGCATAGCTGAAACCGCCGCAATGGTGGACCGCTCTGCCCTGACCGGAGAGGCGGACCCCGTCGCTTTGGCCGCAGGGGATCTGGTCTGCGCGGGCGAAGTGATCCTTGGTGCTCCGCTGACACTGCGGGCCACGCATCGCGCCGAAGACAGCACCCTGCGCCGTTTGGCGGCCCTCGTCGAGGTCGCAGAGACCGGCAAGCACCGCTACAGCGGCATCGCGGACCGCGCCGCACGGCTTTATGCGCCGGTGGTGCATGGTTTGGCCGCGGTGGCTTTCGCGATCTGGTGGGCGTTGACGGGGGATCTGCATCACGCCATTGCGGTGGCCACAGCGACGTTGATCATTACCTGCCCCTGCGCCTTGGCGCTTGCCATTCCGGCGGTCACAGCGGCAATGACGGGGCGGCTGTTCCGCGCGGGCGTGCTGCTGAAATCGCCCACGGCGCTGGAACGGTTGGCTGACATCGACACGGTCGTTTTTGACAAAACCGGCACGTTGACCGAAGGGGTGGCTGTTCTTCCCGCGCTTGATCCCGACGCCGCGTCAGTTGCGTTGAGCTTGGCCCAAGCGTCGCACCACCCCGCGTCTCGTGCGCTGGCGGCGTCCCTTGCGGGGCAGGCTCCTGCCGACTTGCGCGACGTGGTCGAGGTCGCAGGGCAGGGGGTCACCGCCCTTTGGAATGGTGTGCCCGTGGGGCTGGTGCGCGGAGAGGACGGGCCCGAGCTTCATCTGCCCGATCGGTGCATCCCCCTGCCGCTGACCGAGACCCCGCGCCCCGGCACCGCCGCGTTGATCGCCGCGCTTTGCGCCGGCGGGTGGCAGGTCGCGATGATCACCGGCGACACACCGGCCCGCGCCGCCGCCCTTGCCGCAAAGCTTGGGATTGATCAGATACATGCCGGTGTCTTGCCGCACGAGAAAGTCGATCTGGTGCGTGGCATGTCCGAACAGGGCAGGCGGGTGCTGATGGTGGGTGACGGGCTGAATGACACCGCAGCGCTTGCCGCCGCACATGCATCGCTCGCCCCCGGTTCAGCGCTGGACGCGGCAAGGGTCGCCTCGGACGGCGTCATTCTGGGGGGCACTCTAGGTACCATCGCACAGACCCTGAGCCTGGCACGTCGGGCGCGCAACCGCATCAAGCAGAACCTCGCCCTCGCCGCCGCCTATAACTGCGTGGCGATCCCGGTCGCGGTCATGGGCTTTGCCACACCGCTGATGGCGGCGGCGGTCATGTCTTCGTCCTCCATCCTTGTCGTCCTGAATGCGTTGCGTCGATGAATATTCTGATTGTCCTGATCCCCGTTTCCATATGCCTCGGCGCAGCAGGGCTGATCGCCTGTCTGTGGACATTGCGCAGTGGTCAGTACGAAGACCTGGAGGGCGATGCCGCGCGTATCTTGCTGGAGGATGACGTGTGTGTTGAAGGTGAAGAGGGGTAGAGCTGGGCTTAGGACGCGTGTCACAGCCGACCACGCCGCAGCGGATCTGATGGCCGCTCCCGCCCTCGGCCCCATAAGGATCACGAGGGGCGAGAATAATCATCTTAGATTGCCGTGTGAGGTGACTGTTGATAGAAGCCGGTAGTCGCACGCCATCTGTCCGGAGGGGCTCCTCATACTGTCGATCATCATCAACGTCGCTTCGGCCCGGGACCGTATGGCCTTTATGGCGCAACAGATGGATGCGCTTGGCCTGCCCTATGAGCGGCTCGAAGCCGTTACCCCCGATGCGCAGAGCGGATCGCATAACGCGGCCTATTGGGCCAGTTGGCAACGCCCGCTTAAGGAAACCGAGAAGGCTTGTTTTCTGAGCCACGTAGCAGCATGGGAGCGTGTTGCGGCTTTGGGGGAACCTGCGTTGATCCTTGAGGACGATGTGGTGCTTTCTCGTGCGACGCAGGTATTGCTCAAGTCCTGTCGCGGGTTGGTGGATGTCGACCATCTGACGCTTGAGGTACGCCAGCGTCGGAAGATTGTCGGCAAAGACGCACAACCGCTGACAGACGACCACGTTATGCGCCGTCTCTATCAGGATCGCAGCGGTGCCGCCGCATATGTGCTATGGCCGTCAGGGGCGGCAAAACTGTTGCAGCGTGCAAAGACACAGGCAGCACTTGCCGATGCGATGATCTGTGGTGCTTACGAGCTTAAGAGCTATCAGGTCGAACCGGCCTGCGCGATCCAGATCGACCAAGCGGAGGCTTACGGCGTTGCTGTCGGGCTTAAGACACATTCGCTGATCGGGGCCGGTGTGCCGACACGGCAGCCAACCACCGCGAGGTTCAAGCTGCGCCGCATCGCCGCCCAACTTCGCATGGGCATGCAGGCCTTGCTGCATGCCGTGGATGCCGAACGCCGCGAGATATCATTGTCACCCGCCGAGTTTTATACGGCCCCCCAAGAGCCGCGGCGCTAAGCCTCGTCCCACCAGCTTGTTTTATCCCGTTTGTGCTGTGCCTTAAAGCGCGCAAACGCGGTGTCATTGATCTGCAGCCGCGCCCAGATTTCCTGGAAAATGGGCCCGACGGGATCAAGCGCCATAAACGGTTCCATCCTCCAGACCATATTGCGCAGGGTGTCATCCGTTCCGACGGTAAAGCAGGACATGCCTTCGAAAAGCGGGATGAGCCGGTGTTGAACATCCTCGACATGCGCCGGGGCCATCGTGGTGCCCAAGGTATCCGTCAGATACCGTTCACTTTCGTACATTTTAACTGTGTTGACGACCGCGCTTGTCATCATGGCAACCGCGCGCACCGCCATATCGCTATCATGGGTCGCAAATGTGTCGGTGGCTGAGACAAGCCAGCGGATATTCAGTTTCTCCCGCAGGAAGTCCCCCTCGGCCATCCACAGGGTGCGGAATTTCTGATAGGTTTCAGCCAGGTTGTGGTCGCGCCGGATCAGCACGATCAACTCTGCATGATAAAGCAGCAGCGCAGACTGCCCCGAAAATTCCGTCCTTAGATTTTGCAGATGCAGGTCGATGGATTTCGCTGACCCCCGCGTCTGAACCGGATCGCCCGCGTCAATCATCGTCGCTTTGAGCTCGGCTAGATCATGTTCCGCCGCCGCATGCCTGCGCGCCCCCCAGCGTTTGCGATGCTGGTTGAGGGATAAAAACCGTCTAAGCCGTCCGGGTTTCTTTCGCATTGGTCTCGCTTTTCCTATCGGTTTAGTGGCGCAACACTCCGTAAAGACGCAGTACATCAAACCGCCGACGTAGTCTTCGGCTTTTTAGGAAGGGTCTGAGAAGCCGGTATTTCAGCGCCATCTTCCCTTGGTCAAAGCGCCCCGGAATATCGGAGTCCTTGTCAGTTTGCGTCACAATAGGTCGGGCTAAAAAGCCCTGCCGCAGCATGCCCGGGGCGTGCCGCCAAACGAGATCGACCGGAAAGAAGAGGTGCTCGGTGGTCTGCAGAAACGCCTCTGCCGCACGACGTGAAACGATGTACCCGCTTCCCAGTAGCGGTGCCGGATCACATTCACACGCCACATGGCCGTTGGGGAGCGGATGAAGGTGAAAAATCCGCCAACGTCTACGCCATTCAAGCCTGCGCCATAGGCGACGCCGTGACCGTTCAAACACCGTTGGGCGTGTTCTAACTGCGTCGTTCGCAAGTTGACTGAGTGTCTCTTCATCCAGCGTGTAGGTGTAAGGCGCGTTAGAGGAGAGATTCAGGAAATCCAGGCCAAGGCCGGGCATCTGCCTTTGAATCATCTCCAAGTCCGGTGTGATATCAATATCATCTTCAAGGATCAGCGCATAGTCTTCGTCTGTTTCAAGAAATTGGCGCCAAACAGCGATATGTGAGGCGGCACACGCGATCTCGCCGCGCACGGGCTGTTTCTTGTGATTGATCACGAATAGATGTCTATTCAAATCTGGGAGCTTCGCATCTTCGTCCTGCCCGTCGACGGCGCGGAAGATTTTGAATGGCAATCCTAGGTCAGCCATCTTTCGCGAAACCTCCGACAGTCGGTCAGGACGCCGCTCTAGGTTGATCAGGTAAGTATCCACAGAGTTCCTCGTTATTTACAACTGGACAGTATCCAGTACCTTTATTTTTCCAGCTAGAGCTTGTGTGGCCAAAACCTTGATCGGACCAGATATTGTTAGGTACCCCTTAGGATACGACTTCAGGTTGTTGGTCAAGATCACTCATAGACGCCACATATCTGGTATTCACGAGGCATTCCCCACTTTCAGGCGCAACAACCCGTGACCGGACTACGAAAGCTATGTATCGCGTGGGCATATTGAGTGCGGAGTATTAAGCCCCAAGGACGTCACACCGTCTTGTCGTCAAATGTTTCCGACACATCCATCAAGCGCTGAGGCTCAAATAAGCGCGGGTCACGGCCTTGGCATCGAACTTTTCGGGGAAGTCGATCCTGAAACGCTCCGGGTTGTCTGAGGCTTCCGTCATTCGGGCTGAAAGCGCTTCGATGTTATCGGGTGGTGACACGAGATTTTGTGTGGGCAGTATTTCAGCCGGCCCCGAGGGGCAATCCGTGCTTATGACGGGGACACCAAGGGCAATCGCTTCGAGGATTGTCATGTTCAGCCCTTCATATTCCGACGATACAACCATGAATCTTGCCGCTTTGATCAACGGGAACGGGTTTTTCTGGAAGCCCACAAAATGCACGCGGTCTGCGATGCCCAAAGACTGCGCCAATGCTTTGGTTTCTCCCAGCAAGGGTCCGGACCCGACGAGCAGCAGGTCATACGGGGTCTTTGCCTGCGCATATGCATGTAGCAGACGGTCGTGGCGCTTTGCTTTTTTGAACTTGCCTACGTTGACGATATAGTCCTTCCGGGGCGGCACCGGTTCACCGGCCTGCCGTTGGATCAAAGCCGGTTCGACCGGGTTATAGATTGTGCGCGTCTCGATCGATTGCCCAAACAGCGCCTGCATGTCCTCTTCGACGCCTTTGCTGACGCAGATACATTTTTTTCCGCTGTAGACGCGGCGCAGTTTTTCCAGCTCCGCGTTTTGCTGACCCCCTAGGGCATATTCATGTGACGCAGTGCTGTGCATGACAAAGTGAACATTCGGCAGTTGGCTGTGCGAGAGGATGAGATCAACTGGGAACAGATTAGAGAGAACGAGGTCAGGCACACCTATATGTTTTTTGACAAATCTGTAGAAAGCCATGGCCGCGACTTTGCCCCGAATTTTGCGCGGCAATGAACGCCAAAGCCGATATGGAAACCTGTGAATTGGCACCTCAGGGTCGAGATCGTGATCGATGTCGTCTTTAAAAACAACGATATGTGCTTGGTGGCCCATGGCATTCATAGTGCGGGCCAAGGTCTGAACAACGCGCTCTGCACCACCGCCCTGTAGGCTGAAAACAGCGAGAACTATCGTTTTCATATATTCTTCTCCAATATGCGCTTTGGGCGTTGCATAGACCAAACGGTAGATAATGCGCACAGGCGTTGTGAAGTCCAGAACGGTTTTTGCAAGGATGCCGTGCTAGGGTGCCGTTATCTGTTCGGGACGTGTCCGGCAGCTGTAGTGGGGCCGACATTGGCGCGGCGGAACTGACGCCAGATGTTTTACCCATCCCCCAATGCACCTCACACCGCCCCCCCCCAAAAAAAACCAGTTGTTAGTTACAAATGCAACCTTTAGGCAATCGCTAGTGGAACGCGAGGAGCCGAGTATGACTGTCGAAAAACATCCGACCCGTATGACCCAAGCCCCGTCTCTTCCCGGGGCCAACGCCGGTTATATGCCGGGCTTCGGGAATGATTTCGAGACAGAAGCGCTGCCGGATGCCTTGCCGCAAGGGATGAACAGCCCGCAAAAATGCAACTACGGGCTTTATGGTGAGCAGCTTAGCGGGACTGCCTTTACGGCGCCAAGCCATCAGAACGAACGTACCTGGTGCTACCGCATTCGCCCGTCGGTCAAACACTCGCACCGGTATCACAAGATCGATCTGCCCCTTTGGAAATCCGCGCCCAACATCGTCGCGGACGTCACGAGCCTTGGGCAATATCGCTGGGATCCGCTGCCGCACACAGACACGCCGCTGACATGGCTGACGGGGATGCGCACGATGACGACGGCGGGGGATGTCCATACGCAGGTCGGCATGGCGACCCATGTGTATCTTGTGAATGCCTCCATGGTTGATGCGTATTTTTATTCTGCCGACAGCGAGATGCTGATCGTCCCGCAGGAAGGGCGTCTTCGGTTTTCCACTGAACTGGGGATCATTGATATCGCGCCGCAGGAAATCGCGATCATTCCGCGGGGGCTGGTCTACCGTGTCGAAGTGCTTGAAGGGCCGTGCCGCGGGTTTGTCTGCGAGAACTACGGCCAAAAGTTCGAGCTGCCTAATCGTGGGCCGATCGGGGCTAACTGCATGGCCAACCCGCGCGATTTCAAAGCACCCGTTGCCGCGTTTGAAGACCGCGAAGTCTCCTCTACCGTGACGGTGAAATGGTGCGGGGAGTTCCATGAAACCAAGATCGGGCAGTCGCCGCTTGATGTGGTGGCATGGCACGGGAACTACGCGCCGGTGAAATATGATCTGCGCACCTATTGCCCCGTGGGGGCGGTGCTGTTCGACCATCCTGACCCGTCGATCTTTACCGTTCTCACCGCGCCGTCCGGTGTCGAAGGGACGGCGAATATCGACTTTGTCTTGTTCCGGGAACGCTGGATGGTGGCGGAAGATACGTTCCGCCCGCCGTGGTATCACAAGAATATCATGTCCGAATTGATGGGTAATATCTACGGCCAGTATGACGCGAAGCCCAAAGGCTTTATTCCCGGCGGGATCAGCTTGCACAATATGATGCTGCCACACGGGCCTGATCGTAATGCCTTCGAGGGGGCCTCCAACGCAGAGCTGACGGCCCAAAAGCTCGACAATACGATGTCGTTCATGTTCGAGACCCGCTTCCCGCAGCAACTCACGAAATTTGCCGGACAGGAGGCCCCCTTGCAGGATGATTACATCGATTGCTGGGCGGACATCGAAAAGAAGTTCGACGGGACACCGGGCAAGAAATGAAGCGGACTCCGGCCGGTGAAAGCACAACGTTGACCCGGCGCGATGCCGCAGGGCGTGACGGGTATCAGATGAGGTTGGGCAGGTGCCAAAGCATCGTTCGATCCGCAACAAATTCCCCCTAAGTAAAAGGACCAGAACCATGGCAAAAGCATTCGCATCCCAAGGGGATATGACAGAGAAGAAAGTCACCTTCGACGAAGTCGGCGAGGGCCTGTGGGCCTTCACCGCGGAAGGCGACCCGAATTCGGGCGTGATCATCGGCGATGACAGCGTCATGATTGTAGAGGCACAGGCGACGCCGCGTCTGGCCAATAAGGTCATCGAGAAGGTGCGCGAAGTCACCGACAAGCCGATCAGCCATGTGGTGCTGACCCATTATCACGCGGTGCGCGTGTTGGGGGCCTCTGCCTATGGGGCACAGCAGATCATCATGTCCGACGTTGCCCGCGCGATGGTCGAGGAACGCGGACACGAAGATTGGGACAGCGAGTTTCAACGCTTTCCCCGATTGTTCGAGGGGCATGAATCAATCCCCGGGCTGACTTACCCGACCACCACATTCAGCGACAGCATGACCGTCTATCTGGGCAAACGTCGTGTTGATATCAAACACGTCGGCCGCGCCCATACGGCGGGTGATGCGGTGATCCATGTGCCGGATCAGAACGTCATGTTCACGGGCGATATCGTGGAGGATCATTCGGCCTGCTATTGCGGCGACGGATACTTCGGCGACTGGGGGCAAACGCTTGATAACATCAAGGCTTATGACGTGGATGCGATCGCACCGGGTCGGGGGGGCGCCTTGATCGGCAAGGACGCCGTTGAACGGGCGATTGAAAGCACGCGTGATTTCGTCGAAAGCACCTTCAAGCCAGCGCAGCGGGTCGCCATGAAAGGCGGCACGTTGAAAGAGGCATGGGATGCGGTGCGCGCTGAATGCGACCCGAAGTTCAAGGATTACGCGATCTACGAGCACTGCCTGCCGTTCAACGTCAGCCGCGCCTTCGACGAGGCCCGCGGCATCTGGCATCCGCGTATCTGGACAGACAAGCGCGATCTGGAAATGTGGGCGCAGTTGCAGGGCTAAGGCCAGGTCTGGGAGGGCAAACCATGGTCGACGTCCGCTATGATATCGCGTTCAAACTATACCCCTACCAAAAGGGAGCGGATCAAGATCTTGCCCCCCGGCGTCACCCTGTGGTGATCGTCGGGGGCGGGCCCGTCGGGATGGCGCTGGCGCTTGATCTTGGGCGCAAGGGCACACCTGTTGTGGTATTGGATGATCATGAAGGTGTCGGACAGGGCAGTCGCGCCATCTGTTTTGCCAAACGCACGCTCGAGATCTGCGACCGCCTTGGCGCGGGCAAAGCGATGATCGACAAGGGCGTTCAGTGGAACGTCGGCAAAGTGTTTCATGGCGATGAGCGGGTGTTCGAATTCAATCTGCAACCCGAAGACGGCCATAAGGCTCCGGCGTTTATCAACTTGCAACAGCCCTATTTCGAGAAATACCTCGTGGATGAAATCCGTGTGGCGCAATCTGACGGCGCGCCCATTGAAATCCGCGGGCGCAACGCGGTCACGGGGGTGACACCGCGGGGCGATCACGTGGTGCTGGATATCACCACACCTGACGGCCCCTACCAGCTTGAGGCCGACTGGCTGGTCGCTTGCGATGGCGCACGGTCTCCCACGCGCGAGATGCTGGGCCTGAGCTTTGAGGGCCGCGTGTTCGAGGATAATTTCCTGATCGCTGACGTGAAGATGAAGGCCGATTTCCCGACCGAACGCTGGTTCTGGTTCGAGCCGCCCTTCAAAGACAGCGGCGCGTCGGCGCTTCTCCACAAGCAGCCCGACGATATCTGGCGGATCGATTTCCAATTGGGGTGGGACATTGACCGCGCCAAGGAACTGAAGCCCGAGAATATCCGCGCCCGCGTGGATGCCATGTTGGGCGAGGGGGCGGAATACGAGCTCGAATGGACCTCGATCTACACGTTCCAATGTCGGCGTATGGAAAAGTTTCGACACGGCAGGGTGCTCTTTGCGGGCGACAGCGCGCATCAGGTCTCTCCCTTCGGGGCGCGGGGGGCCAACTCCGGCGTGCAGGACGCGGACAATCTGGCGTGGAAACTTGATCTGGTGATCAAGGGCTTGGCACCCGACCGCCTGCTCGACAGCTATTCGCAAGAGCGGGTCCACGGGGCTGACGAGAATATCCTGAATTCCACCCGCGCAACGGACTTTCTCACCCCGAAGACAGAGATGAGCAAGATTTTCCGCAATGCGGTGTTGAGCCTTGCACACCGTCACCCCTTTGCACGGCCCCTGGTGAATTCCGGTCGTTTGTCTGTGCCATGTGTTTATGACGGGCTGTCACTGAACGGCCCCGATGCGCTGAATGGCCCCGCGACAAGCCGTGTCGGGGCCACGTGCAGCGACGCGCCCTTGAGGGACGGCTTCTTGCTGGATGTAGTGGGCGGCGTATTCACCGTTCTGGCGATCAATACCGACCCGCCCGCGCTGGCCGAGGTTGGCGGGGTCACGGTAAACACCGTCACGCTGAACACGCAAACCGACGATCCCAGCGGAGCCATTGCGGCACGCTACCTCGGCGACACGCCCTGCGGCATCTACCTGATCCGCCCGGACCAGCATGTCGCCGCACGCTGGACCCGCGCAAGCGCCGCAGACATCCGGTCAGCGGTAGGCATCGCAACAGGAAAGGGGCAGTAACGATGGGGCTCAACCTTCAACCGAACATCAAGGATCCGGACGGGTTCTATGATGAATTGCTTTGCGCACATGAAGGGCGAAGCAAGGACGAAAGCGACGCATTCAACGCCCGCCTGATCCTCATCCTCGCGAACCATATCGGTGACAGAGCAACCCTGCGCGCCGCATTGGCCGCCGCCAAATAGGGGCGTCCGGCGTCTGAAGCCGCGTCGAGACGTGGGATGCTATCGATGATGTTCGTTGTCGCCGGCGAGAGCGGAGACAGTTCTCGTCTAATGGGACGCGTTCCCTGTCGCGCCTTTGTGCGAAAATTGTAACGTATAATAGTAATTATGTGCAGTTTTGTTCAACTCAGCGGCCAGCCCGACCCATATCCCAGCTCATATATGCGGTGCCAGTAACGCTTGGATGTCGCTGTCGGGTGGCGCGTTTCAGCGGTTTCGGATTGGCGAAGCCGTGTCGGGGCGGCTGCGGCTTCCCACCTCAACACGTATGGGGCTTAGGAGGTCAGTCGCGATGACGAGAGCACGGTGAAGCGCCCTGCCGCGAAGAACAATACCGTTGCCAGTCCCGCGGGGACCACAAGCCCAAGGGACATGGGGAGCGCCGTACCCGCCCCGCCAATCGCGACAGAGGTAGAGACGGCAAAGGCAAGGGCAAACTGGATCGCCCCCAGCAACGCCGATCCCATGCCGGCACCTTTCTCTGTCAGCGACATCGCGATAGACATCGCGTTCGCCGACAGCAGCCCGACGCAGCCAATCGATATCCATAGCGGGATGGCGAATACCAGAAGCGAGCTTGTCTGCGACAGCAGCGCCAGCACCAAAGTAGCGGCGAAAAACAGCGGCAAGACGGCGGTGAGGATCTGTTCGGGGCTATAGTGGTTCAACAGCATGCCATTGATGCGGCCAAAGATGATAAGCGCGGTCGCAATAGCCGCGAACATGAGCCCAAAGCCGATTGAACTCAGCCCGAAGATCCCTTGGAACACCCCAGAGGATCCCGTGATAAACGCGAACATGCCGCTTTGAATAAGCCCCGCAACCAGCGCCATGATGAGAAATCCGCGCTCGGACAGGAGCCGCTTGGCGGTTTTTGCACCCGTGCGGAAGGGCCGAGGCTGGCGGCCTTCGGCGGGCAATGTCTCGGGCAAGGTGATCACGGACAAGACCAGCGCGACAAGGCTGATAAGGGCCATCGTCGCAAAGATGGAACGCCAACCAAACGTTTCAAGCAACAGGCTGCCCAACGTGGGCGAGGCGATGGGGCCCAGCGTCAGCAACATGACAAGCACCGTCATGACTTTCGCCGCCTTCCGCCCTTCGTACAGGTCTTTGACCATGGCGCGCCCGACGACCATGCCCGCGCTCGCCCCGATGGCCTGAATGAAACGAACCGCGTTGAACCACGCGATGTCGCTGAGCAATGGCAGAACAAGAGAGGTCACGGTGAAAAGGACGGTGCCGATCAAAAGCGGCCCCTTGCGCCCGTAGGTATCGGTCAAGGGGCCGATCAGGATTTGCCCGAAACAGAGCCCCAGAAAAAAGAGAGAGAGCGACAGCTCGGCCGCCGTATGGGTGGCGTCCATCGAGGTCGCGAGATCCCCGAGGGCGGCCAGATACATGTCGGTTGCCAAGGGCGGAAAAAGGGAGAGCAGGCCGAGGGTCGCGGTCACAGCGAACGCGCGGCTTGAGGATAGAGAAATTTGAGACATCTTCGCTCCAACGAGATAATAGACTGCGGTCTACTTGCATTTAGTAGATCGCAGTCTAACAATCAATGTCATACCACGCTGTATCGATGAACAGGAGCTGTGCATGTCGGTAAAAAAGTCGGGCGGACGCCCCGCGAATGAGGAAGCCAGCGCCGCTTTGAAAGCCGCCGCACTGCGGCTTGTGCGGGAAACGGGGTACGAAAAAGTCTCTATTGCGGCGATTATTGCCGAGGCGGGCGTTGCGCGCCAAACGCTCTACAATCGCTGGGACACAAAGGCGGACCTCATCCTCGAAGCGATTTTCGAGGCGACGAATTCTTATGCCGCTGAACCGGATATGGATCGCGCGCAAGACTATAGGGCGCAGCTTGAAGACTTCCTGATCAAGGTTTTCGAACACCTGAAGGTCGACGGCGGAACCATCCGGTCGCTGATTGCGTCGTCACAGCAAGACGCAAAATTTCACGCGTCGTTCCATGCTAAATTCGTTCTGCCGCGCGAGCAGATGATGACGCTGATGCTGCGTCGGGCGCAGGACCAAGGGGCGCTTTCACCCGCGCGCAACGTCGAGGTATTGTCGACCATGATCCACGGTGCATTCTGGTATCGCTTGCTGAACCGCGGCGTCTTGGATGCGACTTTCGCGAAAGAGCTCGTGGCAGAGACCTTCGCCTGAACCAGCCTTGTGATCGCGGGCGCTGCCCCTACACCGACAGATACTGATCCCGAATTTCCGGCTGCGATTGCAGCGCGGCGAGCGTGCCGACGAATTTCTGTGTGCCGTGTTCGATGATCACCACGCCATCGGCGACCGCTTGCGCGAAATGCAGGTTCTGTTCGGACAGCAGCACCGTCAGCCCCTCTGCCTTGAGTTGCAGGATCACGCGGGCCATCTGTTCGACGATCACCGGCGCGATGCCTTCGGAGGGTTCGTCCAGCAGGATGAACGCGGGGTTGCCCATCAGGGTGCGGGCGATGGTCAGCATCTGCTGCTCGCCCCCCGACAGTGCCTTGCCGCGGTTGTGACGGCGTTCGGCGAGGTTGGGGAAGAGGTCGAAAACCATGTCCTCGGTCCAGGTGGTGCAGCCGTCGCGGGGGGGCTGGCGGCCGACCTCCAGGTTTTCCAGCACGGTAAGCTGGGTGAAAATCCGGCGTTCCTCGGGGACATAGCCCAGACCGTTGCGCGCGACCTTGTGGCTGGGCCAGCCGGTGATGTCTTGGCCCTGATAGATGATCTTGCCCTGCCGTGGCCGCACCAGCTGCATGATGGATTTCATCGTCGTGGTCTTGCCCGCACCATTGCGCCCCAGCAGGGCAACGACAGTGCCGCGATCCACGGTAAAGTTCAGGTCATTCAGCACCTGCGCCTTGCCGTAGAATGAATTGACGCCATTCACCTCAAGCATGGGCATCCTCCTGCGCTTTGAACAGGGTGCCGCCGCCCAGATAGACCTCTTGCACCTGCGGGTTGTTGCGGATCTCGTCGACGGTGCCGTCGGCGATCAGCTGGCCACGGTTCAGCACCATGATGCGGTGCGAATGGGCAAAAACCACGTCCATGTCATGTTCGGTAAACAACACGCTGATGCCCCGTTGCTCCAAAATATCGGCGGTCAGCTGCATCAGCGCGATCCGTTCACGCGGTGCCATGCCAGCGGTGGGTTCATCCATCAGCAGCAGGATCGGGTCATTGGCCAGCGCAACCGCCAGTTCGAGCCGTTTGAGGTCACCATACGCAAGCACCGCGCAGTGGCGTTCGGACTGGTCGACCATGCCCACGGTATCAAGCAGCGCCAGCGCCTCTTCGCGGTAGAGTTTATGGGCGAAGGTGGTCAGGGAATAGAGCCGCTTGTGATGCGACATGAGCGCCATCTGCACGTTCTCGACCACGGTCATCGAGGCATAGGTCGCAGTGATCTGGAACGTCCGCCCCACCCCCATGCGCCAGATCTTGCGCGGTTGCATGCCCGCGATGTTTTTGCCCATCAGCTGCACGGTGCCCGACGACGGCTTGAGCTGTCCCATCAGCATATTGAAACAGGTGCTTTTGCCCGCGCCATTGGGGCCGATCAGCGCCAGCAGCTCTCCCTTGGCAAGGTCAAAGCTCACGTCATCCACCGCCTTGATGGCACCGAAATTGCGGGACAGATTGCGCACAGACAGGATCGGGCTCATTTCGCGTCCTCCGGTGTTTTCAGCAGGCCAATGCGTTCGCCCGCCTTGCGCAGCGATCCGACGATGCCTTCGGGGCCAAGGATCACGACAAAGATGATCAGCAGACCCAAGGCGAGGCGCCAATATTCGAAGCGGGTCAGATAGTCTTTGACGCCCTCAAAGAAGGCTCCGCCGACCCAGCCGCCCGACAGGGTCTTCACCCCGCCCAGAAACACCACGATCAGCGCGTCGAAACTGCGCGCGGTTTCAAGCTCGTTGGGGAAGATGCTGCCCTTGGAGAAGACGAACAACCCGCCCGCGAGCCCCGCCATGATGCCCGCAAAGGTAAAGGCGACCCACTGGATGCGTTTGGTGTTGATCCCCATCGCCTCGGCTTGTCGCGCACTGTCGCGGGCCGCGCGCATGGCATAGCCAAAGGGCGCATGCGCAGCTTGGCGCAGCAGCAGGATGCCCCCGATGCAGAAGACAAAAGCGAGGTAGTAATAGACATCATTGTCCGACGCCCAATCGGACGGCCAGATGTTGACCAGCCCGTCGTCGCCCCCCGTCACATCACCCCACTGGAACGCGAGGCTCCAGAGCAGTTGCCCGAAGGCCAGCGTCAGCATGGCAAAGTAGACACCGGTGGACCGCAGGCAGACCCACCCGATCACCACGGCGGCCAGCCCCGCGCAGATCGGGGCCAGCACCAGCGCCAGCTCCATCGGGGTGTCGGCATAGGTCACAAACAGCGCCGCGGCATAGGCCCCCCCGCCAAAGAAGGCCGCGTGGCCAAAGCTGACCAACCCGCCCTGCCCCAGCATGAAATGCAGCGAGGCGGCGAAGAGACAGAAGATCATGATGTCGGTCACCAGCACCACGGCGAAATTCCCGCCGTAGAACGGCAGCAGCGCAAGGATGAACAGCCCCGCCATCACCAGCAAGCGCATGCGATTGCCCGCGGGCTTGATCGGGCGCTCCGGCTCTCCGGTCTGGCCATGCTCGCCCGCGATCTCCTCTTTCCCGAGCAGGCCGAAGGGGCGGAACATCAGGACGATCACCATGACGACAAACATCAGAACAAGCGTCGACTGCGGCGCATAGGTCACGCCAAATACATTCAGGACCGAGATGATCACCGCCGCCAGATAGGCCCCCGGCAGCGACCCCATGCCGCCGATGACCACGACCACAAAGACCGCACCAATGATGCTGAAATCCATCAGCAGATCGGCACCACCCTTGGGCAGTTGCAACGCGCCGCCAAGCCCTGCAAGCGCACAGCCCAGAAAGAAGACGCCCGTGAACAGCCACGCCTGATTGACCCCAAGGGCACCGACCATCTCGCGGTCTTGCGTCGCGGCGCGCACCAAAGTGCCGACACGGGTTTTCGTGATCAGATACCACAGGGCGATGGCGACGAAGGGCGTGATGATGATCAGCGCGATGTCATATTGCGGCACGGGTTCCCCCATGATGCGGATCACCCCTTTCAGCCCCGGCGCGCGCGGGCCCAGCAGATCTTGCGGGCCCCAGATCATCAGCGCAAGATCCTGAATGACAAGGATCACGCCAAAGGTCGCGACCAGCTGGAACAGTTCAGGCGCGCTGTAGACAGGGCGCAGCACGCAGATCTCGACGATCACCCCGATCAGCCCGACAATCAGCCCCGCCAGCAGGATCGCACCCCAGAAGCCGACCATGCCCGGCAACACCTGCATCAGCGAATAGCCGACATAAGCCCCCAGCATATAGAACGACCCATGGGCAAAATTCACCACCCGCGTGACGCCAAAGATCAGCGACAGCCCAGAGGCAACCATGAAGAGCGCACCCGCATTGGCAAGCCCAGTCAGAATCTGTGCGATGAAAAGGCCCATGGGCACCTCTTGATGTTGGGGATGGGGTCAGATGCAGCCAAGGGGGCTTCCCCCCTTGGCTGCGGGTCCGGATTATTCTGCCGGACGCAGTTTCGACACCTCTTCGTCAGACGGCAGGTAGTCGGCACCGTCCAGATAGGTCCAGTCGGTCATGACGCCCGCACCGTCCTTGAGCATGGTCTTCCCGACAAAGGCCCCCATGGTGGCCTGATTGTCGATCTCGCGGAAAGTGATGTCGCCCACGGGCGTCGCCACATCCAGCCCTTCGAAGGCCATACGGATCGCGTCACCCTCGGTCGATCCCGCCTTGCTGATCGCGGCCGCGATGCTTTGCGCGGTCATATACCCGACGAGAGACCCGAGCTTTGGCGTTTCGTCGAATTTCGCCTGATAGGCATCAACGAAAGGCTTGTTCGCGCCATCTTCATCCGAGAAGTCATACCAGGGATAACCGGTCACAACCCAGCCTTCGGGGGCTTCGTCGGCTAGCGGTTCAAGGTACTCCGGTTCGCCCGAAAGCAGACCATAGACCGTGCGCCCGTCGAACAGACCACGGGTGGTGCCTTCGCGGACGAATTTGGCAAGGTCGGGGCCGAAGGTCACGTTATAGATCGCGTCCGGCTTGGACCGCTCCAGCGCCTGAACCTCGGCGCCGGCGTCGATTTTGAACAGGGCGGGCCATTGCTCTCCGACGAATTCGACCTCGGGCTTCAGTTCGGTCAGCACTTCCTTAAAGGCGGCCACCGCGTCTTTGCCGTAGGCGTAGTTGGGTGCGATGGTCGCGTATTTCACGGCATCGGTCTTGGCGGCCTGTTCCGCCAGCATCGCGGCTTGCATATAGGTCGAGGTCCGCAGGCGGAAGGTCCAGGGGTTGCCTTGGCTCCAGGTCAGGGCATCGGCCAGCGGTTCGGCGGCGAGGTACACCCAGCCCTTTTCCGCCGCGACCGAGGAGATCGCCAGACCGACGTTCGACAGGATCGAACCGGTGATCATCACGGTGCCTTCGCTGGTCATCAGTTCTTCGGCGATTTTGATCGCTTCACCGGGGTCGCCCTGATCGTCGCGGAAGATAAATTCGAGCGGCCGGTCCAGCACACCGCCATCGGCGTTGATTTCCTCGAGCGCCAGTTCGATGCCCTGTTTATACGGCTCGGCAAAGGCGGCGAGACGTTTGTAGTGGTTGATCTCTCCGACTTTGATCGGGTCGCCCGACTGCGCCGCTGCGGCAAAGCCGGTGACGCCAAGGGCAAAGGCCCCTATGACGCTGTTCAGGAATGTCTTTCTGTTCATGTGATGGTCCTCTCGTGTTGGGGTGTGCCGTCTGCTGCGGCTTTGCTTTTTATGGATCAATCATGCTGGACAAAGACCGGTGCGACGGGGTCGCCCAGATCGTCCGTCGCCTCTGCCTCGATCCGGTCGCGGATGCGTTTGCGGTAGACGTTGGGCGCTTTGTCGATAGCGATGCGGATGGGTTTGCGTTTTTGGGGGCGCTGTTCTTCTTGGTGGACGGCTTCCAAAATCGCCTTGTCCTCGGCAAATGCAACGCGGAACATCGCGTCCATTTGGTCCGACGCGGCGTCATCGCCTAGGGCGGTGTTGCGCAGGTGCATCCAGTGGTCGATCGTATAGTCCTCTGTCACGGGTGTGACGAAATGGAGCGCAAAGATACGCACGCCTTTGTTGCGCTGATCTTCGGGAAGTTCAAGCTTTGCATCGGACGACCCAAAGTCAATCACGGCGGTCGAGGGCATGTGCAGATAGTAATAATGCCAGCGGTCCACATTGCCGCTAAAGCCGCCGAATGCCTTGAAAAAGCCGATGGGTTCCGCGTCTCTGATCCAGCGCCATGCCACGATCACCTCATCTGCGGTTTTGACGTGCACGGGTACGTTTTCAGAGGCCGCATTGCCCAATGTCGTCGGATGGACAAAGCTGACATGCGCCGGATCAACAAGGTTTTCGGCAACGTTGAGGTAATTTGCGCGGATATGCAGCTTGTCCCCGTGGTGGACGTGCCACCCCTCCTGACCCAGCTCGGGCAAGTCAAAGGCCAGCGCGGGGTCGGCCTTGTCGGCGTCTCCCATCCAGATGAACACAATGCCGTGGCGTTCCAGCACCGGATAGCTGTCAACATAGGCGGATTTGGGCAGGTTCGATTGCCCCGGCACCCGCACGCAGGCCCCGTCCGCGCCAAAGGTCATACCGTGATAGCCGCATTGAATGGTGTCGCCGATGCGCTTGCCCTTGGACAGCGGCAGCAGCCGGTGCGGGCAGCGATCTTCGAGCACGGCGATCTGGCCATCGCTGGTGCGGTAGGCTACTAGGTTCTGCGCAAGCAATGTCAGCGGCACCAGCTCATCGCCAAAGTCGGTAGACCAACCCGCAACGTACCAAGCGTTTCTGACAAAGGACATCGGTTCACTCCTTGCTCTGCACAGCTTCATGAAGGACCAAAAAATTGTTAGCTGTCAAACAATTTCTTGCACCCCATCTGATATAGACCCCAGATGGAAACCGTGGGATGATAGTGCCTAATCTATACGCATTGACCCAAGAGCACTGGATAAGAACCTTGGTTGAAACCACACAAGACCTGACCCTGACCGCAGACTATGCGTTGGAACAACAGATCGGGTTCAAGCTGCGCCTCGCGAACCAGCGCCACCTTGAGATCTTTAACCGGCGGATGCCGGATATCACGCCGACACAATTCGCCGTACTGGCCAAGCTGCGCGACGAGGCGCGGATCAGCCAGAACCACCTGGGGCGTCTGGTCGGGATGGACGCGGCGACCACCAAAGGCGTGATCGACCGGTTGCGCAAAAAGGGGCTGGTCCATTCGACCCCGTCAAAGACCGACATGCGGCGGCTGGAGATTTCGCTGACCGACGAAGGCATCGCGGTGACCGCCAAGGCGATTGCCACCGCGCAGGAAATCTCGGCCGAGACGGTCGGCAACCTCACCCCGCGCGAGGTCGACCGGCTACTGGCCTTGCTCGAGAAACTATAGGCTCTAACGCAGGCCGTCCTTGCCTTCGGCCTCGGCATGGGTCAGCCCGCCGACACGGGGCAAGGGGCGCCCGGAATCTGTGACAGCCACGGCCACCAGTATCTCGCCCGCGCGCGGCGCGTCGTTCAACCGCACCTCGATCCCGTCGAAATGGCTGCGCACATAGGCCGCGTCCTTGTGCCCTAAAGGCACGTCAAGCACCTGCCCCGGCCCGCCCATCTTTTTGGAAGACGGCACCAGTGCGGCCCCCTTTTCAACCGCGACCCGCAGCGGTGCGCCTAGCTTCGGGTGCAGGATCGCGGCGGCGTGTTCCAGCTCTCCCCCCTCGCCCACCATCGCGGCCTTGCCATAGCTTTCGGCCTGCGCGGGGGTGATCCCAAGGGCCGCAACACATTTATCGCCCAGCAATCCCCCCAGCTCTGCGCCGATGTCCATCAGCGGGGTCAGGTCTTCCGTATAAGAGCCTGCAAAGGGGTTTTTGATCACGGCCACAGCAACGGCCTTGCGCGTGGGGGGCGATATCTGCTGCCCGATCTCGCGGTGAGTCTCTTCGACCCAAGTGGCGATTTTGCGGATTTCGGCGCTCATCTCAGGCCATCCTTTCCTTCGATTTCCTTTGCATCCAACCCGCCCGCGCGGTTGTGGATACGTGCCCCTGTGGTCATCACAAGGATCACCGCCATTTCATCGGCGCGGGGGCTGTCGTTCAGGCCGACCTCGATTGAATCGAAATGGCTGCGGACATATGAGGCATCGACATGGGTCACAGGCACATCCAGCCGCACCCCCGCCGCGCCGACCTTTTTCGTCGACGGCACAATCGCCTTCGATCCGCCCAATACATCGCGCATCGCATAGCCGCCGGGGGCGTGCCAGAGCGCACCGTGCTCCAGCTCTCCACCCGTGCCGACGATGCTGCCTTTGCCGTAGCCTTCGATCTGTGCCGCCTCGACCCCGAGCGCCGCCAGCAGCTTTTGCGCCATCGCGACCCCCAGCGGTTTGAGGTCTTCCATAAAGGGCTGGATGTCCTCGATATAAGAGCCTGCATAGGGGTTTTGGATCACAGCCATGACCGACCCGCGTTTCAGCGGCGTATTGGCGCGGGGGCCGCCTTCGTGGAAAATCTCTTCGACACTGGTGACGATTTTGCGGGTCATAACCTCAGGCATATTCGGGGGCTTTCACTAGGGATTTCAGGGTTTCGGGCAAGCCGATGACAGTATGTTTGTCGCGCAGAAAAAGCGCCGCGCCAGAGATGAGGCCACGGTCGCGCAAACCCTGCGCCGCTGTCGCGCCTGCATTGAGGGCGTGGTTAACATCGACAGGGGAGAGCGGCCCGACATGGGTGACCACCGGGGCCGCACCAAGGTCACTGTCGTCGTGCAACCGGTTCGCGGGGCTGCGCCGGATCGCGGGATGGGCGGGCAGATCAACGGCGTTGCCAAGTTTGGTCGCCGCCGCATCGGCCATCGCGGCGGATCGGGCCAGCACGGTGACACTGTCGGCGATGCCCAAAGACTGGCTGCGCCCGCCCTGCCCGCTGGTGGCGATGCCGCGGATGGGGTCATTGCTGCGGATCGTGACGGTGCCAAGCGACCGCCCGTCCAGCCCCGCGATGCCCACGTCAAAACGCGCGCCCTCGGTCAGATGCAGCGCGATATCGCCACCGTTGTTCACATAGGCGCGGGTCAGATCGGCGGCATCCACCATGGCCGACAATACCTCTGCCGCGACGGCACCGGCGACGCAGATCATCGGCGTGGTCAGCCCGTCGGCATGGGGCAAGGCGGCGCGGTACATGGCGCGGGCGATCTTGCCTTTCGGTTTGGTGCCCACAGGGCGGCGCAGCAGGGGCAGCTCTGCCGTCAGTTCGGACAGGATCGTGCCAAAGCGATCGAAACCCGCGCGAAACGCCAGATCTCGCGCGCCATCCGCCCCGATGACCAGATCAATCGGGCCGTGGGACAGATGCAGCCTGCCACCGGGGAGAAGAGCCGCCTGTGCCGTCATGTCTTGTCCTTCGACCAGCCGTAGTTTTCCCGCGCATTAGGGTCGGGTTGCAGAAGTTGCTGCGCCACCCGTCGCACATCATCGGTGACCACATCACGCACGGGCTGGATATGCTCCATATGCCCGCCAAGCGTGCCGTAATCCTCGCGCCGCAGGGTGAATTCGATCGGTGCCACCAGCGCGGGTGTGGGTACATAACCGAAAGAGTTCGTGGGCATATCCATGACATCCACCATGACGGTAATGCCGCCCCCCGGCCAGACATAGGCCTCGGCCCCGCCGCAGGACACATGGGTCAGCGATTCCTTGACCGACCGCGTCAGCCGCACGGGGTTCTCTGTCACGCCGGCGCGCAGACTGCCGCCCGCCCCTCCCATGAACAGCACCGAACAAAGCGAGGGTTCGCAATTCTCGGCGATCCGGTCCGCGACGACCAGCAGCTCGGGCGTGATCTTGGCGGGTTGCGGGATCAGATCGTCATCCAGCGTGAAATAGGCCCATTGCTCTCCGGTGGTAGAGATCATCAGCAGCCGCAGCCCCGGCCAGGCTCGCTTCGGGTCAGCGTCACGCAGGATGGTCAGCGGGTCTTCGACATCGGTACCGCCCCATCCGGTGCCGGGGTCCGCCACCTGAAAATACCGCCCCGGCGTCGACCGCCGCCCGTTCACGCGGATGCCAGAGGGGGTCATATCCAGCCCTTTGCCCGCCTCGTGTTCTGTCAGCACGCCGGTGATGTGATCATCGACAACGACGACCTCGTCCACATGCCCGTGCCATTGTTTGGCGAACATTCCGATGGTCGCTGACCCACAGCCCACGCGCATCAGCTTTTCCGGGACGCCGTTGATGATTGGCGCTTTGCCCGCCTCGACCACCATGGTGACGCCGCCGTCGATGGTAACCTCGACCGGTTCACGGTTACATAGGCGCAGCAGCGCGTCACAGGTCACGCGGCCTTCTTTCTTGGAGCCGCCGGTCAGATGCTCGACCCCGCCCAAAGACAGCATCTTGGACCCATATTCCGAGGTCATCACGTGTCCGATCGCTTCTCCGTCAACGCGCACCACGGCGCGCTCGTCGCCGATGTGGCGGTCGGTGTCGATCTTCACCTTGACCCCGCAATACGAAAAAATGCCCTCGGTCACGACGGTGATCATATCCACGCCCTCGACCTCTTGGCTGACGATGAAGGGCGCGGGTTTGTAGTCGGGATAGGTGGTCCCCGCCCCTACGGCGGTGACGAAATCGCGCCCGCCCTGAATGACGTCGCCGTCCCAATCTTGCGCGTTGTCGCCCTGATCCAGAAAAGCGACGGCCTTGGCCCCCGACTGGATCACGGTCAGCGGATCCAGCCGCACCAGCTCGCCCGCGTGGTTGGCATAGCGGTCGCAGGCGCCGGATTTGCCGTCGGCGATGAAACACATCACCGGGCAGGCATCGCAGCGGATTTTCACAGGCTTGGGGTCGCGCAGGTCGTCAGGCATGTCCGGCCTCCTTCAGGGCGGCGCGCAGGCGCGTCGGCGTGGCCGGTGTCTGCGTCACGCGCGCACCGGTGGCATGGTAGATCGCGTTGAGGATCGCGGGGGCGGTGGGGATCAGCACATGTTCGCCCAGACCTTTCGCGCCGTAGGGCCCATGGGCGTCAGCCACCTCCAGGATCAGCGTCTCGATCGGGGGAACGTCGCCGATGGTCGGCACCAGATAGTCATGCAGGTTCTCGGTGCGCCCGGGGATATATTCCTCCATCAGCGCCATACCGAGCCCTTGGGCGATGCCACCCTGTACCTGCCCCTCGACCAGCAACGGGTTGATCGCGCGGCCCACATCATGGGCGGCGACAAAGCGCAGCGGGCGGCAAAGGCCAAGGGCGATATCCACCTCGACCACCACCAGATGCGCGGCATAGCCAAACTGCGCATAGGGCACGCCCTGCCCGTTTTCATCCAGTGGTTTGACCGGCGGATCATAGCTTTCCTGCGCCTGCAGCACATAGCCCTGCGCATCGACCGGCAGCCGCGTCAGATCAAGGCGCTGCGTGCGCCCGCCGTCGGCCACCGTGAGTTGCCCGTCTTGGCAGTCGATCTGCGCGGCGGGGCCCGCATTGACCTGCCGCAGAATCTGCGCCCGCAGTGCCTCTCCGGTCCTCAGTGCGGCGTTGCCCGACACAAAGGTCTGCCGCGAGGCAGAGGTTTTGCCCGCGTCCGGCGTGATATCGGTGTCACCGCCCAGGATCTTGATCCCCTCGACCGACAGCCCAAGCGCTTGGGCAAAGATTTGCGGGATCACCGTATTGGCCCCCTGCCCGATGTCCATCGCGCCTTGGTGCAGCACCACCGTGCCATCCGCCCGCACGCCCGCCAGAATGGTCGACGGGTTCGGCAGCGAGGTATTGCCGCAGCCGTACCACGCCCCCGCGATCCCGACACCGCGTTTCACCGTGTCATCCTTTGCATTGAACCGGGCGCATTCGGCTTTCGCCTCCTCCCACGCGGGGCGCAGCGCCTCTAGGCAGGGGGCGATGCCGACGCCCTGATCGAACACCTGCCCGCAGACCGTGGGCACCCCGTCCGCCAGCGCGTTCTTCAAACGGAACTCCAGCGGATCAAGCCCCAGCTTTTCGGCCAGCAGGTCAAAGGCGGTTTCCTGTGCGATGGCCGATTGCGGCACGCCGAAGCCACGGAAGGCACCCGCGGGGGGGCAATGGGTATGCACGGCACGGCTACGTGCGCGATAATCAGAGACGTGGTAGGGGCCAGAGGCATGCACCGGCACGCGATTGGCGACCGTCGGACCCCAGCTTGCATAAGCACCGGTGTTGAAATCCCCGTCGAACCGCAGCCCCGACAGCGTCCCATCCGCCTTGGCCCCGACCTTGATCGTGATCTGCGCGGGGTGGCGTTTGGTGGTCGATTGCATCGTCTCGGCGCGCGCATAGGTCATGCGCACGGGCCGCGCCGTCTTGAGCGCGGCAAGCGCGATGAAGGGCTGCAACGACAGGTCAATCTTGGATCCGAAACCGCCCCCGACCGCCGTCGGCACAATGCGGATGTCAGCCATAGGACGGTCAAGGATCGCGGCCAGTGCTTCGCGGTCCATACCCGGTGCCTGGGTGCAAGCGTGCACATGGATGCGCCCGTCGATCACTTGGGCAAAGCCTGCCTCTGGCTCGATATAGCCATGTTCGACAAAACTGGTGGTATATTGCGCCTCGACCGTGACATCGGCGGCGCCGAGCGCGGCCTCCACATCGCCGCATTGCACGAAGCCGCCGCACATGATGTTCCCTTTGCGATCCTCGAACAGCTGTGGCGCGTCGGGGGCGGTCGCGGCATCGGTATCGGCAAGCGCAGTTTGTGGCGACCAACGGACAGGGAAGCTTTCCAGATCAAGGGCGATCATCGCCTCCGCCTCTCCCACGACGCAAGCAACCGCCTCCCCCCGGAACCGGATGTGGTTCACGGCGAAAACCGGCTGATCGATGAAGCCGGGGATCACGCCAAAGGCGTTGAGGCCGGGCACGTCATGTGCGGTCAGGATGCAATGGATACCGGGCTGCGCGCTGCGCCATGCCTCAAGATCGCCGAAGGTAAATCCGGCCGAGGCATGGGGCGCGCGGATGACCCGCGCGACCAAAGCACCGGCTGGGGCAACGTCATCGCCAAACGCCTCTGACCCGTCGACCTTGGCCTGCCCGTCCAGCCGCCGTGCAGGCTGGCCAAGCGCGGTAGAGGCGACAGTCAGCCCGTCGGCAGCATGGGCCCCGACCACCGCGTCGATGATCTTGCGATAACCGGTACAGCGACACAGCACGCCGCCAAGTGCATCCTGCACCTGCGCCGCGCTCGGCTGCGGCACCTCGCGCAACAACGCCACGGCAGAGACCATCATCCCCGGTGTGCAAATCCCGCATTGCGCGGCCTGATGGTGCTGGAAGCTTTGCATCAACGCCTGCGCGTCGTGGTCGGTTTTCACCAGCCCTGCCAGCGTCTCCACCTGCCGCCCCACCGCCTGCTGCACGGGCATCAGGCAGGCGCAGACCGGCGCGCCATCGACCAGCACAGTGCAGGCCCCGCAATCGCCCGCGTTGCAGCCGATCTTTACATCCTTGCGGTCCAGCCGCTCGCGCAGCGCGTAAGACAAGCGTTCACCGGGCAGCGGTTCAACCTGCGCAATACTGCCGTTCAGGGTGAAAGAGGTCACTTCTGTCGTGGTCGGTTTATCCATCACAGGGCCCCTTTCAAGGCGCGCATCACAGCGCGGCGGACCAAAGTGACGCTGGCGCCAAGGCGATAGTCGGCACTGGCGCGGGCATCTGTAATGGGGCTTAGCGATTGATTCAGATCCGCGCCCATACGGTTTTCTACATCGCCAAGGGCGCTACCGCGAAGCTGATCCTCAAGCGCGGTCAGCCGCTGCGCGACGGGTGATGCGGCGCCGATGGCGATGCGGATATCGGTGAGCCTGCCGCTCTCGACCTCTGCGAGTACCGCGACCATGCAGATCGAGATCACCAGATACTTCCGCGCACCGAGTTTGACAAAGCTGCTGTGACTATCAGCCGGGGGCGCGGGGATGTGGATAGCGGTGACAAGCTCGTTCTGGGCGCGGTCGGTCTGGCGCACGCCTTGCAGGAACTGCGACAAGGGCAGCACCCGCGATCCGTTTGCGCTGCAAAGCTCTACCTCGGCATTCAGTGTCAGTAGCGGCGGCACCCCGTCGGCGGCAGGAGAAGCGTTGCACAGATTCCCCGCGATGGTGCCTGCGTTCTGGATCTGGATCGACCCGACCTCGCGCGCCGCCAGCTTGAGCCCGTCGAAAGCGGCGGGCAGATCAGCGCGGATGATGTCTGTCCATGTGGTGGCCGCCCCGATACACCAGCCTTGGTCTGTTTGGCTGATGCCGCGCAGCTCTGGCAAGCGGGTGATATCCAACAGGTCGCCCGTCACCGGGCGGTCGCCGCGTGCGGGGAACCAATCGGTCCCCCCCGCGATGATCGACACCGGCCCCGCGGCCAATGTGGTTAACGCTTGATCCAATGTCGTCGCGGTCAGGTAGCTCATCCGGTCACCTTTTGCTGCGGGCGTAAAACTTGTTGGTATACGAATAGAAGTGCGTCGGGTGCCTTCGTGTCAAATCAATTCGCATGTCGTTAGCCGACAAAGGCTTTTTCGACCACAAAACCGGCAGGGCGGTTATTTGCCCCCTCCACCAGCCCGAAGGATTCGAGCGCGGCCTTGGTGTCGTTCAACATGGCCATCGACCCGCAGATCATCGCGCGGTCGGAATCAGGAGAGATCGGCGGCACGTCCAAGTCGAGGAACATCTTGCCCGACGCCATCAGGTCGGTTTGCCGCCCTTCGCGCGGCCACGGCGCGCGGGTCAGCGTGTCGTATAGGGTCAGCCTTTGCGCCAATTCCCCCACCAGCGGATCGGCCTTGAGGCTGGCGACCAGATCACGGCCATAGGTCAGCTCTTTGGCGGTGCGACAGGTGTGGCAGAGAATCAGGTCGTCAAACTTCTCATACGTCTCGGGGTCACGGATGACCGACGCGAAAGGCGCGATGCCGGTCCCCGTGGCGAACATCCACAGCCGTTTTCCGGGCAGCAAGGCGTCATTCACCAACGTTCCCGTCGGCTTGCGGCGCATCAGCACGGTATCACCGACCTTGAGCTTTTGCAGGTGCTGCGTCAGCGGCCCGTCCGGCACCTTGATAGAGTAGAACTCGACCCCCTCGTCCCACGACGGCGACGCGATGGAATAGGCGCGGAACACCGGCTTTTCGGCATTGGGTAGCCCGATCATCACGAACTCCCCCGACCGGAAGCGGAAGGACGGGTCGCGGGTGATGCGGAAGCGGAACAGGCTGTCGGTATAATGCTGCACCTGCGTCACCGTTTCGGCAAAGACACCGGCGGGGATCGGGAAGCTGGGGCGAGAGAGAGAAGCGGCGTCCATGGAAAGTCCTTATCGGCTGCGGATGTATTATTGTTTGTATGCGAATGATTATCTGTCAAGTGTTTCATCTTGATCGGTCGTATTTTTCTGTTAGCGTTCAAATGAAACTGATGCTGCTTGAAAGGCGTGCCCCATGTCAGACACCTCTGCAAAACTCGTGATCCGGAACATCGGGATGATCCTGACCGGCAAGATGGAAGACCCCATTGCCGACGGGGATTGCCTGATCGCGATGGACGGAAAGATCACGGAATGGGGCTATGCCAAGGATATGGATTGCGACGGGGCCACGACAGAAGTCGACGCCCATGGCGCGACGCTGGCACCGGGGTTGATCGACAGCCATGTGCACCCGGTGGTGGGCGACTATACCCCGCGCCAGCAGCAGTTGGGGTGGATCGATTCAACGCTGCACGGCGGGGTGACCACGCTGATCTCTGCCGGCGAAGTGCATATGCCGGGCCGCCCGAAGGATATCGTCGGTCTCAAGGCGATGGCGATCGCGTCGCAGCGTTGGTACGAAAACTTCCGCCCCTCGGGCGTCAAGGTTCACGCGGGTGCGCCGGTGATCGAACAGGGCATGGTAGAGGAAGACTTTGCCGAGATGGCCAAGGCCGGCGTGACCCTGCTGGGCGAGGTCGGACTGGGCACGGTCAAGGACGGCAAGACCGCCGCGCAGATGGTCGGATGGGCACGCAAATACGGCATGCAAAGCACGATCCACACCGGCGGCCCGTCGATCCCCGGATCAGGGTTGATCGATGCGGATATGGTGCTTGAAACCGGAACGGACGTGGTCGGGCATATCAACGGCGGGCACTCTGCCCTGCCCGACGATCAGATCATCTGCCTGTGCGAGGGCTGCAAGGCCGCGCTTGAGATCGTGCACAACGGGAACGAACGCGCCGCCTTGCTGACGCTGAATACAGCGCGCGAGTTGGGCAAGCTTGATCAGCTGATCCTGGGCACCGACGGTCCGGCTGGGTCCGGCGTGCAGCCTTTGGGGATCATGCGCATGGTTGCGATGCTGTCGTCGCTTGGCGATGTACCTGCCGAGGTCGCCTTTTGCTTTGCCAACGGCAACACCGCACGGCAACGCAAGCTGGACACCGGATTGATCGAGGTCGGCAAATGCGCCGATTTCGTCCTGATGGATCAGGCACAGCATGCGCCCGGCAAAAATATGCTTGAATCTGTGCAACTGGGTAATCTGCCCGGTGTTGGCATGACGGTGATTGATGGCGTTGTACGCAGCCTCCGCAGCCGGAATACGCCCCCTGCCACGCGGCTCCCCGAGCTGATTTGCGGCACCGTCGGCGCCTGAACGCCGGCACAAGCGGCTGCGGCGGGGGATCTGCCGCGCCTCAAGTGACGCGATGTTTCAATGACATCGCAGGTGCCATTGGCCGCTTTCCCCGGTTTCGGGGAAAGTAGGGCTTTCCTTACCTTTATATTCATGGTCAATTTTCGCCGAGATATGGGGCCGCAGGTGCGGAGGGCCTTGGTGCGCGTAAAATCCTGTCAAACGTCAGCTTGCGGAACATCGTTCCATCATGCGGTATTGGCAGTTTGAATTTTAGCGCTTAGGCTGCAGAAATCAGAGTCGCGGACAATCGTGGAGGAGTGTCCGGCAACAGGCTCGATAAGGGAGGACGAAATGGCCACACTATCTGTATCTATGCTGTCTGCGGGCGGGTGCATATGACCGCAATGACCCCCGAAGAAGCCATTCGCCACGTGGTTTCAACGAACCCGACGTTCGAAGTAACCGAAAGTAATATCCGTGGCGTCACCTATAAAACATTCAAGAATATCCCGAAAACCCTGGACGGGCTGATCCAGGCAAGCCGCGAAATCCAGGGCAATGGTGCGGCAGAGTTTCTGGTCTATCAGGATGAACGCTGGACCTATGATGCGTTCACCGCCGATGTGAACCGCATCGCCAACGGGCTGCGCGACAGGCTGGGGATCAAGACCGGCGACCGTGTCGGCATCGCGATGCGCAACTATCCCGAACTGCTGATGCTCACGCTGGCGGTCGCGTCAGCGGGTGCTGTGGTGGTGTTCGTCAATGCGTGGTGGACCACCGAAGAGCTTGACTATGCGTTGCAAGACAGCGGGGCCAAGACGGTCTTTGCCGATGGTCCCCGTTTTGAACGGATGAAACCCTTGGTGGATGATCTGGGCCTGCGTCTGATCGGCGTGCGCGATGCCGAGGAAATGGGCCCGCACAAGCTGTCGGCGCTGATGCAGGGCATGGCCGAAACGCCGCCCGAAGGGGTCGATCTGGACACGGACGATGATTTTGCGGTGATGTATTCCTCTGGCACGACGGGCAAGCCGAAAGGGGTGGTGCAGACCCACCGCGGCGCGCTCAGCGCGGTGTTCAGTTGGCTGTTACAAGCCGTCGCCGCGCCGCTGGTCACACCCCCTGAACCCGGCGCACCGCCCGCGCCGCGCCCGTCGGGGTTGATCGTTACGCCGCTGTTCCACGTCACCGCGACGCATCCGCTGTTTCTGCTTAGCCTGCCCGCTGGTGCCAAGATTTCCTTGTTGCACAAGTGGGACGCGGAAGAAGCGGTGCGCGTGATCAACCGCGAAGGCGTGACCCGTTTTCTCGGCGTGCCGACGCAATCTGCCGACCTGCTGGAAGCCGCAAAGCGTATGGGGGAAACCCTGCCGACGCTCACCTGGCTTGGCGCAGGCGGGGCGAAACGCCCTGCGGCGCAGGTGGCGCAGTTGAAAAACCAGTTCCCCGCCGCAGATATCGCGACAGGCTGGGGAATGACCGAGACGAACGCGCTTGGCATCGGCATGGTGGGCGAGGAATACAACAAACGCCCCGACGCCGCAGGCAAGCTGCATCCGCCGCTGCAAGACATCCGCTTTCTGGACGACAAGGGCAACGATGTTCCGCAGGGCGAATTGGGCGAAATTACCGTCAAAAGCCCGGCCAATATGCGCTGCTACCTCAACAAGCCGGAAGCCACCGAAGAGACGATGCAAGACGGCTGGCTGCGCACCGGTGATCTGGGTGTGATCGACGCCGAAGGCTATATCACCATCCTTGATCGCAAGAAGAACATCATCATCCGGGGCGGCGAAAACATCGCTTGTCTGGATGTCGAGGGCGCGCTGCACACGCATCCCGATGTGATCGAGGCTTGCGCATTTTCCGTGCCGGACCCGCGCTTGGGCGAAGTCGTCGGGGCCTCTGTGCAGACCCGCGATGGCAAGCCTTTGACGCAAGCCGACATGGCGGCGCACCTCGACGGGCGGCTGGCCAAATTCAAGATACCCGAAAAACTGTGGTGCCAGGACGGTCCTTTGACCCGTGGTGCCACCGACAAGATTGACCGCCGTGCGATCCGCGCGGCCTGTCTGGACACATAAGGCCCACCAACCGGGCCGGAAGAAAGGAAGACTATGAACACCCCAACCGACGCAGAAATTGGTGCCTATATCGGTGCTGCCGGCAAAGCCGCATGGGAGGTCCCGGACCTGCCCGCCAACACCAAACAGCGCGAGATCAAATCCGTAGGCATCATCGGCGCGGGTACGATGGGCGGCGGCATCGCGATGAACTTTGCCACCGCGGGCATCCCCGTCACCATCGTCGAGACCACGCAAGAAGCGCTGGACCGCGGGTTGAAGGTCGTGCGCGGCAACTACCAGCGTAGCGCCGATAAGGGCCGTTTCCCGCAAGAAGAAGTCGAAGCGCGGATGGGTCGCTTTGACGGCAAGCTGGAACTGGCAGCCTTGGCCGAGTGTGATCTGGTGATCGAAGCCGTGTTCGAAGACATGGAGCTGAAGCGCAAGATCTTCACCGAGCTGGACCGCGTGATGAAACCCGGCGCGATCCTTGCGACGAACACCTCGGCGTTGAACATCGACGAAATCGCAGCGATGACCAAGCGCCCCGAAGACGTGATCGGGCTGCACTTTTTCTCGCCTGCCAACGTGATGAAACTGCTCGAAATCGTGCGCGCGAAACACACTGCCGATGACGTGGTCGCGACCTCGATGGATCTGGCGGCCAAGATCAACAAAATCGCTGTGCTCGTCGGCGTTTGCCCCGGTTTTGTCGGCAACCGCATTTTGTTTGCGCGCCAGAAACAGGCCAACAAGCTGCTGCAACAAGGCTTGATGCCCTGGGATGTGGACGCCGCGCTGAACGCCTTTGGCTTCAAGATGGGGCCGTTCCAGATGTCCGATCTGGCCGGTCTGGACATCGGCTGGTCCAAAGGGGCCAAGACCGAAAACCCGATCCGCGATGCGCTGTGTGAAATGGACCGTCGCGGCCAGAAGACCCAAGCGGGTTTCTACGACTATGATGAATCCCGCCGCCCGATCCCGTCGGATGTGGTTGCCGGTGTGATCAAGGACATCACCGGTGCCGAGGCCAACCAGATGTCGCAGGAAGAGATCATCGAGATCTGCATCTACCCGATGATCAACGAAGCGGTCAAAATCCTCGAGGAAAACAAGGCGCAGCGCCCCTCTGACATCGATGTGGTCTGGCTGAACGGCTATGGCTGGCCCGCCGATAAGGGCGGCCCGATGTTCTATGGCGATATGGTCGGTGCGCAGGCCGTGCTGGACGTGATGGAAAAGCTGGGCGCCGAAGACCCCGAATTCGCGCCCGCTGAACTGCTGCGCGACCTGGCCAAGAATGGCGGGAAATTCACTGAAATCGACACCGGAGGGCTGAAGGTATGAGCTATCAATATATCACCACCGAAAAGAAGGGTCACATCCTTGTTGTGACCATGAACCGCCCCGAGGTGTACAATGCCGTGCACGTCGACATGCATAATGAAATGGCCGATTGCTGGGACGCTTTTGCAGCGGATCAGGATCTTTGGGTCGCGGTTCTGACCGGTGCGGGGGACAAGGCGTTCTCCGCGGGGAACGACCTGAAAGCCACAGCCGCGGGCGGGTCAAAGGCGACAATGCCCGCCAGCGGCTTCGCCGGTCTGTCCTCGCGTTTTGATCTGGAAAAGCCCATCGTCGCAGCCGTCAACGGTTTCGCCATGGGCGGCGGGTTTGAAACGGCGCTGTCGTGCGACATTATCCTCGCCTCCGATCAGGCAAAATTCGCCCTGCCCGAGGTCAAGGTCGGTTTCTTCGCCGCGGCGTCCGGCGTGCAGCGCCTGTCGCGCTATATCGGGCGGCTTGCCGCGCAAGAGATGATGTTCACCGGCCGCACCATCATGGCCGATGAGGCGCTGTCGATGGGCTGCGTTAACGCGGTCTACCCTGCCGACCAGCTGATGGCGAAAGCGATGGAAAAGGCCGAAGAGCTGTGCGCCGTGTCGCCGTCGGCGGTCAAGGCCACGAAACGCGTCCTGAACGACATGTACAAGCGCGACGGGATGCAAGACAGCATCGCCTATTCACGCGAGGTGATCGCGGATCTCAGCAAAACCGAAGATTTCAAGGAAGGCGTGAACGCCTTTGTCGAAAAACGCAAACCCAACTGGGTCAATAAATAATCGAACCAACTGCCAGGAGGCACTCTATGTCACATAACGAAGCTATGGCCGGAATGAATAATCTCGAGATGTCCGAGAAGGCCAAGCCGCTGTTGGCCGCCGTCATCAAACACATCCGCGAAAATGTCGATCCGATCACCGACGAGTATTTCCGCCTTGGCGAAGGTCGTGCCGACCGCTGGTCACACGCGCCCGGCCAGTTGGAGCTGCTGGAAACCGCCAAGAAAAAGGCCCGTGAAAATGGGCTGTGGAATTTCTTTTTGCCCAATGCCGAAACCGGTGAAGGTCTGTCGAACCTCGATTACGCCTATATCGCGGCCGAGCTTGGCAAAAGCCCGCTGGCCTCTGAATCGCTGAACTGTTCCGCGCCCGACACGGGCAACATGGAAGTGCTGGAACGGATCGGGACGCCAGAGCAGAAAGAAAAGTGGCTCAAGCCGCTTCTGGCCGGTGAAATCCGGTCGGCCTTCGCGATGACCGAACCCGATATGGCGTCCTCGGATGCCAAGAATATCTCTACCTCTGCCGTGCTGGAAAACGGTGAATGGGTCATCAACGGCGAGAAATACTATATCTCCGGTGCCGGTGATCCGCGCTGCAAGATCATGATTACCATGGTCAAGACATCGCCAGATGCCGAACCTTTCCGTCAGCAGTCCCAGATCCTCGTGCCGATCGACACCCCCGGTGTTGAAATTGTCGGCCCGATGCATGTCTTTGGTCACGACGACGCGCCGCACGGTCACATGCACATCAAGTTCACCAATGTCCGCGTGCCCGAGGAAAACATCCTCTGGGGCGAAGGCAAGGGCTTTGAAATCTCCCAAGTGCGTCTTGGGCCAGGCCGTATCCACCACTGCATGCGCTCTATCGGGGCGGCTGAAAAGGCGCTGGACCTGATGATCGAACGCGGGCTGAGCCGTGAAGCCTTTGGCAAGAAAATCATCGATCTGGGCAAGAACATGGAAACGATCTCTCGCGCCAAGATCGAGATTGAAGCCATGCGCCTGATGGTTCTGAAAGCCGCCAAGGCGATGGACGTTCTGGGCAACAAAGAGGCCCGCATCTGGGTCAGCATGATCAAGGCGATGGTGCCGGAAAAAGTCTGCAACATCATCGATCAGGCGATGCAGGTGCATGGTGCGACAGGTATTTCGCAGTGGTCGCCGCTGTCGGGCATGTACACGTCGCAGCGCACGCTGCGTTATGCGGATGGCCCTGATGAGGTCCACCACCACGTGATCGCCCGCGCCGAGGTCAAGGATTATCAGGAATCCAACCTGCGGACATCGCGCGCCCGTGAAGAGATCGCCACAGGCCGTACGCGAGGTGGCGTATGACCTTGTTTGATCTGACCGGAAAGGTGGCGCTGTTGACCGGCGCCTCCAAGGGCATGGGGCTGGCGATGGCCAAGGGTCTGGCCGAGCATGGCGCGACCGTCGTCATCTCGGCGCGCAAGCAAGACCAGCTGGACGCCGCCGCCGCCGAGATCAACGCGCTTGGCAAGGGCAAAGCGTTCGGCGTCGCCTGCAACGTTGGTTATAAAGAGCAGCTGCAAGCGCTGGTAGACGAGACCCACAAGCTGGCAGGCAAGATCGACATCGTGATCGGCAACGCGGGCGTGAACCCCTACTATGGGCCCACGTCCGAGATCCCGGATGATGCCTATGAAAAGACGATGAACGCCAATGTGCTGTCCAATCTTTGGCTGGCACAGATGGTGGCCCCCGATATGATCGAGAAAGGCGCCGGGTCGATGGCGTTCACCTCGTCCATCGGGGCGTTCAAACCGTCGGTCATGCTGGGCACCTATGGCATGTCCAAGCTGGCGCTGATCGGCCTTGTGCGCAACCTTGCCGCCGAATTCGGGCCCAAGGGTCTGCGGTTCAACGCAATCTGCCCGGGTCTGGTGAAAACCGAATTCGCGCGCGAGCTGTGGGACAATCCCGATGTCGAGAAACGCATCAAGAACGAGATCCCGCTGCGCCGCCTTGGCGAGGCAGAGGATTTCGCGGGGCTCGCCGTGTTCCTCGCCTCTGATGCAAGCCGCTACATGACCGGTCAGGCGCTGACCGTTTGTGGCGGATCGAACATGTGGACGTAAGGGGCTGCTATGGAACTGAAGGATAAAATCATCGTTATCACCGGTGCCGCAAGCGGCATCGGCAAGGCGATGGCCATCCGCTTTGCCGCGGAAGGGGCCAAGAAAGTCGTCTGTGTCGACCTCAACAAAGAGGGCGCGCAGGCGGTTGCCGATGAAATCGACGGCGTGGCTTTCGGTGTGAATGTCGGTGTCGAGCAAGAGATCGCGGATATGATCGATGCCGTGGAAAACGACATCGGCCCGATTGATCTGTTCTGCTCTAACGCGGGCATATTGATCGCGGGCGGCATGGAAGTGCCGAACGAAGACTGGCAGCGCATCTGGGACATCAATGTGATGGCCCACGTCTGGGCGGCCCGTCATCTGGTGCCGCGCATGACCGAACGCGGGGGCGGCTATCTGCTGAACACCGCGTCGGCGGCAGGTCTGCTGAACCAGGTCGGCTGCGCGCCTTACGGCGTGACCAAACACGCGGCTGTTGCTGTGGCCGAATGGCTGGCGATGTCCCATGGTGATGACGGGATCAAGGTGTCGGTGCTCTGCCCTCAGGCTGTCCGCAGCGAGATGACCCGCGGTCACGAGGATTCTGTCGCCGCGCTCGACGGTCTGCTTGAAGCGGAACCCGTGGCCGAAGCCTGTCTGGAAACCATCCGCAACGAGACGTTCCTTGTGCTGCCGCACCCGCAAGTGCTGGAGTATATGCGCAAGAAAACCGAGAACTACGATCGCTGGATCGGGGGTATGCGCAAGCTGCACCGGATGTATGGCGACCGCAGAAACCCGCAGGGGAATGTATCATGATCGGCTATACCACCGTGGGCACCAGCGACATGGCGCGGGCCAAGCAGTTCTATTGTGACCTGTTCGAAAGCAAGGGTGCCAAGGTGCTGATCGACAGCGGCCGGATCGCCATGATCGGCACCGGCGGCGGCACGCCCATGATCTCTGTCTGCGAACCCTACAACAAAGAGGCCCCTACCCCCGGCAACGGGGTGATGGTCGCTTTTACCGCCGACAGCAAAGAGGAAGTGGACGAGATCTACGCCAAGGCGATCTCGCTCGGTGCGACAGACGAGGGCGCGCCGGGGCAAAGGGTGCCGGACCGGTTCTACGGGGCCTATGTCCGCGACCTTGATGGCAACAAACTGTGCTTTTTCAAATTCGCCTAAAGTAAAAACCTGCCGTCCGCGTCACGCGGGCGGCAGCCCATAGACGCGCCGCGCAGTGCCAGAGAAAAGCGCCGCTTGCGCCGCGTCATCCAGATGCGCTGACATCTTCTTGAACGCGTTCCAGATCACCACATAGCTGACCGCCGTGCGATCCACGGGAAAGTTGCTTTCGAACATGCAACGTTCGGAACCGAAGACATCCAGCATATGCGCGTACCATTTGCCCTGCGTCTCTACGATCTCGTCCGAGGACGGTGGCAGGTCACGATGCATGTAGCCGTACCCATTGTCGGGCATGCATAGCCCGCCCAGCTTGGCCATCACATTGGGGCATTCCGCCAACTCTGACATATGGTCTTTCCACGCGGCAAAGATATCGTCGCGTTTGCCTTTGAACCGTCCAACGCCCAAGGGTGTGCCGAAGTGGTCAAGGATCAGCGTGGTCTGTGGCACCGCGCGGGCAAGGTCCAGAAACTCTTGGTGTTGATGGTGGTAATGCCAGCTGTCCAGCGTCAGCCCACGCTCGCCCAGGATCGCGGCACCGCGGATGAAGTCTGGATCGCCGTATTGGTTTTCGACCCCGCGTCCGGGGATCGCCAGATGCTGCGGTTCCGCATCGCGCGCGCCGGAGTTGCGGATACCCTTGAACAGCCCGTTCCCTGCGGCCTCATGCGCGTCGAGCGCGGCATGCAGCTGGTCGGGGGGCAGCACCAGTTCGGTCTGCGCGATAATGCCTGCGATCTGCGCCTGACCGCGCGGCACCTGCGCCGCCATCTGCGCCACGGTGCGGGTCTCGCCCACCGATTGCAGATGCGCGGGCGCGTCGCGATCCCAATAGGACCGACATTCGATATAGACCGTCTGCACCACGTTATGCCCGGCGCCGGTGTCGCGCCAAAGCGCGTCCATCTCGTAGACGGCGGGGGCATCGGGCGTGCCGTGACGCCAGAGGTGGTGGTGGGGGTCCACAATCTCGCGCTGCGGGTCGATTGCGGTCTCGGGGACCAGTCCCAGCCAGTCGTCGCGCAGTTCGATCCCCGGTCGCCAACCCGGATAGCGGCCCCCCGTCTGTGTCATGAAGCAGCTTCTTTCTTTTTATAGGGGCGCATCAGCCCTTCTTGCGCCGTTGTCGCGGCAAGTTGGCCGTTCTGATTGTAGATCAGCCCGCGATTGAACCCGCGCGCGCCGCCAGTAAAGGGGGCGTCAAGTTCGTACAGATGCCAGTCAGAGAAATCGATCGGCGCGTGAAACCACATGGCGTGGTCAAGGCTGGCGGTCATGACCTGCCCCTGGAACCACGTCAGCCCGTGGGGCCGCAGCGACGAGCCAAGCAGGTTCATATCGGACGCATAGGCGAGCAGGCAGTGCTGCATGATCGGGGACTGCCCCTTTGCCGCCTCCATCCGGAACCAAAGATAGTTCTTGTCCGAGGTCTTTTCCGGTTCGAACAGATCGCGCGGGTCAACCTCGCGGATTTCGATAGGGCGTTCGCGCAGGAAATCGTCGCGGTGTTTGGGCGAGATTTTTTCGATATAGGGTTCGCGCAGGTCGGGGCGGTCAAGCCAGTGTTCCGGCCCTTTTACGTCAGGCATCTTGTGCTGGTAGTCCCAGCCCTCTTCCTGCACGTGGAACGACGCCGAGAGGTTGAAGATCTGCTTGCCATGCTGGATCGCGACGACCCGCCGCGTGGTAAAGCTGCCCCCGTCGCGGGCGCGGTCGACCTGATAGATCACCGGGATCGACGGGTCACCGGGACGGATGAAATAGGCATGCAACGAATGGCACATCCGGTCCGGCACCGTGCGATAGGCGGCCATCAAAGCCTGCGCGATAACATGGCCGCCAAAGATGCGCGTGGTGGTTTCCCCGCCCGACCCGATGCCGCGGAACAGGTCGATCTCAAGCTGTTCGATATCCAGCAATTCAAGGAGTTGGCGGGCCACATCGGTCATCTGGGTTCAGTCCTTCTGGGTCGCACGCGCATTGGCGTAGGCGACATAAAAATCAAAGCTGTCCGGATTGGCCATTGAATCCCTGTTCACCACCTTTTCCGGATCCTGCCCAAGCAATAGCTTTTTCACAGGAACCTCAAGCTTTTTGCCAGATAGGGTGCGGGGGATCTCGGCGACCTCGATGATCTCGTTCGGAATGAACCGGGCCGAGACGTTCTTGCGGATCGCGGCGTTGATCTTGTCCTTGAAGGCGTCATCAAAGGCGACGCCTTGGGCCGGCACCACGAAGAGCGGCATAAAGCTTTCGCGGCCCAGAAATTCGAGGTCGACAACAAGGCTGTCCATCACCTCGTCCAGCCCTTCGACGGCCTGATAGATTTCCGCACTGCCAAGGCGCAGACCCTTGCGGTTGATCGTCGCGTCAGAGCGGCCATAGATCACCGACCCGCCGTTTTCGTTGATCTCGATCCAGTCGCCGTGGCGCCAGATGCCGGGATAGGTGTCGAAATAGCTGTCGTGCAGGCGGCTGCCATCATCGTCGCCCCAGAAGAACAGCGGCATCGACGGCAGCGGCTCGGTACAGACCAATTCGCCCACAACGCCGGTCAGGTCATTGCCATCCTCGTCGAAGGCACGCACCGCGTTGCCAAGCGCGCGGCACTGCATTTCACCTGCGCGCACGGGCATGCCGGGATGGCCCAGCACAAAGGCCCCCGCCAGATCGGTCCCGCCCGAGATAGGCGCCAGCCAGACGTCCTGCTTCACCTGTGCGTATATCCAGTCATAGGCATCAGAGCTCAGCGGTGATCCGGTCGAGCCGAGCGAGCGCAGCGCAGAAAGGTCGACCTCGTCCCGTGGGGTCAGCCCTGCCTTCATGCAACCACTAAAGAAGGCCGCGCCCGCGCCAAAGAAATCAAGCTTTTCATCCGCGACAAAGCGCCAGATCACGCCCATGTCAGGATAATTCGGTGCCCCGTCGAACATCGCGACCGTGGTGCCCTGCCCCAGTGCGGTGAATTGCGAGTTCCACATGATCCAGCCCGAGGATGTCAGCCAGCAATAGCGTCCGCCGCGCCGAAGATCATGGTGTAGCGATTGTTTTGCGGATTCCAAAATGATCCCGCCATGCCCGTGCACGATCGGCTTGGGGTTGCCGGTGGTGCCGGAGGAATAGACGATCCACAGCGGATGATCGAAGGGGACTTGCGTGCTTTCATAGGGTGCGTCGCGGTCCAGCAGACTGTCCCACGCCATATGACCCTTGGGCAGATCCCCGACAAAAGGCACCGTGACGCATTGCACGAGACTGGGCAGCGCCGCCTCTAGCCCCGCGAGGATCTCGCGACGGTCCACGGTTTTGCCCGCGTGGACATAGCCGTCTTGCGCGATCAGCACCTTGGGTTCGATCTGCTTGAACCGGTCCAGAATGGCGACATGACCCATATCGGGGGCACAAAGCGACCAGATCGCGCCGATGCTCGCGGTGGCCAGAAAGGCGATCATCGCGGTTTCGGTATTGGGCAGCACGGCAACAACGCGGTCGCCTTTGGTCACGCCCATATCCCGCAGATGCGCGGCGACGCTTGCCACTTGTGCGCGCAGCTCGGACCACGACAGACGCTTGCGGCCAAAGGTTTCGGACTGAACGATCAGCGCATCGCCGTCAGGCTGGCTGTCCACATGCTTCATGATCTGGTCGGTGTAGTTCAGCATCGCGCCGGGGCACCATTCGGCACCGGGCATCTGACGCTTTGCCATGACGGTCGTGTAGGGCGCGCTGGCCTGCACGTCGAAATAGTCCCAGATCGCGGACCAGAACCCGTCAAGGTCGGTCACGCTCCACTCCCACATGGCGTTGTAGTGGTCGAACGTCAGCCCGCGTTGGTCTTTCAGGAACCGTTCAAATTCCGCCATGGTCGAGGCATCGGCGCGCTCTTTTGTCGGGGTCCAAAGGATATCGTTCATGTCATCGCTCCGTGGATGAGGGCCTTGAGTTGGGGGCGCGCGGGGTACGAGCTGGACGGCGCAAGCTGCGTGAAGAATACGACAGACAGATCCAGCACCGGGTCAATCCAGAAGAAGGTAGAGGCCATGCCGCCCCAGCTGAAATCACCTAGGCTGCTGGGAACGCGGACGCGACCGGGGTTCAGCACCACGGCACCGCCAAGGCCAAAGCCCATCCCTTCCATCGGTTGTTCGGCAAAGCTGGCGGGCCCCATCGACGCGATGTCGCCGGGCAGATGATTGCGCATCATAAAGTCGAGCGTCTTGGGCGAGATCAGCCCCGCCCCACCGGTGCGCAGCATCTCGGTGAACTTGAGGTAATCATCAATGGTGCCCACCAGTCCGCCGCCGCCAGAATGCATCTCGGCGTTCAGGAAGGGGGACGTGTCGGGCTTGTCCACGCAGCGCAGCACGGGCGTATCTGGTTTGGCCGCGTTCATGCCATAGGCGCTGCCCGCCAGCGGGGTGTAAAGCGAGGCAAAGCGGTCAATGCCACCTGAGGGCACGGAAAACCGCGTCTCGTCCATGCCAAGGGGGCCAAGGATTTCATCAACCAGAAACGCCTCTAGCGACTTGCCCGAAACGACCTCTATCACGCGGCCAAGCACGTCGATGCCTACGGAGTATTCCCAACGGGTGCCGGGGTGAAACGCCAGCGGCAATGCGGCGACGCGGTCGGTCATCTCTGCCAGCGACCCTTGATCGGCGCGGAACAGGATGTCGGCCTCGTCCATTGCCTTTGCCGTGATGCCGGGGTTGAACGGATAGCTCAGCCCCGAGGTATGGGTCAGCAGCTGGTGCAGTGTCGGCGTCTGGCAGGGTTCGGTCTGATCCGCCGCTGTCGCGCCGTCGATCAGGCAGCGCATATCGGCGAAAGCGGGGATGAAATCAGACACCGGCGCATCAAGGTGGAACAGCCCGCGTTCCGCCAACATCATGATGCCGACCGAGGTGACGGGTTTGGTCATCGAATAGATGCGGGCGATCGTGTCGCGTGTGAACGGCTGGCCGGTATCCGTGTCGCGCTGGCCCTTGGCATCAAAGTAGACCTCTTGCCCGCCCTGCGCCACCAGCACCGAACACCCGGCAAACCGTTTGCGGTCCACATAGGTCTGCATCCAGTCCCCGATGCGGCCCAGTTTATTTGTGTCGAACGCCAAAAAACTTTCCTCCCGAGCCGCGACCGCGCCTCAGGAGGATGAGGCCGCGGACCGCGACGATTTCAATAGATGATTTACTGGTAATGGTCCGGCTTAGGTCATCAGACCTCAAGCCATTCCTTGCGCACATCATCACGCTGGCGCAATTCAGCCGGCGTGCCCTCATAGACCACCTGACCATGCCCCATGACATAGACCCGATCCGCGATGTCCATCGCGATCGACAGTTTCTGTTCCACCAGCAGGGTTGAGATCCCGCGGTTGGCGATCTCTTTGAGCACCTCGGCGACCTTCTGCACCATCTGCGGGGACAGACCTTCGGTGGGTTCGTCGATCATGACCAAATCGGGGTCGCCCATCAGCGTGCGGCACATGGTCAACATCTGCTGTTCCCCCCCCGACAGAACCGAGGCTTCGACGTCGGCGCGGCGGTCGAGGTTTTCGAACATGTCGAACATCGACTGCATCGACCAACGGCCCGCGCCATCCTTCTGGCCCGGCTTCAGACCCAGCGTCAGGTTCTGCCGCGTGGTGAGACCGGGAAAGATATCGCGGTTCTCGGGCACATAGCCGATCCCCATATTGGCGATCTGGAAGGCTTTCTTGCCGCTGATCTCCTGCCCCTGAAACTTGACCGATCCTTTAGGTTCGACCTCGCCCATGATGGCCTTGCAGGTGGTAGACCGCCCCACCCCGTTGCGCCCCAGAAGCGCGACGATCTCGCCTTCTTTGACGTTCAGGTTCACCCCCTGAAGGATGTGGGACTTGCCGTAGAAGGCGTGCATATCCGTGACTTCGAGCATCATTAGTGTTCTGCCTCCAATGCGGCGCCCAGATAGGCTTCTTGTACGCGGGCGTCTGCACGCACCTCTTCGGGTTTTCCGGTGGCGATGATTTCGCCATAGACCAGCACCGAAATCCGGTCGGCGAGACCGAAGACCACGCTCATGTCATGTTCCACCATGATCAGCGTCTTGCCCGCGGTCACCTTGAGGATCAGGTCGGTGATATAGTCGGTTTCCGTGTTGCTCATCCCCGCCGTCGGTTCGTCCAGCATGATGACATCGGCACCGCCCGCGATGGTGATCCCGATTTCAAGCGCGCGCTGTTCGGCGTAAGACAGGGTGCCCGCGGGCAGGTTGCGCCGTTCCAGCAGGTTGATCTGGTCAAGGATGCGGTCCGCGCCCTCGGTCAGTTCACGGGACCGGTTCACCAGATTCCAGAAGCTGTATTTATAGCCCTGCGACCACAAGAGCGCACAGCGCACGTTTTCAAACACGCTCATCGCCGGAAAGATGTTGGTGATCTGGAACGAGCGGCTTAGCCCCTTGCGGTTGATCTGGAAGGGTTCGAGCCCGGCCAGATCCTCGCCGTGCAGCTTTACCGTTCCAGCCGAAGGCGCAAACCGTGCGGTGATCAGGTTGAACAGCGTCGATTTGCCCGCGCCGTTCGGCCCGATCACGGCGTGGCGTTCCGCCTTGCCGATGCTCAGGTCGATGCCGCGGATGATCTCGGCCTTGCCAAAGCTTTTCTTGAGGCCAGTCAGTTCAAGTGCGGGTGTGCTCATGACGCGCCTCCTGCTGTGTTTGCTTCGTTCCAGGCGTCTTTCAACGCCGGTGCTGTGGCCCTGGCGATGCCCAGACCGATCAGCGCGACCGCGCCCGCCACCAGCCACGGCATCAGCGTGTGGCTGTCGAATGTGGTCCAGAAGACGGTCATTTCATTGTCACCCGTGGCCCCATGACGATAGTGGAACGTCATCTCGACCAGCGCGGCCAGCCCCATCAAACCGATTGCCGCTGGCAGCAGCGTCTTGAGATAGGGCATGATCAACGTCGATGCCTTGCCCAGCTTGAACACAGGCACATGCATCATCAGCAGACCCGCCAGACCACCGGGGAAGAACATCACCGTGGATAGGAACAGGACGCCCGCATAAAAGGCCCAAAGCTCGGTCGACAGGCTCAGAACGGTTTGCAGCAGGGTAAAGGCGATGGCCCCGATGATCGGGCCAAAGAAGAACCCGACGCCGCCAAGGAAGGTCACCAGCAGGATGATCCCTGACGAGGCGGTGTTCAGGTTTTCCTCGGTCAGGATTTCGTAGTTGATCGCGAAAAGCCCACCGGACACGCCTGCAAAGAAGCCAGAGGCGACAAAGCTGTAGAAGCGGACCCACCGCGAGGAATAGCCCAGAAACTCTGCCCGCTCGGGATTGTCGCGCACGGCGTTTGCCATGCGACCCACGGGGGTGCGGCTCCAGAGGTACATCAGCGCGGCAGAGATCACGACCCAGCCAGCGGTCAGGTAATAGACCTCGATCTGTTGCAGGAATTCGACGCCAAAGAAAGGCTGCGCGTAGGTCCGGTCACCGCTGATGCCTTCTTCGCCGCCAAAGAACGCGACGATGATGACGGAACAGGCCGCGATCAATTCGCCCACACCCAGCGAGATCATGGCGAATACCGTGCCCGCGTTACGGGTCGAAAACGCGCCGACGATCATGGCCAGACCCATGCCGAAAAGACCACCAAACACCGGCAGGATCACCAGGGGAATGGTCGAGAAAAAATCGGACATGTTCATGATGTGCATACAGGCAAAGCCGCCCACACCGGCATAGACCGCATGGCCAAAGGACAGCATACCCCCCTGCCCGAGCAGCATGTTATAGGCCAGCGCAAAAACGATCGTGATCGACATCTGGTTCATGATCGTCAGTGCCGAGTTATTGGTAAACACCATCGGCAGGATGGCCAGCACGACAGAGGCAATGACCCAGGGGGCCAATGTCAGCACCAGGGACCCTGACCGCATACGCTGCGCGGGTTTGGACGGGTCCGTGGTGATCTGCTCTTTCGGGCGGGCGCCTTTGGGAATGTCGGTTCTTGGATCTGAAACTGTCATGAGCTGCGCTTTCCGAAAAGACCTGCCGGGCGGAAGATGAGGATCAGCACCATCAGGATATAGGGCAAGATGTCGGCGATCTGCGGGCTGGTGAGGCTCCAGAAGTCGCGGAATATGCTGTCATCCAGGCTCTCGGGTTTAGAGATGCCAAGGCCGGTCAGGATATTCTCCATCTCGATGTTATAGGATTTGGCGAAAGTGGTGATCCAGCCGATCAAAAGCGACGCGATCAGCGCCCCCCAGAGCGACCCGAGGCCGCCGATCACGATGGTCACGAACACGATCGACCCAAGCACAAAGGCCATACCGGGGAAGGTGCCAAGCACCGGTCCGGCAATCACACCGGCCACACCGGCCAGCGCCGTGCCGACCCCGAACACCCCCATAAAGATCAGCGGCACATTGTGGCCCAAGGCTTCGACCGTGCGCGGATAGCTGAGCGCGGCCTGAATGATCATGCCGACGCGGGTCTTGGTCAGCACGTAAAGCAGCCCGATAAAGATGCTGATCGAGATGAAGATCATGAATATCTTATAAGCGGGGATCGAATTCCCCGAGATCGCAAACGCGGTAAAGTTCAACGCGTCAGGAATGGCGTAGGGCAGTTGGTTCTTGCCCCAGATGAATTGCACCAGTTCTTCGATCAACAGCGCCAGACCAAAGGTAAAGATCAGTTCGGGCACGTGTCCGTATTGGTGAACCCGGCGCAGGCCGTAGCGTTCAACCCCTGCCCCCATCACACCCACGACGAGCGGCGCGATCAGCAGCCCCATCCAGAAGCCGAGCGCAAGACTGATCTGGTAGGCGAAATAGGCACCAAGCATGTAAAAGCTGGCGTGAGCGAAGTTCAAAACACCCATCATCGAGAAAATTAGGGTCAGACCGGCGGAGAGCATGAACAACAGCAATCCAGTAACCAGCCCGTCGATGAGGTTGACGAGAATGAGGTCCATGAGGCCCCTCCAGTAGTGTGGTGGCAAGGTGCAAGAGGGGCCCGCCCGCCAGCGCAGGCGGACCCGAGAGAAATCGCCTTATTCGGGGCGCTTCATCTCGCAGGTTGTCGGGCTGTCCATCGACGCCATTTCGACGGTCGATTCAGTCACGACACCATACCCGGATTGGTCATAGTCAAAGTCCAGGTTGTCGTTTGTGTGGACGCCGACATGCATGTCCTGAATGATCTGGTGATCTTGCGGACGCATGAACAGTTTACCACCCCACATGCTGTCGTATTCCATGCCTTCCAGCTTGCTGGCCACCGCGACCACATCTGTGGCGGAGCCCGCTTCGGTGATGGCCTGGGCCAGCATACCGATGGTGTTGAAGATACGGCTTTGGTCGATGTTGCCGTCTGGATACTTCTCGAGGAAGGCGTTGTAGGTGTCGCGCGCTTCTTCGGTAGCAATCGGGTTGATGCTGCCTTGCGAAATCAGGCGGATTTTGTCTTTACCGCTTTCACCAAAGGCGGCTGTGATGCCGGAACCCGCAGCGTAATAGGTATAGATCGGCCCTTCGAACCCGTTGTCGATGATCGCCTTGCCGATGCCCAGCATGTCAGCGCCCCAGTTCCCGGTGATCACGGCATCCGCACCAGAGGATACAACCTTGCGCGCGTAGGGGGTAAAGTCTTTCACCTTGCCGATGGGGTGCAGTTCGTCACCGACGACCTCGATGCCGTCACCTTTCGCGTCCAGCATTTCATTAGCGGCGGCAGACACAGCCTTACCAAAGGAATAGTCCTGCCCGATGATGTAGACTTTCTTGATGTCCTTGTCCTGAACGATCACATCGGTCAGCGCGTCCATCTTGATGTCAGAGTTGGCGTCGAAACGGAAATGCCAGAAGTTGCATTTGTCGTTGGTCAGCGCAGGGTCCACAGCGGCATAGTTCAGGAACAGAACACGGCTGTCGGGGTTGCGGCGGTTGTGCTTGTCGATGGCTTCGGTCAATGCGTTCGCGACGCCAGAGGAGTTCCCCTGAACGACGTAGCGCGCGCCTTGGTCAATCGCGACCTGAAGCTGAATAAGGGATTCTTTGGGGCTGACCTTGTTATCAAAAGGCAGCACTTCCATTTTTTGGCCGTCCAGCAGACCGCCTTTGTCGTTTACCATGTAATCAGCCGCGAATTCGAACTGATGCAGGCCGTTGGTGCCAGTGCTTGCGAATGGACCTGACAGCGGGTCAATGAACGCGATCTTGATGTTTTCGGCAAAGGCTGCGCTCGCGCCAATGACCAAAGAAAGCGCGGAAACCGCGCCGTACTTAGCGATATTTTTCATTTTAATCCTCCCAAGGACGGCCCGGCGCTTTTAATGCGTTTTTTGGATTGCCAGACCTTGGGAAGAGCCTTGCATAATGCGATTTATTGTCAAGCGCCTCTATTCATAAGTTGCGAGCCTGCACCGTCGGTTATGCCATATATTGCGTGACGGTACGGGCGAAATCACCTGCGTGAAATTTTGCCCGCTGCCGTTTTTTGACGCAGGGTCAGAAATAAGCATTTGAAAATAAATGTATTAATGAATTGCACAAGATTGTGACGGCTGATCAGTTTTTACGCGGTGCCTGACAGATGTCCGCTGGACACTATTCAAAAAAAATTTGCGACGGCGGGTGCGATCCTGACAATTGTCATGGCACCGCAGTTTTGCCAATTCCAGCCACTGGAACGAAGCTGCTGGCAGCGGTGGTTGAAATCTATACGACCGGCCAAGTTGATTCTCCCGTCCTGCGGGTCCACACCCTAAAACCGGATGCTGATGGCTTGCGCCGCTGCCGACAAAAGCTGTGCATAGGTCGTTTCAAGTTGCCGTTTCTTCACGTGGAAAGCGGGGCCGCCCACATTCAGCCCGTAAACCTGCGATCCGTTGGGCGAAAACACTGGTACCGCGATGCCGTTCACATCGGGACGCCAATCGCCATAGCTTGAACAAAATCCCTTATCTGCAAACTCTTTCATCGCGGCGGCATAGCTGTCGCGCGCGCGGGTTTCGAACTCGGGCCCTTCGGCTGCAGCATAGCGGAACGCGCGGTCGCGGCTTTCGTCGGACATGCCGGTCAGGATGGCGCGACCAATGGCGGAATCAAACAGCGGCAGCCGTGACCCTACGCGAATTTGCAACGCGACATCCTCGCGCGAGCGTTTGGTCGCGATATAGACAACGTCCAGCCGGTGGACCTCTCCGATCGCGATGGTGACGTAGGAATTGGGCCCGTCACGCAGCTTGCGCATCTCTTCCTGCGCGCGGTCGCCGATCTCCATACTCGACAGCACGCCAAAGCCAAGCTGCAGCACCCCTGCTCCCAGCCGATAGGTGCCGGTGCGGGCGTCGGCGACAAGATAGTCCAGTTCCACCAGCGTATGGGTCAAGCGCGACACCGTCGCCTTGGGCAGCCCTGTCCGTTCGGAGAAATCCGTGTTGGTCAGGGCTGTTTCGTTTTCCCGAAAGCAGCGCAACACATCCAGCCCGCGGGCAAGCGCCGTGACAAAGTTTCTGTCCTTCGTCTCTGCCGGATCTGTTGCGAACTCGTTGGAGGCCATCTTACTTGCCTTCCAGCGCTTTTAGCCCGTTTTCCGCAAACACAGGGACATAGGCCCCGACCTTCATCGCCCGCTCGGGGTTGGAGGCATTGCCGTCCAGCGCGCGTTTCAATACGCCTTGAATGATCCCCGCCATGCGGAAGAAGCAAAAGGCGAGGTAGAAGCCAAAGTTGTCGATCCCGTCCAGCCCGCGGCGTTCGCAGTATTTGGCGATGAATTCCGCATCACTCGGCACGCCAAGCGCTGCGCGGTCCACACCGCCAAAGCCGCGCCCTTCGGTGCCCGCGGGCATTTGCCACTGCATGATAACGGCCGCAAGGTCAGCGTAAGGGTGGCCGATGGTTGACAGTTCCCAGTCCAGAATGGCCAGACATTTGGTGCCGTCTTTCTCGAACATCATATTGTCGATACGGTAGTCGCCATGCACCAGCGTGCGCTGCCCGTCATCCGCAGGGATGCTGGCGGTCAGCTTTTCGATCAGCTGGTTCATCGCGGGCAGGTCTTCGGTTTCGGACGCGCGGTATTGCTTGGTCCAGCGGGCGACCTGACGTTCATAATAGTTACCGGGGGGGCCGTAATCCGACAGACCCACCGCGTCGATGTCCACCTCGTGCAGGGCGGCAAGCACGCGGTTCATCTCGTCAATCACGCCGGCGCGGCCTGCCTTGTCCATGTCGGGCATGCGCGGGTCCATGAAGTTGCGCCCGTCGATATGATCCATGATGTAGAACGCCGACCCGATCACGTCGTCATCCTCGCACAGCAGGTGCATTTTCGACACGGGCACATCGGTATCCTGCAACGCCTTTTGCACGCGGAACTCACGGTCAACCGCATGGGCGGATTTCAACAGAACGCCCGGCGGTTTGCGACGCAGCACATAGTTACGCGACGGGGTTTTCAGCAGGAACGTCGGGTTGGACTGACCGGCCTGGAACTTGGAGACCTCAAGCGGGCCTTCAAAGCCCTCAAGGTGTTTTTCCAGATAGGCGCTGACCTTCGGAATATCGAGTGTCTGGGTGTCTGTGCTCATGGCTACCGTTCCTTAACTATAGGTCAGCATGTCAGCGGTCTCGGCTGACATCAGATGCGGGGTCGCGTTGAATTCATGCAGGAAAAACGCGGATTTGGTGAAGACGAATTTGGTGATGGATGTGTTCTTGATCTGCAGATTCAAGGTCATCATCATTTTATGCGGTGCGCCAAGAGACGCGGCCGTCAGCTGCCCGATCACCCCACCGGAGCTTACGGCAAGTACGCGCTCCGCCCCTTCGGCACAGGCGATCAGACGGGCGGCTTCCACGCGGTCGGTGAAATTGGCCCATGTCTCGGCGGGGCCTTCGATCTCGTCTGCCTGCCACTGAAAGACGGTTTCGCGCAGGGTACGGAAATGCACCTTGCGGTCGCCCTTGACCAGTTCGGGAACCGCCCCTTTATAGCGCGCGTCCAGTAGGTTCTGAAAATCATACTCATTCAGGCCGGGGTGGGTGTCGCCTGCCTCGAATCCCATCGAGGCAAGCGTTTCTTTCTGACGGGTCAGGGTGCCGGTGATTGTCCGGTCCGGCACCCAGCCGGTATCGCGGAGCAGCTGGCCGACGGCCTCGGATTGCCGGTGCCCGAGGTCCGACAACTTGTCATAGTTGTCAGCCCCGAAAGACGCCTGACCGTGGCGGATGACCAGTAGCTCTCCCATGATGGTTTACAGAACCTCAAAGAGGCCAGCAGCACCCATGCCGCCGCCAACACACATGGTGCAGACAACGTATTTGGCACCGCGACGCTTGCCTTCGATCAGCGCGTGACCAACCATGCGCGCGCCGGACATGCCGTAGGGGTGACCGATAGAGATCGCGCCGCCGTCCACGTTCAACAGCTCGTCCGGGATGCCCAGCTTGTCGCGCGATGCGATCACCTGGCAGGCAAAGGCTTCGTTCAGTTCCCACAGGCCAATGTCTTCGATCTTGAGCCCGTGCGCTTCCAGCAGCTTTGGCACGGCATAGATCGGGCCGATACCCATCTCATCGGGCTCGCAGCCTGCGGCCATCACGCCAACATAGCGACCCAGTGGCTGAAGACCGCGACGTTCGGCTTCTTTCGCTTCCATGACCACGGCGGCAGAGGCACCATCGGACAGTTGCGAGGCGTTGCCTGCGGTGATGAACTTGCCTTCGGGCAGGTGGATGCCGTCTTTGAACACGGGCTTCAGACCGGCAAGGCTTTCCGCCGTGGTGCCGGGGCGGTTGCCCTCGTCTTTTTCCAAGGTGACTTCGTGCTTTGAAATCTCTTTGGTCTCTTTGTCCTGAACCATCATCGTGGTGGTCATCGCGACGATTTCGTCGTCAAAGCGGCCGGCCTGTTGCGCTTGATGCGTCAGCTCTTGGCTGCGCGCCGCGTATTCGTCCTGCGCTTCGCGGCTCACGTTATAGCGCTCTGCCACGTTTTCGGCTGTTTCCAGCATGGTCATGTAGATTTCGGGCTTGTTCTGCTTGAGCCACGGGTCGGCGCTGACGCGCATCTCTGGCGTTTGCACGAGGGAGATGCTGTCGACACCGCCGCCGATGACAATGTCCATCCCGTCGGTGATCACCTGCTTGGCCGCGGTGGCGATTGCCATCATGCCGGATGCGCACTGACGGTCCAGCGACATGCCTGCAACGGTCACGGGCAGACCTGCGCGGATGGCGGCCTGACGCGCGATGTTGCCGGCCTGATGCCCCTGCTGCAGGGCGGAACCGATGACACAGTCAGAGATTTCCGACCCGTCAAGACCCGCGCGCTTCACGGCGTTCTCGATGGCGTGGGCGGCAAGCGCCTGTGGTGTGGTGGCGTTGAACGCACCGCGATAGGCTTTGCCGATCGGGGTACGGGCGGTGGATACGATTACTGCGTCACGCATGGTGATCTCCCTTTGAAAGTTCTTCTGTTAGCCCCAATCCAGATCAAGACCCTGGGCCTTGGCTGCATTGAGCGCGTATTTCTTCGTTTGACTAAAGGCATCGGTCAGCTCTTGCTGGCCGCCTGCGTCGGTGATTTTGTCGAAAGCAGATGCGACACCTTCAGGGGTATTCTCGTCGCCGGTCAAGGTCACGCCTTCCGTTTCGTAAATACGGGTCTGGGCAAAGCCACCCGCCCCTGCCCCAAGGATCACACGGCTGGGGCCGTCCTCGCTGACGAGGTACAGCAGGCCGGGGGTGATCGTTTCGGGGGCCAGCAGGGCCTGCGCCTGTTCGGGCAGCAGATCGGCGGTCATCCGCGTGGCCGCTGTGGGGGCCAGCGTGTTGACGCGGATATTGTCGCGCGCGCCTTCCAGATGCAGCACGTTCATCAGCCCCATCATCGCCGCTTTGGCCGCACCGTAGTTGGATTGGCCAAAGTTGCCATACAGCCCCGAGGCCGAGGATGTCAGCACAATGCGACCGTATTTCTGTTCGCGCATGATCGGCCAGCAAGCATGGGTCACATTCGCAGACCCGATCAGATGCACGTCGACGACCTTGCGGAAATCCGACATCTCCATCTTGGAAAACGTCTTGTCCCGCAGGATGCCCGCGTTGTTCACCAGAATGTCGATGCGGCCCCAGGCGTCCATGACCTGCGTGACCATATCCTTGACACCGGCCTCGTCCGAGACATCACAGCCATGCGCCATCGCCTCGCCGCCCGCGTCGCGGATTTCCTGCGCGACGGCTTCGGCAGCTGCCGACGAAGATCCCTGCCCGTCGGTTGTCACACCTAGATCATTGACCATGACCCGTGCGCCGCGCGCCGCGAGGCCAAGCACATGGCTGCGCCCTAGGCCCGTGCCCGCGCCGGTGACAATAGCGACGCGGTTGTCAAAACGAATATCCATCATTGCCCCTTAGTGCAGTGCTTGTTCAAAGATGTTCGGCCCGCTCATCACATTGATGCCGCCGCTGACGGGGACGATCGCGCCGGTGATATAGGCGCCGCCCTTGCCACAAAGGAACAACATGCAGCCCGCGATATCCGTATCGGTGCCGACGCGGCGCAGGGGGACGTCTTCGCCCACCTTGTTGCGCATATCCTCGTCGTGGGTCGCAAAGGCGGTCATCCGCGACACGAAGGGTCCGGGGGCCAATGCGTTCACGGTGATCGCGTCACCTGCCAGTTCCTTGGCGAGGATCTTGCTCAGGTGGATCACCGCGGCCTTCGAGGCAGAGTAGCTATAGGCGCCATCGCCCATTTCGCGTTCGCCCATCACCGATCCGACGTTCACCACCCGCGCCGGATCGTCGATTGTCGCGTTCGCCTTGAGCAGCGGCAGCAGTTTTTGCGTCAGATCGAACAGACCCGCGACGTTCACGTCCATGACCTTGCCCCAGGCCTTGAACGGGAAATCACCCAAAGGTGCGCCCCAGGTGATGCCCGCGTTGTTCATCAGGATATCAAGGCTCTCGGTGCGGTCCTTCACGGCTGCGACCATTGCATCGACACCTTCCTCGGTGCCGACATCCCCTGCAAACCCCTCGGCAGAGCCGGAGGCCCCGAGCGCATTCAGTTCTTTCGCCACGGCCTCGCAGGCCTCGCCCTTACGGCTGGCGATCAACACGCGGGCACCGGCACGCACCAGCGCCTCGGCGGCCATGCGGCCAATCCCGGTCGCCCCGCCTGTGACCAGCGCGGTTTTACCCTCTAGGCCGAAAAGTGTTTGAATATCCATGCCTTAGAATCCTCTGTGCTTGGCGACCTGGGCAGCGTGATAGCCGTAGTCCCCGAGCCATTCGGCACCCACACGGGCGCGCTTCATGTAAAAGCCGATGTCAAAGGCGTCCGTCATGCCGATCCCGCCATGCATCTGCACCCCTTCGATCACCGCCAGCTTGGCGGTCGATGTCGCACGGGCCTTGGCGAGCGACACGGCCATCGTCGCATTGTCGGGGTCTTCGTCCAGCTTGCGCCCCGCGTGCAACACGGCAGAGGCGGTGACTTCCGTCTCGCACCACAGATGGGCGGCGCGGTGTTGCAAGGCTTGGAAGGTGCCGATCAACGTGCCGAACTGCTTGCGTTCTTTCAGGTAGCCGACGGTCATGCCAAAGGCGCCCGCAGCAACGCCTGCCATCTCGGCGGCGAGGGCGGCCTGCCCTGCCTCGATCGCGGGTTTCAGCACGGTCATGGCGTCATCGACCTGACCCAACACATCGTCGCCCGTTGCTTCGACGTTATCAAAATCGATGCGCGCGGAATCGCGTGCGTCGATCATGTTCTGTGCGTTGCGTGTGATGCCCGCACGGTCTGCGGGAATGTCGAACAGGGTCAGCCCGTTGTCTGTCTTGGCCAGCACCAGCAAACGGTCCGCCAAAGCACCATCGACGACAAAGGTCTTCTTGCCCGTCAGGCGAAAACCATTGCCTTCCGCCGTGGCGGTCATTGCCGTGGCATCCGGGTTGAACTTCGATGTCTCATCCACCGCCAAGGCATAGGTCGCGTCGCCGCTGGCAATCTTGGCCAGCGCGGCCTCGGCGCGCGCATCGCTGACGTGGCGCAGGGCTGTCGCCGCGATCACCGCCGTCGACAGGAACGGGCTGACGGCCAGCGTCTTGCCCATTTCCTGCGCCAGGATACCCGCAGCAGCATGGCCCATATCAACGCCACCGGCACTTTCAGGGACCAGCACACCGGCCCATCCCATCGCGGCCATCTCTTTCCACATCTTCGCGTCATGGGTCTGCCCGGCATCGCGCAAGTCGCGGAACGCTTTAACGGGGGCGGATTTATCAAGAAAACCGCGCGCCGAGTCGGCCAGCATGGTTTCGTCTTCTGTTAATACTAGTTTTACCATGATCTTACCCCGGAAGCCCAAGCACACGGCGGGAGATAATGCTCAGCATCACCTCGCTCGTGCCGCCTTCGATTGAATTGGCCTTAGTCCGCAGCCAGTCCGCGGGACGGTTGCCCAAAGGCCCGTCCCATTCCAGCGCGTCGCTGCCACCCGCGGCCATCAGCAACTCGTGACGCTGCATGTTCAGCTCTGTGCCCATGTATTTCAGCATCGCCGAGGCATCCCCCGCGCCGGTACCGGCCTCGGCCTGATCCTTGTAGCGTTCCAGCGTGAGGCCAATGGCAAGCGCGTCCACCTCGCAGCGCATCGCATCGGCACGCAGCACGGTGTCCATTTCTTGCCCCTCGGCCAGAGATTCATTCAGCACCGCCCCAAGCGCACGACCGCCCGACAGGCCCTGCCCCCCGCCCGAGATCATCTCGCGCTCGTGGGTCAGCAGGTATTTCGCCACGTCCCAACCGCGGTTCTCTTCGCCGACGATCCGGTCCTTGGGCACCTTCACATTGGTAAAGAACGTCTCGCAGAAGACCGACGCGCCGGAGATCAGCTTGATCGGGCGGGTCTCGACGCCTGCGTCTTCCATATCGATCAGCAGAAAGGAGATACCCTTGTGCTTGGGCGCGTCACGATCCGTACGGATCAGCGCGAAAATCCAGTCGGCTTTATCGGCGTAGGAGGTCCAGATTTTCTGACCGTTTACCAGCCAATGATCGCCCTTGTCCTCGCCTTTGGTCTGGACACTGGCCAGATCCGACCCGGCCCCCGGCTCGGAATAGCCCTGACACCAGCGGATTTCACCGCGGGCGATCGGGGGCAAATAATGCAGTTTCTGTTCATGCGTGCCAAAGTGCAGCAAGGCGGGCCCAAGCATCCAGATACCAAAGCTTTGCAACGGGTTGCGCGCCTCGATCCGGTCCATCTCTTCTTTAAAGATCTTTTCCTGCGCGCGGTTCATCCCCGCCCCGCCGTATTCGACGGGCCATGTGGGCACGGTATAGCCCTTGGACGCGGCGCGCTCCATCCAGACGCGCTGCGCGTCGGATTCGAACTCAAAATTCTTGCCACCCCAGCATATCGATGCTTCACTCGGCTCACCGCCGCGCATTTCGGCCGGGCAGTTTGCCTCTAGCCAATCGCGCAGCTCCGCGCGGAAACCCTCCAGTTCCTGTTCGGACTGCATCTTTTCTCCCCCCTCGTTTTGCGAACTCCAATTCCGCACTGCAAAATTGCATTTCGAAATTCGATTGACAAGACAGTTTCTGAACGCGCCTATTGCTTTGCAAATCTAGAGGAGGAATGACCCGATGAAAGCCATGCTTAGCACTGCCCCCGGCGGCCCCGAAACGCTGGAACTGACAGAGATGCCACAGCCTGAACCGAAGAAAGGTCAGGTGCGTATTCGCATCCGCGCAGCGGGGCTGAACTTCCCTGACACCTTGATTATCAAGGATCTTTACCAGATGAAGCCGCCCCGCCCCTTCGCGCCGGGTGGCGAGGTTTCAGGTGATGTGGACGCCGTGGGAGAGGGCGTTTCCAACGTTGCTGTGGGCGACCGGGTGCTGGCGATGACCGGCTTTGGCGGCTTTGCGACAGACATCATTGTGGACGCGGAACGGGTGCAGAAGATCCCCGATGCGATGCCATATGACGAAGCGTCATGTCTGGTGCTGACCTATGGCACCTCCCATCACGCGCTGAAAAACCGCGCCGAAATCCAGCCCGGCGAATCCTTGCTGATCATGGGCGCTGCGGGCGGCGTTGGCGTGGCCGCGATCGAACTGGCGAAAGCCGCCGGTGCCCGTGTGATCGCTGCCGTATCGTCGGAAGACAAGGCGCAGTTCTGCCGTGATCTGGGCGCGGACGAGACGATCATCTACAGCCGCGACATGGACGACCGTGCGACGCAGAAAGCCTTCTCGGACGAGATCAAGAAGCTGTCGGGCGGTGAGGGTGTCGATGTGGTTTATGACGCCGTAGGCGGCGCCTATGCCGAACCCGCCGTACGCGCGCTGGCGTGGAAAGGCCGCTATCTGGTCGTGGGCTTCCCTGCCGGTATCCCCAAGATCCCGTTGAACCTGACGCTGCTTAAGGGCTCGCAGATCATGGGTGTTTTCTGGGGCGCGCATACGGCACGTGAACCCAAGGTACATGCCGAAAACATGGCCGATCTGTTCCGTATGTATGCGGGTGGCCAGATCAAGCCGCGCATCTCTGCCCGCTATCCGCTGGAAAAAGCTGCCGACGCTCTCAACCTGATGCAGGACCGTAAGGTGCAGGGCAAAGTGGTGTTGGATGTTCAATAAGCAGATAGGACGTTCAAAATGACCAACACACAGATTGTCATCGCAGAGCTGCCCAGCGATTCGCTGACGCCTGCGCATTTCAAACAGACCACCGCCGATATGCCCGTGGCGGGCGACGGTCAGGTGCTGCTCAAGGTGATCCTGATGTCCATCGACGCGGCCAACCGGTCGTGGATGAAAGGCGCGACCTACCGTGCGGCAGTCAACGCCGGTGATGCCATGCCGACCTATGCCATCTGCGAGGTCGTCGAGAGCAATAGCGACCGTCTGGCCGTTGGCGATATCGTCGCGTCAGAGGCAACGTGGTCGAACTTTGTCGTCGCCGATGCGCGCAAATGCGAGAAATTGCCAAAGGTGCCGCAGCTGTCGAACCTGATGTCCGTTTACGGCATCGCGGGCAAAACCGCCTATCACGGGCTGATCTCTGTCGGGCAACCGGTTGCGGGTGAAACCGTGCTGGTGTCGGCCGCCGCAGGGTCGGTCGGCGGCTATGTCGGCCAGATCGCCAAGGCGCTTGGCTGTCGGGTCGTGGGCATCGCGGGCGGAGCGGAGAAATGCAAATGGGTGACGGAGGAGTTGGGCTTTGACGCCTGCATCGACTACCGCGCCCCCGGCATGTCCAAAGCCCTGCGTGCTGCCTGCCCCGACGGGGTGGATGTCTATTTCGACAACGTCGGCGGCACCGTGCTCGAGGCCGCGTTGTTCGCGATGAACGAAAAGGGCCGCATCGTCTGCTGTGGTGCTGTCAGCCAATATGACACCGAAACCCCCACCGGTCCGCGCAACCTACCCGGTCTGGTCGTGGTCAAACGTCTGCGGATGGAAGGCTTTATCGTGATGGACTGGACCCAGAACGACGCCAAGGCGCTGCGCGCGTTGCAGACCTGGGTCGAGGCGGGGCAGATCAAGGTGACCGAGGACATCGTCGACGGATTGGAAAACGCGCCACAGGCGCTGATCGGCCTGCTGGCCGGTGAGAACAAGGGCAAGCGCATGGTGCGTGTTGCCGCGGACCCATCCTGAAGGAGTATCCCATGTCTGCATTGAAAGAGGCACTAGCCCATAGTGAAACGCTGATCGGGACCGAGGTCGGGGTCTCTGACTGGATCACGGTGGATCAAGAGATGATCGACCAATTTGCCAAAACCACCCACGACATGCAGTGGATTCACATCGACCCCGAACGCGCGGCTGCGGAAACGCCCTTTGGCGGAACGATTGCGCACGGGTTCCTGACCCTGTCGCTGGCGAGCCGCTTTGCCTATGATTGCTTTAACATGATGCCCGGACAGGTGATGGGCATCAACTATGGCATGAACAAGCTGCGGTTCCTGACCCCGGTCAAGGCGGGGTCGCGGCTGCGCGGGCGGTTCACGCTGCAAAAGGTGACGGCGCGCAACGCCACCGATATGCTGCGCGAGAATCTGCTAACGATCGAGATCGAAGGCGTCGAGACACCCGCGATGGTCGCCGAATGGTTGGGGCTGGCGGTGTTCAAAGACTAAACACCCACACCAGCGCAAAGACAAAGGGCCGCGCATCCCTGCGCGGCCCTTTGATATTTCGTCACCTCGGTTACCCCGCGGGACAGGCGGCACCCGTCTCGATCCAAGCCTTGGTCAGCTCGCCAAAAATCTCCTGGCTGCCGGGTGCGGGCTCGCGGCCCTCGCCCGGATGCCACCCCCAGCCGACCAGACCGTCTTCGGCGTTATGCTCGTGCAGTTCTTCTAGGGTCTTACCGCCATTGCGTTCCTCGTCCTTGATCTGGGCACAGATTTCGGCAGCCGATTTACCGATCCAGCCCATTTCAATCGGGGCCAGTTGCCAAGGGGTATGCCCCGGGATCGACCCGCCCCCCGCGGCAAAGGTAAAGTTCTGTTCGCCATGACAGGTGTTGCAGCGCATGCCGGGCGCGCCAAAGTCCGCCTCTCCACGTACCACGGGGGGTTCGTGCATCTGCATATCCATCCCTTGGCGTGGGGAGTTATCGACGGGGTGGCAATTCAGGCAGCGTGGATGCCCGATCACCACCATCATCTCCTCGAAAAGCGCGGTGGAGCGTTCTGCCTCCCCCTCGATCGCGTCAAATTCGTCAACCGTGCGCAGACCGTTGACGGTCTCTGCCATGACAGGGCCCGCCATCAGCGCAGTGATGGCCATGATGTTCAGCGTATTTTTCATGACTTACACTCCTACGGATTTGGTAAAGGGCAGTTTGGTAACAGCTTGCCCCGTCAGGGCGCGCCACGCGTTTGCAACGGCGGGACCGACAGGCGGCAAGCCCGGCTCGCCGATGCCGGTGGGGTCGTTATCGCTTTGGACGATCGCGACCTCTACCTCTGGCATCTCGTTGATGCGCAGCATGCGGTAGGTGTCAAAGTTGCGTTCCATGATGGTGCCGCCTTCGCCAAGGGTGACCTCGTCAAACAGCACCGATCCCAGACCATAGCCCGCCCCGCCTTCGATCTGGGCGCGGATGACATTGGGGTTCACGGCGACGCCACAGTCAACGGCGCACCAGATTTTATGCACCTTGGGGAAGCCGCCCCGATCCGAGACTTCGACGATCTGGGCCACATAGGTGTTAAAGCTTTCGTGCACAGCAACGCCGTAGGCACGATCCCCCTTCACCTTAGTGCCGTCCCAACCGGCCAGCGCGGCCACTTTCTCCAACACGCCACGGTCGCGACCGGCGTCGCCTTTCATCAGGTCCAGACGCCCCTGAACGGGGTCTTTGCCCCCTGCTTCAAGCAGTTGATCCAGAAACACCTCGGTCGCGTAACCGGTGTGCGAATGGCCAACCGACCGCCACCAGAGCACGGAAACGGGGCTGTCCTGCCGGACCCAATCCACCTTCAGCGCGGGCAGGTCGTAGGGCATCTTGGTGGCCCCCTCGTAGGACGTGGGGTCCATGCCGTCTTTCATCATGCCTTCCATTGGACCACCGGCCATGATGGATTGGTTCACCACCACGTCATGCCACCCGACGATATTGCCGTCCGCGTCCAGACCGCCCTTCATCTTATGCACGGTCAGCGGGCGATAATAGCCGCCGATCATGTCGTCCTCGCGCGTCCAAAGCAGTTTCCAGGACCCGTTGCCACCCGCGGCTTTCGCGATCTCGGCGACTTCGGCGGCAACATGGGCCGTGGGCTGCGCGCGGCGGCCAAAGCTGCCGCCCGCGAACATCACGTTGATCTGCACATCCGATGGATCGATCCCCAAGGTGGCGGCCAGCGTCGGCTTGTCGAGCGACGGGAATTGCGAGCCCATCCAAAGCTCCGCCTTGCCGTCCGTGACCTCGAGCACGGCATCAAGCGGTTCAAGCGCGGCATGCGCAAGATAGGGAAAGTGGAGCTCTGCCTCGATCACCTGCGCGGCCCCGTCGATCCCCGCCATGGCATCGCCAACCTCTTCCGCGGCACGGCCGCCTTCGGCAGCGGCACGCGAGAAATCCGCATAGATCTGCGCGCTCGACCGAGTTTCGGCTTTGCTGTCATCCCATGACACCTGCAATGCCTCGCGCCCCTTGAGCGCGGCACCGGTGGTCTTGGCATAGACCGCGACCCCTTGCGGGATTTCACGTACCGCGATGACACCCGGCACCTTCAGCGCGTCGGTATCGTCAAAGCTGGCGACAACGGCACCCATCTTATCGGGGTGCGCCACGACCACCGTTTCCATCCCCTCGCGGTAGACATCCATCGTGTATTCGGCCTGACCGGTTGTCTTGGCATGGGTGTCCAGCTTGGGCACATCTGTGCCGATCAGGGTAAAATCCTTGGCCTCTTTCAGCTTGGGTTCGGCGGGGGCGGTCATGGTTGCGGCTTTTTCAGCGAAAGCGCCAAAGCCTGCCTCGGTCCCGTTGGGGTGGGATATCCGCCCTTTCGAGATCGTGATCTCGGACGCGGGCACGCCCCATTCGGCGGCGGCGGCATCAACCAGCATCGCGCGGGCGGCAGCGCCGGCCTTGCGCATCTGCATATAGCTGTTCGCCATCGCGGTGGACCCGCCTGTGCCCTGCAACCCGAACAGCGTATTGGCGTAAAGTTCATCATTGGCAGGCGCGCTTTCGGCACGCATCTGCGACCAGTCGGCATCCAGTTCCTCGGCCACGAGGGTCGCAAGGCCGGTGTTCGGCCCTTGCCCGAATTCGATATGTTTGATCAGCACCGTCACCGTGTCATCGGGGGCGACACGAACAAAGGCGTTCGGCGCGAATGTGGTCGGATCGGCCGCCGGGTCAAAGGCGGTCGCGGCACCGGACTGGGCGCGCGATTTTTCGGGTAGAACAACGCCGATCACCAGTCCGGCAGAAGCAGTAGACAGAAAACCGCGGCGAGAGAGATTAAGATTGGTCATGGCTTACCCCTCCAGCTCTTTGGCGGCGTTCTTGATCGCCTCGCGGATACGGACATAGGTGGCGCAGCGGCAGATGTTACCGGCCATGGCATTGTCGATATCCTCGTCCGTGGGGTTCGGGATCTCGCGCAGCAGCGCCGTGGCGCTCATCACCTGACCGGATTGGCACCAGCCGCATTGGGGCACGTCGATCGCCTCCCATGCCGCTTGAACCGCTTTGGCCTCTGGCCCGTCGACACCCTCGATTGTGGTCACATAGGAGCCTTCAACCATAGAAAGCGGGGTGACGCAGCTGCGGCGGGTCATGCCGTTCAACTCGACCGTGCAGGCACCGCATTGCGCGATACCGCAGCCGAATTTCGTGCCGGTCAGCCGCAGGTCGTCGCGCAGCACCCACAAGAGGGGCGTGTCATCGGGCGCGTCTACGCTCACCTCTTTGCCGTTCAGGGTAAAGTTTATCATGCTGGCTCCTCCTATTGGATGTTGGCTGCTGGCGTGGAATGTTGGGGCTTCCCTCGCAGAGGGAACTAGCCCGCAACCGCGGCGCGTCAATGTGCCCCAACGCAAAAGACGGAGGCAACGCGCGATTGCCTCCGTCCTGACTTCATCAAAGCAAGGTGATGCCTAGCCGGTGGTGTCCTTGACCGGATCCTTCCCGATGAAACGCGCCACCATCGCAAAGAAGTACGGCACGAAAAGAACCCCCAGAACAGTTGCGGCAATCGTACCGGCCAGCACACCGGCCCCAATCGCGGTACGTCCGCCGGACCCCGCACCGGTGCTGAGCACCAGCGGCAATACCCCCAGCGAGAACGCCATAGAGGTCATAATGATGGGGCGGAACCGTTGCCGCGCGGCGTCGATAGCGGCGTCAAAGATGCTTTCGCCCTCTTGCCGTCTGTCGCGGGCAAACTCGACAATCAGGATCGCGTTTTTCCCCGTCAGGCCCACAACAGTCAGCAGCCCGACCTGAAAGAAAACCCCGTTTTCGAACCCGCCCAGATAGGCGCCGGTCAAGGTCCCCAAAATGCCGATTGGCATGGCGAGCATCACGGCAAAGGGGATCGACCAGCTTTCATAAAGCGCCGCCAGCGCCAAGAAGATCGCCGCCAGGGACAGACCGTACAGCAAGGGGGCCTGGTTGCCGGATTCCTGTTCCTCCAAGGACAACCCGGTCCAGGCGATCTGGAAGCCGGGGGGCAACTGGGTGACCAGACGTTCAAGCTCTGCAATTGCCTCGCCTGTGCTGACCCCTTCGGCGGGAGAACCCTGGATCTGCATCGCGGGGATACCGTTATAGCGGTTCACCCCCTGCGGCCCGTACGCCCAGCTTCCTTCGGCAAAGTTAGAGAAGGGCACCAGCCCCCCGCTGTCATTGCGCACGCGCCATTTCTCAAGATCCGACGGGGTCGCGCGGGCAGCGGCCTCGCCCTGCACATAGACCCGTTTGATCCGCCCCTCATCGACAAAGTCGTTCACATAACGACCCGCCCAGGCGACGGTCAGCAGGTTGCCCACATCCGTGGCACTGACCCCCATCGCACCGGCGCGGCGCCAGTCGATATCCAGATTGAACTGCGCCGCATCTTCCAACCCGCTGGGGCGGGCAGAGGCGATCAGCGGGCTTTGCGCCGCCATCCCCAAAAGCTGATTGCGGGCCTCCAGGAGCTGTTCGTGGCTTTGACCGCCGCGGCCTTGCAGGTAGAAATCAAAGCCCGACACGTTGCCAAGCTGGCTGACCGAGGGCGGCACGATGGGGAAGACCATCGCATCCTGTATCTGGCTGAAGGCACCAAAGGCCCGCCCCGCCACCGCCTGCACGCTTTGCGCCGCCTCTGTGCGTTGCTCCCAGTCTTTCAGTCGTACGAAGACCAGACCAAGGTTCTGCCCTTGGCCCGCAAAGCTGAAGCCCACTACGCCGAAGACGGATTCAACGACGTCGCCCTCGTTTTCCAGATAGTAGTTCTCGACCTGTTTGATGACCTCAAGCGTGCGTTCCGCCGTCGCCCCCGTGGGGGCCTGCACCAGTGTGAACAGCGTGCCCTGATCCTCGGCCGGCAGGAAGCCTGCGGGCGTGCGCATGAACAAGAACACCATCGCCGCGATGATCGCCAGATAGACCAGCCCGACCCGCAGCGGACGCCGCACGAGCCAGCCGACCGTGCCGGTATACCCACCAAGTGTCTTGTCAAAACCGCGGTTGAACAGGCCAAAGAACCCGCGCCGCTTCTCGTGGCTGCCCTGCTTGAGCAGAGACGCACAAAGCGCGGGCGTCAGGGTCAACGCGACCACCACCGACAGCGTCATCGCCGAGATGATGGTGATCGAGAACTGCTTATAGATCACCCCCGTCGAGCCGGGGAAAAACGCCATCGGCACAAAGACCGCCGACAGAACCACCGCGATCCCGATCAGGGCGCCGGTGATCTGGTCCATCGACTTGCGCGTCGCCTCAAGCGGGCCGATGTGTTCCTGCTCCATGATCCGTTCGACGTTCTCGACGACCACAATCGCGTCATCGACGAGCAGACCAATCGCCAGCACCATGCCCAGCATCGTCAGCGTATTGATCGAAAAGCCAAAGGCCGCGAGCACGCCAAAGGTGCCCAGCAATACAACCGGCACCGCCAGCGTCGGGATCAAGGTGGCGCGGATGTTCTGCAAGAACAGATACATGACGATGAAGACCAGCACGATCGCCTCGATCAGGGTCTTGATCACCTCTTCGATAGAGATTTTCACGAAGGGCGTCGTATCGAAGGGCACGACATAGCTCACGCCTTCGGGGAAGAACGCCGACAGTTCCTCGATCCGCTGTTCGACGGCGGCGGCTGTATCCAGCGCATTGGCACCGGGGGCAAGGCTGACCGCCATGCCGGTCGCCGCATTACGGTTGTAGCGCGAGATCGTGGCATAGCTTTCCGACCCGATCTCGACCCGCGCGACATCATTCAGCAGCACCAGCCCGCCGTCGGTTTCTGCGCGCAGCACAATCTGGCGGAAATCCTCGGGGCTTGTCAGCAGAGATTGCGCGGTGATCGTGGCGTTCAGCGCCTGCCCTTCGACGGCAGGACGGCTGCCAAAGGATCCCGCTGAAATCTGCGCGTTCTCGGCTGAAACCGCTGCCACGATGTCGGACGGGGTCAATTCAAACGCGGCGAGCTTCACCGGATCAAGCCAGATGCGCATCGCGTATTGCGCCCCGAACACTTGTACGCTGCCTACGCCTTCGACGCGGCTGATCTCGTTCACCAGATTGGATTGCATGTAATCGCCAAGATCGGTGGCGTCATACTTCCCGTTCTCGCCAATCAGCCCGATCACCATCAAGAAGCCGGCAGAGGATTTTTGCACCGTGATCCCCTGCCGCTGCACCGGTTCCGGCAACAAGGCAGAGGCTTGCGACAGTTTGTTCTGCACCTGCACCTGCGCGATATCGACATCTGTGCCGGTCTCGAAGGTCAGCGTAATGCTCGCCCCGCCTTCGCTGGTGGACGACGACGAGATATAGCGCAGCCCGTCCAGACCGGTCATCTGCTGTTCGATCACCTGCGTCACCGTATTGGCCACCGTCTGCGCCGAGGCACCGGGATAGGACGCGCGCACAGCCACAGAGGGCGGCGCGATCTGCGGGTACTGCGCCACGGGTAGGTTGAGGATCGACAAGACGCCGATACCCATGATGAAAATCGAAATCACCCATGCGAAGATGGGGCGGTCAATAAAGAAACGGGCCATGCAAAACGCTCCGGCTTTTGGTTATTCGGCGGGTGCCGGTGCGGCGTCCTCGGACTTGGCGTCTGGGGCGGCTTGCTCTTGCGGAGTAACGGTCGCACCGGGCGCGGCCTTTTGCAGCCCCATCACGATCACACGGTCGCCCGCCGATAACCCCTCGCTCACGATCCAGTCCGATCCGCGGTCCTGCAGCACGGTCAACTGGCGCTGTTCGACGACGTTGTCGCCGTTCACCACCATCGCCAGCGGCTGCCCGCGACGGTCGCGGCTTACGGCTTCTTGCGGGACAAGGAAGGCACCTTTCGCGATCCCCGTGGGCATTTCAACGCGCACATACATGCCCGGCAGCAGCAGACGGTCGGGGTTGTCAAAGGCCATCCGCAGCACGACGACACCGGTTTGCTGGTCCACATCGGGTTCGGCGGCGGTCAGCGTACCGGTCTGGTCATAGATACTGCCATCGGCCAGCGTCAGCTTGACCTCGCGCGGGGTATCGCCAAGGCGCTTTTCCGCATTGCCGCGCCGCCAATCCAGCAGTTCGGCCGCTGATTGCGTCACATCGACGTAGACCGGATCAATGTTGCGGATCACGGCCAGAGGGCTGGCCTGACTGTTGGTCACCAAGGCACCGGGGCTGGTCAGGGACCGCCCGATCTCGCCCGATAGACGGGCGCGGACCTGCGTGTGATCCAGCTCGATCTGGGCAGAGCGCAGCCCCGCCTGCGCCGCCTGAAGCGAAGCCGCCGCGCTGTCGCGTGCCGCTACCGCCGCATCCAGCGCCTGATCGCTGGCAACATTGCGCGAGGATAGTTCCTCGAGCCGCTTGGCCTCCCGCTCGGCAGAGCTGGCTTGCGCCTGCGCCTGCGCGACCGATGCCTGCGCCTGCGCGACAGCGGCCTCGTAAACGATGGGATCAATTTTAAACAGCACATCGCCTTCCGCCACGGGCTCACCCTCGGCAAACAGACGCTCTGTGATGATGCCGGCTACCTGCGGGCGCACCTCTGCCTCGGCAGAGGCGACAACGCGTCCGGGCAAGGTCGTGGCAAGCTGCACATCCTGCGGCTGCATCGTCATGACGGTGACGGCAGCGGGCGGGCGTTCGCCCTGCTGCGCCGTTGCGGGGACAGACACCGCACAAATAGCCGTTGCAAGGGCGGCGCAGCGCAGCCCGGAGATCAAGGAGTACATTCTGACGATCCTGTCTTTTAGTTCAAATCGAAAGCACCACCGCGGGGTGCTGTGGATGGGGCGGACAAATTGCCCTATTTTTCCGGTGCCGACACGGGCGACGGCGCCGTCACCTTGGGCCCGCAGGTGGCACGGGTTTCTGCCGGTGCAGCGGCTGCGGGCCGAGGCTGGATCTTGCGATAAACCAGAAACGACACGCAAGCTACCGCGCCCATCATCGGGATTAGGGTTGCCATAGCCAAAAGCGCATTGCCCAGCAAGGCACCAAGCGACCCGACCAACAAACCGGACCCCATCTGGATAAAGCCCAGCATCGACGCCGCCGCCCCCGCAGCCCGCCCAAAGGGGGCAAGTGCCGCGGTGGACATGGCAGGCATCACAAAGGCAATCCCGAAAGAATAGGTCGCGACCGGCACCATCACATGCAGAAAGCTCGGCGGCCAAAGCAGCAGGGTTAACGTCCCCAGACTGCCCAAGGCCACAAACACCAGCCCCGGCCCGACCAGCCGGTCTGCCGAAAACCGGCCCATCAGCTGACGCACCAACAAGGACGCGGTAAAGAAGCTGCCCGATTGCGCCAACATCGACGCCCCGAATTGCGCAGGCGTCAGCCCGACCTCGTCCATCAGGATAAACGGCAGGAATGTCGCCTGCGCATAGAGCGCCCCAAGTGCACCGCCCATCACCAAAGCGGCGGATAGGAACTGCGGATTGCTGAGCAAAGCCTTGTAGGTCCGGCCAAGCGCCTTGAAATTCAGGCGCGAGGGGTCTGCGGTCACGGTTTCTTTCATGGAAAAAAGCGCGACCCAGATCACGAGGAAACCGATCACGGTCATCAGCAAGAAAATCGACTGCCAACCAAACACCGGCAGCATCAGCCCCCCGATGGTCGGGGCCAGCGCCGGACCAAGAGCTAGAATAATCCCGATCAGGTTCATGATCCGCGACGACCGGTCATCGGTGAACAGATCCCGCACCAATGCCCGCGAGATCGCGATGCCCGCGGAGGCACCGATGCCTTGCAGGAAACGCGCGCCCATCAGAACCTCTACCGTGGGCGACAGGGTCGCAGCGACACTGGCCACACAATAAAGCGCCATGAAGGCAATCGTGATCGGCCGCCGTCCAAGCGCATCCGACAGCGGCCCTGCGATCAGCTGCGCACAGGCGAAGCCCCCGAAATAAAGCGTCAGCGTCAGCTTGATCGCGGATTCCGTGGTGTCAAAGACGCGCACCAGCTCTGTCATCGCGGGCGTATACAAGGCCATCGATACAGGTCCGATGGCCACCAGAAGCGCGCCGATCAGACTGACCCGCCGTTCTGACATAATGGGCGTTGTCATTCGGCGGCCTCAGATTTGCACGTCGCCCCGCGGGACGCCGACAGGTTCTGTCGCAGGGTCAAGGCCGTGGCGCGGAAGGTCTGCCACTGCTCTGGCGTCAATCCTTCCGAAATGATTGTCTCTACCCGTGCGCCGGCCTGTGCGATCTGCGACAGGATGTCATTGGCTCGCGGGGTCAGGGACGCGATCTTGGCGCGGCGGTCATTCGGGTCGGCGGTACGGGCAATCAGCTCTGCCGCTTCCAGACGGTCCAGAAACCCCGTGAGGCTCATCGGCGTCATGCCAAGACTTTCAGCCAGCATATGCTGCCGCGTCGCCCCGCAGCGCGCCATATGCGCCAGCACCCGTGCCTCTGCCGCCGTCACAGGAAGCTCGGCGGCTTCGATCTCGCGCTCGAATACGCCACGGCTGAGCCTGCCGATGTCGCTGATAAGGAAACCAAAGCTGTCGGGGTTGATCTTGGTACGCATGTCTTGTCCGCTTTTAATATGTTTACCTTATTATATAGCGCACTGATACATCTTGAACCAAGTGTCAATTCGACCCTGCCCCAAAAAAACGTGAGGTTACCACGGTAAAGCTGTCAAATGCGGCGCAGCTCGAACCGGGATCGGTAGCGCACGGGCTTTCCCGGCAGCAGCAAACAATCGGGATACTCGGGGTGGTGCGGGGTATCGGGCCAGAACTGCGGCTCGATCGCAAGCCCTGCCTGGGGCCCATAGGCGCCTCCGTCCACGCCCAGATCCGCACCTGTATCAATATGCGCGCCGTTATAGAGCTGCACCCCAGGTTGATCTGTCAACACATCCAACTGTAGACGTTGAGTGCTTAACCGGCACGCAAGCACCATCTGGTCCCCGCCTTGGGACAGGCAAAAGTTGTGATCCAGCACCGGCCCGATGGCGCGCGCATGGCGATAGTCGAATTCGCTGCCCGCTACCGAGACGGGCGCGCCTAACGGGAGTTGAGCGTCATCCACAGCAAGGTAACTGGTCGCGGGCACCATCAGGCGGTGATCCGACAGATCCGCCGATCCCGACAGGTTCCAATAGCCATGAAAGGCGGGATTGAAATAGGTGGGCTGATCCGCCGCGCCCGTCATCTCGATCTCTAGATGTCCTGCAGTATCAATCGTGTATGTAACAGAGGCGTCAATATTCCCGGGAATCCCGCCCAACCCGTCGGGGTGGTGCAGCTCAAGCCGGCAGCCCGTGGGGGTGACATTGGTAAAGCGCCAGTTCCGGCCAGAATACCCCGCGACGCCGCTGTGCAATGTGGTCCGTCCTGCTTCGTTTTGATCAAGCTGATGCCGGATGCCCGCAATCTCCATCTCTGCGCCCGCGATGCGATTGGCGACCGGACCGACCACCGCGCCGAAGTACTGCATGCTGCCAAGATAGGCAGCCACGTCGCGCCCGCCCAGTAGCAGCGAATGCGATTCCCCCATGACGCGAAGCTCTTGAATCGTTGCCCCCCAAGACAAAACGGAAATCGACGTACCGCCATTGCTGATCTGATGCCGGACGATCTTTTCACCCTCTGGCGTTGTGCCGAAAACCGTTGAATCGGCTTTATTTTTCTTGCTCTGTGCCGTCGTCATCGAATGGTCCCTTTCGTCTATTCAACTGCTCAAACGAACATCTAATTAGCCTAAATGCCTAAGTATTTAACCGAGATCGCCCCAATTATGACAAGTTTCGCCATCAGATAGAAAACAACAGAAACAGCCATACCGAGCTGTTACGGACAAGTAGTAAGGCAAACAAATGAAAATTCTTGCGGTAGATGACGACCCAATCATCCTAGAGCTTTTGTCGCATTTCATTGAAGGCATGACAGACCATACACTGGTCACTGCCGAATGCGCTGCCGATGCACTTGAGGCGATCAAGGACAACGCCCGCGCCCCGTTCGACAGCTTCCTTCTGGATATTCAGATGCCGGTCACCGACGGTATCCAGCTGGCCAGCCAGATCCGTGCGATGAAGCAATATATGGATGCGCCGATCCTGATGCTGACCGCGATGTCCGAAAAATCCTATATCGACGCCGCCTTCTCTGCCGGTGCGACCGACTATGTGACCAAGCCGTTCGAAATGACCGAGCTTAAGGCGCGGCTGTCGCTGGTTGAACGCGCGGTTGACGGGTTGGCAACCCGCACGAGCAAAGTGTTCGCGGCCAAGGCGGTTACCCATCACGACGGTCGGCCCGAACGCGCCGTGCAATTACACGAGCCGATGGCGATCCATGATGTGAACAACCTGATCGAGTTCATGGCGCTTGAGAACTATGTGCAGCAATTGTCGCGCAGCGACCTGTTCGGCTCGATCTGTTTTGCCTTCAACATCCGCGATGTCGAAATCTTCCACGAAAACATGTCGAACTTCGAATTCTGCAGCATGCTCAGCGATGTCGGAGAGATCATTTCGGATACGCTGGAAGGGTGCCAGTTCCTCATGTCTTACGCAGGCGGCGGCACGTTTGTATGCATCACAGAAAGCGGCTGGCGCCCTGATCCAAAGCTTTTGGCGAATAATATCAACATTTCGCTGGCAAAAACCGAATTGTTCGATAACCGTGGTCAACACATCAACCCACGTATTTGCGCCGGCAAGGCGGTGCGGTTGATGTGGAAGACAAATTCCTCGGTCATGGATGCGCTGTCAGAGGCGCATGCCTCTGCCGAAGAAGCGACAGCCAACTACCAGAAGGTCCAGAACGACTTCTGGAATGTGGGGAGAACAGCGTGATGCACAAGAAGCTGGAGTTACCGGGGATCGAGCGTATTCGCGCGCGGTTCCTCGATATGCTAGAGCAGCGCCAGCGTGCGCTGGCCGAGCACGCACTGGCCGCCTGGGAAGGCAGCACGCTGCAAGAGATCAACGATAACCTCGCCGAAGCCCGTACCATTCTGCACCAGATCGCGGGCACGGCCGGTTCTTTAGGGTTCGACGATCTGGGTACCGTGGCGCGCGACAACGAGCTTGCGATTGACGCGCATCTGGATGGCCCCAAGGGCAAGATCGCCAACTGCCCGACCGAGATTATCTTTGGTCTGGATGACTTCCTAAAATCCTCCGAAGCTTTGATTGCCGAACAATCCGCGCTGGAATCCGCCTAAACGGTCCTTTGCGCTTCCGGCCCCCACGGGCCATTTGCCGTTGCAGCGCCTCGCGCTCCGGCGATGCGGGGTGTGCCCCGCTTTCCCAGACATCCCATTGATTTCCGCACCATGATGTAGGACGTTCGTCGCGCAACGAATTGCCCCTAGTCGAAAGCGGAACTGCACCATGACCCAACCCCATATCCTGATCGCAGGCGGCGGTATCGGCGGCCTAGTACTGGCGCTTTCGCTGCACCAGCTTGGCCTGCGCTGCACCGTTTATGAACAGGTGCGCAGCTTGAAACCGCTGGGTGTGGGGATCAACATCCAGCCCAATGCCGTGCGCGAGCTCTTTGATCTGGGGTTGACCGAAGCGCAGCTTGACGAAATCGGCGTGCCCGCAAAGGAATGGGCGCTGGTCGGGCAGAAGGGGCAAGAGATTTACGCAGAGCCGCGCGGCACCGACGCAGGCTATCGCTGGCCGCAATATGCCGCGCATCGGGGCCAGCTGCATATGCTATTGTATCAAACGCTGGTGGACCGCGCTGGTGCCGAGGCCGTGCAGCTTGGCGCCAAGATCACCGGATACACCCACGGGCCAGCGGGTGGCGTAACCGCGCATATCGCCCATGCCGACGGGTCACAGACACGTGCCGAGGGCACCCTGCTGATCGGTGCCGACGGGATACATTCCGCCGTGCGTGCGCAGATGCATCCCGATCAGCCGCCGATCCACTGGGGTGGTGCTTTGATGTGGCGCGGCACCTCGCGGGCAAAACCGGTGCGCACGGGGTCTTCGTTTGTCGGGCTTGGCGACCACCGCCAGCGCATGGTGATCTATCCGATTTCAGCCCCCGATGCCGAGGGCTATGCCACCATCAACTGGATCGCCGAAGTCACGCTGGACGAGACCGAGGATCGCAAAAGCGGTTGGTACCGTCCGGCGGAGCTGTCGGACTTTGCACATCACTTTGACGGCTGGACTTACGATTGGCTGGATGTCCCCGCCCTGCTGCGCGGCGCGACAGAGATTTACGAGAACCCGATGATCGACCGAGATCCGATCCCCACATGGGTCGACGGCCCTGTTGCCCTGATCGGCGACGCGGCCCATGCCATGTATCCCACGGGATCGAACGGCGCGAGCCAGGCGATCATGGACGCCCGCCATCTGTGCGCGCGCTTCCTGCAAGACGGGGTAACCCCCGCGGCGCTGCGCAGTTTTGACGACGCTTATTGCGGACCGATATCAGAGCTGATCCTACGCAATCGCGGGGCCGGTCCTTTCGGGCTGCTGAACATGGTGAACGACCGTTGTGGCGGTGCCTTCGACCAGATCGACGACGTGATCCCTCCTCAGGAACGGGCCGAGTATATGGCGCAGTACAAGACCGCAGCAGGATTTGCCGTTGATCGGTTGAATGCTTCTGACCCTACTTTGCCCCAGGTCGCACGCCTTACATAGTAAGCCCCTAGGATCACCGCGTATTTTTTGGGCAATGCCAAAAACGTGAGCGGCAAAAAAGTTATCTTACTAAAATTGTCGGGTTGACCTTCCCCGCGATACTGTTCAGGTATTGCGCATAATTTCCATGCCTCCGGCGCGGCCCGTCGATCCGCAATTGTCGACAGCATCCGCAGGCGCGATCCGTCAAAAGGAACTGAACGTATGACCCGCAGCTTGATGACCTCTGTGCTTGCATTGACCTTGGCCTCCCCCGCTTTGGCGGTAGAGAAGTCCGAGGTGATCGACACATACGCCGACATCGCCGAAGCCGCCTACGGCGACAGCCTGATCACAGCCCAAGCGCTGGTCGACGCCGTGGATGCCCTGATCGCAGAGCCCTCCGCCGACACGATGCAAGCCGCCCGCACCGCGTGGCTGGCAGCGCGCGTCCCCTACCAGCAGACCGAAGCCTACCGTTTCGGTAACCCCATCGTTGACGACTGGGAAGGCAAGCTGAACGCCTGGCCACTGGACGAAGGTCTGATCGACTATGTTGATGCCTCATATGGCGGGGCCACCGATGAAAACGCCGCCGCCGCGTTGAACGTTATCGCGAACGCGACCTTCACACTGTCGGGCACCGAAGTTGACGCCAGCACAATCACCCCCGACTTCCTTGCCGAAACCTTGCACGAAGCCGACGGGAACGAAGCCAATGTGGCGTCGGGCTACCACGCGGTTGAATTCCTGCTCTGGGGGCAGGATCTGAACGGCACGGAACACGGGGCCGGTGGGCGTGACTGGACAGACTACGCCACGGGCGAAGACTGCACCAATGATAATTGCGACCGCCGCGGTCAGTACCTCAAGGCTGCTGCCGATCTGATCGTGACCGATCTGGAATATATGGTTGCACAATGGGCCGAAGGCGGTGCCGCGCGCACCAACCTGACCGACAACGAAGACGGCGCGATCTCGGCGATGCTGACAGGCATGGGGTCGCTGTCTTACGGTGAGCTCGCGGGCGAACGCATGCGCCTTGGTCTGATGCTGAACGACCCTGAAGAAGAGCATGACTGCTTCTCGGACAACACGCACAACAGCCACTATTACGACGGTCTGGGCATCCAGAACGTGTACCTCGGAGCCTATGCGCGTACCGACGGCACGCTGGTCACCGGCCCGTCCCTGTCCGATCTGGTCGCTGCCGAAAACGCTGATCTGGATGCGGAAATGCAGCTGAACCTGTCGACCACCATGCGCAAGCTTGGCCAGATCAAGACCGCTGCCGAAGCGGGCATGTCCTATGACCAGATGATGGCGCGCGGCAACAAGGGCGGCGAAGCCTTGGTCATGGGGGGGGTGAACGCCCTGATCGCACAGACCAAGACCATCGAACGCGTCGTTGCCACACTCGGCGTCGATGACGTGGCGATTGAAGGCTCCGACAGCCTCGATAGCCCCGGCGCCGTGTTCGAGTAATACCCCGTTTTCATGAGTTCCTCCTCCCACTGAAAGTAAACAAGAATGAAGAAACTAGCTCTCGCCGGTTGCGCTTTGGCGCTGACCGGTGCCACTCCCCTTTTGGCTCAAGAACAGGCATTTGTCTGGGGCGGTGAGTTTGAAATCGGCGTCGACAGCACCGTCACATCCGATGATCCTGCAGGCGAGTTGACCGATAACTACGCCAGCCTTTCGCTCGCCTTCGAAGCTGGTGTCGCGACCAGCATCACGCTGTTTGGTGAAGTGACCCTGGAAAGCGTCACAGACCCGGCCGAGACCCGTCAGTTCGACGATCTGGGTCTTTATGTGAACGAACTTGGCCTGCGCTTTGATCTGGCCGCAGGCGAGCTGAGCGTCGGTAAAGTAAGCCCGACCTTCGCTGTTGCATGGGACGCAGCCCCCGGTTTCTACGGCACGTCGCTGGCCGAAGACTATGAGTTGTCCGAAGTGATCGGTGCGACATTCGACATGCCCGTCGCCGCCTCCGGCGGGGTTCTGTCCTTTGCGCTGTTCTATGCGGATGACACGGCGTTCAGCGACTCGCTGGGGACAAAACGCGGCCGCAACACCACCGCGGACGGCGGCGCGGGTAACACCGGCAAGCTGAACAACGTGGCGCTACAGTACACGCAAGAAGTTGGCGACACGACCTATTGGGTTGGCGGGCGTTTCCTGACCGCGGGTGACAGCGATGTATCCGACGAAAAAGGGGCCGTCATCGGGATGGCGCATGACTTTGGCAACGGTTTCGACCTGATCGCCGAAGTGGCCTATTTCGACGGGTTCGCAGGCACGGGCGAGGATTCCACCTATGCGACATTGGGCGGTTCTTACGTTCAGGGGCCGTGGGCCTACTCTGCCAGCTACACCGGCATCGACAACACCGCGAATGGTTACGACGATTTGATCACCGTGGGTGTAGACTACACGTTCGAGAATGATATGTCGCTTGGTGGTGGCGTCGGCTTCTACGATGTAGACGGCAACGACTTTACCGCTGTCGGGGCATCGCTGGTGATCCCCTTCTAATATCGAAATAGGGCAGAATATGCATTTCCTCCGGTCTTTTATCCCTCAGGCCCTGGTGATGTCCCTGCCCCTATTGAGCGGTCCGGTCTACGCCGGGCCGCTTGATGAACCCCATCTGGATATCATCCCGCGTACCGCCGATGAGACGGCCCGTATCGCCGATGTGACCGCCCCACCCGACAGTTTTGACGCCCCCAGCCCGTTCGAGGTGAACAGCGGCGGCGCGGCCACCGTTCGCCCGCGCATGAACGCCGATGCGTTTTCGCAGGCCTCGGGTAATATGTCGTTCGAGGACGAGCTGACCTTCAAGCTGGGCAATGGGCTGTTTCGCAAGCTGTGGGTGTCGTCGCCTTCCTCGACGCTGGCCTCTGACGGGTTGGGGCCCTTGTTCAACGCGCGGTCGTGCCAAAGCTGCCACATCAAGGACGGGCGCGGCCACCCGCCCGAGGGCCCCGACGACAGCGCGATTTCCATGTTCCTCCGCGTGTCTATTCCGGGCAACGAAGACGCCGGCAACATAAAAGAGATCGAAGGGTATCTGGCCACGCTCGCCGAACCCACCTACGGCACGCAGATGCAGGATTTCGCCGTCTCGGGGCATAGTGCCGAGTACCGCTTGCAGATCGATTATACCGAAGTCCCCGTGACCCTGTCGGGCGGGCAGGTCGTGTCCTTGCGGCACCCGACATACACCGCGGCTGATCTTGGCTATGGTCCGCTGCACCCCGACGCGATGCTGTCGCCCCGTGTGACGCCGCAAATGATCGGGCTTGGGCTTCTCGAAGCGATCCCTGCCGCGGATATTCTGGCGCTCGCAGACCCGAATGACGCGGATAGTGACGGTATTTCGGGCCGCGCCAATATCGTCTGGTCGCAGGAATACAACATGCCGATGCTGGGCCGTTTCGGGCTCAAGGCCGGGATGCCCACGATCCGCGAACAATCAGCTGGGGCCTTTGCGGGCGATATCGGCATCTCTAACCCGATCTTCGGCGATCCGTTTGGCGATTGTTCGACCATTCAGGATGCCTGCGTAAACGCGCCTCATGGGGCCGGTGACGTGCGCGGGTTCGAGATTGACGCTGAAGGGCTGGATCTGGTCACCTTCTACAGCCGTAACCTTGCCGTGCCCGCCCGTCGTGACGCGGACACACCCGAGGTGCTGCGCGGCAAACAGGTGTTCCATGAGACGGGCTGCGCCGACTGCCACCAGCCCAGCTTTGTCACCCATCGTCTGAAGGACCAGCCAGAGCAAAGCTTTCAGCTGATCTGGCCCTATACCGATATGTTGCTGCATGACATGGGCGAAGGCTTGGCCGATCACCGCCCCGAGGCCCGCGCCACCGGCACCGAATGGCGCACCGCGCCGCTGTGGGGGATTGGCATGACCGAAACCGTATCGGGACATACGCAATTCCTGCACGACGGGCGCGCGCGGTCACTGCTGGAAGCCGTGCTTTGGCATGGCGGAGAGGCCGAGCCCGCCAAGAACCGCGTCATTGACATGCCACCCGCAGACCGTGATGCTTTGATCCACTATCTGGAAAGTTTGTAACATGAAAAAACTGGTCCTCGCCCTTGGTCTTTTCTGCGCACCATTGGGTGCTGCGGCCGAGGTAGGCTCCGCCGTTTTGCGCGATGTGGTCGATCATCACATCCTGCCCCGCTATACCACACTGGCAGAGCGTACGGATGCATTGGCCGCCGTTGCCCAGCAGAATTGCGCTGCCGATGACGCCGCGTTGCGCAATGCCTACCACGAAGCCTTTGACGCGTGGATCGCGGTGAGCCATCTGCGTTTTGGCCCGTCCGAGACCGACAACCGCGCCTTTGCGCTGGCCTTCTGGCCCGACAGCCGTGGGGCCACACCCAAAACGCTCGCGGGGCTCATCACGGATGCCGATCCCGTGGGCCGTGACGCGCAGGCTTATGCCGATGTTTCCATCGCGGGGCGCGGTTTCTATGCGCTCGAATTCCTGCTGTATGACGACCAGATCAGCACGATGGGCGATGCTGGCTATCGCTGCGCCTTGGTGCAGACGGTAACTGCCGATATCGCCACGCAGTCCCAAGCCATTCTGGACGGCTGGACCTCTGGCTATGCCGAGGCCCTTGCCACCCCCGCCGAAGGAGGTCCCTACCGCAGCACCGAGGAAGCCGCGCAAGAGCTTTTCAAGGCGCTGAACCTCGGGCTGGAATTTACCGCCGACACCCGCATCGGACGCCCCATGGGCAGCTTTGACCGCCCGCGCCCCAATCGGGCAGAGACGCGGCGATCGGGGCGGTCTTTGCGCAATGTCGTGGTCGCGCTCACCTCTCTGCAGGATCTGGCGGAGCGGTTGGCGGCGGATGACGTGGCCGTGGTGGCCGCCTTTGACGACCGGTTTGACGAGGCGCTGGCAATCGCTGCCGACCTGGACGACCCTGTGTTCGTTGGAACGGCCAAGCCGCAATCCCGTCTGCGTGTAGAGGTGTTGCAGCAGTCTGTTGCCGCGATCCGCGATGTGGCCCGCCAAGATCTGGGCCCGCATTTGGGCGTCGCTTCGGGCTTTAACGCATTGGACGGAGATTGATCCCATGACCAACCGCCGCCATTTCATTGCAGGGATGCTGGCATCAGGATTGGTGCCCGCCCCGACTTGGGCCGATGCGGGTGGGCCGGCCTATCTTGCCGCTGCCGGTCTGCGCGATGGCAGCTTTGTGCTCTGCGGCATTGACGCGGCGCTTGAGGTGGTGTTCGAAATCCCCCTGCCCGGTCGCGGCCACGCGGCGGCGGCGCATCCGTCCAAGCCGCAAGCTGTCGCCTTTGCACGGCGCCCCGGCAATTTCGCACTGGTGATCGACTGCATGTCGGGGCGGGTCAAGGCCACGCTGCACGCGCCCGAGGGGCGGCACTTCTACGGGCACGGGGCTTTTTCCGCCGACGGGAGCCTGCTTTACACGACCGAAAATGACTATGCCAACGGCATCGGACGCATTGGTGTCTGGGACGTGGCGCTTGGCTATGTACGCGTCGATGAATTTGCCAGCGGCGGTGTCGGCCCTCATGATATCAAACGTCTGCCCGGTGGCGACACGCTGGTCGTGGCGAACGGCGGGATTGATACGCATCCCGATTCAGGGCGCGCCAAGTTGAATATCCCCACCATGCGGCCCAACCTCACCTACATCAACGACCGTCGTATTCTAGAGCAGATAGAACTGCCCCATGACATGCACCGCAACTCGATCCGGCATCTGGCCGTAGGGTCCGACGGGCGTGTCGCTTTCGGGATGCAATGGCAAGGCGACGGCGATGCCCCCGCGCTTGTCGGGCTGCATCAGCAAGGAGAGACACCGCTCTTGCTGGACGGTGCCGAAGATATGCACGGGTACATCGGCAGTATTGCCCTGTCGGACGACGGGTCCGAGATTGCCGTAACCTCGCCCCGTGCCGGTTTGGTGCAGGTATTTGACGCAGCAACCGCGTCATACACCCGTAGTATCGCGCTTACCGATGTCTGCGGTGTTGCCGCGGCACCGGAAGATTTTGTTGTGACCAGCGGTACCGGTATCGTTCAGCGTCTCTCTGGCAGGTTGAACCCGGAAAAACCGCTGATGTGGGACAATCACCTCGTCCGGCTTTAAGCCCTGGCGGGTTGGCTTGATGTCACCGGCTTAAATCTTCGAAAACGCAAAAAGCCCCCGTGGCCGGCATCTACGCCGGTCCACAGGGCAAAGTAGTAAGGGCCGGAGCAGGCCCGAAAATCGATTAAGCTGATGAACTCTGCCCCGCGAAAATTCGCGCGTTGAGGGTTCACGAGAAAGGGAAAGCGCCGCATTCGATGCCCGTCTGCTGTTAAGTCCTTTCAAATCATATCGGGTCGAACACGGTGCTTTCTCGGGCCCTGGCTGCGGCGAGGCATGCCGCTTTGACAGGACAAACCAGTTAACTTTGACGCATACCTCCTTTCGTTGCCGGGCTTTTGCCCCACAAAAGGGCATCTATTGTTGTGGCTCCCATGTGGTCCGCCATCGCGCCGACCACAGTCTCGTTCACGCCGCTCAGGAAATTCACGAGTTCCGTCAGCGTCAGCTCTTCGAGCAGCAGCTTGAGCGTGCCGGCACCTACATTGTGCAGCAGCTCGTCCAGTTCTTCCGCCTCGAGCACATTCAACAGGCGCGTCGCGGCAGGGGTGTCGAGGTTTGCAAGCAACACCGCAGCGCTGCCGACGCCAAAGGCGCGGTCGAATTCATCGGTGCCGAGGGCGGTCACAAAGGCGTCGATCTCGGCCGAGGTCGCGTTGTTCAGCGCGTCGGCCAGTTTGAAGGCTGTCTGCCCTTCGGCAGAAAAATCAAACACAGCGTCGATCAGATCTTCGGCCTGGGCAGCGACACCCACGAAGACCGCGCGGGCCCCGTTTTCCATCGTGATGATGACGTCACCGTCGCGCACATCGCGGGACCCGGTCAGGCACATGGCAGCGCGCAGATCGGCGCGGGAAGAAAACTGACCCAGGAAGGTGATCGCATCGCCGCGGGCGACGTCAAAATTATTGACGACGATATGCGTGTCGGAGGGTACCACGATAAAGTCAGGCGTGGCGATGGTCATTGTCTCCTGGGTCAGGTCGGGTTGTGCAGTCTGGGGCGCGGCCCAGACGTCCTGCACATGAGAGAAGCCAGCGTTGATCTGGATGGCCTGCGTCGGGTCCGCATCTGTCGGCATGACATAGCGGGCGCAGCGCATCCGGTCCGCCGCGAGTTTAAGCGCGGTGCTGTCGGCCGTGATGTCCAAGACGGAGTCGGTAGCGTTTCCCGAAACATGGATGCCAAGTACTGCACCCAAAACCGCCTCGCGCAGGGAGGAGTTGTTGGCGATCTGGGCCAGTTCTAGGAATGTTGCGTTTGCCATCGTCTTCACCTTGGGTTTGTTTCAGCCTGTGTTTGGTAGCTGTTAAGATGAAATTAACGCTAAATCCCAAGGGCGTCGCGGGCCTAGGCGGGTAGTCCAAAGCAGCTTGTGGCTATGGCGCTATCCCAAAGGATAGGTACCTGCTGCTGCAGGGGCACTATTCACCCTGCCCTGCAGGCAGAAACGGAGTTTACCATTGCCAAAAAAGCCCTCCCCGCCTAGCCTTTTCGCAACTGCAAAAAGCGCCCGATCAACGAGGCGCAGCAAAAAACGCAGTTCGAGCAGTAGTGAAAGGACAGCACCAGACGACATCCAAGTTGCCATGCTCCGCAGCATATGCCGTGGGGGCGCAATGGAATCGATCGCTTTGGATGCTTTTACAAGTGGTTTGACGTTGTGATGTTTGATAGCAGGAGGCGGGCTTTGACTATGCTTTCCGGCGTCCGCAAAGCGACGAGATGAACCAGAAAGAGAATATGGCGGGCGCTAAAATCGTGAAACAGGCATGGGGCAAGCTGCGTCGAACGCTTTTGGGTGCCGCTATAGCCCTGATCGGTGCACTGCAACCGGCGGCTGGTCAGCAGGTCGACACGATGGATGCGCCCCGTGACATCACCATCGGTATTCTCGCCTCCGAAGGGATCACCCGCGCGCTGGACAGCTGGTTGCCAATGGCCGCCGCGCTGAACACCGCCGCACAGGGCGCGGAACTGAACTACCGTTTCAAGATCGCGCCTTACACCGACGCCACAATGATCAATAAAATCTCGCAAGGCGCGCTGGATTTCTTCCTTGTCGATCCCGCGGCCTTTGTCGTGGCAGAGGTCGAAAGCAACGCCCGCCCGCTGCTCTCTGTCGCCCAGATGTGGGAGGGGCAGGTCTATGATAAAACCAGCGTCGTCGTCTTTACCACCGCTGACAGCGATATTCGCGCCATCCCGGATATCGCGGGTCGCAGCATCATGGGGGTGTCGGCCGACGAAATGACCGGTTGGAAGCTCGCGCTGCAAGAGTTTCGCAAGTACCGGCTGGATATCGACGATATCGCGTCCCGCGCGCTGTTTTCGGGCGGGAACCAGCGCGAGGTCGTCTATGCCGTGCAAGCCGGTCTGGTGGATGTGGGCGTCGTGCGCGCCGGTGTGCTCGAAGGGCTGGCCCGCGACGGCGTGATCGATATGAACGATTTCCGCCCCGTGTCCCCTGTCGATCATCCGGGCTATCCGTTCTGGGCCAGTACCATATTGTACCCCGATTGGGTGCTGGGGACGATCCCCGGTGTGCCGCAGGCGGCGTTAACCATTCTTGTCGACACCCTGTTGGGCCAAGATACCGGCAGCCCCGAGGCGATTGCCGCCGGTGGCACCGTCTGGCTGCCCCCGCAAAATTATCAATCCGTGCACGAGCTGCTGATCTCATTGCGCGCACGCCCCTACGAGAATTACCTGCAACGTTCCGCCTTGCGCATTGCCTCAACCTACAAGTGGCTGGTGTTGGGCACATTGCTGCTGATCGTGTTTTCGCTGTTGTTCCTGATTTTCCAACTGCGCGAAAACGCGCGACAGGCCCATGCCCGCAAGGATGTGCTGAAGTCGGAGGTTCGGTCCAAGCAATTTTATCGCAACGCGGTAGAGGCCCATACCGTGTTCTGCATGCTGAACCAGAACGGCGCGATCACCCATGTGAACGACCAGTTTGTCCAGGCCAGCGGCCGGTCCCGCGAGGCGCTGATCAGCACGCCGTTGGTTGATGTCATGGATGCCGGCAATCGCGGTGTGCTGACGGGCGATGTCTTGCCCGCCATGATGTCGGGCACCCCGTGGAAAGGCACCATCGTTCTGCATAAAACCGACGGCAAGGCGGTCTGGCTGCAATGTAGCTTTATTCCGATCACCGACGGCGAAAAACAGCTGCGCGAGATCGCGATTGTCGCTTCGGATATGACCAAGACCCGCGAAGGCGTGTCAGAGGCGCGGTTCAACAACACGTTGGAACTGTTGCAGGATCATGTTGTTGTCTTCCAGCCGCAAACCTATGCGGTGATGTATGCCAATGCATCGGTCGCACGACACCTGATGCGACATGATGAAAGCGACGACTGGCGCGGCAAGAGCCTGTCCGACCTGATTGGCAAACGGGATTATGACAGTCTGCGCGAACGCTGCGCCGGCCTTATCAAGGGGCCAGAGCGGCGCGTCACCTGGGAAGTCGAGGCGAAATCAGGCATTACCTACGACATCAGCCTTGAATATGTCTGCCCCGCCCAGGACGAACCGCGGTTCATCGCTATCTACCGCGATGTGTCGCAGCGCAAGGTGGCCGAAAAAGCAAAGACCGAATTCCTGTCCACCGTCAGCCACGAATTGCGCACGCCGCTGACCTCTATCAAAGGGGCCTTGGGGCTGGTGCTATCAGGTGCCACGGGGCAGTTGCCTGACAAGATGAAGGGGCTGATCACCATCGCCGCCTCAAGCTGTGACCGGCTGATCCTGCTGATCAACAGTATTCTGGATATGGAGAAAATCGAAACCGGCACGCTTGATTTCCGGATGAAGACGCTGAACCTGTCCGAGACGCTGAATACGGCGCTGGTGCCGAACCAGCTTTATGCCGAACGCGCAGGCGTATCGCTGCGCCGTGTCGATACGCCCGATGACCATGTAATGCTGACCTATGGCGACTCCAAACGGTTGGTGCAGGTGCTGGATAACCTCTTGTCCAACGCGGTGAAGTTTTCGGAACACGGCGGGGAGATCCTGATCGCCCTGCACGCGGTCGGGGATCAGCTGCGCATTTCGATCCGCGACTTCGGCACCGGCATTCAGGCTGCCGCGCAGGCGTCGGTGTTTGAAAAATTCACCCAAGGCGACAGTTCTGACAGCCGGTCCAAGGGGGGCACGGGGCTGGGGCTGACCATCGCCAAAGTCATCATCGATCACCATCAGGGACAGATCACGTTCTTCAGCCGCGAAGACGTGGGGACAGAAATTATCATCTCCCTCCCCCGCCTCGCGCAAGAGGACGCGCCGGCACCCGACACGCCGGTGCAAGTCGCCCCGCCAACGGCCTTTTCTGCCGCATTGGAACAGCAGGCCCGCAAGACGCCGTCTGTCATCAAAAAGACCGCCGCGGAACATCTGGTGCAACAGATCACACGCGCGGGATACGGACCGGAGTTCGAGCTTGGCAAAGCCGACGTCGGGCGTCTGGCCGCAGGTGTCGAAATCGTCGGCGCGCCGTTGCTAAATAAATGGATCACCCAGAACGAACGCGACACGCTCTCGCAGTTGATCGGCGCGGGCGCGATTGCGGATGCGGCGGTCTGTGTGATCGAAGCCGCCTCGGACACGGATCACAGCGCGGCGGGCAGCGCATCCACCGCCGTGGCTCAGCTGCGGGCATGGTTCGCCACCTGTGCCGAACCCATCGGCAATCCCGCGCAACCGCTGACCATCGCGGCGGTCGATCACCCGGATGTTGCCAGCTGGCTTGAAACCGAAAGCATCGTGACCTTTGACGATACCGTGGATCTCGCAAAATCAGTCGCGACGTCGCAGGCGGATGTCGTGCTGACCTTTGCCATCAACGACGGGTCGGCCAGCGTCATGGCGGTGCCAACCTCGCAAGGTTTGATGCCCTCGGGCTGGCCGGTCTGCGTGCTTGTCATCCGGAATGTAGAGAACAAGAATTCGCTGGGTGTGGTGTCAAAATTCAGCAGCGGGCGCTAAGGCAAAGGGGGGTTACCGGCGCTGCAATGCGAACAGCGCGCGCGACGCATCGTCTAGTGCGGCCTGTTCTGCCCTGTCGGCATCGGCTTTCGCCTCGGTTTGCGCTTTCGACAGCACCGTTTGCGTGGTCTTAAGCGCGCGGAACTGCGCAAAAAGCGCATCCTCTAGCGTGTCGATCTGCCCTGACAGCGCATCCCCCTCCGCCGCCAAGCCACGTTGTTGCCGGTCAACCGAGGATAGGTAGGCGGGCAAATAGGCCTGTGTTTCCAAGGTGCTGCCCGTCTGTTCAGCAATCGCCCGCTGGGTCAGCGCCGCACTTTGTTCCGTCAGCGATGTTTGCTGTGCCCGTAGACCCGAAAGCTGTGCCCCGATGGCATCCAGCTCGTGTTGCCGGATGGTGTTGATCAGCTTGAGCGCAGCGATCTGACGGCGTCCGGCCATGGGTTATGCGGCCTCTGGCATCTGTTTGCGGGCCTCTTCCATCTCGTAAAAGCTGGGCTGCAGGCTGGTGGGAATGTTACCGCGACCGATCTCGGTGCAGATCGCGGGCGAATGGCCATGCAGGATCGCGATAAAGATGTCGCGGATCACGGCGTAATAAATGCCGTCCTGCTCTTCGATGGCTTGCAGACGGTTGGCGACCGGAGAGACGAAAAGATAGGCAAGGAAAACCCCAAGGAATGTCCCGACCAACGCGCCGCCGATCATCGCCCCCAGAACCGCAGGCGGCTTGTCGATCGACGACATCGTCTTGATCACGCCTAAAACCGCCGCAACAATCCCGATGGCGGGTAGCGCGTCGGAGACGGTGGTCAGCCCGTGGGGGGCTACCAACGCTTCATGGTGGTGCTTCTTGAGCTTGCGGTTAATGACATCTTCCGCCTGATACGGGTCATCGAACTGCATCGCCAGCATACGGAAACTATCGGTGATCAGATCAATGGCAAAGTGGTCTTTCTGCAACTTGGGATACTGCGAAAAGATCGAACTTTCTTGCGGGTTTTCAATATGTTCATCTAGTGCCAGCATGCCATTTTGCTGGTACTTGCGGGCCAGCGTATACATGAGGTTCAGCAGGTCCACATAGTCGCCCGAATTCCACTTGGGGCCCTTGAATGCCTTGACCAGTGCGCGCCCTGCCCCCGCGATATTGGCAAAGGAATTCGCCGCAATAAACGAGCCAAGCGCGGCACCGCCGATCATCATACCTTCGAACGGTAGCGCGTGGGTGATGATGCCCATGTCGCCGCCAGAGAGCATATACCCCCCAAAGACCATGCCCATCACGACCACGAAGCCCAGAATAATCGTCATTTGTTTTCCACTTGCAAGTTTCCAAGCACTTTAGGCATTTTCATTGAAATCTCAAGAACAGTTCATTGTGTTCCAAGTTTAAAAATTTGTCGCTCAAGACCAATTGCTATCTTTCCATGGTGTGACTAAGGTAAACCTCAGAATAAGCTGGAGAGTGCCGTGATCTCGGATGTTGAAACCACAATGATTGTCCTGATTGATGCGGACGATGTGAAATTCGCATTCTCGGGCTGGCCGGATCACATTTGCCTCGCGGCGTGCCTGTCCAGCTTTGGGACCTGCAGCATGATCGTGTTTCGCCGCGATGAACGCCACTTGATGCCGGATCGTTTGGTTAAGCTGCTGAAGCTGCGCCGCGAAAACACCTGCTTTGTCCCCGAGGTCGACGGCTTCAAGACCAAGCAATTCCTATATTCCGACGAACGCCGGTTGATGGCGCTGGTCGCATCGGACCCGGTGGTGCTGGAAGAAGCGGTCGATTACGCCGTGAACTACAACTACGCGCTGGAAGAAGGGCTGGACCCCGCCAAGATGCTCGGCCTGGATATTCCCACTGCCGACCCCGTGGTCGCTGCACCGCGCGGCACAATGGTAAATGAAGAAGCAAACTCCATGCTGCCAGAGTTTCTGCGCCGCTCGGTCGAACGATCCCGCCGGCCGATCTTTGCCAGCCGACGGGTCCCCACCTTGGGCGAGTTGATCAGAGCCTGATCACCGCAGCGCGTTGCGCAGGTTCAAGAATACATCATCCTTCAAAGGTGCCGCCACAGGCTCGACATTCTGTGCGACCCGTTGCACCTCGCCACTGTTTTGTGGCGCTACGGGCGCAGGGATCGACGCCTTATACAGCTTCTCGCCGGTCTCGGCTGGCGGTGTCGCCGCATCAATCTGCGTCGGGGCTACGTCATCGCCGGCATAATCCTCGACCTTCTGATATTGAACCGACACCGTGATCCGTCGGTTAGACGCGTCGGTCGGGTTTTCGGGCACCAGCGGCGCGGTATCGGCAAGGCCCGACACGCGGATGATACGATCACGTGCGACGCCCGAGGCTTCGAAAACACGGCGCGTGGCGTTGGCACGATCCGAGGACAGATCCCAGTTGTCGTATTTCTGGCTATTGGCAAAGCGGACAGCATCGGTGTGCCCTGACAGCGTGATTTTATTCGGCAGGCGCGCCAAAGACTTACCCAAATTCGCGAGCAGCTGATCTGTGGCACCCTGCATTTCGGCACGGCCACTATAGAACATCGGCTGCCCTTCCTGATCGATGATCTGGATCTGCAAGCCTTCGGGGGTTTGCTGGAAAATCAGGTTCTTCTTCAGCGGATCAAGGTCGGGATTCTCCTGCATCGCCTGCAAGATATCCTGCTCCAACTTTTTGAACTTTTCATTGTCCAATGCGTGCACATTATCAATGGTCGCATCGCCAGCCGATTTTGACCCATCGGATGCGGTTTGCGACGCGCTGGCAACATTGGCCGCGGCGGGGTTTTCATGGGCACCGTCTTCGGAGCCGATTTGCGTCTCGTCTGGTACCGACGTCGCGGTTTCGTCGCGGATTTCCCACTTGGCCGAGGCCGGATCGTCGATTTTCCCAAGCTCGCTGCCACGGGCCACAATCGCCCCATTCGAGGCGGTCAATGTACCGGGTGGCCCCAGGGTAGCACCGTCCAATACACCACTGCCGCCGGGCAGGGTCGCATTGGTAAAGTATTCGGCAATCCCGCGCAGCTTTTGCTCGTCCGCGCTCGAGAGAATCCACATCAGCAGAAAGAACGCCATCATCGCGGTCATGAAATCAGCATAGGCGACCTTCCAGCCGCCACCGTGATGTCCACCGCCTTCGATAACTTCTACTTTTTTAAATACGCGCGGCTGTGTCGTCGCTGCCATATGTCCTGCCTCTATTCTCGCGACCACGGGGGCCGGTTCGGCAGACGTGCTTCTGCACCGACTGCCTCAGAGACATGTATCGAGGGGGATTAGGTGCTCCGCAGGACAAAACGGTGGCAAAGGAAAGGCATTTGAACTTTACAGCTGCGACCCAAGATTTGCCTGCACCGCCTCGTCGCGGGCATAGCGACCAAGGCCGGCTTTCTTTGCATAATCCGCTTTGCGCAAAGAATAGTTCGGTGCGACGAGGGGATGATCATCATCAAGATTGAACTTGATCCGGTATTCGCTCTCGCTCAAGCCGTGCTCTGCGCGCAGGTGACGCTTGAGCATGGTAAAGGATCGGCCGCAGCACAGGCAGGTGACGGAATCATCGGTAAAAGACTCGGCAACCGGCACCGCGGGAATGGCGGCTTCAGTCGTAAACTGCGCTGCTACCTTGCTGATTTCGGCCTTGGCGGCTGCGGGCTGGAGCCCGGCGAGTGCGGCGGGAAGCGCCTGCGACAACGCCAGAATGTCTTGCACGGTTGCGGATTCTCGGCCAGCGAATGCGGTAATCACGCGAATTGCGGCCTCGGAAACGGGGGGATCTGTAAACTCTGTCACTTTCGTATGCGCCTTTACTACGTCGGTGCGGGATGAAGCCTCGTGAACAAATCTTGGAAACTCTACTAGAATACCAGGATTGTCCGCCAACCTCACAAAAATTGTCAATGTCTCTTAAGTATAGGTTGGCCCGCCGCAAGGAATGGCGAAAGGACAACAACTTATGAACTCAAGATAAACTGCGGTGGATTAATTCAACCGGTGGCGGGCGGGATGCAAGCTCGGCAGGTCAGATGTGGCAAAACCTTGCCGTTTTTGACCACTCTCAGCGACTGCGGACAGAACACCCGACTTGGCCACAATTTCTGCCGCGTGAAGGATCACCGCGCGCATGTTTTCATCCTGCACCGCCTCGTCGCGCAAATGGACCAGCCGTTTGGCCGCCGCGAGCGCACGCCGCTTTGGCGCAACAATTTCAAGTATGTCTGCCATTTTCTAGCGCCTATTCTTGAGGTTCTCTCAGACGCGTTCTGCAGTCTGCAAGGATATACATAGCGTGGAAGGTTAAAGAATAGTGAACGTATGGCTTTTTCATGACAAGCAAGCCCAATTACTGCCGCATAACTCTGACTTTGATTTCGCCCACGGGTTCGTGCAACAAAGGGATAACCCAGTTCATCGCTCCCTTTCCTAGTATATGGCCGTTATCATCGTGTCCTTTCCGCGTCTCGCCGCAATGCTATCCTTTTCCGAACATCCATCGGTCAACCCATTGGGGCAGCGCGATAAATGACCAAGATCCTACTCGTCTCTACGTCACCTTCGGTGCGCAACGCCCTGAACTATTTATTTACGGTTATCCTAAAATTTGACTTTGAATGTATAGACTTTGACGCCTGCGAAGATTGGCTACACAACAATGAAAACGTTAATGCCATTTTCGTCGATATGACCGAAGCGAACAGCAACCCGGCTCCGCTGATCAGCACGCTCACCACCCACGCGCAGCCCGGAGTCGTGCTCGCAATACAAGAGCTGAAGGGGGTATGGGGTGCCGATGCGTTTGAAGCGGGTGCGATCGATGTCCTCACATGGCCCTGCAATCTGCGCGAACTGTCTTTGCGACTGAACCGACGGCTACCAACCCCTACGCCGTCAGTTGAACAACCTCACGATGTGAGCTGGGATGTCGAAGCGTATATCGCTCTGCGCGCCGGATTAACGACGGCGGAAGCTCAGATCATGCGGGTATTATTCGCGCAGGACGGGCAAATCGTGACCCGCGATGCGCTAAGTCTCGCCGTAGAATCTCGGCCGTGGCGCTATGGTGATCGGAAATTTGATGTCCACGTCGCGAAAATCCGTAAGAAATTTGCGGACACATTTGATGAACGCATTTCCGTCGAAACGGTACGGTCCAGTGGCTACATGCTGCGCACGGGCGGGCTGAATGCATTCGATCCGACGTAAGGGGGCCTGTACCTGCATCGTGAGAGAATCGCACCTTTCCGCATTCACACCTACCGCACATTCTCAACACATTTATTGTAAATTCGCATACAGGTGAACATGCAGCCATATTTTGCCCCGCCCACCAATACTTGTGCTGTGGATAACATTTCGCCCCATATTTGGTTCCCAAAAATATGGGTGATTGGGGGAATTTTGCCGAAATCACCGCAAGCGTCAGCGCAAAACCGCTGCGCTGATCGTTGTTGGAATTCAAGAACAGCTTGCGAAGTTTAACAAATCCGGAATTCAAAAAACCGTGTCGGGAAGATACCTTGGGGTTGCACACGCGACACTTGGGGAAGTTTTAACTATGCGTTCTGATTTGATGGGGCACATCTGGGGCGGTCGGCTGGAATTTTGCGCCGATCCTTGCAACACGCCCTTGGGCCGCATCCTGTCGTCACTGCTGGCGTCGCCGATCACCCGTTTCACCGTCGCCGTAGAGGACGCTGATCTTACGCCCTTCGCGATCTACGCCGGAGAAGAGATCATTTCCGGCGCTTCCCTGGCCGATGTTCTAGATCAGGAGTTTGGCCTTGATCTGGAAGATGACGCCATCGTTTTGATCGAACCCTGCGCCCAACCAACCCTGACGCCTACGTGCCCCGTTCAACTTGGCCACCACATCGGCCATATCATCGTTTCCCTCGCCCAGTCCGAGCGTGACGGCACCGCCCCTGACGGCTTGCTTTCCTCTGATAATATCGCCCATAGCTTTCACCGCGAAATGCTGCGCACGGTTACTCCGGGCCAGCACATTCATTAACACTGCGGCCCCCCGAAAACCCCGCCACAGTGTGACATGCAAAGCATGATTTAAAAACAAGTGCTTAAAATTATCCTTGCTTTCAAGAAATTAAGGATTTTTTAATTCTCCCTTAACTCTGCCACCCTATAGTTGAACCGAGGCAGAATAAAAAGGCAGTGAAATGAGTGTAACCGCGTATAAGCGGACCATCTCGCACACCGAAGATCCGCGCCAGATTGAGCGTCGGATTTTGGCGAGCGTGACATCCAAACTTGAAAACAAATTCGAAGCATTTGACGGTGCTGCGGAAAAATCTCAAAAGCTTCAGATGCTTGCAGATGGCCTGCGCGATACCCTGTGGGAGAACCAGCGCGTTTGGCTCACGTTCAAGGCCGATTTGGCCGAGAAGGATAACGGGCTGACGGCCGATTTGCGCGCTGCGCTGATCTCGCTGGCTCTTTGGGTGGAAAACCACACCAAAGCGGTCCTGTCAGGGTCTAAAAATGTGAAGCCTTTGATTGATATTAACCGCAGTATTATCGACGGTCTGAGCGGACGGGCTGCAAAAGTCGCGGCGGAGTAAGCTTTATGGCGCTGCGATTAACCCTGAAACCGAACGAGCGGATCCTGATTAATGGCTGTGTCGTGCGCAACGCCGATCGCCGTCAGATGATTGTTATCGAGAATCAGGCAGACATTGTGCGTGAAGCCGATCTGTTAAAAGAGGATGAAGAGCGCACCCCTGTAAAAGAGGTCTATTTCTTCATCCAGACCGCCTTGCTTGAGCCAACGACCCGCAAAAAATTGGTGTCGATCATCCAAAGGAAACTAGGCGCGCTAGCGCCGGTTTTCCACGACGAGATGGCCGGCCACATCTTTGAAGCCGCGGCTCACGTGTCTTCGGCTGACTTCTACAAAGCGATGCGCACATTGCGGCCCCTGATCGAGTATGAAGAAAAATTGTTCAAAATGATCCGGGAAAAGAACACAGCCACGGCGGCGGAATAGGGTAAACCTATGATCAGCATTTCAGGTTTAGGCAGTTCCACCGCGCTCAAGCTGATTGACGCAACGCGGGACAAACAGCTTGATCTGATGCGTGATTCCGCCGCCAACAAACGCGCGGAAGAAGCGTTTCGCGACAGAATCGGCGATATCTCCAGCCCGGAAGAGCTGATCGCGGATTTCGAAGTCTACAGTTTTGTGATGCGGGCCTTTGACCTGGAAGACCAGATTTTCGGCAAAGGGCTGATCCGCAAAATGCTGGAATCCGATCCGGTCGAACCTTCATCCCTGCTGAACCGACTGACCGACAGCCGCTTCCGCGAAATGCATCTGGCCCTTGGCTTCACGACTGAGGCAGGTCCGCAAACCCCTGATCTGACGGACCCTAATTTCCTGAATGATGTGACGACGCGCTTCTATAATCGGCAGTACATCAACGAAAATGACGCCCAGAACGAGACCGTGGGCACGGTATTAGAATTTCGTGACAAGTTTAGCGGTATTAATAACTGGTTCGAAGTACTGGCCAGCGAGAAGCTAACCAATTTCTTCCAGGTCGCCTTGTCGCTCCCCGAACAGATGTCTGCCCTTGATCTCGACAAACAAAAGGCCCTTCTCGCTGATAAATTCGACCTCGAAAAACTGGCGGATCCGGCGGAGCGTGAGAAGCTGATCGCGCGCTACGTTGCCATTTCAGATGCCGTTAACCCACAGGGATTTCAGGCAAATTCAATAGCGCTTGATCTGCTGCAGTCTTATAATCTGGGCGGCCAGTTCGTGCCGATCACAATCGATGTGACGGCTGTCACATTCTCTGCATCGCGCCTGTATCGCTGATCAGCTCGGCATATCCGACATCATATCGTCGTCATTTTCGGGCAAGGACACCTCCCCTTCCGACATCAAACGCAATGCGGCTTCGACCAACTGAGCCTGCGCGCCTTTAACATCTTTGGACCGGACAGGGCCCATAGAAGACATTTCATCCTGCAGCATTCCGCGTGATCGCGAAGGCAGGGACGCCAGGAAATGTTCACGCACTTCCTTCTTGGCACCACGCAGCGCCATCGGCAGGGTATTCCCGCTCACTTCGCGCATGATTTTACCCAACATCATTTCGTTGAATTTAACCAAATCGTCGAAAACAAACATTTTTTGCTTGATGGACAAGAGCTTATCGGGCTGGCGCTCTTCCAGGTTGCGGGTGAGATTAACCAACATATCTTCATCGAGTTTGTTGAAAATCGACACCAACTGGCTCTCGATCCGGGCTTCAGCGCTGTTTCCGGCCTTGGCCAACACATCTTCACGCAGTGTATTCTCAATATTCTGAATCGTATCGATCGGCAGCTTGTCCATGCCCATGATGCGCTCTATCAGATCAGCGGCGCGTTCGGCCCCCAAAAGCGGCAATACTTTCGCTGCGACGTCAGGCCGGATTCGTGTCAGGATGACCGCGATCGTCTGGTTGTGTTCCTTCTGAAGAAAGGCGACCAACTCCTTCTCGTCCAGATCCGACAGGTCTTTCCAAACGTTATCGATCTTTTTGCCGTCAATTTCCTGCAAAATTTCAGCAACACGATCTTCAGGGAGGAATTCTTTCAGCAATCCGCGCGCAGCATCAATCGAGCCGACCACACTGCCGCTGTGATTCACTTTTTCATCAAATTCCGCGATTATTTCTTCGACGATACCAGCGTCGACTTCGCCCATCGTCGAGATAGCGGTAGTGATCTGGCGGATCTCATCAACATCAAGCTGCTGCATGATCGCGCCGCCCCTCTCCTCGCCCAGACACAGGAAAAGGATCGCCGATTTTTGCGCGCCGGACATGTGGCGATGTTTGCGAAGGGGTACAAACTGGTTCATGAGATCGTCGATTCCCGCAGGCTGGATATTATCGCACAAGGATAGCCGAAACTATTCTTGTTTGACATGGCTATTTATGACCGCGGCGGTTTATCCGGAAACGTAGGATTGAATCAGCGATCCAGCCAGCATGTACCACCCATCGATCAGTACGAAAAAGATGACCTTGAAGGGCAGCGAAACCAACACGGGCGGCAGCATCATCATGCCTGCGCTCATCAAAACCGATGCCACGATCAGGTCGATCGCGATGAATGGAAGGTAAATCAGGAAGCCGATGGTAAACGCGCGACGCAGCTCCGAAATCATGAAGGAGGGCACCAGCACCCGCCAGCTTGGCAGCGCAGCAGGCCCATCCGAGGGCGGCGAGGCTTCATCCGCAATATCGGTGAAAAGCTGGAGATCCTTGTCGCGCGTATTAACCAACATGAAGTTGTAAAACGGCTCGGATATATTGCGCACGGCCTGCTCTTCGATGATGGCGTTTTCCATCAAGGGCACTAGCCCGCCCTCCCACGCATCCTCGAACACCGGCTGCATCACAAAGAAGGTCATGAACAGAGCCATAGCGTTCAACACGATGTTCGGTGGCGTTTGGTTCAGCCCAAGCGCAAGCCGTAACATCGAGAAAACAATGACGAATCTGGTGAAGCTCGTGACCATCACCAAAAGCCCCGGTGCCACGCTCAGGACCGTGATGATCGCGAAGAGCTGGATCAGACGGCCTGACAGGCTGGCCCCCTCGTCCGTGCCCGGCGTTACGTCACCGAAAGCCGAAGAGAGGTCCCGCACCATGCTGCCAAGGTCTGCCTCTTGCGCCCATCCAGTCGATGCGGACGCGACGACACCGGCCAAAACCAAGACCAGACCGCACATCACGCGCGGTGCAAACAGGGGCAGCAAACGGGGGGACATCAGATTTCTGAGACGAAGTCTTTGACGATCTCACGCAGCGCAACTCCAAGGGAATCCCCCTGCACGCGCACCAGATCACCGCGCGCGACCATGCGATCGTTAATCATGATGTCGACGGGTTCACCCACGCGGCGGTCAAGCTCGATCACCGACCCTTTGGTCAGGTTCAGCAGCTCCGAGATCGGCATACGGCTGCGCCCCAGAACGACACGGACGTCCAGTTTGACCCCAAAGATCGCATCAAGGCTTTTGCCGTCCAGACCCGCCGGCGCTTTGGTTTCTGCATCCTGCGCGTTGCTGTCAGTCAGGTCTGCTTGGGTTTTATCCTGGTCATTATGTAGCATTATTCAGCAATCCTTGTGGTTGCGGTCAGTTCAACGGCGGCGGTTTGCAAGGCGCTGCGCACGGCCGTGGTTGCCTCTTCGAGATCGTATTCCAGCTTCCCGCCCTGCCAGACGACCCGCGCCGCACCGCGGGGAAGATCGCTATCCGCGACAATCTTGATCGACGCGGCGTCTGTTGATGCAGGTAGCCAAACCGGCGGCTCGGCTTTCAGCCGCGCGGCGACTTCGGGGCAGGCGGTAATGGACAGAACCGGTGTACTGCGACTTAGGGCGACGCTTTCACGGATGCGACCAATGGCCAGATCGACGCCGTAGTTTTGCAGCAACTCTGGTACAAGCCGGTCGCCGATGCCGAGGAAGAGTTCCACGATATCCGTCTCTGTTGCGCGGCACTGTCTCGTATCTTGCGCGATCAGCGCGTCAAGCTGCGCACGGATTTCAGCGCTCTCCGCCTCTAGTCGTGCATCCTCTTGCGCGTCAAACTCCGCCTTTGCATCTTGCTGCCCGACGGCGCGCCCGGCATCAAAGCCCTGCTTGCGCGCTTCGGCAAGACGCAGGTTCAGCTCTTCCTCGTCGATTGTAGTGACGGGCGCCGCGGGCGCATTGTCGCTGTCAAAATTTCGGGCGAAAAGATCGATCATGCGCCTGCCTCGGCAGGAAGCCACGACCGGATCACGCGCAGAACCTCTTGGGGTTTCTCATCTGCAAGCTGTTGGATCGTCTCGATCTTTTTCTTGTGCAGATTCCCGCGGATGCCTTCCTTGCGGACGTATTCAGCCACTTCAGCAGCTTCGATATCCTCATCCGTGACAGTCAGCGGGTCGTCATCCTCGGCAATATCCGCGACGGCTGGCGTGGTGCCGGGCAGCTTGGGGCGCTGGCCTTCCGCTGTCAGTGCGGCGGGTTCGGCGGCCTTTTCTGCGGTCAGGGCGGGATCTTCGTAACTGTTGAGCTGATCGCCTTCGCTGAACTTGCGCAGCATGGGCCGCACGCCAAAGACGAGGATCAGGCCGACAACCAGCAGGGCCAGAACACCGCGCACAATAGACACAACATTCTCGGTCAGCTCATCCCCGATAGATTTGTCGATCGGATCGCCAAGATCCATCGAATAATCCATGAACCGCATACTATCGACAGAGACACTATCCCCACGTGTAGTGTCGAATCCGACGGCAGTTTTGACCAGTTCGCCTAGCCGCGCGAGCTCTTCCGGCGTGCGTTCAGCGTAGATCACATCTGACCCGTCAACGTTGTAGATCCCATTCACCAGAACCGCGACCGACATGCGCCGCACGTCGCCGGCTTCGCGCACGATCTCGCGGCGGGTGTTGCCGATCTCATATTGCACGATCTCATCAGCCTCGGACCGGCGGGTCGATGTCCCTGCCCCATTGCCATCGGCCAAAGCGGCAGGGATGTTGTTTTCCACACCGACGTTGCCAGCCTCTTTCGTGCCGGTCTGGTCTTCGGACTTCGTCTCGGTCGACCGCACGACCTGCTGGTCGGGGTCGTATGTCTGCTCGACAATGACTTCGCGCTGCGTGGTCAATTCGACGTTCACATGGACGCGCGCGTTCCCCGCGCCGACCCGCGCTGTCAGGATGTTCTGGATCTCTTGCGACAGGCGGTCTTCAATGCCTGCTTTGGCGGATTGGACACCACCTTGGCTGCTGCCGTCCGGCCCTTCCGCCAGGATCGTCTCGCCACTGGCCGACAGAACGGTGACGCGCGAAATATCCAGGTCAGCAACGGCAGAGGCGACCAGATTGCTGACCGCCACAGCCTGTTTACGGGTCACCGCACGGCCGGATTCGGGGCGCAGGATGATAGAGGCACGCGGCGCTGGCGCATCGCGGGAGAAAGGCTCGCGGTCGGGCAACACCAGATGAACCCGCGCAGACGAGATCCCGTCAAGCGTCTGGATGGAGCGGGCGAGCTCCCCCTCCATCGCGCGCATCTTATTGATCTTCTGCAGGAAGGAGTTCATCGCCAGCCCGCTGCTTTCGTCGAACAGCTCCCATCCCGGATCCCCATCGATGGGCATGCCGGTCTCCGCCAAAACCATACGCGCCCGCACCGCGTCCCCGCGGGGAACCGAGATGCTGGTACCGTCTTCAGAGACCATCGCGTTGAAGCCCGCGTTTGCCAGAGTCGCCTCGATCGAATTGGCGGAGGTGATCGACAGATTCGAATAGAGCGGCGCGTAGTCCGGACGGGTCACAGCACCAATGCCGAGAATCATCAACAGCACAACACCAATGCCCGCCCCACCAAGCATCATGAGCTTGTTTTTACCGAGCGACGTGAGATTGTCGATTAATCCTTGCATGGGGCCCCTCAGCATCGATTTGTTGTGAATATATTGATCAATTCATGCCTCAAGGCAAGTATTAAACAATTTTTAACCTTGTGTTTTTGCCCTTAAAAGGGGAATGTGGCATTAACACCAAGTTAAGGTTTCCACATGGCCGACAAAGCGAAAAAAAAGCCAGCTGCGGCAAAGCAGGCCGCCTCTGCTGACGCAGCGGACCGGCCACGCGGGTCGCGTAAAATGCTGATCGCGGCCGCGCTCATGTGCGTGGTATCCTTGGGCGGCGGCTTTTTCCTTGCCCGTGCGGCCTACGTCAAAGACGCCGAAGCCTTCGAGCCCGAGTATAAAAGCGAAGAAGCCGATCAGACGGACACCAAGGATGATCACGCCGACGCGGAAGATCATGGTAAAGACGACCACGCCAAGGACGAGGGTGATGCCGAAGACCACGCCGATGACACCAAGGCCGCAAGCACAGGGCTGATTGATCTAGGCGAGATGTTGACCAACATCCAAGGCTTCGATCAGAACGGCACGCCGACATCGGCGTTTCTTAAGGTGAACCTGATGGTCGCCTACCGGCCCGATGAGGGCGCGGACAAGCTGATGGTCGAACGCCAGCCCTTCATGCGCGATCTTTTCAACGGCTACCTGCGGGGGCTGACCGAAAACGACGTGCGCGGCATGGCGGGCATTCTTTATATCAAGGCCGAACTGCTGAAACGGGCGCGCGCCGCCGTGGGCAGCGATCTGCCACAGGAAATCCTGATCAAAGACCTGATCGTGCAGTAGGAGGCGGCGATGAGCGAGAGCGACACAACAGCACGGCGACCCGACGAAGCAGGCAGCACCCTGATCGACGAGATCATCCGCATGTCGGATTTCACCTTTGATCGCCTGCCCATGCTCGACATCATTGGCGATCGCATGGTCGAAAACCTGTCGGTTGCCCTGCCCGACCTGATGCGCGCCATGTGTGAAGCCTCACTCGCCTCGCTTGACTATATCCCCATGGGCAAAGTGATCGAAGGGCTGCCCAAGCCCACGTTTCTGGCCGTTGGCACAGGTCACCCCTTTGTTGGTGAAATCCTTGTGGTGATGGATCAAGCGGTGCTTATGACCGCGGTTGAACTGATGCTGGGCGGGAACGCCAAGAACGTCGATCTCGACAACACCGATCCCTTTACCGCGATCGAGCTTGGCTTTGGCGAACGGCTCGCCTCTGCCGTCTTTGCCGAGCTTGAGCGGTCGTTGTCGGTTGTGGGGGCTGCGAACCTCGAACTCGATCGCATCGAAACCGAGGCCGAAGGTGCCGCGATTGCCAAAAACACGAGCCTTTGCGCGCGGTTACGGCTCTCGTTGACCCTTGCAGGAAATACCGGAAACCTTGATCTTGTTATCCCCTATGACGCACTTGAACAGATCTTGCCCGACTTGGGCAAAGTCTATTTCGGCGACCGTATGGTGTCGCAAGACCAGTGGCGCGGGTTGATCGGGGCGCAGATCGAACGGGCGAACGTCGATCTGGATGTCGTCCTGTCCGAAAACGTCTTTCCGCTCCAAAAAATCATGTCATGGCGGCCCGGCGACACCATTGATTTCGGCATCGAGGAAGGCCGCGATGCCACTGTGACCTGTGCCGACACCCCGATGTTCAACGTGTCGTTGGGCAAACGCAACAACGGCTATGTGGCTGTGCAAATTACCGAAAAGCTGGAAATTCTGGAGGACCACGAAGATGATGGCAACGATAATTGACAGCCTGATCGTCGTATTGCTGATCGGCAGCATCGGCTATGGCTACGTGGTTTCGATGAAATTGCGCAAGTTGACGGCGACGTTGAAACAGCTTGAACCGCTGGTCGAACAATTTTCCTCTGCGGTCGATAAATCCGAACAATCTGTGCACCACATGCGCGAAAGCATCGAAACCGCGCAACGTGCGCCGGCCCCCGTCGAAGCGCCTCCCCCGCCCGAAGAAACAGCCGCCTCTTTCGCCAGCCGCCGCGCGACCAAGCAAGCGTCGGCAGAACGCAACGGCGTGCGTGTGGTACGGGATAAAAAAGAGATGGTGCGCGCGTTTTTCGAAAATTCTTCTGCGGCAAAGGGCTGATAGATGTTTGGACCAGGTATGTTGAACGGGAAAATTATCCTTGGGGGGCTGGCCCTGACGCTCTGCGCCAAAGCCGCGCTATCCTTTCCTGAATTGCCCTTGTTCAAGGATAGCGCGCTGCCGCAGCAGCCGATGGTCGTTCTTGCCGCTGAAACCAAAGAGGAAACGGGCCTGCAACCAGTTCAGGATGCACCGCCGCTGGTGGGCAACCTGCCCGAACTTTCAAACGGCTGCGAAGCGCCCGAAGACGTTTTGATCTCGCTCACGAAAGAGCGCGAATTGGTGCGGTTGCAGCAGGAAGAGCTGGAAAACCAACGTGCTGAATTTGCGCTGGCCCGCGAGCGGCTTAACATCGAAAAAGCATCTCTGACCGAGCTCAAGACCTCTATCGAGGATCTGCTGGGTCGCGTTGATGCCGCGCAAACCGAAGACCTTGATCGTCTGATCCAGCTTTACACGAATATGAAGCCGACCGATGCGGCGCGTATCATGGATGATCTGGACATCGAGACGACGATTATGATCCTTGGCACCATGAAGCCAAGAACAGCTGCGCCTATCCTTGCAAAGATCCCGCCTGTACGGGCGCGCGCCGTCTCCAAAATCATTCTGGAACGTTCGCAGCTTCCGGCGGACCAAGACCTTACAGGTATCAAGCTTCGTTAATATGGATCGGTCCGCAGGGTAGACCCCTGCGGTGCCGCCCGCTTTTTATTGTTGCGCAGGTCAAAGACGAAGCTGATGATCTCGGCGACAATTTCCCAATGGGCGACGGGAATGACCTGATCGACGTCGATCTCGTCATACAGCATTCGCGTTAACGGTTTATTCTCGATCATCGGAATATCGTGCTCCGCAGCCACTTCGCGGATGCGCCGCGCCAGATGATCTGCGCCTTTGGCGATACAGACCGGGGCCATATCCTGCGCCGGGTCGTATTTCAGCGCGATCGAATAGTGGGTCGGGTTGGTCAGAATGACATCCGCCAAAGGCACAGCAGTGATTGTACGCTGTTGTGACAGCTCACGCCGGCGACGCGCCCGTTTCTGCCGGATTTCGGGGGAGCCTTCGGATTCCTTATGTTCGTCCTTGATGTCTTTCTGGCTCATCCTTTGCTTGCGCCGCCAATCAAAACGACGCCACAGAATGTCGGCAATCGCGATTGGCACAAGCAGAATTGCAGCCGCAATCAACAGCTTAACAGCAGCGGCGGTCAGATAGCCGGGCAGATGCTCGGGGATAAAGCCCGACGAGGTCCAGATGCGCCGCACCGCTTCATTCGTGAACCACACGGCAAGCCCACCGATTGCCAAGACTTTTACGATACTTTTCGCGAATTCGACCAGCGCATTGGCCGAAAAAAGACGCTTCAACCCCTCCAGCGGTGACAATTTGGAAAGCTTTGGTTTGATACGCTCTGCCGCAACGACGGTTTCACCCTGAATCACAGCGCCAATCGCGCCGCCCAAAAACAAAACGCCAAAGATAGGAAGGACTGCCCACACGATCATATAAAAAAATTCGCTCATGATCTGCCCCAGCCGGATCACCCCCGGCTCCCCCGTGGCGACCATCAGATTTGGGGAATGGTCCAGCAGAACCGACAGCGCGACGACGATTTGCGGGGCCTGATAGGGCAAGACCAAGGCGGCGATCCCTAACATCGCCACGACAACGACCATGTTTCCCGTCTCCTTTGACGACGGGACATCCCCTTTCTTGCGCGCGTCCTTAAGCTTCTTTTCGGTCGGCTCTAGGGTCTTTTCCGTGCTGTCGCTATTCTCGGCCATGATTAGATCCTAAAGCCCATGATCCACTCCTGGAATCGCACTAGAAAGTAATCAAGCATGGCCGGCAGGGCGATAGCAAGGATCAGCAGCCCTGCCCCGATCAACAGCGATGCCGCCACGAAAAACACGGGCAGTTGTGGCATCATCCGGTTTGCCAGCCCCATGCCAAGGTTCAAAATCACCCCCATCACAAAGAAGGGGGCCGCAATTGCCGTCCCGATGTAAAGGCTCGCACTCGCGACACGGAGTATTTGATCAGCAAGATCGGCGAGCACGAACTGTCCGGGCGGGAACACCTGATAGCTGGCAAGCAATGCGCGGATGATCAGATGATGGGTGTCTGTGACAAAGATCATGGTCACCGCGCTCATCAGCAGCAAGGTCGCCACCATCGTCGCGCCTTCAAACGACCCGAACGACGGGCCAAAAGCGTTTGCCAAACCAGACACCTGCCCGACCTGGAACCCCGCAAACTGCAATGCTGACAATAGGATACGCGCACAAAGACCAATCCAAAGCCCGATCAGCACCTCGGCGCCCAACAGGAACACCGCGGTCACCGCGCTATCAGGCAGCGCGCTTGCAATGGGCGTCAGCGGAAGCAGGGAAAGACTGATCAGCACCGCCAAGGACAGCCGCGGGCGCACCGGAATCTGCACCTCCCCAAACCCGGGCATAAACATCAGCGCCGTGCCAATGCGGGCAAACACCACAAAAAAAGAGAAAAATAGCGTCGAGATGAAGGGTTCGATTGCCACGATCGGTTAACCGACGGTGCCAACAGTACGTAGCGACGCTTTGCGGTGGACTTCGTTGTGCGAAATCACTTGGGTCATGGGGCTCACCCGTTCGAGGATCGACCGGACGTAGGGCCGCGCTTGCGGGCTGACCAAAATGGCCGGCCATTCATCTGCGCTCGAAAACTTCTGGATTTCCTTGCGTACTGCAAGAACAAACTCCTGCACCCGCGACGGCGACATCAAGAAGGTCTCTTCCCCGTTCGCTTTAGAGATCGAACTCGCAAGCTCGCGCTCCCAATCTCCACCCAGATTTATGACGGGCACATATCCTTGAGAATCCTTCAAGGATTGGCAAATTTGTTTAGCCAGTTTGCTACGGGCGTGCTCGATCACTGTGCGGATATTCTTGGACGTGGCGCTTGCCTCCGCGACCGCTTCGATGATCATCGACAGATTTCGGATCGACACCCGCTCTGCAAGCAGCGCCTGCAAGACGTGCTGCAACATAACAGCAGAACTGCTGTCAGAGCCGCTTGAAAGCAGTTTCTGATATTCCTTGCCCTGCCCCTCGATCAATTCCTGCGTCGCGGCATAGGTCAGGATCTCGGGCATATGCTCCTTGATCACCTCGGTCAGATGCGTGGTAATCACGCTTTCCGGATCAACGACAGTCATCCCCATGAGCTCTGCTTCGGATGCGCGCGTTTCGTCAACCCAAATCGCTTCCAACCCGAAGGTCGGTTCGCGCGTGCGTTTGCCGGGAAGGTTAATTTCTTGGCCCGACGGGTTAATCACCATCATCATCATCGGGTCCACTTCCCCACGGGCGGCCTCCACCCCTTGCAGGGAAATGGCGTAGGTATAGGCGGGAAGCTCCGCATCGTCCTTGATCCGAACCAACGGCAAGACAAACCCGAAGTCTTTTATAAACAACGACCTCAGGCTTTTAACCTTACCCGGCAGCGCCGCATTGACCGAGGTAATCATCGGCACGAGACCAGAGCCGAGATCCAGCCGGACATCATCAACGCGCAGCATATCCGACAGCTTGTCTTCAGCACTCTCAACAGGTGCCGCGTCACGCGCGGCGGCGAGTTTCTCGGCCTTGTCCCGCTCTACAAAGGACTTCTGCATGATATAGCCAAAGCCCGCCATCCCGGCAGAGAGCGCGAGAAAGATCATCAACGGAAAGCCGGGCAGCCAACCGATACAGAATGTCAGTCCCGCCGCGACATACAAAGCCTTGGGGAAATTGCTGAGCTGCCCCAAGACGGCTTCGTTCGCCGCACCCAGTGTTCCGCCCTTGGTCACCAGCAAACCAGCGGCAAGAGACACGACCAACGCCGGGATTTGCGTGACCAAACCGTCACCGATCGTTAGCACTGTATAGCGGCTCATCGCGTCGCCCACGCTCAGTCCGTGGCTGATCATACCGATCATAATGCCGCCAAAAACGTTGATCAGCGTGATGATCAACCCAGCAACTGCATCCCCGCGGACGAACTTGGACGCACCGTCCATCGCCCCGAAGAACGCGCTTTCTTCCTCGACCGTTTTACGCCGTAGTTTCGCCTCCTCCTCCGTAATGGCACCGGCGCCGAGGTCAGCATCGATCGCCATCTGTTTGCCCGGCATCGCATCCAGCGAGAATCGCGCCGCAACCTCCGCGATTCGAGTAGAGCCCTTAGTGATGACGATAAAGTTAATGATCACCAGAATTGTGAAAACAATAATGCCGATGATGAAGTCGCCGCCCAGAATGAACTGCGAAAATCCCTCGATGACATTCCCCGCAGCGCCCGGTCCGTTATGACCTTCACTCAAAATTAATCTGGTGGAGGATACGTTGAGTGCCAGACGCAGCATCGTGACAACCAGCAAAAGCGTCGGAAAGGAGTTAAATTCCAAGGGTGTACCGATCCACAGAGCCACCATGAGAATCAGAACGGACAACGCGAGGGAAATCGCCAAACCCAGATCCAGAAAGAAGGGCGGCAAAGGAATAAACAACATCGCCAGGATGAGAACCATCCCCACGGCGAACCCGATGTCGCGATTGGCACCGCTCAGCTTGGCAAAGCTGAAGGGCTGCGGATTTGTGTCTGGTGTCGCCACGCTCAGTTGACCTCTGCGTAATGGGGCAGGATGGGGGCCAACGCCTGCGTAGAATAGATAGACAGCGCGCCGCCCGCTTTTCCGGAGTTTGCACCGCTCAGATCGGCGCTCCAGTTGAAATCGGGCATCTCGCGGGTGACTGCAACCTGCTGCGGGGTGCTATTGCCCGAGCTAACATCGCTTGCAAAGCGGGTCAGGAATGCCTGGGCGATGCGCTGGTTCTGCTGCAACTTCTGCAGATAAACAGCTTTGTAGCTGGGGTTAGACGAATGGTACCGGCCGGCGGCTTGCCACCAATCACCTGTCTCGTGATACAGTGCGGTCAGGAAACGTGCGGCATAATCGACGTTATGCGCTGGCGTCGTCGCCTCTTCTAGCGAGGAGAACTGGTCTCCATGCCATCGTTGGTTAATCTGCATGCATCCCACATCCGTGGACCGGATGCCGCGGCCCTCTGTCTCGCGCACATGCGCTTCTAATGCGAGCTTGCTGCCAAAGAACGTGCCGGTACCGTTTGTGTTTGCGGTCCACGGCCATACCACCAGCTTGTTGTTCACCTGACGGCCAGCTTCCTGAATCCCGATCGCCAACAATAGGTTACCGGGAATGTTATAGCGCTGTTCAGCCGAAAGGATCTCGTCCACGCAGACGCGCATCGGGTTTGACGTGGCGTTTTGCCGACCCAACTTCACGGCAGGAGCGGATGACGTGTAAAACCCCGTCCAACCGCCTTTGTCCGCCAAGGCAGACACTGGCAGCAAGAGAACCATGAACAAGGCGGTAAGCCGCACCCTAGAGCCCCCCGTTAGAGACAAGATCAAACACCCGGTCCGAGAGCCCGACAAGTGTCGAAAAAATAAAAGGAATACTGATGGCGAGCGTCACAAAAATCGCCGCGATCTTGGGCACGAACGTTAGCGTCATTTCCTGAATCTGTGTCAAAGCCTGGAAAAACGCGATGGCAAGCCCGACGCCAAGCGCCACAACAAGCACAGGTGCCGATCCGATCAATGTCACGGTTAACGTCTGCCGGATGATTTCGTAGATAGTGACAGAATCCACAGCGGACCTCCGAAAAACATGGCGCGTGTTAACCTGACGTTAAACCGGCATACGCATAACTTCTTGGTACGCTTCCACCAGTTTGTCACGCAGCGCGACCGAAACCTGAACTGTCTGCTCCATCGCCATGGTGGCCTGAACAACCTCTTGCAGGCTGGCTTGCCCTGTCAGCCCCTTGATCGCCATCTGGTCGCCTTCGCGCACCGAATCCACCGCCTGCGACGCGGCATCGCCGACCATCTGGGCAAAATCCTTGGGGGCGGGACCAGCGGGTTTTGCACCCCGCGTTTCGCCCTGCACCGTCTTTGCATAGGCGGCTTCAACATAGGACGATCGGATGGCGGAAAAATCTGTCATTCTGGCACCTTACTTCAACAGCTCGACCAACTGACGGCGCATGTCACGCGCCTTGTCCAGCATCGAAAGGTTTGCTTCATAGCTGCGCGCGGCTTCACGCATATTGCTCATTTCGATCAGCGGGTTCACGTTCGGCATCTTGATATAGCCGTTCTGATCCGCCGCGGGGTGCGATGGTTCATACCGCAGTGTGAAATCGGCATCATCCCGCAGCACGCCTGCAGATTGCACAATCGCTGCCCCCGTTGACGGATCCGTAGCGCTTTCAAAAGAAATCGTCTTGCGCTGGTACGGGTCGCCCCCCGCCGTTTGCGCGGTCGAACTGGCATTGGCAAGGTTTTCAGAGACGATGCGCAACCGGTCACCCTGCGCCCGCATCCCGCTGGCTGCTGTTGCCGAAATTCTGGAAAGGGAATCCATCGCGCGTCTCTCCGTTATTTCCGGCCAGCGACGGCGTAAACCATCTCGTGCGCTTTGCGGTACAGGCTCGCGGCCATTTGAAACTGACCCGAGGCGCTGTTCGCCTCGACCAACTGCTCTTCCAGGTTCACGTTATTCCCGGTTGCCGTAGTGCCACCCAGAACCCGCGCCTCAACCACCTCGGCCTCCTGCAAACGTTGCGACCGACCTGCGTCTTCCAAATAGCTGGCAAAGCTTTGCACATCCTGCGCGCGGTATCCCGCAACGTCAGAATTCGCGATGTTCTCCGACACGACATTCTGCCGCGTGGCAAGCCACTGCAAACGCTTGGGTGCAAGACTGAACAAGGATGTGGGATCTGTATTCATACTAGACTCATTATTTATCCTTGTTATATAGCAAGGATAGAATATTTTCGAAAGAGTATATTTTGACTTCTGCCTTCGCAAACCTGCAAAAGTCCATCTATTCATGCGCCAGCGCAAAGATCTCGGGCACCGTCAGGTCCATCACTGGCATGACCCTCACCGTCAGCGGGCTAGAGGCGATGGCAGCGATCGGCAGCCAATGCCGGGTGCACACCCCCGCAGGACACATCGATGGCGAAGTCGTCAGCGCACAGAGCAGTGATCTTTGCGTTCTGCCGTTCGGCACATGGGAGGGCGTGTCCGTCGGGAATACCGTCGAATTGATTGAGCATGACGATATGGTATCCCCCGACGACAGCTGGATCGGCACGGTGGTCGATGCGCTTGGCCGCCCGCTCACGCAATACACCCGCGCGCGCCGCCCGCGCCGCAAAACCCGCTTTCGCGCCAACCCACCCGGTGCATTCGACCGCAAGAAAGTGGGCGAGAAGCTGGAAACACAGATCAAATGTATTGATATTTTCACACCGATTTGCCGCGGCCAGAGGATGGGTGTTTTCGCGGGTTCAGGTGTCGGCAAATCGACCATGATGGCCATGCTGGCCCGCAATACGGATGCCGATGTGATTGTCATCGGGCTGATCGGCGAACGCGGCCGCGAGGTGCAACAGTTCATCCAGGAGGATCTGGGCGAAGAAGGCATGGCCCGCGCCGTTGTCGTCGTCTCTACCGGGGACGAGGCACCGCTGCTGCGCAAACAGGCCGCATTAACCACGACCGCAATTGCCGAATACTTCAAATCGACGGGAAAGCAGGTGCTGCTGCTGCTGGATAGCGTCACCCGTTTTGCGATGGCGCAGCGTGAAATCGGCCTCGCCCGCGGCGAGCCGCCAACCCTGCGGGGCTATCCGCCGTCGGTGTTCAGCGAATTGCCCCATTTGTTGGAACGTGCGGGCCCCGGCATGGCGGCAGAAGGTGACATTACCGGTCTTTATACGGTGCTGGTAGATGGGGACGATATGAACGAACCCATCGCGGATGCGGTGCGCGGGATCGTGGACGGGCATCTGGTGCTCGACCGGCGCATCGCCGAACAGGGGCGTTTCCCCGCGATCGACCTGCAAAAATCGCTGTCACGGATGCTGCCGGGCTGCCACTCTCCCGAAGAATACGAGATCACCAAAGTCGCGCGCAAGGCCTTGGGCCGCTATGCCGACATGGAAGATCTGATCCGTTTGGGGGCGTATAAAGCCGGGTCCGACCCGGAAACGGACCAAGCCATCACATTTTTCCGCGCGGCCAGCCCGTTCCTGTCACAAAGCCGCGGCGACAAGACCTCAGCCGCCGAAGGCTTTGCCGACACCTACCGGATGATCCTTGAATCCGGCATCGATGACCCGCTGCGTAGTTTTTTCGAGGAACGCGCCCGCGCCGAAGCGACGCCAGCGCAATAAAAAAACCGGCGGGACGTATGTCCAAGCCGGTGGCCACTTCGTCAGGGCCCCTCCCCACCAGTGGCGGAGAGGGGTTTTTCATATAACGCCTGAACCGAATTAACGGAACAAGCTCAGGATGTTCTGAGGCGCCTGGTTTGCAATCGACAAGGACTGCGTCGCCAGCTGCTGCTGAACCTGATAGGCCTGCAAACGCGCCGCTTCTTCTTCCATATCCGCATCAACCATCGAGCTCACGCCGGAATCCAGCGTGTCTGTCAGGCTGTCGATGAACTCCATCTGACCGTCGAGAGCGTTTTCGGTAATGCCCAATGATGTCGATGCAGTGATCGAAGCCGCCAGCTGACCTTCGGCGGTTGCCAGATCGGCTGCAAGATCGGTGGAGGTCCCAACGTCGATGGCTTCCATCGCTGTCTTGATCGCACCCAAGTCAACACCTTCGAAGGTGAAAGACGTCGTCCCGAAGGTCGCGCCGGTACGTTTCACACCGTTAACCACGGTGACCTCGTTACCAACACCAACTTTCGTCCCGTCGACCAGGTTGTCGCCGTTGAAAGTCGCCTGCTCGATTGCGGTACCCATGTTCTTGACCAGTGCATCGATTTCCAGCTGGACGTCAGCGCGATCCACGCCGTCGGTTTGAGCAAAAGCAACACGCTCGACGATCTGCTGCGCGATGTCGGAAACGGTTTCGGCACCCAGACGGGCTGTCGCGACGGAGTTCTTGGTCGCGGTCATGCCTTCGTTGATGGCTTTGAACATGCCGCTGTCGCCTTTCATCGTCTCGGAGACGGCGAAATAGGCGGCGTTGTCTTTGCCAGACGCCACTTTCAGACCCGTGGAAACACGGTCCTGTGTTTGGTTCAGCCCACGGTTCACGTCTTTCAACGTGGCCAGAGCGTTCATTGCGGAGCTATTGGTGAGAATGGACGACATTTAATGTTCTCCTTGCTTCTCGTATTGATCCAGTCTTCTGACTGAGGTCAGCCGTAAAGGCTAACCTGAACTACATAGCAGTTCAGGTTAAAGCAGGGTTAACAAATTGGGTAAAATCGACGGAACGCGCGTTAGAATTTCTGATCGACGTGCATATTCTTATCCGCAACGCCGCTCACACGCTGGCCCATCTTGCCATAATTTCCGTCTAGCGCATTGCGATTGCTGATCTTTTTGACCTCGCGCAGAATGGTGCGGGCGGCGACGGCCATGCGCGACAAAATTGCGCTATCCTCTTCAATCGCACCCTTTAACTGCTTGAGGTGCGCTTTCACCTCCAGCTCAACCATAATCGGGTGATCCATAAAGGGTTCGACCAGCGGGGTTTGTAGCTCCAGCCACTTCAACGCGCGGGATTTTTCGTCGAAGATCGCACTGACGACATCCAGATTGCCGGCTTTGATCGCCTGGACCTCGCAGTTCAGCACGTCGATGGTGTCGTGGATTTTCGCCACATAAGCGTGGATGTTTTCCTCGTCCTGCGAGGTCAGCACCAGCTGGTCAGGGGCCTCGCCCTCGGGCGCGGTGCCGCGTTGACCGAAACGGAAGGTGCGCGGGGTCATTCGCCCTGCTCCGCAAATTTGGCTTTGCCTTGCCCGTAGGCGTCCAGCATTTGCGACACGCTACCGGAAAAGCCCAGGCCGCCCTGCTCTACCAATTGGCCAGCGACGGCTTCGGACATGAAGGACCGCCACATATCCGCCTGCTGTTCCCCGCCGAAAGCAGAGGCACCGGCGGTTTTCATCATCTCGTCGACGAACTGGGTTAAGAACACCTTTTCGAATTCTTTACCTGTCTGCACCGCGCGGTCGGGTTTGGCGATATCGAAACTAGGCAGTGACGGGGGGATTGAGCCGGTCATCAGATAATCTCCAGATCGGCGTGAAGCGCCCCTGCGGCTTTGATGGCCTGCAAAATCGCAATCGTTTGCCGTGCGCCGACGCCGATGGCGTTCAGCCCGTCGACAAGCTCTTGCAGGCTCACGTCACCGTTGAGAATGGTAAAGCTGCCGTCAGTTTCTTCGATATCAATCTCGGTCTCCGGCACGATCACGGTCGTCCCCCCGATAGAGATAGGTTCCTCGCTGATCACGGCCGTATTCCCGCCAAGGCTGATCGGACCGGGCTGGCTGACGCCGAAATTCTCGCGCACGCGCACGGTCAGCCCCCCCTGGCTGATCGCGACCTGCGCGATCCGCACGTCCGAGCCCATGACGATGGTGCCCGACTTTTCGTCAATCACGACCCGCGCCACGGCGTCCGGCGTGACCAGCAGGTTTTCCACCGCCATGATCGTCTCGGGCGCGTTGCGTTTGTCACCGACCCAGACCTCGATCGTGCCAGAATCCAACACCTCGACCTGACTGGACCCAAGGTGTTTCGCAATGGCTTCGCGCACGCGATCCGCCGTGGTGAAATCAGGGTTGTTCAGCGCAATCCGGATACTGTCGAGCTGAAAGAGGCTGAATTCGATCTCGCGTTCGACGATGGCCCCGTTTTCGATCCGCGCGATGGTCGGCACGCCATCCACAACGCTCGCGGCATTGCCATCCACCCGGTAGCCCGAGGCCGCAACTGCGCCCTGCCCCACGGCATAGACTTCACCATCCGCGCCCGTCAGCGGGGTGATCAACAAGGTGCCGCCCCGCAAACTCGTCGCATCTCCTAGCGAAGAGACCGTGATATCGATGGGAGAGCCACGCCGCGCAAACGGGGGTAGCTTGGCCGTCACCATTACAGCGGCGGTGTTCTTGGTTTTCAGCGCCTCGCCATCAAGGTTCGCAACGCCAAGCCGTTCAAGCATCCCCCGAATGGATTCACGGGTGAACGGGCTGGAGTTCAGCTTGTCCCCCGTCCCCAAAAGCCCGACAACGAGGCCATACCCGATCAGATGATTTTCTCGCACACCCTCAAAATGCGCAATATCCTTGATCCGGACCTCGGCCCAGGACGGCATCGCGGGCACAACCAAAAGTGTTGCGGCGGCAAGCGCCTGCAGGCAGCGCAACAGGCGGGTCATGGGGCGTCGCTGGCCGTGCGCCATTGCGAAATCTCCGGTACAAGAACAGTTCAACTATCCTTGTCATAATCACGTAATAACCGGATTTATACAAGTTAAATCATCTATTAATTGTTGCTACCGCAGAATATACTTGCTACCGATAGGAATAGTCAGGGTTTAGGGCACACAAACATGCGCATGTATATTTTCGAACAGCGGAAAGAACGATGCGCCGGCCTTACGGCAGAGCTGCGCAGCGCAGGTATCGAGCTTCAGTTCGTCACCGCCGAGTTTTTCACGACGGGCCTTGGCCCTTTGCTGCAACCCGGCCACCAGACCAATGCGGTTCTGATCGGTGAATGCGACGATACGCGTGAATATATCCGCGCGATGCGTACCGCAGGCTGCGTTAACCCTGTCATCGTGCTCAAGGATTTCCGCAACGCCAAGGATACGTCGGACCTGCTGAACCTTGGCGCGGATGATGTGATCGTCAGCCCGATCCGTGGGGCCGAAGTGCTGTCGCGGACCAATTCGATCATCCGGCGCCACTATGGCCATGCCTCTGAAAGCGTGATCGTCGGAGAACTGACCGCCTATTTCGACGGGCGCGATCCGATTGTATCGGGCAGCCGCATCAAACTGTCGAAACGGGAATATTCGGTGTTCCAGCATCTTGCGCTGAACTCGAACAAAGTCATCTCTAAAGACGCGATTTATGACGCAATTTACGGCAGCAGCATCGATCAGCCCTTCGATAAGGTCATCGACGTCTACATCTGCAAACTGCGCAAAAAGCTCGCTTCCGCGTCGAAATCAGGCTGGCAGTATATCGAAACCGTGCATGGCCGCGGCTACAAGCTAAGCTCGCCCGAGGTGACGTCGAAAGTCGGTTGATCAGCGCAGGTAATTCAGGATCGAAAGGCTCGAAAGCCGCGAGGAGACCTGATAGCTCGCCTGCAACTGTGTCTCCAGACTATTCATGCGCGTGATCGCCTCGTAGGGATCAACACTTTCGTAGTTCGAGATTTGCGTCCGCTGCACCAGCGACAGATCGTTCAGCTGCGTTTGGGTCTTCTCGACGATCTGCTGGTTGAACCCGATCCGCGCCGAAATATCCAACATACCCTCTTGCGACGCCGACAGGCTATCGACCACCTCTGACATCCAGGTGCTATAGGCCGCTTCGTCCATCTGGCTCACGTCGGTCACGGCCAGCATCGCCAACCCTTTGTAGGCATCGCGGAACGACTGGTCGTTGGCGCGCACACCGTAGACGACCTCTTGGCCGGTATTCACCCAGGCGCTGATCTGCTTTGTCTCGGCCCCACTGGCATCACGCTCGGGCGAGCCTTGATAGAAGGTGCCCTGAAAGTTCCGGCTGGCGTCGGCGTCTTGCGAGTTGAACACGGTCTCTAGCTGATCCGCGATGGCTTGGGCGCTGGCTGGGTCGGTTGGACCGGCGCCAAAAATCTCTTCGACCACCGATTGCGGTGAACGGCCTGTGTCGGCACTGGTTTCGGGCCAGCGGGTCAGCGAGGTCTTGTTGGATTCCAGCCCCGAAAACAGGTTCTCGCCATTATACGACGTGTTCATCGTCGACACGAGGCTTTCCAGCGCGGCGCGGGCTTGCATCTGCAACACCTCGGCCCCGTTGCCATTGCGTGTGGCATTGACCAGCGCGCTTTCCAGCACCGATTGTACCTGCGTGCGTGCCGCATCGACGGACGCAAGCATCGCGTCAAGCTTGCTCGCCAGCACGTCGTTCGATGTCATGAAGGTCTGGGTATTCGCCTCGCGCCCGTGCAGCTTCATCACCGAGGCCGCGCGCGGGCCCAGATCGGCATAGATGTCGGCCTTCTTTCCGGTAGAGACTTCTTCGCTCACCCGTTGCAATTCCAGTGTCGTGCGCTGCACGTTCTGACGGTTGAAAAGGTTAAACTGGAACGACGAAAAACTGCTGATACCTAGAACCATTGTCCCTGCCTCATACCGCTGCGATCAGCGTGTCGATCATCTCTGACACTGCTGTAAGCACTCTGGAGTTTGCCGCATAGCTTTGTTCGATCAACAGCAGTTGCTGCATCTCGTCGTCAATATTCACACCTTCAGAGTTGCGCCGCGCCGACATCACGACCTCGGCCGCAGAGGCCGCAGCGTTAAAGTCATTCTCTGCCCGCGCGCGCGTGGCCGCTTGGCTGGTGATCATCTCTGCCGAAAAATCGCGCAAAGTGACCTCGGCCGGAATACCCGTGCCCGTCGCCGCATTCATCGAGGTGTCGAGCCCTTCCAGAAAGGCGTTGATCTGCACCGTTTCAGACCCTGCACCGGGGGACGTGGCCCCCAGACCATCGCGGATACGCCAAACCTCCGCCTCGCCGGTAGAGGAGATCTTGCTGTTTATTTGCAAGCGGCTCGCCAGACCGGTGATATTCGCCGGATCAAACGCGATCCCATTATCTGTGAACAGCCCCGCCTCGCCCGGCGCAAGGCTGGCATCGGCCTCTTCAAAGGTCTGGATCAGCCCCCGCGCGTATTCGTCCAACTGTTGACTAAACTGCGGTATAGTCTCTCTCTTCAGCTCGGAAAGCCCCGCAAGACTGCCGTGCTGAATACCACGCACACCGTCTTTGAACGGGGTGATGTCCTGATTACCCGCCATCAATGTGCCGTCGCTGGGGTTAAAGGTTACATCCTGCACGACGCGCCCCTCCAGCAATGCGGCCCCGCTGACCGTATAAAGGCTGATCGACCCGTTCGAAGACCGATGTATCCGCGTGTCAACGATCCCGGAAATCTGGTCAAGGATCGTGTCGACCTTTTCATCAAACTGCGCGGCCTCCAGCGAACCGGGGGTAAAGCCGCTGCCCGAGGCATTCAGATCACGCAACTGGTATAGGGCCGTGTTCAGGTCCGCGACTTCATAGCGGATTTCCATATTCACGTCGTTCAACGTCGTCGACAGCGTTGTCGCCGCCCCTTTGACCGACCGCACCAGATCCTCTGCCGCCAGCGCAACGGATGTCTGCGCCCCGTTCGACGACGGCATATTGACCAACGTTGTCAGGCTGTTCTGGAAATCGTTAAACCGGTCTGCGGGCGATGTGCCGTCACCGGGCTGCCCCAGATAGGCGGTATAGGTGGTCAGCCCCTCCTGAATAGACTGATACTGCGTCATCCGACTGTTTTCGAGCCGCGACATCCGTTGCAGCGTCGCATCGACCTCGCGGCGGACCTCGCTGATGACGGCACCGCCCTGCCCGCCGCTGGCGGTGACCAGCACCGCCTCGCGCCGGACATAACCGGGGGTCATCGCATTCGACACGTTATCGGCCGCGATCCGCGACTGACCCTGTGTCGTATGCAAACCGGCTGTGGCCGAATTCAGCGCGCCCGAAAGGCTCATGTCATGCTCCGGTCAGACCGTCTGGCTTATCGTTTCAGACGGGTGGTTTCATCCATCATATCGTCGACGGTGGTGATCACTTTGGCATTGGTCGAAAACGCCCGCTGCGCCTTGATCAGGTCGGTCATCTCTTGCGCAATGTCCACGTTAGACCCTTCAAGCGCACCGGCGTTGATCGACCCCACGGTCGAAGAATTGGCCTGCAAAGCAGAGAACGACCCTGTTTCACCCGACAGGCGATAGGCGTTGCCCTTCACTTCGACCAGCCCATTGGGGTTGGCGACGACAGCGACAGGAATGTCATAAAGCGCGCGGCGCATGCCATTGTCAAAAACGCCGAACAATGTGCCGTCTTCGGTAATCTCGGTGCGCACAAGCTCACCCGCGCTGGACCCGTCCCGATCAAACGCGAGGCTGAAATCCCCCGCGAACTGGCTGATCCCGTCAAATGCGCCGGGCTTGCCAAGAGTGATGTCGATCTCTTGCGGGACAACCCCGTTATCAAGGGTGATCGTCGCCACGCCTGTCGCAGGGTCCACGGTAAAGGCGGCAGGTGCCGTCGCGGTGGAATTGATGTTGCTATAGCTCAGCGGAGAGCCCGCCGCAGGTCCGGCGTTGTTGAACTCGATCGTGACACTGCCCAGCCCATTGCCGTTCTGATCCGCAATCGCCAGATCCCATGTGTTCGCCGTGGTGCCAGGTGCCCAGGAAAAGCTCACGCGCTGGCTTTCACCCAAGGCGGTGAACACTTCGGACGAGGTGACAAAAGGTGCGCCGGGATCGGCTTGGCCAGTGTCCTGCGATGGCAGGTTGCCAAAGGCAGTGATGGTCGACGTCACGCCGGCAGAGATGTTCAGATTGCCGATGTTGACCGTTTCCATATCCTTGAAGGACGTCCGGTCGACCGACCCGATGTCCCCTTCCAGCCCGTAGGGGTAGCCCGCAAGATAATATCCCGCCGCGTTCTTCAGGTTGCCCTGCTCGTCCGGCAGGAACGATCCCGCGCGGGTCAGCATGTAGTTGGTCTGCACTGTCTCGTTCGGGTTCATCGACACTGCGAAAAAACCGTTCCCGCCAATCGCCAGATCGGTAGAGGAGTTGGTCGAGATCAGGCCGCCTGCTGTCGCGATGTCCAGCTCTTCAACGGCGTTGACCGACAGGACCCCGTCGCCATTCCCGCCCGAGGCAGTGGTCGTGACCATATGCGCGAACCCGCGGCGGTACCCCACCGTGTTCGAGTTTGCGATGTTCTCGGAGATGCTGCCAACCGCCTTGGAGTTGGCGCGCAGCCCGCTGACACCCGTCTGAAGCGCACTTGAAATGCTCATTTTCCTACCTCGTTGTCGTTCTTGGTATTCTTGCCTAACAGGACAAATAATCGAATTGGTTTAAAGAAGGTTAAATTTTCGCGATTTATTTTTGTCTAACCTTGGTTTAGCCGAAATTTGCAGCCGAGTTCATGGAGATATCCCTGAATTCGCGATGCTTTCAAAGGCATTCTCTAGCTGCTCCAACCGCTTCGCCGCCCCGCCCGCGCTCAGCGGCAGCACGTTATCGCGCACCTCGGATATGCTATTTGCCAGCGAAATCAAATCTTTAGATGGCGTGAGACTGGGAAACGAACGCGTCACCTGCTGTAGCGTCTCTTGATCTTCGGACCGATAGGCCGCGATCAACAGGCGCGTGGCATCCTGCAAGGAAAAATCCTGCGGATATGTCCGCCAAAGCTGCGAAAGAACGTCCGCCGCTTGCGGCCAGCGCTCTTCTTCTGACAGCGCGAGGCCCACATCTCGCAAATGCTGTGCCGTTGGCGCATCGACGGACGCCTTCAGTAACGCAGGCTTATCCCCCAGTTTCGAGAGGGTTTGCGCCAGCAAACTCTGATGCGCCTCCTCCATCTCGGGGGCGACGCTGACGTCCATCAGTTCCAACGTCAGCCGTGCATCGGCGAATTGCCCCCCCTGCACCTGCGCTTGCGCAAGCTTCATGTTCAGGCGGAAAATCTCGGCCGCGCGGGAGGTGCCTTGTTCTTCCTGCTTTTCTTGCAAGATACGCACGGCACGACGGTATTCCTTGGCCGCCAGATCGGTCGACCCCAGTTTCAGGACGTAGTCACCCAGTGTTTCAATCTGCGCCGTGAACCCGTCGGTATAGCGGAAATAGGGCAGCAAACGCAGATGCAGCGCGACCCAAGCCGACAGCGGATACTGCCCCTCGCCCCCTGCTTTATAGATATCTGCCAGCAATTCTTGCGCCTGCGCCTCAATCGGGGCGGCTTCGGCAGGTTCGGGGAACCGCAGCAGAATACGGCCAAGGGTCAACACGGCTTCGGGATGATTGCCCAATGCGTGGTACACCCGTTCAAGCCGGCGCAATACTTCCAGCTCGTACCGCCCGCCGCGCCACGCCTCTGATCCGCCTTCTAGGGTCGATTGCGCCGCCAGCAGCGCCCCTCTTCCGCCATCGGCAAGCGCCATATCCGCAACCGCCAAACGGGCGCGCACGGCGTATTGGTCCCAGCCCTCTGCCGCTTCCAGATAGATCTTGAGCGCGGTCGCCGCGTCCCCCCGCTTTTGCGCGGCCCGTGCGCGCAGGAATGTACCGGATTCGGCCCCGGCCAGCTCTGGCATTTCGTCCAGCAGGCGCAGCGTCGCGTCGACATATTCACGCTTATCCAGCTCAATCGCCGCTTCAAGCAGCACCGGCAGAACGGCCCGCACGACGGACTCCGGCTGTGTGCTCAGCCCGCCAAAGCTTGGCTCGATATTATCCGACAAGCGCCGAACGTCGGAGGTGGCAATCGCGTCCAGACTGGCCCAAAAGGCGCGATCCGGTCGGTTGCCTGCCAGCGGAGACGTGCTGAAAGGTGGCGTTACCGCCGTCGGTGCCTCCCCCGCCAGCAGACGCACCGCGTCGGACAGCGCACGGTGACGGCGTTTATGGACCGGCGTGTCAGGGGTTACTTCGGCAAGGATAGAGCCCGCCTCGAACAGCAGCATATGGGCCATATACAGTTCGGCCACATCCATCATCACCCGCGTCTGGTCGCTGCCCCGTTGGCTGCCGAGCTTGGCAATGCTGTGTCGCAAATCATCGCGCAACCCGTCCGGGGACCAGCGCCGCAAATCCAGATCCCGCCGCCATGTCTGCCCTGCGTCCAACGCGCTGTGATCCAGCGTATCAACCGCATCAGAGGGCGCGGCCACAAGTACACCCGCCGGAACCGCAAGAACCAGCAACGCCTTAACCACCGTTATGCAAATATACTGGCGCACACCTATCCTTGAGAGTGTAAATAGAACTTGCCTTATCCTTGTATTCATGAAAATTTGTATTTGCAATGACATGTACAATGCGTTTTTTCGTGATGCTTCAGCACCGCCGGAGGATGAGATGAGCAATATCAGTTATGTGGCGCTTTCTCAGGCAACCGCGCTGACCCGCAGCATGGACACGACGGCGCATAACCTCGCCAACGCCACGACTTCGGGCTACAAGGCGATCCACCCCGTGCTGGAATCCATACCCGATGGCAGCGGTGATAACGCGATCAACTATGTGCGCGAAAGCGGGACGTACCTTGAGCTTGCCGACGGCCCCTTGATGCAGACCGGCAACCCGATGGACATCGCCGTGGCCGGTGATGGCTGGCTCAGCTTCCAGCTGCCTGGCGGCGAAACCGGATACAGCCGTCACGGGCGTCTTGTGGTCGATGTCGACGGCCAGTTGAAAACCGCAGGTGGTATGCCCCTGCTTGGCGTGGGCGGCGGGCCTGTCGTGCTGCCCGATGATGTGGGTGACGAGGTGGTGATCACCACCAGCGGCACCGTGACCAACCCCCAAGGCGCGGTGCTTGGCGCGGTCAGCGTTGTCGCGATCAACGAGGCGGCGCAGATGCTGCCCATGGGCGCGGGCATGTACCAGTTGCCCCCGAACGCAGGCCAGCCACAGCAGATGGAGAACCCGCAGGTCAAACAGGGCTTTATCGAGGGCAGCAACGTGAACGCCGTCCTTGAAATGACCCGTCTGATCGACATCCAGCGGGCCTATGAGAATTCGGTCAAACTGATGGGGTCGGACGATGATCTGACCCGCACGGCCATCCAGAAACTTGGGCGCGTATAACGCCGCCGGAAGGAGCATAAGATGAAAGCACTCGGGATCGCGGCCACGGGCATGTTGGCGCAACAGACCAACGTTGACGTCATCGCCAACAACATCGCCAACGCCAATACCACCGGCTTTAAAAGCGGGCGCGCCGCGTTTCAGGATCTGGTCTATCAAAGCTTTGCGAGCGCCGGATCGCTGACCTCCGAAGAAGGCACTGCGCGTCCTGTAGGCACTGATATCGGCTTGGGCGTGCAGGCGGCGGGCGTGATCCGTCACAACATCCAGGGCGGCTTGATCCAGACCGAAAACCAGTTGGACCTCGCGATCGAGGGGCGCGGCTATTTCACCGTGAACCGTCCCGATGGCACACAGGCCTTTACCCGCGACGGGAACTTCCAGCTCAGCGCCGAAGGCCAGTTGGTCACCCTGAACGGCTATGAGGTAGAGCCCGCGATCATCGTGCCCGAACTGACCCGTCAGGTCGAAATCAACCAAGAAGGCGTGGTCATGGCCTATGTTGAAAACGACCCTGAACCGGTGGAACTGGGCCAGTTGAACTTTGCGACCTTCCTGAACGAAGCGGGCCTGAAACCTGTCGGTGACAACTTGATGGAGCAGACCGCCGCGTCGGGTGAGCCTGTGCAGAACGTCCCCGGCACCCCCGGCGTCGGCATCACGCGGCAGGGATATCTTGAACAGTCGAACGTCAATATCATCCAGCAGATCACCGACCTGATTTCGGCACAGCGCGCCTACGAGATGAACTCCAAGGCGATCGAGACCGCCGATCAGATCATGACCACCACGAACCAGATCAAGTAACGGGTTGAACCGATGAAACGTGTTGCCATTGCCCTTTTCGTGTTGTTCCAGCTTGCCGCCGCTCTTGTGGTGGCGGGCCCTGCGCTTGCACAAGCCGTGCCCGTGACCGACCTGATCGAGGAACGCGCCGTCGCCGAACTGGGGGCAACTTTGCCCGCGAAAGCCAAGCTGGATATCCGCATGGCCGAGGGGATGATCAAGAAGGGTAACTTCGTGCAGGAGTTCTGGATCGACCCTGACTCGGGCCAATTCATCGCAAATGTGGTCACCGACAGCGGTGTCCCGCAACGCGTATGGGGTCTGGCGATGGTGACATTGACCGTGCCTGTTCCCAACCGGCGCATCGTGCCCGATGAAATCGTCCGCGCCCAGGACGTATCGCTGGTCGAAATGCCGATGCAGCGGGTCGGTAGCTATGCGATCAATGAGTATGATCAACTCGTCGGCCAGCAGGTGCGTCGTATGCTGGTCACCGGCCGCCCCGTCCCGCGCAATTCGGTCATGCCGCCCCGTATCATCAGCCGCGGTGAAAAGGTCAAAATCCGCCTGACCCACGGCGGGCTGCAGCTAACGGCCAAAGGACGTGCCCTGGATGATGCCCATAAGGGTCAGGAACTGCGCGTCGTCAATCTTTCCAGCAACAAGGCCCTGTCGACCATCGCGATGGCAGCAGGCGTCGTCGAGGTCGTACAATGACATCCCTTCGTTTTCCCGCTCGGCTCGGCTGTCTGCTTGCAGCTTCGGCGCTTTTTCTGGCGGCCTGTGGTGATTTTCAGGAAACCCACAACCCCACGGTCAGCGATCTGACGCTCAGCCCCGACCACATGGGCGAGGTCAACCGCGTGAGCATCCCGATGCCTCTGCCCAAAGCGCCCGAACAGCCCAAACGCGCCGATCAGGCCAGCCTCTGGAGCAATTCAACACCGCGTCTGTTTCAGGATCGTCGCGCCGGCGACGTGGGCGATCTGGTCACCGTTCTGATCGATATCGATGACCGCGCGCAGTTGCAAAATGCCACAGGGCGCAGCCGGTCCTCCTCCACTGGGGTGGACGACCCCGATATCCTGAACTTCGACACCTCGACCGACAGCGGGCAGCTGATTGGCCTGTCGAGCAGCTCGTCCAGCGAAGGCGAAGGGTCGATCCGCCGGAACGAGACCATACGTCTGCGGGTGGCCGCCCTTGTGATCCAGACCCTACCCAACGGGAATTTCGTGATCGCCGGACGGCAAGAGGTCAAGGTGAACAACGAACTGCGCGAGCTGCGCATCGCTGGCATCATCCGCCAGTCCGATATCAACGTCGGGAACACCATCGACTACGACAAGATCGCCGAGGCACGGATCACCTATGGCGGACGCGGGCAGATTTCGACGGTGCAAACCGCGCGCTACGGTCAGGACGCGCTTGAAGTGTTCCTGCCCTACTAAGGCAGGACGCGGGTGTGATCAAATACATCATCATCGCCGTTTGCGTGATTGGTGCGGGGGCCATGGGCTATGTCGGGGAACGCTTTATGCGGCCAACGACATCAGCCCCCTCGGATCAGGCGGCGTCGCAAGAGCTGATGTTCAAGATGCCTTTGGGCAAATTCACCATGCAAATCATCCAGAGCCGCAAAATCCTGCATCTGGTGTTTGACATGGATGTCTATGTCATGGGGGCTTCGTCGTTTCACGAGATCAACGGTGCCGTCGGGCGCGCCCGTTTGCGTGACGCAACCGTGTCAGCGATCGCCGAGCTTGCAGAAACCGACCTGAGCCTCGCCCAACCGATCGAAGAAGAAGCCCGCAAAGCGGAGCTTGCCGCGCAAATCGTGCGTAAGCTCTACGTTAATTTCCCGGCAGTACGTACGGCACGGCTGAACAGCTTTTACGCCAATACCAGCCTGCGGAACTGACAGACCCGATCAGCTTGCCGATTTCACGGTGATCGACGACGCCGTTTCGCCGCCGTCCAGTCCAAAGATGATCTCTCCCTCGCGGAAACGTACATCTTCGACGCGGGCACTGCGCGACGGCTGGATCGCGATATTGTTGCCAGCGGCATCTTTCGCCGTCAGCACCACGGTGTATTTCCCCGCCAACTGCGCGTTGCCGTAATCGTCCTTGCCATCCCACCCCAGCGGGTTCGTGGTGCCGGATACTGTGGACAGGCCGTTGATCGTACGCACATTGCGTCCCAGCGGATCATAGATTTTCGCGCTGACCTCGGCTGCGCCGGCCCCCACCTCGTAGGAGGTCGAGGTCGTGCCATCTTCCAGCATTACCACATCGGATTGCACTGTGACATCGCGCCCCAAAAGATCGGTGCCCCCCAGATTCAGCAAGCCGCTGATCTGGCTGGTCAAAGTCTCAAGCTGCGTGTTTGTCTGCACCGCTTGTTCCACCTGCGACAACTGCGCAAGCTGTGCGACGAACTGCGTGCTATCGACCGGCTCAAGCGGATCCTGGTTCTGGATCTGCGCGGTCAGCAGGGTCAGGAACTTGGTATAATCCTCGCCCAACTGGCCCAGTGAATCCTGCGCCGAGCTTTGGTTCGTGCTTGTGAAATTGTTCAACAGTGTCTGGCTTGTCAGCATGGATCACACCCCCTTAGGTGAGAATATCAAGTTGTCCGTCATCCACCACATTTTTGTGCTGAACGCCAGCGGTCACAGGGCCTGCGCCGTCATCAATGCCCCCACCGAACCCCGCGGCAGAGCGTTGTTGATCGCGCGCACCGTCGTCCGAGAACCCCTGCTGGAATTCAAAGCTGCCCGCGTCGGTAAACCCAAGCCCCTGCGCCAAAAGCTGGCGTTCATCGCGCAGCGTTTGCAGCACGGCAGGGTTCTCGACACGGACCACAACGCGGGTGCCGCTATCCTTGTCGGTGACGACCTCGATCTCGATTTGCCCCAAACCGCGCGGATGCAAGCTGACCGAGGTGCGGCCCTCTTTCGCCTCGACGGCCTTCACTTGGGAAATCAGCGCATCGGCAAAGGGTTTCGGTGCGGGTTTGGCCTGCGTCTCGGCACTTGGCGCGGCGGCTTTCAGATCGCTTGCTTGGTCGGCGAGGATCAGCGCGTTGCTTTCGACGGGCTGCGCCTGAACCACCTCAGCGGGCCGGAAGGTCGCGGTGACATCAACGGGCGCTTTGCCCTGTGCGGCTGCGCCATTCTGACCTGCGTTCAAGAAGGTCGGCTGCTCTGCCCCGAAAGCGGCCTGTCGCAACGGCGCGACGGGCGTATCCGCGTCGATCGATGGTTCTGGCGGGGCGGTTCCCTCAACAGCGGCTGCGGCTTGGGGTGCTGCACGCGGCGGGGTCGAAACCTTGTCACTAACCTGCGGTTTAGGGACAGGTTGCACCCCCGCCACCCCCTGCGTTTGCGCAACGCTTTGAACCTCTGCCGTGGCAGCGATTGGTTGCTGTGCCGCTACTGGTGTCGCGGGGGCAGCAACGGGCTGCGGCACAGCAGAGGGTTGCGGTGCGGGTGCCGCGATTTTGACATCGGTTTTCGCCTCGACAGGGGATCGCGCCGCAGGTGCAGCCGTTTCGGGCGCGACCTTAACAGCGGTTTGCGTCACGTTGGCCGCTACCGCGTCAGCGGCCAATGGTGGCGCGGCCAACGGCAACTGAGGGTCAGTTTCGCCCGCGACACCTTGCACGAATGCCTGTGGCACAGCGACTGCGGGGGCGCCGACCGTGGTTGCGGTGGTTACTTGCCCAGTTGCTTGAACGATAGCCCCCTCGCCCGTCGGTTGGGCGGCCGACATCAGACCGGTGAAGGATGCCTCCATCGACAGGGCCGTCGGATCGCCCGCTTGCTCTGTGGTCAGCGAAAGCCCCAGCACATCTGCCATCCCTTCGGCGGTAGCATCGTCACTACCCAGCAGAATAGGCTCACCATCGGGGTCGAGGGTGAAGGGCGGCACCGCGGCACCTGCCTCGCCAATTGCGACGGTCCCCATCAGCGCGGCGAACCCTTCGGGCACGGCGCTGGAGCCCTTGCCGGTTTTCACACCAGCCTGCCCCGTCATCAATGCGGATAAAGCGACATTCATCTCAGTGCATCTTGCTTGTCATCACGCCACGCGCCGCGAGCTCATACTTCAACCGCGACATCGCGCGGCGTTCGATCTGGCGCAGCTTGGCGGGGGTGACCTCCATCCGCGTGGCAAGATCCTGAATGCTTTCGGGGGGCTGCTGCAAGGTCCGCGCCCGCAGCACCTCGCGGTCCATCGGTTGAAGCCGTTCCATCGCCTCAAGCAGTCGCGCGCGGATCAGGGTTTGCGACGACTGCGCGATCACGGCCTCTTCGGGGTTGGGGTCTTCCGAGGCCAGCAGCGCAAAGCTGTCATCATCGTCAATGGAATGCTGCACTGTTTTCTGCACGCCCGCCGGAGTCTCGACAATAGCACGCAGGTGGTTGCGGGCGGTCATCGTGGCGTTCTTGACCCACCATTTCGCATAGGTCGAAAACCGTACGTCCCGATCCAGATCAAACAGATCGGCGGCGTGGATCAGCCCCAGTATCCCTTCGGAAATCAGGTCTTCGCGTTCGGCCTGATCATCGCTGAGCTTGCGCGCCCAGTAGAACACGATACGCGCATGGGACAGCACCAAGGATTCAAGCGCGAACTTATCTTTGCTAACCTGCCAATCCTTTAACAGGACACGTTCATCTTCCAACGCCAACATCGGCGCATTGCGCGCTGCTGCATAAGTTATTGTCATTGCCTGCCCAACTTTTTCCCCAACATGACCACACTTCACGAATCTGGGAAAGTTTATTTTGCTTAAGGCACGGTTAAATTGGGTTTTATCCTTGGCAAACAACCCGATATCAAAGGACAGTTCCCCCTAGAACCCGCTAAGCGTCGGCAACCACGTGGACAGCGCAGGGATAAAGGTGATCAACAGCAACGCCCCCATCAGTGCGATAAAGAACGGTGGCATTTCCTTGATCAGGGCCGATGGCTTGATGTTCACCGCCGACGAGACGACAAAAATCAGGCTTCCCACCGGCGGTGTGGTCAGACCAAGGGTCAGGTTCACAATCACGATAATCGCGAAATGATCCGGGTCGATGCCAAGCGCAAAGCTGATCGGCGCAAGGATCGGCACAAGGATCATCACCCCGGGCAGCGGGTCCATAAACAGGCCAAAGACCAGCAACAGCGCATTCACCGCCAGCAAAAAGACAATCGGCGACAGATCCCAGGCAATGATCGTCTCTGCCAGAAACTGCGGCACGCCTTCGATGATCAACACCCAGGCAAAGGCCCGCGCCGCGCCAAGGATCAACAGCACCGCCCCCGACACCAGGGCCGCGCGCAGAATGATCGCGGGCAGATCCGCGACCCGCAGCGACCGGTAAATGAACATGCCGACGAACAGCGCGTAGAAGACCGCGATCACCGACGCCTCGGTCGGGGTGAACACACCAAAACGGATACCGCCGACGATCAGCACCACCAACATCAGCGCGGGCAGCGCGTATAGCGCGATCCGCGCGATCTCTCCCAAGGGAGGCATCGGCGCGCCGCTGGCATAGCCGCGTTTGTGGCTGACCCGCGCATTGGCCAGCAGCACCGCTGCGGTGATCAGGATACCCGGCAGCACACCCGCCATGAACAGCGACCCGACCGATACCTGTTGGTCCTGCATGGCGTAGATAATCATCGTGATCGACGGCGGGATAATCGGCCCCACGACCGAGCTCGAGATGGTGAGCGCTCCGGCATAGGCACGGCCATAGCCGCCCTTCTCCATCATGCGGATCATCATCGTCCCCGGCCCCGCAGCATCGGCCAGCGCCGAGCCGGAGATCCCCGCGAACATGGCAGAGCTGACGACATTCGCATGACCCAACCCGCCTTTCAGATGTCCCACCAGCGATTGCGCCAAGCGCAGCATCGCAAGGGTCACCGCCCCGCCGGTCATGATCTCCGCCGCGAGGATAAAGAACGGCACCGCCAGCAGCGGGAAACTATCAAGACCCGAGAACATCTCTTTCACCACAACGAGGTTGGGGTAGGACGACCCGAAGCTCAGCGCGACAAAGACGGATATCGCCATCGCAAAGGCCACGGGCAGACCAAGGGCGAGCAGTACGAAAAGCGCGGGAAAAAGGATCTCAGCCATTTGCGCCTCCGGGCAGCGGATCGGCGGTGGCCCCATCCATACGTTTATAATCCCCCGCCATGATGAAGGGGCGCGCAATCAGCAGCAGGTGGGCGATCAGCAGCGCAAACCCGACCGGCATCGCGGCGTAGACATACAGGAAGGGCATCCGCAGTGCGGGCGTCACCTGATACTGCATGCGCTGCGCATACTGGATGCCGACGTAGACCATGAAACCGAAAAAGACCAAAAGCCCCAAGGCAATCCCCGCCCGCAGCAGCTTTTGCCCCATGCTGGGTAGTGCATCCTGCAGGTTGGTGATCGCGACATGCCCGCCGGTGCGCAGCACAAGACCCGCGCCGCCAAAGGTCATCCAGATCATCAGATAGCGCGCCGCCTCATCCGCCCAAGGCAGCGAATGGGCGGTCACATAGCGCAGGGTGATATTGGCACCGACGACCAGCGTCATCGCCGAAAGCATGAGGATCAGCGCCCAACCGTTCAACGCCACGAAAATGGTTTCCAGTCTCTTCACGGCTTCCCCTCGCCCGATGTCGCCGGCACCCGTTGGATGCCGGCGGTATTGCTCACTCGAAGTTTACGATCGAGTCGACCAGCTCTTGGCCGTAGGTGTCATAGTAGCCTTCATAGGCCGATTTGATCGACGCCTGAAACGCGGCTTTCTCTTCGGCGGACAGGGCGTTTACTTCCATGCCACGCTCTTTCAGCGTTTCCACACCCGAGGTTTCCACATTGTCGACATAGCCCCGCATCGCGGCAGCCGCTTGCGTCGCGGCTTTCTCCATCGCGGCTTTCTGATCGTCGTCCAGCCCGTCCCAGAAAGGTTTGGACACCAGCAGCATCGCGGGCGAATAGACGTGGCCCGACAAGGTCAGATATTTCTGAACTTCGTTCAGCTTGACCGAAACGATCACCGACAGCGGGTTTTCCTGACCGTCGATCACACCTTGCTGCAACGACGAAATCACCTCGGGCCAAGCCATCGGCGTGGGGGCGGCCCCCATGGCGTCGAAGGCGGCGAGGTGCACGGGGTTTTCCATCGTGCGGATCTTCAGCCCTTCGACATCGGCAGGCGTGTGGATCGCATTGCGGTTGTTGGTGATGTGGCGAAAGCCCTGTTCGCCCCATGCCAGACCGTGCAGGCCGACAGTGTCGAACTCGCCCAGAATGTCCTGACCGATGGGCCCGTCCAGCACGGCGCGGGCGTGGTCCAACCCGCTGAACAGGAACGGAATGTCAAAAACACCGGTGGAGGGGACGAAGTTCGCCAGCGTGCCCGAGGACACGATTGTTGCCTCGATGGTGCCCAGTTGCAGCCCCTCGATCACTTCGCGTTCACCGCCCAGACCCGAGGACGGGAAATGCTTGAAGCTGAACTGGTCGCCGGTCTCCGCCAGCACGACCTCTTCGAATTTCTGCGCCGCGACGCCGTAGTGGCTGTCGGGGGCCAGAGCATAGCCGATCTTGATCTCGGTCTGCGCGGCGGCGGCACCCGCCAGCGCGACAAAGGCGCTTGCGGCCGCAAAATGTGTCAGATTGAATTTCATGGTAACCTCCCAGTAACCTTGTGGATGTGCTATCTAAACCCACCAAAGCTGACAAGATGCAGCCCTCGTGGCACCACGCAACGCTGCCTTAGCCCTGCGCGGATTTCCGGAACAACTTTACCAGCTCGGGCACATAGGCCTGACCATGCCCCGCCTCGACCGTTCGGGCGAGCGCGGCAGAGACGTTATCGGCGACGGTCTGTTGCGCCCCCGATGCGGTCGACATGGCACGGTAATAGTCGATGTCTTTTTGTGCATTGCTAACGAAAAACGGCAGCCCTTCGCGGTCGCCTTGCGTGATATAGGGGGCAAGGCGGTCCAGCGCGACACTGGCCCCGCCGCCACCGGCCAGAACATCCACAAAGACCTGCGGATCGATCTGTGCATCGGCGGCCTGCGCTGCGGCCTCGGCCAGCAGGGTCATGAACCCCACCGACACATAGTTATGCAGCAGCTTTAACCGGTGCCCGTGGCCAAGCGCACCGACGTGGTCGACCGTATCGGTAAAGCTTGCCAGCACGGGCCGGACCTTTTCCAGCACCGCGGCGTCACCCCCCACCAACAGGTTCAACGCCCCGTCATGGGCGTGTTTCGCCGTGCGCGTCATCGGCGCATCCAGATAGGCCCCGCCCGCGGCCTGCACCGCGTCGCCCATACGCAGGGTGCTGTCGGGCAGCGCGGTCGAACAATCGACAACCACCGCACCGGGTTTCAACGCCGACACCAGTCCGTTATCGCCGGTGACAATCGCCTCCACCTGTGGCGATCCCGTGACGCAGAGTATGATCACATCACTCACCGCCGCCAGCGCGGCAGGCGTGTCATAGGCCACCGCGCCAAGGCCCGTAATCTCGTCTACCGGCTGGTTGCCGGGGTGATCCAGAAAGCCCAGTTCGAACTTGCCCTTGCGCAAGACGTTCCGCGCAATGCCGTGGCCCATCAGACCGACACCGATAATGCCAACTTTCATCGCGTTCCTCCCTTTGTCCCGCAGCGCGGTTTAATCCGCGTTGATCCAGATCGCTTTGGTGTCCAGATATTCTTCCAGATGCTCGGTCCCGCCTTCGCGGCCATACCCCGACATCTTGACCCCGCCAAAGGGCACTGCTGGATCAATGGCGTGATACATATTCACCCAGACGGACCCTGCTTTCAGCCGATGCGCCAGCTTGTGCGCCGTCCCCAGATTGGTCGAGAATACACCAGCAGCCAGCCCATAGGGCGTGTCATTGGCGCGTGTCACGACCTCGTCCAGATCATCGAACGGCAGCGCGGAAATCACGGGGCCGAAGATCTCTTCGCGGGCGATGCGCATGTCGTCGGTGACGCCGCCAAAAACGGTGGGCTGGATGAAATGCCCGCCCTCCAGCGCCGCCCCTTCGGCACGTTGCCCGCCGGTCAGAACCGTTGCGCCCTCGGCCGGACCGTCCGACAGGAAACCGGCGATCCGTTCAGCCTGACGGGCCGAGATGATGGGCCCGATATCCGTGCCCTCGTCAATCCCCTGCCCGATCTTCAGCCCTGCGGCAAACTCCGCGACGCGGCGGGTGAATTCATCATGGATCTCGCGCGCCACAAACAGCCGCGATCCGGCGATGCAGATCTGACCCGAATTGGCAAAGACCGACATGGCCGCGACCGGCACCGCCTTGTCGATATCCGCATCCTTACAGACGATGACCGGCGATTTACCCCCCAGCTCAAGCGAAACGCGTTTCAGCGTGCCCGTCGCCGCGCGGGCAATCGCCTGACCGGTGGCAGTTGAGCCGGTGAACACGATCTTGTCCACATCCGGATGCGCCGCCAGCGCGGCACCGGCATCGGCCCCCAATCCGGTCACCACATTCAACACCCCGTCGGGCAGCCCCGCTTCTTGCATCAACCGCGCGATCATCAGCACGGTCAGCGACGCCTCCTCGGACGGTTTCAACACCACGGTGCAGCCGGTCGCCAGCGCGGGCGCGATCTTCCAGACGGAACCGGCGATTGGCGCATTCCACGGGATGATCGCCCCGACCACGCCCACGGGTTCACGCACGGTGGATGAATAAATCTCGCCGGGGAAGGAGTTCGGGATCGTCTGGCCGTGGATCATCACCGCCTGCCCCGCATAGAACCGCAACATCCCCAACACGCGACGGCTGTTGGCCAGTGTGCGCTGGATCGGCATCCCCATATCCAATGTGTCCGACAGACACAGGCGTTCCCATTCTGCCTCGAACTTGTCGGCGATGCGCAGCAGCAGCGCCTGACGCTCGAACGGGGTGAACTTGGCCCAAGGTCCCTCGAACGCCGCGCGGGCGGATTTTACGGCGGCATCAATATCCGCCGCGCCCCCCTCCGGTACGGTCGCCAGCAAAGACCCGTTCGCCGGATTGCGCGCATCCATCTCTGCGCCCGATTGGGCCGGGCACCATTTACCATTGATGAACATGGGCCGAAAGCTGCCGTCATACAGCGCGCTCGCCAAAGCGTTCCAGTCTTTCATACGTGTCTCCCTTGCTTTGCAGACCACCGCGTAGATGGCGTCTTTCTGCACCTCGGATCGAGGCGCCGCAAGGTAAGGTAGGCGAATTAATCCAAATTTTTGAAAGTTTTACGGCAAGGGCATGCCCGAATGGCCCGCAAACCTGTGTTTTGTCAGGATATTCGGGCCGTCTCATTTGTGTTTGCAGGAACGGGCACCCCATCAGGCTGCCCGCCCCACGTCAGAACTTGAGCGAGAGACTCGCCCCGATGTCGTGGCTGTCATAGTCGAACAACGCCACATTCGATTTCGCCCGCGTGTAGGTATAGGTGATGCGCGGCACGTATTTCCCGATCTGCACCTTATTGTGCTGCACGGTGAAGGTGAGGCTGGTGGTGTCATCCTCGCGCGGGGTCGTGGTGCCGGGGAAGATGCCGTCGTATCTGTCCTGTTCGTATGCCAGTATCACGCCGGTCGAGAGACCCGATTTCCACTGTTTGTCGATCCCCATCGACACGCCGGTTTCATGGTGATCCAGATGCGCGCGCTGTGTCGTCTCGCGCAGCTGCGACAGGCCGAAGGATAGCCCGAGCGTCGGCGTCAGCCGATGTTGGTACGAGACCGAAGCCCGCATCCGGTGCCCGTCCCGAAACGGGCTTTGGTCATAGGTCTGCCGATCAAACCGCAGCGCACCCGACACCAGATCACGCGGACGCAGCTGATAGGCGCCGCGCAGCTCCGCCCCCCACCGTCGTCGCACGATGTCTGAATCAGAAAAGCTCAGCTCGGCAATCGGCCCGAAAGAGAACCGCCCCCGCTGCCCGCCTCGAATGACATCGAACCGTGCGACAGCCGTGGTTTCCGTGTTCAGCGCGGAATCGTAGAATTTCGCATCCAGACTGGCGGTGCCCACGCCGGACCATCTTTCATTCCATTGCCAGCGCTGCCACGCAGTGCCGCCAATCGCCAGCCCCACCCCGGAAGACGCCCGCGACGCAGGGTTCAGCGTGAACGGCACCCCGCCAATCAGAATCTCCTGCTCGGCACTGCCGCGGGTCTGGTTTGACGACGGCAACAGCGCGAACCGCAGGGCAAAGCCTCCGGGCTTGCGCGAGGTATTGTTCAGGATAAAGGTCTGCAATCCGGCGCGCAGCTGTTCGTCAGCGGTTTCCGCGACCAACCGTTCCGCATGATAGCGCGCAGCGGTCACGTCACCGCGATAGGCCAGCAGCAGGGTCAGCTCTCGTCTTGCCGGTTCATAATCGGGCGCGATGCGTACCAGATCGCGAAACAGATCAACCGCCGCCGCAGGCTGGTTCTGGCGCATCAGGATTTGACCTTCCAGATAGGCCTGATGCAGCGGCCCGTTCGGATCCCCCTTGACCAACTGCGCCAGACTGGCCCGCGCGGCGTCATAGTTTCCCTGTTCCAGATAGTCCTGTGGTGTCGCGGCCTGCGCCTGTCCGGGCGATTGGCACGCCAAAAGAACGCCCATCAGGGCGGCAAAAAGAAGATGTTTCATGGATTAACCCTCAAGCAGTTAAATCGGCGTGAAACCTGAACTCTGCACTGCGTCTCCCACATGAAATAATGGGGAGACGCAGGCATGGCTTGAGGTCATGCCCACGCCCAGAGAAGCGGGACCCGTAATTTGATCGACGCTTCTCTATCCCGTTGTCGTCGACCTTAGTCGACTTTGTCGGCCGAGAAGTAGCCGTTCCCGTTCAGCGACCCGTCGTCAGCGCCGATACCAAATGTCAGCGCACCGGCAACCTGTTCGGCGTTTGGCCCATAGAACGCACCGGAGTACGTCCCTTCGGCGCTATTGACGTCGATATCGCTGATGAAGTCCGCATCTGCCGTCAATGTCCCGGCAAAACCGTTGTTATCGAACGTGGTTTTATCCATCGCGATGGTCCCTTCAACGGCGTCACGTACACCGTCTTCGGGGTCTTCGATGGTGGTGTTCCCGATGGTGCCCCAGATCTCGCCGGCGCCAAAGTCTGCCGTCATCGCGATCTCACTACGCACCTTGTACCGGCTTTCGCTGTTCGATTCGAAGCCGCTGTTTGGCACAACATTGATCCGCGACCGACCCGTATATTCGGCTTTTGGCAGATCTTTCAGATCTTCATCCGCCGTCTCTGTGCCAAAGATCGCAAAGGTATTGTCACCCGACACGTGACCTTCGGCGTTCTCGGATGTCCGGAAAATGCTTACCACCTGGGCAAAGCCATTGCCCGCCGTCAGCAGTTCTTCGACCGGACCATTAAAGTTATAGACCCCGGCGAATTTGCCATCCACCTCGACCTCGTAGCCGTCACCTTCGCCATTCACGTCGGCAGGGGTGAACGCCAGCTCTTCGCCGTCGATGGTCACGGTCAGCGCGCCATCGTCATTGCGCTTGATCGACGCGGTGACATCAGTCGTCGTGCTGGTTTCCCCGGTGTGATAGTTCAGGTTCTGCAAGGCGACGCCCACGGCGCGCGCGGTCAGTGTCTTGCCTGACGCGATCGCAGCACCGGCATCGACCGGATCACCGTCCTCGTCTGTTGCAAAGGTCCGTTTGGCCTGCGCCTCTTCGGTGATGTCTGTCACATCAATCACCTTGTCGACCCCGTTCGATGACCCGCAGGCCGCGACGCTCAGCGCCAGCGCGGTCGTTGTCATCAGTTGCATGTAAAGTTTCATTTCAATGCCCTTTCTAAATAGCCCCAAGCGGGCGGGTGCCTGCCGAAATCGCAGCAGGTTAAGAAAGGTTAAAAATCGACCGTAAACGTACCGTAATTTTTTGCGCGGCGCTCCGTGAAAAAATCGTGAAAAAAGAACGCATCAGGCGGTTTTTCATCGCTACACGCTAGGGGGCCTAACCTATAGTTGCGACAGATATGCCAGCGCCTGTTTGCTTGGCATAAAGAAGTACCCCCCCGCCACCGTTCGGGTGAAATCCACCGGCGCAGGCTGTGCGACCCCCTCCCCTTCCGCGCGGGACATCGGGCACATATCCAGTGCTAGCGATTCCTCCGACCCCGGAATAATGAACGTATCACCCTTCTGTTTCGGCGTGATCAAAGGGTCCGGCCCATGCCGCCCGCCGTGGAACCCGTCTGCGTTGATCCAGGTCTGCTGCACGAATTCGAACTGCCGTTCGATATTGGCGTTAAAGCACATAAAGAAGGTGCCTTCCTCTTGCTCAACCGGCGGTACGGTCTCGGTATCACGCCGCACCCAGCCCGCGTCGATCAAGCCTGCGTCCTGCGGCGTGTCAAACGCGCTGCTATAGGTCCGGCCCCGCCGCAACAGCCGATGGCGGTTGTTGATCTGCAAAGTGATCTCGTGACCGGGGCGGAAACTGTCGCGCGGATTGGCGCGGCGGATATGCGACCCGATCGGGCAATACAGCCCCAAGGGGTCATCCTCGCCATGGCGGAAATCATTGTCGGGGATCACCGGCCGCAGCAGATCGCGCGGTATGCCAAGGGGGCCGACCTCATGCTCCAGCTCTGACAAGGCATCGTTGAACGCGGCCCAGCCCTGCGCCGTCCAGATCGTCTCATCCATGCT
>NZ_JBQKUI010000008.1:0-168209 GCF_054968505.1 Sulfitobacter sp. G5_S2_6_S6
TTTAAATCTCTGAATATAGCTGATTGGCCCGAGTAAATAAGGGTATGTCGCGGCTTTCTTCCCTTGGAGAGGCTTGCTTTGCTACAGGAAGCGCTACGGTTTCCGAGCCTGCTATTACGGAAAATAAGGGGTTGTATGGTCGCCTTTCGAAATGATGCTGCTAAGTAGGTTCGATAGTGCCAGCCCTTCCGAGAACGATGCGCGAAGGATGCCATGTTTTATCGGTGATGCGAGCGGCGCGGATCATTTCCGGCAGCTCTTGGATCCCGTCATTGGTCAGTGCGGCACCGATTGCAGTGACGAACGTCTCTTATGGGGCGCTTACGTCTTGCGGTAGGTAGGGCGGATTGCGGAAGTTCGCTGCAATTGCGCTTCTATGGTAGAGTATTCTGGAAGCCGCCATTGAAATACAGCCAGAAGCAGGCACTCAGTGGCACCGCAATTATGGCCAGCCGGTAGACCGAACTCTGAACCGCGCGGGGCGCAGTGTCGCGTGCAAGGTTGTGGAGCCGGTATTGATAGACCGCCGCACCCCTATGGCTGCGGCGGTCTAAAGGGTCGTCAGGCGAAATCCACACCGTTTTCGATCATCGGCAGGTGGGTCACCAGATCACGCCCGGAGGCTGCGATTGCGTTGGCGAGCGCTGGACCCGCCGGCGGTGTACCCGGCTCGCCAATGCCTGAGGGTGCATCGTTTGTCTTGACGATATGCACCTCAATGGCCTTGATGTCGCGCATCCGCAGCGGTTCGTAGTCGGGGAAGTTTTGCTGCACTACGACGCCGCCATCCAGCGTGATCTGATCGCGCATGATGTGACCGACGCCAAAGCCGATCGCCCCTTCGACCTGGGCTTTGATGACATCGGGGTTCACCGCGACGCCACAGTCGACGGCTGCGGTGTATTTCTCGATCTGAACATAGTCATCTTCGTCGATCGAGATTTCGCAGATCTGCGCACAGTAGGTACCAAAGGATTTGTGCACAGCCACACCGTGGAAATGCCCGTCCGGCAACGGCTTGCCAAACCCGGCGTTCTCGGCAGCCAGTTTAAGGACGTTAGCTTTGCGTATTTGATCGGCTGTGTCGCCGGGCAAATACGCAAGACGGAAGCTGACGGGATCCTGACCCGCTGCTGCGGCGGCCACATCCATCATGGTTTCCATGACATAGGCGTTATGGCTGTGACCGACGGACCGCCAATAGTTAACGGTTGTTGCCGGGGCCGCGTCCGTCAAGCCGATGTGCATTCCGGGGATCGCATAGGGATTTTCTGCCGTCCCTTCCACCGAAGAAATGTCCACACCGTCTTTGACATAGAAAGCGTCAAACGGCCCATCTTTTGCAATGGATTGACCCGCCACGCGGTGATCCCAGCCAACAATCTTGCCCGCATCGTCCAGACCGACACGCACCTTGTGCGCATAGGCCGGGCGGTACCAGCCGCCAGACAGGTCATCTTCGCGGGACCAGACCAGCTTTACCGGGCGGGTCTGGTCGGTCATCGAAAAGGCCAATGTCGTTTCGACGATATAGTCCGCGCCCGCGTTGAAGCGACGGCCAAAGAATCCGCCTGCATACAGGGTTTTGACCTCAATCTTGTCCATCGGGATGCCAAGGATCTGGTGCATCGTGGCGTGGTTCATGGTGGGCCCCTGCGCGCCGTCATACATGATCACGCCGCCGTCTTCGGTGGCTGCGATGGTGGCCGACAGGGGCTCCATCGTTGCGTGGGCCAGCATTGGCAGGAAGAATTCCCGCTCTACGACTTGGGCGGCACCTTGCAGCGCTTCCGTCGCTGCATCCAACGTCGTCTCGGATGCCTGCCACTGCGGATCAGTGTTCACAGCCGCCAGTAGCTGTTGCTTGATCTCGTCGCTGCTGCGGGTTTCGGCATTGCTCAGATCCCACTCAACTTCGATCGCGTCGCGCGCTTGAAACGCGGCCCAGGTGTTTTCGGCGTAGGCCACCACGCCCGCACCGTTGGGCAGGGCCTTGGCGATGATAAATCCCGTGACGTCCTTGGCGAGACTATCGTCGAACGAGGCAACAGTCGCGCCGTATTGCGGAATGCGTTTGATTGCGGCAACCATCTGGTTATCCAGTTGGATATCCATGCCATAGATGCCTTCGCCGTTAACCTTGTCATGGCTGTCGCGGCGCGCTTTTTGGGTGTTGCCGATCTGGGTCCAGTCTTCGGGGGCCTTCAGGACGGGCTCGGCCGGCACCGCGATCTGCGCAGCGGTGGAGATAAACTCACCGATCTGGCCCTCTTTGCCCGCGCCTGAAATGACGCCATTGGCAAGTGTCAGCTCAGAGGTGTCCACGTCCCAATCCTTGGCCGCGGCTTGCAACAATACGTCACGCGCGGCCGCGCCTGCGGTGCGATATTGCATGAACGAATTGGCCATCGCGGTCGATCCGCCCGTGCCTTGCAGCGCGCCAAAGAACAGGTTGTTGTAAACGGCGGTATCCGACGGGGCCATTTCGAAGGTGATATCGCTAAGCTCCATGTTCAGCTCTTCCGCGATCAGCGTGGACAGGCCCGTAGAGGTGCCTTGCCCGCCTTCAAAGTGCTTGATGACGGCTGCAACCGTACCATCGGCATAGATTTTTACGAAGGGCGTAATGGCTGTGCCAGCCTCCGACGTCGAAGCGGCAAGCGCGCCCTTGGGGTCAATGCCAACGGCCAGAACTGCAACGGCCGCACCTGCACCTTTGAGGAAACTGCGGCGGGATGTGTTGATGGTCATGGCTTAGCCCTCCACGATTTCTGAGGCGCGCTGGATACCGGCGCGGATACGTTGATAGGTGGCACAGCGACAGGCATTGCCGTCCATGTAGTCGTCAATCTCATCCAGCGTTGGCTTTGGCGTTTCTTTCAACAGGCCCACCGCAGACATGATCTGACCAGACTGACAGTACCCGCATTGCACCACGTCGAGCTCTTTCCAGGCTTGCTGTACGGCAGCGCCGATCTTGTCGTCGCCAATCGCTTCGATGGTGGAAACCTCGGCACCCTCGACGTCTTCGATATAGGTCTGGCACGACCGGGTCGGTTCGCCGTCGACATGCACGGTGCAAGCGCCGCACGACGCGACGCCGCAGCCGAATTTGGTGCCGGTCAGCTTCAGTTCGTCCCGGATCACCCACAGCAATGGTGTGCCCGGTTCTGCTTCGACAGAGCGTTCGGCCCCGTTAATCTTTAGCTTGATAGTCATGGTCAATCTCCATCTGGCGATACGATTGGAATGTGGGTAAACTGGTCGGTGTACTTATATGGCGTAAAGAGCCGCAGGTAAACCCGCAAGTTTACCGAGCCGAAAAAATTGGCAATTCCTGGATGTGGTGTGTAGACCGACAGAATGAGTGAAGTGGCTGAAAATTCGGTAGATAAACGTGACTCGATCCTGCAAGGCGCGTTTGATGAATTCTGCGAGAATGGGTTCCTTGCGGCCAGCATGGACCGAATCTCCAAGCGGGCCGGTGCGTCCAAGCGCACCGTGTATCGGTATTTTGAAAGCAAGGAAGTGCTCTTCCAAACCCTGATGCTGCGCCAGTGGAGGGTCATCGCGGACAACCTGAAGGTCAGCTACCAGCCCGGCATGGATATCCGAGAGCAACTGATTGAGATGGGCCGCGCGCAGGCGCGACTTTACACGTCGCCCGAAGTCATGAACGCCAACAAGATGTTGATGACTGAGATCCTGCGGGATCCGGAACTTGTCAGGGAAATCCAGAATGAAGTCGACTATACGGCGTCATTTGAACAGTTGTTCAAAGAGGCCGCCGCCGACGGGGTGCTGACCATCCCAAACCCCCGACAAGCGGCAGAAGAGTTCATATCGTTGTTGAAGGGCAAGGCTTTTTGGCCGTTCATGTTGGGGGCGCCCTTGGTCAGTCCTGACGAAATGGACGCCATGATTGACCAATCGGTTGATATGATGATGAACCAATATGGCACCTGAGAAATCAGGTCTCATGCGATCCGCCACAGCAGGAAATCGAGCACCGAACGACCTGTGACGCGAAGAGACCCAACGATATAGATCAAACTGACCAAGCCGTCGAACAATACAAAGGCGTATTGCGACGGATCAGCCAACCCGTTTGGCACGGCGTAGAGCACAGCCGTGATTGCAGCCAAACGCGATATAGCGCTCCAGAACACAACGGCTGCGCGCGCGACAAGATCGCGGGTTGCCCAGACCAACAATGATGCGGCCATGATGAAAAACCCCGCAAGCGTGAAGGAAAACACGAAATTCGCGGGGTTGGGCATTTGCACAGCCTGCCCGATGATCATTGGCGCAAAGAGAAAGTTCAGCAACGCAGTGCCGATGATAAATTTTTTGAACATGCCGGTGGCCCTTCGTGTCGTTCAGTTATTTGGAAAAAACTGCGGATGATTTTGGCAAATCAGCCGAGAGAGTTGCAGCGGCAAGCTCGGCCGCCGCTGCAGGCTCATCCGAGCCATTGCCTTGAAAGCCGACTGTTGCGGCGGTCGATTGGGATCCGCGCGCGGCGCTTCTGGTGTGGGTTACAGGTTGGCGTGCCAATCACGGACGGCTGCACCGATCTCGTCAGGGGAGTCTTCCTGAATGAAGTGCAATCCGGGCACAGTCACTTCGGTGATGTTCGGCCAGCTGCGCACACGGTCCCGTACCGCCCCAGTGATCAACACGCCGGGGTCCGCATTGACGAAGAGCTTGGGTATTGATGTCTTGCCGAGCCAGTCGACATAGGCATCGACGATTTCGGTCACATCCGCTGGCTGCCCTTCAATCGGGATCTGGCGCGGCCATGTCAAAGTGGGGCGGCGATCTTCGCCCGCGTTGGCAAAGGGGCGACGGTATTCGTTCATCTCTTCTTCGGTCAAATCCCGCAGGATGGAACCCGGAACCAGCGCTTCGACAAAGAGGTTCTTTTCAAGAACCATCTCCTCGCCAGCAGGCGAGCGTAGGGCTTGGAACATTTCGCGGGCACGGTCTGGGAATTGGTCCCAGCTATCACGGGTTTCGACGATAGCTTCCATGAAGGCAATGCCTTTGACGGCCTCGGGATGCGTATGTGCCCAATGGAAACCCAAACCGGAACCCCAGTCATGGATGACCAGTGTGACGTTGTCGGTGACGCCCAATTGTTCAAGCAAAGCAAACAGATATTTGCGGTGTTCGACGAAGGTATAGCTGTCCGGGCCAGAGTTATCGAGCTTGTCACTATCGCCCATGCCAATCAGGTCTGGCGCGATCAAGCGTCCCTTGCCTGCAAGGTGGGGCATCACATTGCGCCACAGATAGGACGACATCGGGTTGCCATGCAGGAAGACAATCGGATCGCCGGTCCCTTCTTCGATATAGGCCATCTGCTTACCATGGACGGTGGCAAATTTCTTTTTGTCGCGGAAAGACGTAGTCATGCGAGCACCTCGGGCTTGTGTTTGAGTCGGGGAAGATGTGGAAGAACGATCATTCTAAAACAAGGTTAAAAATGCCAAGAGCGAAATCTCAATCCCGCGAAAACCTGTTGGACAGTGCGCTCAATACGTTCTGGAAGACTGGTTTCCACGTTGTTTCCATGGGCGATCTGGTGCGCGAAACCGGCGTGAGCCGAGCTGGAATCTACAGCGATTTTGGCGGCAAGGAAGACCTGTTCCATGCCTGTCTCGACAGGTACCAAGACACCGTCGTCACTCCAGCCTTTGCCCCGGTCGAGGCCGAAGGCGCGGGAATCGAGGGCATTCAAAAGTATTTCGATAACCTTCTGGCGCGTTTCAAAGACGCGGGCGGCTTTGGTAAGGGATGCCTTGTGGGCAACACACTGTCCCAGATCCCTGAAGATGCGCTGGACACCCGCCAAAAGCTGCGCGCGCATAGCGATCGCCTGACGGCAGGCTTTCGCAAGGTGCTGGCCCATGAGAATGGGGATCATGGCTCATTGAGCGATGCCGAAATCGAGGCGCTTGCGCGCTATACCATGATCACGGTGCAGGGCATTTGGTCTTACTCCCGTCTGACAGGGGATGTCGCGGAATTGCGTGCGGCGTCTGACATGCTCATCGCTGTGTTGAAAGCCCGGCTTCGGGGAACACCGGATTGATGCTGCCTCTGCCCGTGGGTGATTTCCAGTTCATTGCATTGGATGTAGAAACCGCCTGTGGTGACAGCGCCAGTATTTGCCAGATCGGGATCGCCTGCGTCGGCTTTGATGACAGCATTCTTACATGGTCTACCTATGTCGACCCGCTTATGCCGTTCGCGCCCTTCAATGTTGACCTGCACGGGATTGGGCCGGAGACTGTGCGCGGCGCCGGAAGCTTTGCGCAGGTCTGGCCCCAAATCTGGCCGTTGCTGTCACGCCACCCGATGGTGCAGCACAGCAGGTTCGATGAATATGCGATCAACGCCGCGTGCAAAGCGCAGGGCCTTCCGCGACCACGTCTGACATGGCACGACAGCGTGAGCATCGCGCGCAGGGCTTGGCCCGAATTGAAGGGCAACGGCGGCCACGGTCTGGCCAACCTGAAACTGGTGCTGAACCTTGACTTTCACCACCATGACGCAGGCGAAGACGCCCGCGCCGCTGCGATGGTGGTTCTGCGGGCGCAGGCCACGACCAAAGACCACCGGCTGTTCAAACCCGTGCAACTGTCACTGCCTTTGTAAGGGTGGCCCACCCGCCGTTTGCCTCAGCCCCAGCCATAGCTTCCGATCATTTCGGGTCCGCCAAGGCGACGCTCAGCGGAACCGAAACCATTTGAACTACCAACCAAGGCCAGGCTCATCACGAGCATCCGAGTGCCGGAGAGGAGATCCAGTTTAAGTGGCTACGTGGCAGCTTTGCCCCGCGTTGGGTCAGTTCGGCCCGCATCACGTTTTGCTCTTGCAGCAAAGGTCGGCAATGTGTGCTGCAACCGCCGCATCGAAGGACTTGGGAAAATGTCGGCTTTGGGTCGTTCGTATCGACCGACATCTTCGGCGGGAAGCGGTCATTTGCTGCAAGTGTAAAGTTGCTCTTAAGGTGCATGGCCCTTGGTTTCCTAGACACCTTCTTGGTTCACATTGACCTGTCTGTTTTCGAAGTCGACAGGCGACAGCATACCGTTTCTGACATGTTTGCGTTTCGGGATATAGAACATTTCGATGTAGTCGAAGATGTCCTGTCTGGCCTGCTCGCGGGTTTAATATGTTCGACGCCGGTCGCGTTCCCGTTTGAGCAGGTTGAAGAAGCTCTCAGCGACCGCGTTGAAGCTCCTATATTCGTCAAGCCTTGATCCGTGTGGATCAGGACGCGTCGCTTAGGTTTGCGTCGCCAGACAGCCATCAGAAGGGCTTGCTGCACGAGGTCTGTTGGTTGCCGCGATTGTGTCGCCCAGGTCAGTATCAGCCAATGGGCAAATGAGGATCTGCCCGAAACAGAGGCCGAGGAAGAAAATCGAAAGCGAAAGTTCAGCCGCCGTATGGGTGGCGTTCATCGAGGCCGCGAGCTCACCGAGTGCGGCGAGGTACATATCGGTGGCCAATGGGGGAAAGAGGGACAAAAGGCCCAAGGTGGCGGTATCGGCAAAGGCCCGTTTTGGGGTAAGGGAGATCTGTGACAGATCGGCTCCGACAACAATATTAGACGGCGGTCTATTGGCAATTGGTGGACGGCAGTCTGATGATCAATCACGGACTATTCTGCATCTATGAACAGGAACTGTACCTGTCGGGCAAAAGGCCAAGCGGGCGGCCCGCAAATCAAGACGCCAGCACGGCATTGAAGGCTGTGGCTCTACGTCTGGTTCGGGAACTTGGCTATGAGAAAGTCTCGGTTTCGGAAATCATCGAGCAGGCTGGCGTGGCGCGCCAAACGCTATACAACCGCTGGAATACGAAGGCTTACCTTGTTCTCGAAGCCGTTTTTGAGCGGACCAACACCTATGCCGCCGAACGTTCTTGGGACGGGGCAGAGGATTGTCGGACCTTGCTCGAAGATTTCCTGATCCGTATTTTCGAACACTTGCGCATCGACGGGGACACCCTACGAGCTTTGATCACCGCTGTGCTCCGCCGGGCGCAGGACCGCGGAGAGCTTTCGTCGGGGCGGAACGTGGAGACACTGTCGGCCTTGATACATGGCGCGTTCTGGTATCGCTTGCTGAACCGCGGGGTGTTGGACGCCGGGTTCGCGAAAGAAATAGTGGCGGAAACCTTCGCCTGATCGTTCGGCATTCTGCACCCAGAATAGCTTCGGCAAAGGGTTGCCGCAAAAGTTAAACCCTTTGCCCGAAGTGCCCGAACGTAACGCTTGGAAAAATCAGGACGGCGGCGTCAACAGGGCCGCCGCGGCGATTGTTCCTTCCCAAATCGTGTCTAAGGCAGCACTCAGTGATATTCCTTCTCCGTGCTCCCAGAGGAAGATCGCCCTGCCCACTGCTTCGGTAGTGTGGCTTGCGAGCGCGGCGGCGGCTTGGGAGTGCTCGATGCGGTGGCTCAGGCATTCTGTAAGCTCTCTGCGCTCCATCATGAGGAACCCTTGCAGAATACCTCTCGCTCTTTCGTTTGAACGCAGAACCGTGCCGATCATCTTGAGAATAGGTTCATCATTGGTCAGCGCAGCGAAGTGTTGATCCAAGAACATCTTGAGATCGTCCGCAAGCGGTCCGTTTCCGCTGCGTAACGCTTCTTTCGCAGCCTCCGAAAAGGGGGGCGGGGCCCCAACCGCAGCCGTTTCCTTGTTGGTATAGTAGTTGAAGAAAGTGCGCGTGCTGATGCCAGTTGTCGCAGCGATCTCCTCGGTCGTCACATTCTCTAACCCTTTTTGAACGGCCAGATTCAGCGTCGCCAGCTGAATGTCACGCGCCGTCTGCTGTCGTCTTCGCTCTCGTAACGAAACTGTCATGTCTGAATTCCTTGCGTACTGTGCAACGTCTGCCTACAAGGCATCAAACCTGCTGAATAGTCAAGGATCGAGAAGCACATGAAAATCGGCGTTTGGAAGATGTTTGGCGCAGCGCTTGCGTTTGCGGGGGCTGCCACAATGGCGAGCGCGCAGGGCGGCCCTCCCGATGGCATGCCCGCGGCGGGGCCGCTTGAAGTAGGTGTGATCGACATGCAGATGCAGGAAATCCCACGCATTGTGACCACGCCGGGCCGGGCCGTTGCGTTTCAAGACGTTGAAGTGCGCCCGCGTGTCGGCGGTGTGGTCAAAGAGATCCTCTACACGCCCGGACAATTGCTTGAGGTCGGGGATCCGCTTTTCCGGATCGACGATGCCTCCTATCTCGCGGCTGTCGCGACAGCCCGTGCCAATCTGGCCACTGCCGAAGCCAACCTGCCTGTGAAGCAGGCGGCCTATGACCGCGCCGAACAACTCTCCGGACGCGGCTACACCGAGGCAGAGGTCGAAGCGGCGCGTGCCAGTCTGGCCGAAGCAAAGGCCACGCTTGATGCAAACAAAGCGGCGGTTGAATATGCCGAGACCGAACTGTCGTGGACGACGATGACCAGCCCGATCGCCGGGCGTGCGGATGTTTCAACCGTTTCGGTTGGGGATTTGGTCACGGCTGGGCAGGCCGACGCTTTGACGAGCATCGTCACCTCAGATCCGATCTATGTGGATATGATGGAGGCAAGTGCGCGTATCTTGTCGGTGCGCCGCGCCATTGCCGAGGGTGATCTGCAACAAAACGACACCCTTCAAGCGACATTGACGCTGGAGAACGGCGACATCTATCGCGGTACCGGGCAATTGGTCACACCCGGCAACAATGTCTCGACCTCCACCGGAACCGTGACCATCCGTTTCACCTTCGACAACCCTGACCACATTATCCTTCCCGGCATGTTTGTGCGGGGGGAAATCGTGCTTGGCACGATGCAAGCCTACCTTGTTCCGCAGCGTGCAGCGACGCGTGGCAACTCAGGTAAACTGACTGCTTATGTTATCGGTGAAGACGGCAAGGCCGAACAGGTGACTCTCGAAGATGACGGTACCTATCAGAACGCATGGATCGTGCGTGAGGGGCTGAACGATGGGGATCGGCTCGTCGTGGACGGCCTTTCATCCGTCCGCGCAGGGCAAGAGGTCAGCCCCGTGGCCGTGACGATCGACGAGGTTGGCGTCTCTCGCGATATCGCTGCCCCCGCGGCGAAGGATTGATCTATGGCCCGTTTCTTCATCCACCGCCCTGTTTTTGCTTGGGTTCTGGCGATTGCCACCATGTTGCTGGGCGCTTTCAGTATGACGGGTCTGCCGATCTCGCAGTATCCTGATATCGCGCCCACCACCGTTCGAATTTCCGCCACCTATACCGGGGCCTCGGCCGCAACGGTGGAGAATTCGGTCACCACTGTCATCGAGGACGGGCTGACGGGGTTGGATGGGCTCACCTATATGACCTCATCCTCCAGCGAAGGTGCGGCGAGTGTATCGCTGACCTTTGACGATAGTATTGATCCTGACATGGCGCAGGTGCAGGTCCAGAACAAACTGCAACTGGTCGAATCGCAGCTGCCTGACACCGTGACAAGCCAGGGCGTTTCCGTGTCCCGCTCGACCGACTCGGTCCTGATGGTCGGGGCGCTTGTCAGCGAAGACGGCAGCTATACCTCGCTTGAACTGGGCGACCTACTGAGCAGCACGATTGAAGACCCGGTACAGCGCACGGCGGGGGTGGGGTCGATCAATGTTTTCGGCACCGAATACGCAATGCGCATTTGGTTGAACCCCGAAAAGCTGTTCCAATATCAACTGACATCTTCGGAGGTGACCACCGCCGTATCCGAGCAGAACACAAACGTGACGGTCGGCAGTCTGGGTGAGCAGCCGGTGGTGAAAGGCCAGCAGTTCACGGTCTCCCTGTCGGCGCAGTCCCAGCTTGAAACGGTTGAGGACTTTCGGAACATCCTGCTGAAGACCAACTCGGACGGGTCGGCCATTTACCTTGCTGATGTTGCCACAATCGAACTCGCCGAAGAGGACTACGGCAGTGTAAGCCGCTTTAATGGTCATCCGGCGGCGGGCTTTGCGGTGAACCTTTCCACCGGGGCCAATGCGGTGGATACCGCCGAAGCGGTGCGGGACGTGGTGGGCAATCTTTCTTCCGCGTTGCCCGAGGGCGTAGTGGTCGAATATCCCTATGACACCTCGCCCTTCGTCGAGGAATCCATCGACCAAGTCTATGAAACGTTGATCGAGGCGATTGTCCTCGTCTTTCTTGTCATCTTCCTTTTCTTGCAAAGCTGGCGGGCGACGATCATCCCGACCATCGCCGTGCCGGTGGTCTTGCTGGGCACCTTTGGCGTGCTGTCCGCCTTTGGCATGTCAATCAACACCCTTTCCATGTTCGCATTGGTCTTGGCCATTGGTCTGTTGGTCGATGACGCGATTGTTGTTGTCGAGAACGTCGAACGGGTGATGGAAGAAGAAGGGTTGGACGCCGTCACCGCCACGGAAAAGAGCATGGGGGAGATTTCCTCGGCGCTCATCGGGATCGTGATGGTGCTTTCTGCTGTGTTCCTGCCGATGGCCTTCATGGATGGGTCGACGGGGGTCATCTACAAACAGTTCTCGGTCACGATCATTTCGGCGATGGTGCTGTCGCTTTTCGTCGCCCTGATCCTCACGCCTGCGATGTGTGCGCAGCTTCTCAAACCGAACCATGACAAGAAGCCTCTGCTTCCGCTGCGCTGGTTCAATGGCGGCCTTGACCGTCTGACGGGTGGCTATGCTTCGCTTGTCGGGCAGTTGTCCATGCGGCCTTTCCGTATGGTGTTTGTCTTGGCGCTCGTCGGATTTGGCGCCTATTGGGTCTACGACCGTCTGCCGTCGTCGTTCCTGCCGACCGAAGATCAGGGCGTGCTTATGACCATGATCGAACTGCCTCAGGGATCGACAGTTCAGCAGACAGCCCACACGATTGAACAGATCGAGCAATATTTGCTGACCGAAGAGACCGAAATGGTCGATGGCGTCTTTGCCAATGTCGGATACAGTTTCGGGGGGTCTGGTCAGAATTACGGGATGATGTTCATTAGGCTCAAGGACTACGAAGAGCGTCCTGGGCTTGATGCGGCTGATCTGATGATGCGGGCCAATGGCAGGTTCTTCCAGTCCCGACTAGGCAGTATTTTTGTCCTTCAACCGCCTGCCATTCCGGGGCTTGGCACGTCTTCGGGCTTTGCAATGTACCTCGTCGATCAGTCGGGCGCGGGTCAGGAAGCATTGAGTGATGCCGCAGATAAACTGGTCGCGGCAGGGCTTGCTGACGGTCGCGTGACCAACCTGCGCGGCAATGATGCTGCGACAGAACCTTCGTTGAAGCTGCGTATCGACCAACAGAAGGCCGAGGCTTTGGGCGTGTCTTTGTCGAGCGTGAACACCATGCTGGCGACCGTGTTTTCTGGCACCTATGTCAACGACTTCCCTCTGGGCAACAACCTGCGCGAGGTCATTGTACAGGGTGGTGCAGACTGGCGCATGCAGCCTGACGACATTGACCATTGGTATGTGCGGAACGACAGTGCGGAGATGGTGCCGCTGTCGGCCTTTATCAGCCGCGAATGGGAAACCATCACGCCCAAACTGTCGCGCTACGGCGGCACCCGCGCACTGGAGCTTTCCGGCGAAGCGGCAGCGGGCATCAGCTCGGGCGACGCGATGGAAGTGATGGAACAGCTTACCGCTGATCTGGACGGGTCCTACGCCTCGGCCTGGACAGGGCTGAGCTATCAGGAACGGTTGTCCGGCGATCAGGAAGCCATTCTCTATACAATCTCGGCGCTGGTCGTCTTCCTCTGTCTCGCCGCCCTCTATGAAAGCTGGGCCGTGCCTTTTGCGGTGATGCTTTCGGTGCCCGTGGGCATTCTGGGGGCGCTGGTGACAACGTGGTATTTCGGACAGTCGAACGACGTCTATTTCAAGGTAGGTCTGCTTACCACGATCGGCCTTGCGGCGCGAAATGCCATTCTGATCGTAGAGTTCGCGGAATCCCTTCGGGCGGAAGGCAAAGTATTGCTGGAAGCCACCGTCATGGCAGCGCGACAGCGTCTGCGTCCCATCCTAATGACCTCCCTTGCCTTTGGTTTTGGCATCATGCCGCTGGTGCTCGCCTCCGGGGCAGGGGCCAATGCGCAAAAATCCATCGGGACGGGGATGCTCGGCGGGATCATCTTTTCCGCAGTCATCGGGATCGTGATGGTGCCAGTCTTCTACGTCGCCGTAATCCGAACAACAGAAATTTTCCGTAAGCGAGTGGAGAAAGCTCAGTGAAACCTTACTATCTCGTACTGGGTCTGCTTGTCGCGGGCTGTGCTGTCGGCACTGATTACCAGCGCCCCGAAGTGGCCATGGAAACCCGGTTTGTCGGTGGCAATGCAGAGCAGATCGGCGCGGTAGCCACTCAGCAGTGGTGGCTGAACTACAAAGATTCGAACCTAACAAGTCTTCTCACGCGTGGCCTTGCCCAGAACCTTGATGTGATTGCCGCGGGTGAGCGCATACGCCAAGCGCAAGCGGAGTTGCGTACAACCGGGGTAAACGCCGCATCGGACGGATCGCTGACCGGATCCGTGACCACATCCGGCGGCGACGGCACCAACGGTACAAGTACCGTCGAAAGCGGGACATTAGGCGCCTCGCTTGTGATTGATCTCTTCGGTGGTATCCGGCGCGAGCGCGAGGCCGCTGTCGCCTCTCTCACTGCCGCCCGGGCGGAGGAAGAGACCGTTCGTCTTGCATGGCTGGCCGAACTTATCGCTGCCTATTCCGACGCGCGCTATTACCAAGAGGCGATGGCCTTGACGCGCACCGCCATCGCCACGCGCGAAGAGACGGTGAGCATCACCCGAAGCCAGTTTAATGCGGGCGCGGCCACCGAATACGAAGTGGCCGAAGCGCAGGCCTTGCTTTCGACGGCGCGCGCCGATTTGCCGCAATTCGCCGCCTTGTTTGACGCAAATGTCTACGCCATCGCGACACTGCTGAACGAACCCGCGGGACCGATCAAGGCACAGATGCAAAAAGGTGCCCCCCAACTCTCCAGCCCCGGAGATGCGCGCACCGGCGTACCGGCGGACCTGCTTCGCAATAGGCCCGATGTGCGCAGCGCCGAAGCCGATTTGGCCGCTGCCGTGGCCAACGTGGGCGTCGCCGAGGCCGCGCTTTACCCGGCCTTGTCCCTGTCCGGAACGGTGGGCCGTACGGACGCCACAGATGCGTGGAGTTTCGGGCCGCAATTGTCCCTTCCAGTATTTAATCAGGGTCTCTTGAAAGCCAGCCGTGACGCGCAACTCTCTGTCGCACGGCAGGCCGAGATCGCATGGCGGGCCTCGATCAACGAAGCGGTCGAGGATGTCCAAGTCGCACAGTCCAACCTCACCCGCGCGCGCCAGAGGGCGCAACTGCTGCGAACCGCCGCCAGCGACTACGGCCGGGCGCTGACATTGGCACAGGAGAATTATCGAAACGGTGCCATCACGCTGTTGAACCTGCTGGAAACCGACCGGAATACCAATGCTGCAAGGATCTCGGCGGCCTCGGCCACGAACGAAGCGGCGCAGGCCTGGGCCACGCTGAAGATCGCGACGGGGGCAGGGGCGGCCGTGACTGGTCAGCCGAGTAACTGAGCACATATTAACGCTGGTCGTGAAAGGCCGAAAACATGAGACATACTGGAAAAATTGCCGCCCTAATCGCCGTTGCAGGGTTAATTTGCGTTACACTGATCTTGTTCGGAGCGCGCATGGGGCTTTGGGAGCCGATCATAGGGTTCGGGCTTTACCGGAGCTACTTTAACGCAATCGGGGTGGGCATCTTCAGCGCGGGGCTGATCGCTTTGGCCATCCATCTTGGCCGGGGCGAAAAGGGATGGGCAGCGGTCGGCGGCGTGGTCACGCTGCTTGGGCTGGGGGCCCTGTTTCCCCTCATCTCAAACACCGTGAACCCCCAACCGCGCGCGGCACCAATCCATGACATCACGACTGATACCGCCAATCCCCCGGCCTTTGAGGTGCTGGATGACACCCGCGCGGGTGCGCGCAACACGCTCGAATACGGCGGTGTAGAAGTGGCAGACCAACAAGCGACAGCCTATCCCGATATTGTGCCACTTGAGACCGGCCTGAGCACGGACGCAGCCTTTGAGCGGGCATTGCAGGTGGCAGGCGAAATGGGGTGGGAGATCGTTGCGACCGATCCAACCCGCCATCGGTTCGAGGCCACCGCGCGCACCTCTGTCTTCTATTTCGCCGACGATATTGTCGTTGCAGTTACCCCTGCCGAGAACGGGAGCCGCGTGGACATGCGCGGCGTTTCACGGGTGGGGCGCAGTGACCAAGGCGTCAATGCAGCGCGCATTCGTGCCTTTCAACAACAGTTCCATAAGGAGTGAGCGATGAGATTTCCAAGCTCAAACTTGGCCTTTGCCGCGCTGATCGTATTGGGCCAAAGCATCCCATTCTCGGCCCATGCGGAGGCACCAAGCCTCCAGACCGACGGGCCCGTCATTCATCTTGCCGATAACCTTAACGAGGAAGCGTCGCTCGGCTGGTGCATCGATACTGAAGGGCGCGGTCTGAGCGATCAGCTTCACGCCCATTCATGCAAACCGGAAGGGGACGACGTGTTGTTCACCTATGCGGCAGCGACGGGCATGATCGCGTCGGCGACCTATGATGGTCTGTGCATGGCGTATAATGATCCCGAGAATGCCGAAAACCCATTTGGTCTGGTTTCTTGTGACGAGGGCGATCCCGCACAGCAGTTTGTTTATGATGACGCGAGCATGGAGATGCGTTTGGCCTCGAACCCCGCGCAATGCGTCACCGTTGCAAAAACAATCGACGATGCGGGCCCATACCAGTCTCGCGACTTGATCCTCGCGCCATGTGGCGCATTGGAGGCCAGCCTCAAACAATGGGTCATTCAAAGGTAAGAAGCATTAACGGTAACGCATATCGGGAAGCACTTGGTTTAGTCGGTGAAGATCCTAGCGGGAAAGCTTGTATTTTATAGCGAAAAGTCTCTGAAAGAGACTTTCCTTGCCCGCCGGCCCAAGGTCCGGTTTGGGCTGTTCGCTTCGGCCGACACGATGGGTGGCTTATGCACTTTGACGGTAGGTGCGAAGATTCCCTATAAAGGTAGGGAGATCGGCTATTTAGCTTTAGATCGCCGAAAGAACGCGGAGAATTTGCCCTGCAACCCCTCGCTTACGTCAACGCGCGCTGGCGGCGGCGTTGTTGGGTTGACCACAGACGGTACATCTCAAGAACGGCCAGAGGCGCAAAATGCACCAGAGCCGCGCCGACGCCGCCCCAATCGTGCAGGGCAGCCCAGTGGATAAGGGTTAGTATAGCCGCAGCATAGACAAACTGCTGTAGCTTTTTCCACGACCGCCCAAGGCGGCGCACCCATGCGTCTGTCGAGGTAACAGCCAATGGCACAAAGATAAGAAAAGCGATCCAGCCGGTCCAGATGTACAGCTTTGATACCTCGCCGTCAGTGAAGGCTATGGCGCCTTCATCAATGAGATAAAGCACCGTGTGGGCCAGCGCGTAGAAGAATGCGGCCACGCCAAGATTGCGCCGACGCTTCATCAGCCAGCGCGGCCAGCTCGCATCGCGAAAAAGCATCATCAGCGGGGTGATCATCATCGCGATGATCATGAACCGCGCGGCGAATTCACCCGTGGGATGCAAAAGACTGCTGACCGCGTCCGGCGCGCCGGAGGTCAGGCCAAGGGTCATTGGAATGGCGGGGAGGCTCAACAGCGCCCAGAAGGTGAGGGGGTGATCCCATGTGGATTTCAGCACGCAAATATCTCCGAAAGGTTGGTCGTTCTACGCGGGTCGCCCCGCGTATCTGTGGCGATCAGCGTAACAGCGAGGCGAAATAATCTTCCCAGCTTTGATGCGGGCGTCCGGTCGCGGCTTCATAATCGCCGGAGGCGTCAAAGGCGCTGCGGCGGATACCGTCGTAGATGCCGCCGATAATCGGGCCGATAAAATCGCCAAGCTCGGCGGTGCGGTCAGCCACATAGTCTTCGGCCGACATGCTGCGATAGGTAAGCGCGGTGCCATATGCGGCGTTCATGTACTGCGTTAGTTCCGCCTGAGTGATCGGCGTACCGTTCAAATCAAAGGTTTGACCGTTCAGCCCGTCCCGCGTCAGCAAAGCGGCATAGGCATGGGCCAATTCGGAACGGGTCGTGTAGCCGCATTTGCCGTCCCCCGCGCTGTTGGCGATCTCGCCCTTGGCGCGGTAGCTGTCGATATACTCAACGTCAGGCTCGATGTAGATGCCGTTGCGACCGATGGCCCAGTCCAGACCGCTGGCGCGGATGTCGGCCTCGGTCTGACGGTTGCTCTGCACGACGGGTGAGAAGGCGGTCCCAACTTCGGGACCTTGAATGCTGGTGTAAACGATCTTGCGAACGCCGGCGGCCTTGGCCGCCTCGATCACGTTGCGGTGCTGGCCGATGCGGTCTTCGGGCGGGGCCATGCCTGAGACGAGCACAAGGGCATCAACGCCCGCAAGAGATGTTCGAAGCGCGTCCGGCTGGTCATAGTCGCCGGGGCGCACCTCGATCCCTAACGCGGTGGCATTGCCCGGCGTCCGGGCGAGGCCGATGACCAAGGCGTGATCTGTTCGTTCTATGAGTTTGCGGGCGATTTCTTGACCGAGTTGTCCTGAAACGGCGGTGACAGCATAGCGCATCGGGCTCTCCTTTGACTGGGGTCTCGCTGGCAGGGCCTGACGGGCCCTGCCATGTTGCGGATATTAGCCGTGGTAGGCTTGGCTGACGGCAAAGCTGTCTTCGAACCAGTGCCACAGCACCACCTGACCATCGCGGACCTTGGCACGCAGGGCAAAGGTGAAGGGGCCAGTCTCTTTGCCGGATTTCGTGGTGATGCCGCTCATCTTACCAAAGACGGCAACGGTGTCGCCTGCGGCAAAGGCATCTGTGTTGTCCCAAGCGGTTGTCTGAAAATTCTGGCCAAAGACGCCAAGAAAGTCGAAGATTGCCTCCTTGCCGCGTGCCTCACCGATCCACGGCAAGCTTCCGTCGCCCTCGTTGTGCCAGACCATATCGTCGGCCATCAGGGCCCGCATTTTCTCCATATCGCCCGCCCCCATAGCGCCCATGAAGGCCATTACGGTGTCAAAGCTCTCTTGTGTAACTGTGTCCATGTCTTTTGCTCCTGCGTGTTGTCCGAGAATGATGGCCAGAGATGCGCCGAGTGACGTTTTCAGAAGGGTTCTGCGTTTCATGTGTCGCTCCATATCGGGTGCCCCGAAGGAATGGGGCCTTGGTTAAGTTCAAGATTTCGGGTGCCACTCCGCGCGGCACGCGAAAAGCTCGGGCCAGCTCAGCTCTCAGGCGGCGTAGGTCCAAGTGAGCTTGGGGTCTTCGCGGAAGGCAAAACGTTCGAGGTGGCTGGTAATGACCTGCACGACCCTATGGAGTGCGGCCGGGTCATCGGCTGTCGCGCTCAGTGACAACTGGCCCTTTGTTGCGACCAGTTCACATGCCCCGAAAGGCAGTTCGATATGGCCGTTTTGGCGCGTGTGGGTGACGGGCACCTTGTGGCCGAAATGTTTGCAGAGCGTGCCCAGATAACGCTCTGCGCTTTCGGTGTTGAGATGAGTGGTCGCTTTCATGGCGGTGTTCCTCGTGTTGCAAGGAACATCTATTCCCGGCGCATTGATCGGGGTATTCATGGAATCCAGAAGTGATAGTTCCGGCAGGCCGAACAATGATCGATCATCTAAAGCATATGGCCATCTTCGCCCGGGTGGTGGACGAAGGCTCGTTCCGGGCCGCGGCGAAAGCCCTTGGCGTCGCACCGTCGCGGGTGAGTGAAACCGTCTCCGAACTCGAAGATTTCCTTGGCGTGACACTGCTTTACCGCACAACCCGCAAGATCGCGCTGAGCAACGAAGGGCGGATGTTCTACGCCCGGGTGACCGACATGCTGCGAAGCGCCGAAAGCGGATTGAATGACCTCAACGCCCTGTCGTTGGAGCCTGTGGGCGCGCTTAGGGTGTCGATCCCTGCCTTTATGTCGTCATCGACCCTGTCGACGGCGATCGCTGAATTTTCCCGTCTTCATCCGCAAGTCGCCCTGTCGCTGGCTTTTTCGGATCAGAGGATGGACCTTATCAACGATGGTTTTGATGTGAATATCCGCGCGGGCTGGCTCGACGACAGTGCGATGATGTCGCGCAAGCTGGGTGAAAGCGCGCGCGCCTTGGTGGTTGGCAGCGACTATGCCGCAACGCGCCCGGCCCCCGAACATCCTTGCGATCTGGAAGACTGGGACTGGGTGCGCTACCGACATCGCTCAGACTATACTCGTCTCAGCGGCCCCGGCGGGGAAGAGGCGAAAGTTCTGGGCCAAGCCCGGCTGGAAGTGGACAGCGTGGATGCCCTCTACCATTTCGCCTGCAAGAACCTTGGCGCCACGGTTCTGCCCGAGCATCTCGCCGCCCGGGGGGAGGCGGAGGGCAAGCTGAGCCGCCTGTTCCCCGATTGGCGGCTGAAACCGTTGGGAATTTTTGCCGTCTGGCCAGACACCTCGCGCCGCGAGAACCTCACGCTTCTGTTCGTTCGGTTTTTGGCAAAAGAGCTCCATCAATAGGACGGTGCCTATCGGGCCATTTGGCCCCGTATGAAGGGGGCATCTGCCACGTCGCCTTAGATTCCCTCATGGTGCGGCCAAATGAGCCTTTCGCTGAACGAAGCCCCGGTGCAGATGGCTGAACGCCAGGCCGAGAGATACGATCTTTGCCGGATCCTCGCTCCTTCATCGCAACCCTTTCCCAAGGTGATCAAGCAGCAGCCGGACCTTTGGCGAAAGATACCGGTTCTGCGGATAGATCGCCCAGATGCCATCGTCCGGCGCGCGGTAGCTGTCCAGCACGGGTATCAACCGACCGGCCCGCAGCTCCGCCTCGACGTAATAATCCGGCAATTGGATGATCCCGAGGTTCTTCAGCGCCGCATCGACCAGCGATGCGCCGCTGTTGCAGCGAAGATTGCCTTTCACCCGTATGTGGCGGGTGGTTCCTTTTTCCTGAAACCGCCAATAGCCCAAAGTACCTTGCAGACAGTTGTAGCCGTCAAGTTCGGACAGGGTGTGCGGGGTTCCGTGAGCGGAAAGGTATTCGGGTGCCGCGCAGGTGTAATGCCTGCGAGAGGCCAGCCGCTTTGCCATCATGGAGCTGTCTTCCAACTCTCCCAGCCGGATCGCGAGATCGTAGCTTTCCGCTACAAGATCGAGCAGCTGATTGGTCAGCCTGAGGTTGATCTCAAGCTCAGGATAGCGCCGCACGAAGTCATTCACCAAAGGCGCGATGCGGTTCTCGCCATATGTCACCGGGGCTGTAAGGTTCAGCCGTCCCTTGGGGCTTTGATGCAGATCGGTGATCGCGCGCTCGGCTTCGGCCAGCCCATCAAGCACCTGCCGGCAATGGTTGTAATACACCTGACCCGTCTCGGTGATCGTGACCTTGCGCGTGGTGCGGTAGAACAGCTTGGTGTCCAATCGCGCCTCAAGTGCGCCGACTTGGCGGCTGACCTGAGCCGTAGAAATACCCAAGCTGTTGGCAGCAGCTGTAAAGCTTTGTGCTTCAGCGACGGCCACAAACTCTGATACCCCCTCCCAACTCAGCATGATGTTCCTTTCAATCTTAATGGCGGAAGAACTATTGCTAATAGGTAACGGTGTTTTGCAGATATCTCTGATTATCGCCAGTGGGAAACAGTGTAAATGACAGTCCCTACAACGTCACCCGCCAAAATAATCCTAACCGCGAAGTGAGACCCATGACCGATATCATCAAATGCAAAGCGGCCGTCGCCTGGGCCGTTAACGAACCTCTCTCGATCGAGGAAATCGACGTAATGCCGCCTAAGGCTGGCGAAGTGCGCATCAAAATTATCGCCTCGGGCGTTTGCCATACCGATGCTTTCACCTTGTCGGGCGAAGACCCCGAAGGCCTGTTCCCGGTCATTCTGGGCCATGAAGGGGGCGGGATTGTCGAATCCATCGGCGAGGGCGTCACCAGCGTGGCGGTGGGTGACCATGTGATCCCGCTCTACACGCCAGAATGTGGCGAGTGCAAATTCTGCAAATCCGGCAAGACCAACCTCTGCCAGAAGATCCGGGAAACCCAGGGGCGCGGTCTGATGCCCGACGGCACCAGCCGGTTCTACAAGGATGGTCAGCCCATCCTGCACTACATGGGCTGCTCGACCTTCTCGGAATACACAGTGCTGCCCGAGATATCGCTTGCCAAGGTTAACCCCGATGCGCCGCTTGAAGAGGTTTGCCTTCTGGGCTGCGGCGTCACTACCGGCATGGGGGCTGTGATGAACACCGCGAAGGTCGAAGAGGGGTCGACCGTTGCGATCTTCGGTATGGGCGGCATTGGCCTGTCCGCCGTGATCGGCGCGACCATGGCCAAGGTCAGCCGGATCATCGTGATCGATATCAACGAAAGCAAATTCGATCTGGCACGCAAGCTGGGTGCCACCGATTTCATCAACCCCAAAGATCACGACAAACCCATTCAGGACGTGATTGTCGAGATGACCGACGGCGGCGTGGATTATTCGTTCGAGTGTATCGGCAACGTCAATGTTATGCGCTCGGCGTTGGAATGCTGCCACAAAGGCTGGGGCGAATCCGTAGTCATCGGTGTCGCAGGGGCAGGGCAAGAAATCTCGACCCGTCCGTTCCAGTTGGTCACGGGCCGCGTCTGGCGGGGGTCGGCCTTCGGCGGGGTCAAGGGACGCTCCGAGCTACCTGACTATGTCGAGCGCTATATGAACGGCGAGTTCAAGCTGAATGATTTCATCACCCATACCATGGGGCTGGAAGAGATCAACGAGGCCTTCGACCTGATGCATGAAGGAAAAAGCATCCGCTCGGTCATCCACTTCGGCGAATGATCGCCTCCCGGTCGCGCCGTTTGTAGGCGCGGCCGGGGCGATCTGGAAGCGTTGCTGGAAAGCCTAAAGTCAGACCCTTTCGCGCCGCTGTGCATCCCTGACCAGCGCTGCCATTCGGTAGAACCCATGCGCCATCTTGGTGAAAGGCGTGAGCAGGAAAAACGCCAGTACCGCGCCGAGGTGTATGACCAAAAGACCCGGCATCCAGCCAGAACCGCTTGCCGCATAGAGCAGCAGCCCCGATAGTCCGACAAACCCCAGCAATCCGGTAAAGGCTATTTCGCCACCAAAGGCATTAGTCGCGCCGAGTGATTTGTCAGACCGCAGCTTGAGCCAGACCATCTTGCCACAGCCCAACACCAGCAGAACACCGCCGGAAAGGCCGAGGATCTTGGGAGCGGAGAACAGCCCGTAGGGGGCGGGCATATCCAGCAGATAGTGCATCAGGGTTCCTACGCTGGTCGAAGCGAAACACAGCAGAAAGCCATACATAATCGCCTGATGCGCATAGCGGCGGGCATGGGTGAAGCGGTCTTCGTCTTCAAAGTTGCAGCCGTCGCCGTGGCCGCCCTTGAGGTTGCGCATGTTCGCGACAGAGGCGATGGCCCCGCGCAGATGCGACAGGCGAACCCGGGTGCCGCCCACGGTTTGCCAGTAGCGGCGCAGGCCGATGGCAATGCTTATCAACGGAAAAAGAAAGGCGGGCAGGAAGATCGCCACCATCGCATTGTGGGATAGCACGGCGTAGAAGCCTTCGCCTCCTGCGGCGGCCAGCGCACGGGCGGCCCAGAAGAGCAGGGCAAAGCCCAAGACAGTGGCGAGCACGATGGCGAGGCCGTTTTTCTGGAAGGCTTTCCCGGCGGCACGTGGAAAGGCAAACTCTTCCCAACTGTCTTGGCGCACATAGGCCAAGGCTTGGGGCAGGTTCAGGTCAAACTCATGCGGGGCGGTGTATTGGCACGCATAGTAGCAGCCCCGGCAATTGTGACAGAGGTTCGCCAGTTGCGTCAGATCCCCGTCCGAAAAAGCGCGTTCGGCTTGAAGGGCAGGGAAGACCGAGCAGTACCCCTCGCAATAGCGGCAGGCGTTGCAGATTTCGGCCTGACGGCGGGCCTCTTGGAGTAGATCAATTTGCATGGGCTGCGGCCTCCTTGCCTGCGATACGTCCGAATACGGTGCCGATGGTCATGCCAAACCCGGCGAGGTAGCCTTGGCCTAGGATCGACCCGGCCATGGTTTCGCCCGCCGCCCAAAGGTTGCTGACAGGGCGGTCATCGATGGAACATTGCGCGTTTTCATCCACCTTCAGCCCGAGATAGGTAAAAGTGACGCCAGTGCGCAGCGAATAGCCGTAGAACGGCGGCTCGGTGATCGGCCGCGCCCAGTTTGTCTTGGGCGGGGTCAGACCCGTGGTCGCCACGCCATCAAGCTCGGTGGGGTGAAAGCCGCTTTGATCGCCGCAGGCTTCATTGAATTCGGCCACGGTCTGCTCCAGCGCCTCAGCGGGCAGGCCCATCTTATCCGCCAGTTCCGCCAGCGTATCAGCTTTGATCGGCGGGAAGACGGAAGGCATAAACAGGTTCAGCGATTTGGCATCGATGATGACATAGCCGACCTGATCGGGCTGCGCGGCCACCAGACGGCCCCAGATCGCATAGCGTTTCGGCCAAACATCCTCGCCCTCATCATAGAACCGCTGCGCATCCTTGTTGACGACGATGGAGAAGGGCACGCAATCCAGCCGTGTGACGATCCCGCCATCGAATTTCGGTGCCCGCCCGTCGATGGCGACGGCGTGACATTGGGTCGGATCGCCCACCTGTGCGATGCCTTGATCCAGCAGATCCGCCAGAACCACGCCGCGGTTATAGGGCGTGCCGCGGATCAAGAAGTTCTTCGCCGCTGGCCCCCATGCGCGTGCCAGCCAGTCGGTGTCGGCCTGAAATCCGCCAGAGGCCACGACGACGGATTTGGGCGAGAGGCTCTTTGCTGCCCCCTCATGGGTATAGTCCACCCGCGTTACCCGGTCGCCTTCCAGTTCGAGATGGGTCACGGCGGCTTCATAGAGCACCTCCACGCCCAGCCCTTCGGCGGTGCGGTAATAGGCGTTCACGAGGCTCTTGCCGCCGCCGCGAAAGAAGGCGTTGGTGCGGGCAAGGGATAGGGTGCCCGACAGCGAGGGCTGAAACCGCACGCCATGGGCTTCCATCCACGGCAGGCATTCCTCGGAAGAGCGGATGGCGAGGCGTGCGAGATGTTCATCTGTCTTGCCACCCGTCACCTTCATCAGATCGGCGAGGTATTCCTCTTCGGTGTAGCTTTCGACCAATGGGCCCAAGGGGCCATGGTGCATGCAGCGGAAGTTGCGGGTGTGGCGCGAATTGCCGCCCCGGTAGGGTTTTGGCGCGGTCTCAAGAATCAGCACGCGGGCGCCGTTTTCGGCAGCGGTGATCGCGGCACAAAGCGCCGCATTGCCGCCGCCGATCACGACGATATCGTAGGTTTCAGTCACAGCAGGTCTCCGTCATAGGTTTCATCGCGCGTGGGCTGCGCGCGCAGGGCGCGCACCCGAACCCGTTGGGCCGCTTCGATATGCGCGCGCATCGCCGCTTCGGCGAGGGCGGCATCACGGGCCTTGATCGCATCCAGAACGCCAAAATGTTCCTCCACCGCTTTCTCGGCACGGTCAGGATCGGTGAGCGTCGTCGGGCCGAGGATCATCAGCGTCTTTTGCAGTGTATGGATCGACCGGGTGAGAAAACGGTTCTTCGCGGCGTCCAGAAGGGCGGCGTGGAACTGGCGGTTGAGGGTGAAGGCTTCGGGCACATTGCCCAGGGTGGCAAGCTGCTGGTTCATGTCCTGCAACTCTTCGATCTCGATGTCCGAGGCAGCGCGGGCGGCGAGCCGTGCGGCGGTGCCCTCCAGCACGGCGCGCATCTCGTAGAGTTCCATCACCTCGGCGTAGTCCAGCGTGCGGATGCTCGCCCCTTGACGCGGGATATGTGCCACGACGCCGTCTGCCTCTAACTGTCGGATCGCTTCGCGCACGGGGGTGCGGGAGACGCCCAGACGGTCGGCCAGTTCGGTCTCCCGCAGGCGGTCGCCGGGGTTCAGCCGTCCGGCGCGTAACTCATCCATTAGTTGAGCATAGGCAGAGTTGCCCTGCGGTGTGCGGTCTTCTTCGCTCATAAAACGCCCCCAAAGGTGATTATTGCATACATGTGGATACAATAGTATGCAATAATGATCAAGTCCGATAAACTGCAGGAGTGGACCCCATGCGCATTGCCATACCAACCCGAAGCCGGTCGCTTACCCTCATCCTCGCCGGGGCTGGCACTTTGGCCTTCTGGGCGCTTGATCTGCCGCTACCATTCCTTTTCGGCCCTATGGCCGCCTGTCTTATCGCGGCATTGTCGAACGTGCCGATTAAAGGCTTCGGTCAGGTCTCGGTGGCGGCGCGCACGATCCTTGGGGTGGCGGTTGGGGCTTCGATCACGCCTGATCTTTTTTACCAACTTCCACAAATGGCGATGTCGGTGGCGCTGGTCCCGGTCTTTATCGCGTTGATCGGGATTATCGGGGTCCCGTTCTTTCGGCATGTTTGGGGGTTCGATGGGCCGACAGCCTATTACGCCGCGATGCCGGGTGGCCTGCAGGACATGGTGATTTTTGGCACCGAAGCGGGGGGCGATCCGCGGGCGCTGTCGTTGATCCATGCCACGCGGGTGCTGATTATTGTCACCCTCGCGCCTGCCTTCCTGACGCTGGTTTACGGAGCAAGGCTGACCAATCCCATCGGCGCGCCGGTGACGGAACTGCCGGTGGGCGAGATGGCCCTGATGGCCGCCGCCGCCCTGATCGGCTGGAAGGGGGGAGAGCGGATCGGCCTTTTTGGCGCGTCGATCCTCGGCCCCATGATCGTCACCGCTGTCTTGTCACTTTCCGGCCTGATCCACAGCCGCCCGCCCGCCGAAGCCATCCTGGCCGCGCAGTTCTTTATCGGCTGCGGGATCGGCGTGCATTTTCTGGGCGTGACATGGGGCGAGCTGACGCGGGTGGTGCTGGCGGGCATCGCCTATGTGCTGGTGCTCGCCGTCTTGGCCGCAGGTTTCACCGGGCTTGTCACTTGGGCCGGGTTGGGCAACCCGGTCGAGGCATTCCTTGCCTTCGCGCCGGGCGGGCAGGCCGAGATGACGGTGCTGGCCATCGTGACCGGTGCGGATTTGGGCTTTGTCATCACCCACCATCTGACCCGCATCGTGCTGGTGATCGTCGGCGCGCCGCTGGTCGCGGGGTTTATGGCGCGTAGACGGAAGGATTGATCATATGGATCGGAGCGCCTGCCGCATAGGCGTTCACCTGTTCGAAGATATCCGCGAATTGCTTGTCGAATTCGTCTTCGGTGACAAAGCCGATATGCGGGGTGGCGATCATCTTGGGGTGGGACAGCAGCGGGTCGCTGGGGTCGGTCAGCGGCTCGGCATCAAAGACATCCACCGCCGCCGCGCCAAGATGCCCGGCGTTAAGCGCTTGCAGCAGCGCGCCTTCGGCAATCAGCCCGGCGCGCGAGGTGTTCACTAATACCGAACGCGGCGGCATCGCACCGAGGTCGTCGGCGGTGACACTGCCGCGCGTCTCAGATGTAAGCCGCAGATGCAGCGAAACCACGTCACATGTGCCGAAAAAGGCCGCGCGGCTCTCGGGCACGGTCTCGCCATCGGCTTCCGCCCGCGCGCGCCCGGCTTCGGAACTCCACCAGACAACTTCCATGCCAAAGGCGCGGGCATAATCGGCCACAACACGCCCGATGCGCCCATAGCCATAAAGCCCCAGCCGCCGCCCGCGCAGGCTGCGCCCGACGCCCATCTGCCAGTTGCCCGCCTTGGCGCTTGCCATCTGCTGCGGCAGTTGCCGCATGGCTGCAAGGATCAGCGCAAAGGTCAGTTCCGCCGCCGCATGGTTGGCCCCATCCGCACCTTTGTTGGAACACAGCAGTACTCCCTGGTCGGTGCAGGCCGCGACGTCCACATGCGGATAAGCGCCACGCTGCGAGATCAGGCGCAGGTTCGGCAGGCGCTCCAGCAGCCCGCGCGTCACCTTGGTCCGCTCGCGAAAGAGCACGACGCAGTCGGCATCCCGCAAACGGTCGGCCAAGATCGCCTCGTCAGGCTGATGGTCCGTCCAGACGGTGACATCATGCCCCGCCAGCAGGTCAAAGCAAGGCAACCCGCGGAGGGTGTTGAACCAGTCGTCGAGGATATGAACCTTCATCCCTGCACCCTATGCTGAAAGCGCGTTGATCGCTTTGCTGACCCGTTCGTGCAGGATCAGCAGATCAGAGTCGCGGTCTTTTTGCGTGTTGAGGCTGGCGATCAGCTCGGCACGCAGTTTTTCCAGATCACGGCGGGCGGTTTTGATTTTCTCGTAGTTGGTCATCATTTGCTTCTCAATGGGACAAAAGAACGGGGATTTTGATCTTTTCCAGCACCTCGGCGGTCACGCCGCCAAGGAAATCTTCGCGAAACTTGGAGTGTTCATAGGCACCCAGCACCAGTAGTGAGGGATCGTGCCGCTCGCAATAGGACAGCAGAGTCTGTGACACCGGATGGGTTGTCGGAAAGTCTTCATGCACCGCTTCGACGCCGTGGCGGTCGAGGTGGGTCATCAGATCGGTGATCGGCCAGGATGTGCGTTTGCCGACCGTCAGCACGCTGACCCGGCCATCGGCCTCAAGCAGGCGCAAGCTGTCCGACAGCGCCCGCGCGGCGGCGCGACCACCGTCCCATGCCAGCGCCGCGTGGCTGTGCTGCGCGCCTGCGTCATAGCCCGCGGGCACCACGATCACCGGACGCCCGGACTGCAAGGCGATGCGATCAGGATGGTGGGTCACATGGGCGTCGTCGCTCTCGGTCCGGGCACCGACGATCAGCATGTCATAGTACCGCGCGCCTTCGGAAAGCAGCATGTCGACGCGGCCGGTCTCTTCGCGGAAATCCAGCGCGTCGCCCAGACCGAGGGCGGGGCGGAGTTCTTCGAACCGGCGGATGACCTCGGCCAAGATTTCGCTGTTGGCAGCCTCCAACAGGGCGCGAGCCTCTTCAGGGATCCAACGGGAACGACGGTCGATCACCTCATGCGCGGTATGCGCAAGGATCGCCGTGACATGCGCGCCGCGCTGTTTGGCGAGGGAAGCGGCATAGCGCAGCGCGGCGACGGAGGCGTCGGAGCCGTTGAAGGCGACAAGCAGGTTCATCACGGGCATGTCAGCGACCCTCCCAAATGCGCGAGGGGACAAAGACACAGCCATCCGCCAGCTTGCGGGCTGTTCGCAGCAGCCCGGCGGAGTTCAGCGCGAAGCCGTCCGACGTGTCGTAATCCACCAGCACGTCGATCGTACCAGAGGCATGTTCAAGCACCACATCAGCGGGGCTTTGAATGGGGCGTTCCAACAGGCCATCGGCCACACTGCCGGGCGTGAGCGCGCAGGAAGCAAGACATTGCGCCCCGGTCACCGCCATGGAGGGGTGCGTGTTCCACGGCATGAAATAGCGCGTCGCGATGGTGCCGCCCTCGCGGGCGGGGGCCAGCAGGCCGAACTTCGGCGTAACGGATTTTGCCACATCCCCCATGCCCATGGCGGCCCCGGCCTGAAGGCGGATGGCTTCCATACGGGCAAAGAAATCCTTGTTCGCGTCAAGCTCGGCGACGCTCTCATACCCCGTCAGGCCAAAGTCCGCCGCGCGGGCGATGACCATCGGCATGGCGACATCCATGCAGGTGACTTCGATCCCGTCAAAGGTATCGCGGATACTACCCGTGGGCAAAAACGCCCCGGTCGAAGAGCCGACGACGCCCATGAAGTTCAACGCCACGGCTGCACCGGCACCGGGCACGCCCGCGATCTCGGTGTCGCCGTCATAGGTGAGCACACCGCCGGGGGTCAGCACTTTGGAGAGCACCTTGGCCCCAGTGTTGACGGCGTGGATCTTCACATCCGTTACATCGCCGGTGGGCTGGACGAGGCCCAATTCCACCGCCGCAGGGCCAACACCCGACAGGATGTTTCCGCAGGTCGGTTTGAAGTCGACCAGCCGATCCTCGACCGAGACTTGGGCGAAGAAATAGTCCACATCGGCCCAAGCGTCGTCTGAAGGCGATAGCATCGCGACCTTGGTCGTGACCGCCGCGCCGCCACCGATGCCGTCGATGTTGAGCGGATGGCCGGAGCCCACCACAGCGAGCAGCACCTCGGCCAGAGTTTCGCGGTCTTCCGGCAGATCCGCGCGGTTGAAGTATGGCCCCCGCGAGGTGCCGCCGCGCATGAAGAGATAGGGGATAGCAGTCTGTGTCATCTCTAAACTCCTCAGTTCAGCGGCCAGGGCAGATCGACTGCGCTTTGCAGTAGACCGGGCGGGAAATCACGGTTGAGTGCCCCGGCCATGACGCACATCAGCGCGATGCCGCAGGCCGTCAGGATCAGGGTTTTCGGCCAATGCGCCTGTGCGCGGACCCGCAGGAAGCTGATCAAAAAGCCCAAGAGCGCGAGGATGAAGCCGACGAAGTATGTGGCGACGATCAACCCCACGAACCACGCCAGCGTGCTCCAGAGGCCATAGGGCGCATCAGCGTCCTCGCCCGAGACTTCCTTGTCGGCAAAGATCGCATCGCTTTCGGGGCGCAGGATCATCTGCACCAGCAAGATCAGCAGCGCAGCCAGGGCGATACCCCCCACAACCAGCGGCACGATCTTGTCGGTCATGTTGTAGTCAGGGATTAGCGAGGCATTGATCAGCGCGGCCACGACGTAGCCCATGATGATCAGCAAAAAGACCAGCGGCGCGCGTTTGGAGCCGGACTGCACATCGCCTTCGGCCATGATCGACTTGGCCTGACGCAGACCCAGCACGACAGAGACCACGGTGACGATCAGCAGCACGATGACGATGGGTGAGAAGACATAGTCCATCCCATCCTCAAAGGATTTGCGGAACCGGAACGATGCGATCTGAAACGCTTGGTTCGAGAATTTCTCGACCGGGTTGGACAGCACGAAACCGATGAGGAAAGCCGGGCGCGACCAGTCAAAGCGGCGCAGGAAGATACCGATCAGGCCGATCACGAAAAGCGCGAGGATGTCTTCGAAGTTCTGTCCCGACTGGAACGCCGCGAAGGAGATCAGCATGAAGAGGAAAGGCGCGAGGTAAGTGAAGCGGATCGTGGTCAGCTTGGCGATTCCGCCCGAAGCCGCGATGCACAGCAGCGTGCCGACGACATTGGCCAGCGCCAGCAGCCAGACAATCGAATAGGTGATGTCGAGGTTGTCGCGCAGCATCGAGGGGCCGACTTCGATCTCGCCGGACCCCAGCAGGGCGATGGCCCCGATGAAGATCGCCATGGAGCCAGAACCGGGGATGCCGAACAGCAGGGTAGGGACCAAGCCGCCGCCCTCTTTCGCGTTGTTCGAGCTTTCCGGCCCGATCACGCCGCGCACTTCGCCTTTGCCGAAGTTCGATTTGTCCTTCGTCGTTTGAACCGCGTGGCCATAAGCGATCCAGTCAACGACTGACCCACCAAGGCCGGGGATGACGCCGACCACCACGCCGATCAGTGAGCAGCGCACCGACAGCCATTTGTTGGCAACCCAGTCGCGCACGCCGTCGCCCCAGCCCGCGCCGAGTTTGGCTTTTTTTGAAATCGCCCGGTCTTGGCGCAGGAGCGATACGATCTCGGGCACGGCAAAGATGCCAAGGCCCACGATCACCAGTTTCAGGCCGTCTGTTAGATAGGGGATGTCATAGGTCGCCATCCGCAGGGAGCCGCCCGCATCAGCCTCGCCGATGGTGCCGATGAGCAGGCCGAGACCCGCGGCCGCCAGACCTTTGAGCGCCACGCGCCCGGCCAACACCGCGACCATCGACAGGCCGAGGATCGAGATCATCAGCATCTCGGGCAGGCCGAACGACAGGACGATGGGCCGCGCAACAACGATGAACAACGTCAGGAAAGCCGCGCCGACCAGACCGCCGAAGAGCGATGAGGTGAAAGCCGCCGAAAGCGCCCGCGCGGCTTGGCCTTTCTTGGCCATCGGAAAGCCATCGAGCACCGTGGCTTGGCTGGCCGAAGACCCCGGAATGCCCATGAGGACGGAAGCGAAAGTGTCTGAGGTCGGCACGACCGCGACCATGCCGATCATCAGCGCCAGACCCAGCACCGGGTCCATGCCGAACATGAAGGGCAAGAGCAGCGACAGCCCCGCGATCCCACCGAGGCCGGGAAAGACGCCGACAGCCAGGCCCATGACGACGCCCAACACCAGATATCCCAGTACTACAGGTTGCAAAATTAGAGCCCATGCCTGGCCAAGCGCAGGCAGAGCGGTTGCGAACAGATCCATCGCACCGACCTCGAAATGTTAGATTAAAGGGAGGGGTGGCCCCGGGGCGCGCCCGGGGCCTTGGGGGTTTCGCTTACTTCAGCGAAACGCCATAGGCTTCTTGCAGCCAGTTGGTGACGAAGGCCTTCGCCTCTGCAGAGACGGTCGTGCCGCGCTGCGTCGCCTTTGCCGCGCCTTCACCTACGAAGACGGGGTATTTCCCGACGCGCTTCTCGGCGATTTGAGCGAAATCTTCGCGGTTGCGCACCGCGTCGAAGGCTGCCGTGTAGGTTTCGATCACGTCATCGGGCGTCCCTGCGGGCAGGAAGGCGATCTTTTGCACCGGAAAACCTGCGATGAAGAAGGCTTTCCACGCGTCCCAAGCCTCGCCCTCGGTCGCGCAGCCCTCGGTGGCTTCACAGACTTCCTTGAAGGTCAGGATGTCGGGGAAGGTGGGGTCACGAACGATGTTGCCATCGTCGTCCAGCGCGCCCCATGTCATCATCGGCACGGCTTGACCCTTTTCGACCAGATCGGCAGAGGCCCCGAGGTAGCTTGACGAGGTCTGGTAATCGATCGTGGCCTCGCCGCGCTCAAACATCAGACGGCCATCGCCACGGCCCTTGATGCCAAAAACCGGCTCTACATTCATGCCCAGCATTTCCCATGCCAGCAGCGGCACGAGGTCAAGGCGCGTGGCCCCTTGCGAGCCGTAGATGAAGTTGATGTCTTTAAGGTTATTGGCGGTGCCATCGAATTTCTCACCGTCCGCGGGGTTCAGATAGGCGACCCCGCCGGTGCCCGATGCCATGACAGGCTTCCAGTCGCTGTACTCATACCGCACGCGCGGATCGTCCAGCAGATAGGGGAACTGGGTCGAGCCGGAGGTGCCGAAAAGAACCGTGCCCTCGTCATGTTCTTGCTCTTGGAACCAGTTGGCACCTTTGGTTGAACCCGCGCCCGGCATGAATTTGACCACGACGGTGGGGTTGCCCGGAAGTTCCTCGGACAAGAGCGGGGCAAAGAAGTTGGCCCATTTGGCCGAGCCGCCGGTTTCCGAGAAGGGGATGACCCACTCGATGGTTTTCCCTGCAAAGTCGACTTCGGCCAGCGCCGGGGCGGCAAGGCAAGCAGCAGATACAGCGGTTGCGGCGAAATACTTGATAGTCATTGGTGTCCTCCCGTAGACATTCTGTATCGGTCAGACTTTCACGCCTGCCGTAATTCGTATTTGTTTCAGGGAACGAATCCCTCCTCCAACACGGGCACACTGCCTTTCCAACCTTGCGCGAAACTTGCGCATCAGGATTAAGTTTTAATCATGCGCATTGCAGTCATCGAAGACAATGAGGCTCTGGCACAGGGAATTGCCCATCGCTTGCGCGATCGGGGCCATGCGGTGGACCTGCTGCATGACGGGGAAGATGCTGACATTTTCTTGCGACATGAGGGGGCTGACCTGATCGTGCTGGACTGTAACTTGCCCGGTTGTGACGGGCTGGAAGTTCTGAGCCGTCTGCGCCGCCGTGGCGATGGCACGCCAGTGATCCTGCTGACCGCGCGGGCGGAGACTTCAGAGCGAGTAGCAGGGCTGGATGCCGGAGCCGATGATTACCTGACCAAACCCTTCGAGATGGATGAGCTCGAGGCCCGGCTGCGTGCCATGGCGCGGCGCAAAAACCTTGAGTTCGCCGCCCGCGACGCGATTGGCCCCTTGGTCTTTGACCGCACGAACCGGCAGCTGCTGGAGGGGGAGCAGCCACTGGCTTTTCCTCGTAAAGAACTGGCGACGCTTGAATGCCTTCTCGAAAGGCGCGGGCGGATCGTCTCGAAATCCCAACTGATCACCCACGTCTATGGCACCGGGGCCGCGCAGGAAGACAGCGCCATCGAGCCGCATGTGTCCCGTCTTCGCAAACGGTTAGAGCCCTTCGGCATCCGCATCAAAGCCGCCCGTGGGCTGGGCTATATGTTGGAGGTCGACAGCGCATGACCTCGATGTCGCTGCGCTCTCGGCTGTTCATGCTGATCCTGCCGCCGCTGCTGCTGCTTTCGATCGTTCTGGGGTTTTGGCGCTTTGAAGTGGCGCAGCGCACCTCTGAAACCCTGTTCGACCGGAGCCTGCTGGCCGCGGCCTTGGCAATCTCTCGCGATGTGGCAATCTCAGGCGGGGATGCGCTTTCTCCCAGCACGCGGGATTTCGTCTCGGATGCCGGGGGCGGTGAGCTTTTTTACCATGTCACGGGCCCAGGTGGCATCTACATCACCGGCTATGCCTATCCCCCCGTCTCTGGCGGTCGGGCGGGCGAGGATCGGCTGAACTACACGATGGCGGAATATCGGGGCGAGCCTGTGCGGGTTTTGCGGATGGCGGAGAGCACGACCATCGGCAACCTCACGGGCGATACGATCGTCACCGTCTGGCAAAGGGACAGTGATCGCAATGCTTTCGCCGCCGCCTTGGCGCGCCGCGCGGCGGCGTTGATCGCCAGCCTGATGGCAGCACTTGCTTTGGTGGTTTGGTTCGGGGTGAAGATCGGCCTGCGCCCCTTGAACGATTTACAAGATGCGATCCAACACCGATCTCCCGATGACCTGCGCGATATCCGCCGCCCGGTCCCGGCAGAAGTCTTTGGTATTGTCGCTACATTGAACCGGCTTTTCGGGCAGGTGCGCCAGAGCATTGAGGACCATCAGGTCTTTATCTCCAACGCCGCGCATCAGCTGCGCAACCCCGCCTCCGCACTGTTGTCATTGGCCGAGGTTTTGCCAGATGTCAGCGACCCGCAAGAGCGTCGCCTGCGCGAACGTGAATTGATCGCCGCCGCACGTAAATCGGCGCGGCTCGCCAATCAGTTGTTGTCTCTCGAACGGTTGCGCTACGACGAGGCACCAACATTCGATAGACTGGAACTTAACGCTGTCGCTGCCGAAGTCTGCAGTGACTTTGCCCCGACGGTCCTGTCGCGGGACATAGGCTTTGGCTTCGAGCCATATCCTGCCCCTTTGCCCGTGAATGGTGATAGCGTGCTGCTGGGTGAGGCCATCACCAATCTACTTGAAAACGCGCTGTCCCATGGGGGGCCAGGCCTCTCAGCGATCCGCGTGAGCACCGTGGCCGAGGCGGGGTATGCGGTGCTGACCGTACAAGATGACGGCATCGGCATCCCCAAAGACAGCACGCAGGCCGCGTTTCAACGGTTCGGTCAATTGAGCGAAGGGGAGGGCAGCGGGCTTGGGCTTGCCATCGTTCAGGATGTCCTGCGCCGTCACGGTGGTGACGTCGAGCTGTTGCCGCAGGAGCGGGGGTTGGTCGTGCGATTGAAAGTTCCGTTGGTGTCGCCGGTCGCAAAGCCCTGACACAAACCGCGCGCTGCTCGTTACTCTAATTCGTGTACCCAGTTACATAGGTAAATGCATCGATCCTGTCGACCGCGTCGTGGTTTGGTGCAGACTTACCGTTCTAAATCAAATTCGCTTGCTTGCAGGTATTTAGCTTTATGCAATTCGGTTTCTTGGTCTGCAAGCGGCGCATAGGGAGCGGCAAGGCGACAGAGTTCCGATGGTGCGACAAAGCACGAATGGTCGTTTTGGGCGGAAAGCGGTCGTTCGCTGCAGGTGCGAAGCATGGGGAAGGCAATGGTGAAAGCGGGCGTATCACGAGCGGCTAAGACTTCATTGTCTTTCTAAAAAGCTGGCCTGCCCAAAGTCGACAGATCCACGTTCCGGTTTGTTCGATTTCAGAAAAGCAGGCGGATGCACGATACAGGGGCTTGCTATTTTCTTTGCCAGTGGACCGCGATCGCTTGAAGGTGGGACTAGAGCCATCTTTCAAACGACCGCGGCACTGCGATTACTTCCCGGTGAAAGTGTATTTGCCTTCTGCCCGCACATACAGCATGCAATCATCTTCGATCTGGCAAGACAGATCATATGATCCGCCTGTTTCGGAGCCAAAATAGCTGCCGGGAACTAGATCGCTTTCTGTGGAGCCTTCCGGGACGGTTAGGTCCGTTTTGCCGGAGATTGTGACAGCGCGGAGCAATCCAGCATTGCTTTCGAGCGTGCCGGAAGTTCCTGCCGGAATTTTCAGGAATGTTGCATTGTTTGCGCTGGTCTCTCCCCAAAGGTAGGCGAGCTGTGGGGCGGCCGTGTTGTCCTTGGCGGCAGGCTGATCGATCCATGTCACATCATCCGTGCTTAGCCAGACAACGTTGCTTGAATCCAAATTCACTGGAAGTTCGTGGTTGTCAAAAGCCTCTTCGGTCGGCCGGACCAGATATGGCCCTTCGAGGATCTCCAAAAAGATCGTTGCGCCGCCCTCTGCCGCCGCAGATGTGATGTGAGGCTCACCCGCCGGCTGTGACCAAAAAGAGCCCGGCCCCATCCACATGTTTGCGGCATCGGGATCATCATTGTGGACTGCACCTTCGATAACGATGCCCCGATAGGTAATGTTGTGAATATGGGGCGGCGAAGAAAAGTTCTCTCCGAATTTGATAATGGCACCGGTGGGCACGTCTTTGGCTATATCCCCCCAGAGCACGCCGGCCTGAGGTGCTGCGTCTCCGCGTGCAGGGTTGAGCGGCTGATAAGTAACATCCGAAAATTTCACGATCTCGGTGGCTTCTTGTGCAAAGGATTGCTGAGAACTTAGCGACAGGGCTATTGCGGCTATGGGCAGAACGGAGTGTTTCATCATGTCATATACTTTCGTGGTTAAAGCGTCTTGGCTCGTTGCCGGGAGTGAGATACTATGAACCCAACGAATGATAATGGCTTCAAAAAATAATATACTATTTGGCTGTGGCAAATAATGATTAACGATCTGAAATTGCTGGAATTGTTCGTTCGGGCAGCGCGGTTGGGAGCTATCGGTAAGGCCGGTGCAGAGTTTGGTTTGTCGCCGACGAGCGCGACGCAACGCATTCAGGCACTCGAATCCGAAGTGGGCGCGCAGCTTTTGCACCGGACAACTCGAAGTGTCAGTGTGACGCTTGAAGGGGAGCGCTTGCTGAAACATGCAGAGCGGATTTTCGAGACGGTGCAGGACGCCATGCTTGACGTAAGTGGCGAAAATCAAGTCCTGCGCGGCACTCTAAGATTGGCTGGCCCTGCCTCATTCGGGCGGAAGTACATTGCGCCATTTGTGACGGAATTCTTGTCGATGCATCCGGGTTTGACCGTGCAACTCCACCTTAGTGATACGGTTTTTGACATCGTGGATAACGGGTTCGATTGTGCTATCCGGTTGGGTGCTCTGGAAAGTTCGAGCCTCAAGGCGCAAAAGCTTAGTTCATGTCCACGTATTCTGGTTGCTGCGCCAGACTACCTAAAAGCAATGGGCACGCCACAAACGCCACAGGACCTGGTTCATTTTGACTGCGTAATTCGCGATGCATTGCAGAACTGGAAGTTCAAAGGGCCTCATGGGGAGGAAGATGCCGTCAAAGTTGCGGGCCGTTTTGTGACCAATCTTGCAGAGGGTGTTACCGAAGCTGCCATTTCCGGCTTTGGCATCGCGCGCAAATGTACATGGGAAGTTGCCGAGCATCTTGAAAGTGGTGAACTGGTAACTGTCCTAGACAGATATATCGTAGCGCCGGAGTGGAACATTCACTTCATGCGCCCGCCCGGCGGGATCGAGCCGCTTAGGGTCCGGCAATTCAGATCGTTTATCAAACAAAAGATGGCGCAGGTGCCGACTTTGGGGCAGTGAAGTGGTTTTTACAATGACCGATAACTTGCGCCCCACGACCGAACGGCTCCGTTTTGGATTATGGTGCCCGATATACACAGCAGGGCATATATGGCCGGATTGGATTGGACTGGGCGTGAGATTGACCTCAAGGCGTTCGCCAACAACCGTCTCATTTTTTCACAAAATGAGACACTTACATTTGTGAAAATGTTCGTGTTTCGCTACGGTCTATAAACTTAATTCAGCACGTCAGCCCATTCGGGATGTTTCCGAAATTGTGAGGCGGCGAAGGGGCACAGCGGCACGATCTTTTTGCTTTGCTTTCGCATGTCAGCGACAATTTGTTCAATAAGCATCTGCCCGTACCCGCGACCCCGCAAGGCGTCGTCGACTTCGGTGTGGTCGATGATGACGATCTTATCTCCAGCTTTGGAGAAGGTCGACACGGCCTCGCCACCCTCGGTTCGGAGGACATAGCGTCCCCCTGTTTCTCCGTCTTCAAAATCTACCTGCATGAGGATCTCCGTCAAATTTTCAACTGAGGTTCAGCTATTCAAATGGTTCCAGACCTCGCTCATGACGACCGAGCCTTCGCCCACCGATGACGCCACTCGCTTGACCGAGCCGGACCGCACGTCGCCAACTGCAAAAATGCCGTGGGTCGATGTTTCAAACGGCGATCGGCCACCGTTTTCGGTGCCTGTCAGAACGAAGCCCTTATCATCCAACGCGGCGTGCCCAGCCAACCACTCTGTATTGGGTGCCGCCCCCGCCATGATAAAAACTGTGCGGCTGTCATAGCGATGGTGCGTGCTGTCGGCTTTGTTTTTCACTGTCACTGCGGATAGCTTGCTATCGCCATGCAGATCAGAAATTTCTGCTTGGTAATGGATTGTTATCTGCGGATCGGCCTCAAGACGCGACGACAGATAGTCCGACATAGAGGCGGCAAGGCTGCCGGAGCGCACCAGAAGATGCACATGCGCAGCTGTGCGGCTGAGGAACATGGCCGCTTGCCCCGCGGAATTGCCGCCGCCTACAACGATGGCTTCCGAGTTTCGGCAAAACCGAGCTTCCATTTCTGTGGCGGCATAATAAACGCCGACGCCCTCGAATTCTTCCAGTCGCGGGATCGGCAGCTTTCGATACTGAACACCCGTAGCCACCACAATCGACCGTGCGCAGAGTTCGCGTCCGTTTGAACAGGTCGCGTAAAAGCGGTCGTCGCGACAGGCCAGCGCCTCGATCCGCAATGGCATGGCAAATCGGGTGCCGAATTTCATCGCTTGGACTTCGCCGCGCCATACAAGGTCTCCACCTGAAATCCCCGTTGGAAATCCCATGTAGTTCTCGATCCGGCTGGAGGTGCCTGCCTGCCCACCGATGGCGATATCTTCTGCGACGACGGCAGATAGCCCCTCGGCACCGGCATAAACCCCTGCGGCTACGCCCGCAGGCCCGCCCCCGACAATCAGGACATCGACCACTTCGCCGTTCGGGATCACCAGCTCAAGCCCCAATGTCCGAGCGAGCTTTTCCGGCGTCGGATCGTAAATCACCTCACCGCCAAAAATCACCGCAGGGCCACAACCTTGTAGATCACAGCTTGTGCGTTCCGCGTCGGCCTCGGTGCTTTCAAGATCAATCAGTTGCGCCGCGATCCGGTTGCGCTGTGCAAAGACGGCGATCTTCTGAATATCTTTATCAACATCCGCGCCGATCAACTTGAGCTCGGTTTGTCCATGTTCGATGTTTCCGCGGCGTCTGGCGGCAAAAACAGTCAAAATTATATCGCTCATCTCGGGGATGCGGGACATCAGTTTAATCAGGTCTGCGTTTTGGACCGCGATCACTGTCGAGGTTTCACACGCCCTCATTTGGATCATCGACACCGCACCGGACAGCGTCCCGATTTCACCGGTAAATTGGGATCGCCCCATCGTGGCCGCGATTGTCCGCTCCTGCGTAATCGGATGCACAACCTCTATCTCGCCGCTTTCAATATAAAGCAATTCCTCCAGCGGATCACCGGGTCGAATGATCGTGTCGCCTGCGCCATACGTCCGTATCGTTCCAACCTGTCGCAGCGCTTCGACATGGTCCGCATGCAAGGGCGTCCGCTGCATCTGACTAAGATCGTTGGCAAAGCTTTCCATGCTTAGCATCCCTTTTAGCTATTTGTTGGTTGCTCTCGGCGCGTCGGACCCCCGTTGATGAGAATAAACGCATGATGCACAGGCGCTCAATGGACCTTATGTTACAGGCATGCCGCACGTTATTTCCGTCGCATATTCGGGCGGCCTGAACCGCCCGAATATATCGCTATGTTAAGGGACAACCCGGCCTTAGAACGGCGCGAAATTGTCAAATTCTTCCGTTGGTACGGACCACCTGTCCTTGGCCGAGATTTGCGGCGTCGGCGTGCTGCCATGCGGAATTTGTCCGTGTTGACCATACAGCCACAGAACAAAGTTATAGCGTTCGCCTTCAGTGATCGGCTCGGACGCGTGGGGGACGCTGCCGTGGTGGATCAGTGCGGTGCCGGGTTCAAAAGTCAGTTTTTCAACGCGGCGTGAAACCGGATCGATGAAGCTGACGGCCGAACCGGAGTACCCTTCGCCGGGCAGGTTCAGGTTGATATTTAGTGTCACCGCAGAGGCATCCGAATGAGGGCGCAGGGACGTATCTTTGCTGGCCTGCCACCGGATAGAGAACCCGAATGTTTGTGTGTCGTAGCCTACAACGTCAGGGAACAGCAGACGAGACACGGGCCGCATGTAGGCGTCCATCATCTCGCGGTAGAAGCCCTGAAACCCGGGCGCGGCAAGATACCCTTCGGAGCGCGGGTCAAGCATGGCACCACCGCGGTTCAGCACGATCCCGTAAGGGGGGCGCAATGGGATGTCCGCATCGGCAACGCCGTCAAGGTATTCACGCAGGGCCGCAAGGCGTTCGACATCAAAGAATTGCGCGCGATAGACTCCGGGGAAGACTTCTTCCCACAGGTCCTTGACCGCACCTTCGGCTGTCGGGTCTGCCCATGCCTGTTCCACGGCCGCGCGCAGTTTTGGATCGAAAATAGAGCTGTCGAGCTGAGGCAGCTTAGCCTCGTTCTCCGTCTGCCATTCTGACCAAGCGCGTTCAAACAGATCGCGGTTCTGGTTCCAGAATTGTTGGACAGAGAACTCGCGGTTAAGCATTTGTTCCCGGCTTGGGCGCGCAATGGCACGGGCTTGTTGAAGAGATGAAAGGGTCATTTAGGGGCATCCTTCTTATGTTGGAGCAGGTTTGATAAGCAATACTTATTGATCTCTCTCAGCTTGATAAACGGGCATATTTTGTAATCAAAATTCGGTTAATAGATATAATCGTCAGTTCGGGTTGGGGCGCCGTTTTTCTTTAAAATCCTATTTCGGAAAAACGAATGGCGCGGCGAGCCGAAGCCCGCCGCGCCATGCCGAACGCGCCTTGCGGTGCGTTATACGTCCACGACCACCTTGCCGATTGCTTTGCCGCTGGCGAGGCGGTCATAGGCTGCACCGACCTCTTCAAGGGCAAACTGGGGCTCATCCACGACCGGTTTCAATGCGCCGCTATCAACCAGCTTTGCCAGTTCGGCCAAGATTGCACCGTGGTCTGCGCGGTCTTTGTCATGCAACATCGGGATCAGCATGAATACGACATGCAGTGAGGCACCCTTCAGGTGGGCGGGGGACAGGTCAAGCTCTGCCAACGCGAGGGTGGTGGCCACGTGGCCGTTCAGGGCGACCGCGTTGAATGAGTTCGTCAGGTTGCCAGCGCCGACTGTATCCAGCACCGCATCAAAACCTGTGCCACCTGTGTGCTTGGCGACGTAGTCCTCGACGGACTCCGCCTTGAAATCGATCGCTTCGGCACCAAGAGCACGCACAACAGATAGGCGTTCATCGCCGCTGTCGGTGGCATAAACCTCCGCCCCCAGTGACCGGGCCAATTGCACGCCGATGTGCCCGACACCGCCAGAACCGCCATGCACAAGCACCTTCTGGCCCTCGCTTACGCCGGCCCGCTTGAGCCCCTCATAAGCGGTGATCCCGACCAGCGGGATCGCGGCCGCTTCGCGCATGGATAGGGATTTCGGCTTTTTCGCGATCAGCCGTGCATCAGCCGGCATGTATTCCGCCAGAGCGCCCTGAAGGTTGGCCAGACCACCGGCGCAGCCATATACTTCGTCGCCCACGGCGAAACCGGTCACACCCTCGCCGACTTCTTCAATCGTGCCAGCAAAATCCATGCCCAAAACAGCAGGTGTAGCGGGGGCAAAACCAAGGTCCGTGCCCATATTGCGGATCATCATGTCGATTGTGTTGATACTGGTTGCTTGAACGCGAACAATCACATGACCGGTGTCTGCGGTTGGTTTGGGCAGCTCGGTCAATGCAAAGGCGGAGTTGGGTCCGTATTCGGAGAGGGCCATGGTTTTCATCGGGTTTTCCTTTCGATGTGTTTGTTGACACAGAACTAACACGTCTGAATATTTGGGTAATCGGTGCAATTCGGAGTTCAGTTTTCGGATTCTGAAGGTAATGCTGTCATCTGCGCGTGGACGGCGACCAAACAGAAAGAACCGCACCGTGAATACGGGCGCGGTTCTTGAGAAGTGACCTTAATAAGGGGAGTTTAGTTGATGTCTTGAACCTTCATGACCAGATCGCCCCAATTGCGCTGGTTCTCGATGTCGTGCTCAAGCCCTTGTTCGTCAGCCACTGTGAAACGCTTGATGGCCGGGGTTTTGCTGGTCGCTTGATAAAGCCAATAGGCCTCTGCCTTCAGGGCTTCTTCAATGGGTTTGTCGATAGATTCGTAAACCATCTGCTTACAAGCGTTAATCGAAGCCGCGGGAAATTTGGAAATGCGCTGCGCCAGCGCGTCAACGTAGGGGCCGATCTCATCGGGCTCAAGCGCCTTGTTAATTGTGCCGAACCGTTCCGCATCATCTGCGTCGTAATCATTTGCGCTAAGGATAATTTCCAACGCTTTGCCCAAACCTGTTTGACGGGCCATGCGCGACGCGCCGCCTCCACAGGGCAGAATGCCCATGCCGACTTCCATTTGCATAAACTTGTACTTGCCACGCGCGGCGAACCGCATGTCGAGCGCCAGTGCCAGTTCATGGCCTCCGCCACGTGCAAACCCTTCCAGCTTCGCAATGGTCGCTTGCGGCACCCTGCTAATCCGTTCGCATACCATTTGTAGGTCAAGCAATACCGCGTTTTCGCGCGAAACGGCTTCGATCGCCATATCTTTAAGAAGCTCCGTATCGTAATGCGCCACCCAGATTTCGGGGTGCGCCGACTGGAAGATTACAACCTTTGTATCGCGGTCCCGCTCAAGCCGCATTGCAAGGCTGTTCAGGTCGGCGAGCATCTCTTGTCCCTGAACGTTGACCGTTCCATAATCGAACGTCACGGTAGCGATGGCATCTTTGACATCGACGCTAAACGTTGTGAAATTCTCGTACTTCATAGCATCTCTCCGTTGTGGTGCCCTGTTTTGCGCAGGGCTTGAGTTGTGAGCCGAAGCTCTTTTTCGTCCCCCTATGATGAGATGATCCAAATTTTGGATAAACGGGGGTGAAGTGAGCTACAGAATTCGGATTTTGAATATAAATTGCGTGCCGCTTTATTGCTGAGTCGATGTCCGTCTTTCTTCGACGCGCAGACCAATTCCTGCTCAAGGTGCGCCACACTCTGGCTCAATGTGTCTCAAACTGTCTCACGGTGAGACAGTTTGCGCGATCAAGCCCCGCGTGGGCTTCAGCGTCATTGTTCCGCAGCCCAACAGCTTCAATCCTACTTCCAGCGTTCATGCGGCAGGGAGAGGCCGCGCACATGGGAGGAGGAATTCATGTCACCAACACGCGAAGAACAGCATTGGATGTATCGCAATATGGTCACGAGCCGGAGGTTCGAAGAAGCCATTGCGAAGATCTATTTCGAGGGTAAATCACCGGCGTTCAACATGGCCAACGGGCCGATCCCGGGTGAAATGCACCTGTCCGACGGGCAGGAGCCAGTGGCGGTGGGGGTTTGCGCGCACCTGACTCCCGAGGATGTGGTCACAGCCACCCACCGTCCACACCATCAGGCCATCGCCAAGGGCGTTGATCTGGATAAAATGGCCGCCGAGATCTTCGGTAAGAAAACCGGCTTATCCGGTGGTCGCGGCGGGCATATGCATCTCTTTGATGACAATGTGAACTTTGCCTGTTCTGGCATTATCGCGCAGGGCATGGGCCCCGCCGTCGGTGCGGCGCTCAGCCGCAAGATGCAAGGCAAGCCGGGCGTCGCCGTGGCCTTCGTCGGTGAAGGCGCGGTGAACCAGGGCGGCTGGCACGAGGCGATGAACCTCGCTGCCGTTTGGAACCTGCCTTTTATCTGCGTGGTCGAGGATAACGGCTGGGGCATTTCTGTTGCCAAAGAAACCGCCAGCAGCATCGGCAGCCACGCAGATCGCGCGGCGGCTTATGGCATCCCCGGCAAACGGATTGAGGGCAACGACCCCTATGCCATCTTTGAAGCAGCAGGCGAGGCGATTGCGCGGGCGCGAGCGGGTGAAGGCCCATCGCTGCTGGAATGTGAAACCTACCGTTTAGCGGGCCACTTTATGGGTGACGCCGAGGCCTATCGCCCCGAAGGGGAAAAGGACGCGCTGTTTGAAAAAGATCCGATCCCCAAAATGAGGGAAAGATTGCTTGCCGAAGGTGCTGCCAGCGAGGCGGAACTGAACACGATCGAGGAAGAATCCGCCGCGCGTGTTGACGCCGCAATCAAATTCGCCCGCGAAAGCGATGATGCAGCCCCCGAAGATGCGCTGACGCGCGTGTTCGCGGCATAAACGGGAGGGAGAGACATGACCAAATCGAACGAGAGAAAACTGACCATCGCCCGCGCTATGGCCGAAGCCACCGCACAGGAAATGCGCATCGATCCCTCCGTCTTCGTGATGGGCGAGGACATCGGCCCTCTGGGTGGCGTCTATGGGAATACCCGTGGGTTAATCGAAGAGTTCGGGGCGGAACGCATCCGCGACACACCGATTTCGGAAACTGCCTTTATTGGTGCTGCTGTTGGTGCGGCGCAGGATGGCATGCGTCCGGTGGTCGAACTGATGTTCGTCGACTTCTTTGGCGTCTGCTTTGATGCGATCTACAATCTGATGGCCAAGAACATCTATTTCTCCGGCGGCAACGTGAAAGTGCCAATGGTTCTGATGACCTCAACCGGTGGTGGCTATTCCGATGGCGGCCAGCATTCGCAGTGTCTGTACGGCACCTTTGCTCACCTGCCCGGAATGAAGGTTGTGGCCCCATCCAATGCCTATGACGCCAAAGGGTTGATGACGGCCGCCATGCGCGACGACAGTCCGGTGGTTTACATGTACCACAAGGGGCTACAGGGCATGGGTTGGCTTGGCACCGAGGCGGGGGCGACTGTGCATGTGCCGGAAGAGCCCTACACGCTGGAAATCGGCAAGGCCAAGGTCGTGCGCGAAGGCAAGGATGTATCCATCGTCAGTTGCGGCATGGGCGTTCACAACGCTTTGAAGGCCGCCAAGAAGCTTGAACAACAAGGCGTCAGCGCCGAAGTCGTCGATCTTGTCAGCCTTGTCCCACTGGACCGTGACACCATCCGCGCCAGCGTCGCCAAGACCGGCAGGCTGATTGTCGTGGACGAGGACTATATGAGCTACGGCCTCTCGGGCGAAATCATCGCCTCCGTGACCGAGCATGATATCTCGGTTCTCAAGGCCGCGCCGAAACGCGTTGCCTTCCCCGATGTGCCGATCCCATTCGCGCGGGTGATGGAGCAGTTCTGCCTGCCCAACCCTGACAAGATCGTCGCTGCCTGGGACGAGATGCAAGCGGCCTGAGCCGAACCAAAACCAACAAATCACTAATCAACGGGGTCGCATGAAGCGCGACCCCGAACAGGAAAGGACACTTCAAATGGCAACAGATATCGTCATCCCATCCGACCTCTGGGAAGAGGACGAAGAAACAGTGATCACCGGCTGGCTTGCTGATGATGGCGCGACCGTCGAAGAAGGCGCGTTGGTGGTCGAGATTATGACCGCCAAAGTGCAATACGAGATCAACGCACCAGCCTCTGGCACCCTGCGGATCAAGGAAGAGGCCGATGCCGTAGTGCCCAAGGGCGCCGTCATCGGGTCGGTCGAATGACCAAGGTCGTCCCTCTCAAAGGCGTGCGCGGCATGATCGCGGATGCCATGACCAAAAGCCTTGCGACGGCCGCGCAGCTGACCCACCACGGCAGCGCCGATGCGACGGCCCTGATGGCCGAAAAAACACGCTTAGGCGAGGCAGGTACCAAGATATCTGTTGAGGATCTCTTGATGCTGGCTGTGGTGCGCGCCCTGAAAAAGAACCCCGAGGCAAACGGACGTGTCGAGGGGCGCGAGGTGCATTTGTCTGATGCGGTTGACCTGTCGGTGGCTATCGCCTTGCCCGGCAATCTGTTGGTCGCCCCTGCCATGTTCGGTGCCGATGCGATGGATGTAACCGAATTGCGTGCGGCGCGGCAGGATCTGGCCACGCGGGCTAAGATCAACAAGCTGACCGTGACAGAAATGACGGGCGGCACATTCACCGTCTCCAACCTCGGCCTCACGCGGGTGGAACATTTCACGCCGATCATCAACGCAGGGCAAATCTGCATTCTTGGCATTGGGCGTATGACGGATCGCGCGGTACGGGGCGCGGATGGCGGGATCGAATTGCGCCCCCATGTGGGCCTGTCGCTGACCTTTGATCACCGCGCGCTTGATGGTGCACCAGCGGGTGATCTGCTGACTTCCATCTGCGAAGAGATCGAAAGGATGGCGGTGTGAACGCACCTCTCACATATGTGGAGGGCGTGGCCGAGGGGCTTGCCCTTGAGGCAGCGGCCTTCGCGGCGCAAGGCGCTGTAACCTGTCTCTGGAGCCCACGCCGCCGCGCGCTTGTCTGTCCGGCAAGCCTGAGGCTCAAACCCGGATTTGAAACGGCGAAGCGTAGTTCAGCCACGCGCGGCTGGCCGTTGTATCTGCGCCCCACGGGCGGCGGCGCGGTCCCCCAAGGTCCGGGGGTGTTAAACCTCGCGCTGGCGTTTACCGCTGATCGGACGTTCTCCATTGAGGATGGTTACCGCCTGATCACACGGATCATTCAGAATGCAATCCCCGCCGGTTGGGCGACGGGTGCGACCCCGAACAGCTTTTGTGACGGCGCATGGAACCTGTCCTTGAAGGGCCGCAAAGCCGTTGGCACCGCGCAGCGCATACGCCCTGTTGGCAACGGGCAGCGCCGCATTCTGGCGCATGCGCTGATTTTGGTGGAGGGCGATCTGGCCACCGGGGCCGCAGCCGTCGATGCGTTCCACCGTGACCTTTCCCTTGGCCCAATCGACGCGGGTGTTCACACGACGTTGGACAGGGCCATCCCGTCGCAGCGTGATCGGATGAACGCATTGGCCGCATCACTTAATGAAATAGCACAGCGCGACATTCTGCGCGCAACACAGCATTTAGGTCGCCGAGCGGCCTGAACCCAAACCCGCGTTAACAACAAAGGTAATCGATACCAAAGAGGAGGAACCAATCCATGACAGCCTATTCAGTTCTGGCCGTGACACCCACCGACGACAGCTGGATCCCCGGCTATATCGAGCCGGTCGGCAAGATCATCGCCAAACATGGCGGCAAGTATATTGCGCGCACAACCAGCCACGAACAGGTCGAGGGCGAAGACCAGCCCGCAGCCCTGCGCGTGATCCTTGAATGGCCGGATGCGCAAGCCGCCCGCGACTTCGTGAATGATCCGGACTACGCGCCCTATCTCGAGGCCCGCCACAAGGGATCGACCAGCGTTCATTTCATCATCGACGGCAAGGACGAGCTTGCCTGAGAACCATAAGATACCCAGCGGTGTCCTTACGAATTCCGCTACTGCCGGCGGCCTGTGAGGACGCCAAGATAAGCCAAATAAACCCACAATGTGAGTGTGATCTGTACTCTATCACACCTCGCGCGTGAGGCTCGTCGAAATGACGGAGCAACGCGCTCCGGTCGCCTTCGACAGGCGGTCCTTCTTTACGCGACGGTGGGCCGGCCTGCTTCAGGTCGGCCGCCGGATCTCGTACATTTTCAGTTTCCGGTTAATCGTTGCGCGCCCCATGCCAAGTACGCGAGCAGCTTCGCTGACATTCCACCGGCTGTTTGCGAGCGCATCAAGGATCATGCTGCGTTCGTCATATGCGGTTACCGGATTGGCGGGTACAATGGCGCAAACCGGTTCCGGTATCGCAGAGGCCAGAGGAGCGCCAACACAGGCTTGTTGCAAATCAAGCAGGTTGATCCGGTTGTCCTGTGCCGTTGCCAGTGCGTTTTGAAGCGCGCCGCGCATTTCGCGGACATTGCCATGGAACGGTAGGCGACAAAGCGCATCTTTGGCCTCGGCACTGAAGATGACGTTACAACCAGTCAGCTGCGCGCACAGGGCCTGGGCCAGAACCTCGGGATGTTCACGCCTTCGGAGGGGGGGCAGGAAGACCTTTGAGCCTGTTAGAAGATAAAATAGGTCGTCTCTGAAATGCCCCGCGTTGACGGCGTCTATCAAAGGTTTGCGGCTTGTGGAAACCACACGCAGGCGGCTGTCATGCCCATGGTCATCCGTTTGGTGGCGGTGTTCTTCCTGTTCATTCAGGAAACGTCGCAGCTCTGCCTGCGAAGCGCCCGGCAGCTCGTCCACATTGTCAAACACCAAGGTCGCGCGGACGCCCTTGCCATAGGACATTCTTGAAACGACGCGGGCTTGCTCAATGACCCTGCGCAAATGGTCTGTGTCTGCGTCACTCTCGCCAAGCGTCGCACAATCCAGATCAAAAACCGGTGCGTCAGGGGCATCGGTTTGCAGCAATGCGGCCACAAGCGCGGATTTCCCGGTTCCGGTTTCGCCTTCCAGATGCAGCATGGCTGTGTCTTCCAACATGGTTCGCGCACGGCGACAGGCGGCAGCCATGTTGTGACTTCCGGTCGCCAACTGCTGTAGCGATGGTGGCAAGCGCCGTTTGCGCGCAGGGCCGGGCGGCAGCGGCTTGGACACCCGTTGGGGTGCGGCGGTCTTTGGCAAAGCAACCGTCAGGTTCACGGCGGCCCCATGATTGGCTGGAATCGAAACTACCCTCTCGGGCACATTCACCAGCCGATTGCTGTCGACGTGAAAGATCGCCTCGAACGCCTGCCCCCTCAGCGATGTAGCGTTTGCACCGTCAAGGCAGGCGGAAACGGTCGAAGTGGCACCGATAATCATCCCTGCCTCGTTCACGGCGACCAGTGCATCTTCGGAGAGGACGTGATCACGCCCCACACGCGAGACCGTCACAAGCATCGCGTCGTTGAATTCCTTTTCAAAAAGGTTGCGCTGAATGCGATGCGCGGTCTTTGCCAACAGCTGCTGCCCAAACAGATAATCCGCGCGATTGCCCCGATCGACAGAGACAAGATTGATTGCACCAATCATCCCCCCGTTGGCATCCAGCACCGGAACGCCGGTACAGGCGAACTGTCTGAGCGTCGAAAAGTAATGATCCGCACCGCGCACAGTGATTGCGTGCCCCGTTCGCAAGGCCATGGATACGCCGTTTGTGCCGGCCACGCGTTCGTCCCAACATGACCCAAGGGCGATGCCGTTCCATCCGTCAGAGCCACTCGTCGCCCCGCTATGCTCAATCCGAACAGAGACGCCATCGGCGTCGGTGACAACCAGGCAATGACCGATTTCGCCCGCGACCGAAGCGAGATGTTGAAAGAAGCCCTGCCTGCCGCCGGTGCTCTCGACAATCTGTTCAAGTCGGGGGGCAACTTCGGAGGATTGGAGGCGCATGATAGGCCGCCCGGTATCGTGCCGCAGGTTATACTGCCGCGCACACCGGTCCCAGGACGCGGCAATCGCATCCGTTTGATTTGAGGTAATGAAACCTCTCATCACGTCTCCTCCCGACTCTTAGCTTAATGCGCAATCCCCTTGATCGGCAAACGTTTTGGGACGCCTCAGGCGCCAGCCAGCTCACGAATAGCCGCCATCAGTTGCGCGACATGTGCGCGGTCGGCGGCGGCGGGATGGGGCCGTGCGATGCGTCCGGTATCGTTGTCGTAATACTGCCCCGAGGCATTGGCGAATTCCTCGGACACTGCCGCACGGCGCAGGATGTCAGCCCCGATCCGCAGGTCATTGCCCGCCATTCCATAGGATTCCTTAACCATTTTTGTGGCAAGAAGAGACCCCGGGTTGACCGAGACAAACACCGGCCCTTCGGGGTGTTCGCGCGCCAATTCCTGCGACCAGATTGTCAACGCCAGCTTGCTTTGCGCGTAGGCTTCATTGTGGCCAAGCTGTTGCTCACCGCGCATGGCCTTGATGTTGACGGGCGCTTGTGCTGCTGAGGAAAGGCTCACCACGCGACCGTCTTTTGGGATGATCGGCAGCAGACCAACGGTCAAAGCCCAAGGCGCGATTGCGTTGACCATGAAACGCACGTCCAGCCCGCTGTCCGTCTGTGTGTTGGGAACCTTCAGAACACCGGCATTGTTGATCAACACATCCAGGGTGTCATGTTTGGCACGGACATCTGCCACCAAGGCGTTAACATCCGCCAGCAACGAAAGGTCAGCGCGGTAGGTTTCCGGATTGCCCCCGACCTCGTGTGCCGCGGCTTCCAACTTGTCCGCGCTGCGGCCGTGCAACAGGACGTTGTGGCCCTCGGCAGTCAGCGTCTTGGCTGTCAAAAGGCCGATCCCGTCCGTCGCGCCGGTGATAAGAATTGTCTTGGTCATGTGAATGTCTCCTCAGGTGTGCAAGGCGCGGGTGGGCGCTCTTTAATAGCGAACCAACGTACGGCTCTCGATGCTTTGGCGGGGCGTCGTGACTGTCGGGTCCTCGATCAGATCAATCGCACTGTGGCCAACGCAGGGGAGGCCGGAATTGTCGTAGATGTTGAAAAACGCGACCTCGTCAGGCGTCATCCGTGAGCGGTAAACCCATTCGTGCGCGTCGTCTTTTGCCAACCCCATTACCTGGCCTTTGCGATCGGGGTAGATCAAGTCAATCACGATCCAATCCGCCTCTTTAACAGTCGAGGGACGAACGAAGCCAAGCGGAGCCGAATTGATCGGGTTCGCGATCGGGCGCCAGACGTTGATAAAGGCATAATGACCCTGCGCCCATTCATCGGCCTGTCCAGGGCCAAGAATATCCACAAGACGCCTTTCCGCACCCTCGCGGCTATAATCGCTGTGGACGTGGCGGGCCGGGCGACGCTTGGCCTGCGGATCATCGATGCGTACTGTATGATCAAAGATGATCACCTCTTTTGCGCCAACTTCCTGTTTCAATAGATCGGCCAGTTCGGCATCATATCGGCTCTGCCAATTGTCGCCTTTGAAATCCAATATAGCCGTTGGGGCGTTGGCAAAAGCAAAGCCATCCTCTGCAAATTCCGTGGCGGCCTCGCAGTTCCGTTGATCCTTCACTGCGATCTTGGCAGCGAAAAACTCCGGCTCGATGAGGTTGCCAGCAATGCCATCCACATCAATTTCGAACGCCTGCCGAAACGGCTTGTGGACGTGATAGTTTACGGTTCCGGTCTGTGTCACCAGAGACTCCTTTCCATCATGATCGGGCCAGTCTGCTCGGCGGATTACCGCAAAAGCCTTGAGTTGATGTCATCCTTAGGATGCGAATTTATACCTTGTTTTTCGCGCAATAAACTGCCGAGAGTGGAGTTCACTTTCTTGATTTTGGGTATAATTGATGGACGCCGATCATCTGCGATTGTTCGTAATGGCAGCAGAGCGGCTCAATATCAGTGCCGCGGGTCGTGACCTTGGCCTTGCACCTGCCGTGGCAAGCGCCCGCCTCGCCAAGTTGGAAACTGAACAGCCCCTAGATTTGTAGACGCTTTCTTCCCTAACTTTGAGGCAAGGAGGCCGTTATGGGGAAGCCAAATTTCAGTGAAGATTTCAAGCGCGATGCAGTCCATCAGATAACAGTGCGGGGGTATGCCGTTCGCGAGGTTTCGGAACGGTTGGGCGTTAGTACATATTCGCTCTACAAATGGATGAAGTTCTACGCAAAAGCTGCGTCACAGACATCATCTGTTGACCACGAAGCTGAGAGCCGCAGGCTCAAGCGTGAGTTGGCCCGTGTGGCCGGGATCCGCGCAGAGATCGGTTACAAACGTAAGCCGGGCAAGTATGGCGGAAGGCCGTCAGTCGTCGTCGACAACACGTTAGACCGGCAGTTTGATGTGACAGCGCCAGACACCGCCTGGGTGTCCGATATCACTTACATCAAAACCTATGAGGGGTTCCTCTATCTGGCGGTTATCATCGACCTCTACTCACGATGTGTGATCGGCTGGGCGACACAATCGCGGCAACCAACAGACCTCGTGCTGCAAGCCCTTCTGATGGCTGTCTGGCGACGCAAACCTAAGCGACGCGTCCTGATCGATACGGATCAAGGCAGCCAATACACCAGCAAGGACTGGGCGGCGTTTCTGCGGGCCCACAATATCGAACACTCGATGAGCAGGCGCGGGAATTGCCATGACTGTGAGTATGGTATTGCGGCTTGATGGCCTGACCCATGTTACGATTGACTGCGTGTCATTGCGTTGACGTGTCGACCATCAAGTCGCCCCGGCAACGGGCGAGATGTGACCTTATAGGAGCCTGACGGGTACGCCCCATCACAGTCCTGTCCCCTCGGATCGGTGCCTGGGCATTCTTAGCAAAGAGGGCAGCATGAAGACCACACACCCAGTTATTATCGGCATCGACACGCACAAGGCCAGCCACGTCGCTGTGGCGATTGATACGCAAGGCACCCGCTTAGCGACGCTCTCCATTCCAACCAATCCGAAGGGGTATTTAGAATTGGAGCGTTGGTCTCAGTCTCTTGGGAAAGTTCAGGCATTCGGGATTGAAGGCACCGGTTCTTACGGCGCAGGTCTTTCGCGATCGTTGCTCGCCCACGGCCACAATGTCATTGAGGTCACGCGTCCAAATCGGCAACTGCGATACACGCAGGGCAAGACAGATAGTTTGGACGCGGAAGGTGCCGCACGTTCCGTTCTTTCTGGGCAAGCTACGGCACGACCGAAGACACAGACGGGGTCATCAGAAATGATTCGCCATCTGAAGATTGCACGTGATACCGCAGTTAAATCGCGCTCGCAGGCAATGGTCACCCTGAAAACACTGATCATAAATGCACCCGCCGATTTGCGCGACGCACTGAATCATATCCGTGGGAAAATCGCACTAATCCGGCACATCGCCGCCTTTCGACCTGGTGATATCGACAATCCATTGGCCTCTGCTAAAGCCGCCATGCGTGCATTGGCGCGTCGTTGGCTGTGGCTGCACGAAGAGATTATTGCGCACGATAAGGAACTGGAACGGCTTGTCACAGAACGCGCACCAGAGTTAATGGCATCCCACGGCATTGCCACTTTGACGGTCGCACAGATGCTGATCCTCGTTGGCGATGATCCAACACGCATTCGATCAGAGGCTGCCTTCGCTAAGCTTTGCGGGGTTTGTCCCATTCCGGCATCGAGTGGGAAAACACATCGGTTCCGACTGAACCGGGGCGGCAATCGCCAGGCCAATGCTGCCCTCTATCGTGTTGCCATTGTCAGGATGCGAAGCCACGAACCGACACTGGCTTATGTCAAGAAACGCACAAAAGACGGGAAGAGCAAGAGCGAGATTATTCGTTGCCTAAAACGCTACATCGTGCGCGAAATTTATAGCCAGCTTTGCGTCCCAAAATCGTCCCAGATCAAGGCTTGACGAATATAGGAGCTTCAATGCGCGCGTCCATTGTCCTCGGACCAATGGCGGACAAAGACTTGCCTGAGAGCTTCTTCAACCTGCTCAAACGGGAACGCAACGGGGAAACCCAAGCTGCCCCTGGGCGCCGTTTAAACCCTCCGTTGAAAACTTCCCCGCCGTAGAGGCCGACGTTGGCTCTTTCCGCTTCCGATGACCCTCCGGCTTGCAGTTTCCGCTTCTTGGCGCGAGGCTGCGATCGGGGGCGTTCGCTTTGGGAGAGGCGGCGTGGACAGCATATTTGGGGGAGGACAGACCGATGGCGGTTGATGCGGGGCGGTTGACGGATTTTGCGACGGCAATTTTGGCGTATGCAGGGAAGGATGCAGGGCGGGCGGCGAAGGTTGCGGCGCGGTTGGTGGGGGCTAATCTGGCGGGGCATGACAGCCACGGGGTGGGGATGATACCCGCCTATGTGGACGGTATTCTTGCAGGGCAGTTGGACGCTGCGGCCGATATCGAGCTGGTGCAGGACAAGGGGCCGTTCCTCTTGGTCGATGGCCACCGTGGCTTTGGCCATATCGTGGCAGAGCAGGCGATGACGCTGGCGATTGATCGCGCGCAGACCCACCATTTCGCGATGCTGTCCTTGCGCAGCAGCTTCCACCTTGGGCGGTTGGGCGACTGGGGCATCATGGCGGCGGAGGCGGGGTTTATCTGCATCCTTTACGCGAATGTTCAGTCCGCGCGCCCCCTCGTGGCACCGTTCGGCGGCAGTGATGCGCGGTTTGTCACCAACCCTTACTGCACGGCGATACCGGCAACCGAAAAGCATCCGATGTTTGTGCTGGATATGGCGACCAGTACCATCGCCATGGGCAAGGCGCGTGTCGCTCAGCTTAGCGGCAATCCTGCGCCCGAAGGGGCGTTGATTGATGCGCAGGGTAATGCCACGCGCGATCCGTCGGTGGTATCTGACGGTGCGGGCGGGGCGTTGACGGCCTTCGGGCAGCATAAAGGGTTCGGGCTTGCCTTGCTGGGGGATATCTTAGGTGGATCGTTCAGCGGGGGCGGGGCCTATGCGCCCGAGCGCGAGGTGCCCGACCGGGTCGTGAACAACATGATGGCGATCTTGATCGATCCGAATGTCTTTGGTCTTGCGCAAAGCTTTGGTGTGGATGTGGACCGCTATACAGATTGGGTAAAAGCATCCCCCGCAGCGCCCGGAACGGCGGGGGTGCAATTCCCCGGCGACCCCGAAAGGCGCAGCACGGCAGAGCGATCGGCCAAGGGTATTCCGCTGGATGCAGGCACATTGGCGCAACTGACGGCGGCGGCGCGCAAGGCGGGTGTTCCCGCGTCAGAACATCTCTGCTCTACCTCTGATTGACGTCACCCTGCGCAATCGCGCCTCTCGCGGTCTTTTGTTGACTCAAGGAAAGGCGCGCTCTTATCCTTTTCCACAGGGCGGAACCACGTTTCACAAGAAAACGGGCCGCTAACCTTGCCGCAAACGCGAATGTTTTGCGCCGCAGGAATTTCTGGGAGGAAAGATATGAACGTATTGAAGACGACGGTCGTGGCATTTGGGTTCACGGCTTCCATGGCGTTCGCGCAGGATCTGGACCTGCCGCGTCAACTGAGCTGGACAGCCTATGACACCGGGTCGGCGGGCTATAATCAGGCCGTGGCAATCGGTGCTGCGTTGCAAGATGCGGCGGGGGTGAACTTGCGCGTGCTGCCGGGCAAGAACGACGTGTCGCGCACAGAGCCATTGCGCCAGGGGCGGGTTGAATTCTCGGCCACGGGTGTGGGCGGTAGTTTTATGGCGCAGGAAGGTGTGTTTGATTTCGGAGCCGAAAACTGGGGCCCGCAGCCGATCCGGGTGCTGCTGGCGAACAACGGCGGCGCGATCAACCTTGCGGTCGGTGTCGCGGGCGATCTGGGGATCGAGACCTATGCCGACCTCAAGGGGAAGCGCGTGTCCTATATCGTGGGTGCCCCTGCGTTGAACGTAAACACCGAAGCCTATCTGGCCTATGGCGGCTTGACATGGGACGATGTGGAGCGGGTTGATTTCGGGGGGTTCGGGGCCAGCTGGACCGGCCTGATCGAAGGGCAGGTCGATGCGGCTTTTGCGTCGACCAATTCGGGCAAGGCATATGAGGCCGAAGCGGGGCCGCGCGGGCTGTTCTGGCCGCCGATTGATCCCGACGACACCGAGGGTTTCGCCCGCATGCAGGAAATTGCCCCCTTCTTCACGCTGAACAAAGCCAAGGTCGGGGCCACCATCGACGGGACCGACGGCTATCAGGGCGCGGGCTATGCCTATCCGGTGCTGACCTCGATTGCTGCCACGGACGAAGCGTTGGTCTATAATATGACCAAGGCGATGGTAGAGCTGTTCCCGAAATATGACGGCAATTCCCCCGGCATCGGTGGCTGGGCGCTGGACAAGCAGAACATGGAATGGGTGGTGCCCTACCACGAAGGGGCGATCCGCTATTTCGAAGAAGTGGGCGCTTGGTCCGACACCGCGCAGGCGCATAACGACAAACTTGTGAAACGCCAAGAAGCGCTGGCCGCGGCATGGGAAGCGACGAAAGCATCCAACCCCTCTGACTGGGAAGCCGCCTGGTCCGAGGCGCGCCGCAAGGCCTTGGCAGACGGCGGGTTCTCTGTCGTTTTCTGAACCCTTTCAAAGTTTGGGGCGGGCTGGTCATGGTGCCGGCCCGTTCCTGCTGTGCCGCTCACCGGCCCGTACCCCCTAATATGAAAGCGTTTTTATGACCGATCCCGATACATTGCGCGCCCCGCAGCCGAAGTTCGAGGAGGTGGCGATTGACGGTGCCACCCCGGCGGAGCGGATCTCGGGGGTGGCACGTTGGGTCGTGGTGATCACCACGCTGCTGTCGCTGGTGCTGGTGGTCAACCAGCTGTTCAACCTTCAGCTTTTCGGGATTGTGCTGATCGACGGGCGGTATCTGTATATCCTCGGGGGGATGTTCCTAGCGTTGACGTTCCTTATCTTTCAGGCCCGCGGCGGCAAGGGGGGGGAGCCAACACTGCTGGACTGGGTACTGTTTGCCGCTTCGGTCGGGACCACGGGCTATCTGGCGCAGACCGCGCAGCAGAACCTGTCGCAGGGGTGGGAATATGCAGCCCCTGAAACGGCGCAATATGTCTCGGTCATATTCTTCTTTCTGATCCTGGAGGCAACGCGGCGGGCAGGGGGGCTGGTGCTGTTTCTAATCGTCACGCTTTTTGCGTTCTATCCAACCTTCGCGGGCCACGTGCCGGACCCGTTTTCGGGCTTTCAAAGCACGTTTCTGCAAACGGTGCCCTACCATATCTATTCCGCCGAAAGCTCTTTCGGCATTCCGATGAAGGCGTTCGGCGGCGTTGTCATCGGCTTCATCCTGTTCGGCGCGGTGCTGCAACGGACAGGCGGCGGGCAGTTTTTCAATGATCTGGCGCTTGGCCTCGTGGGCGGCTACCGCGGGGGCGCGGCGAAGGTCTCTATCTTTGCCAGCGGCTTTATGGGGTCGATGTCCGGCTCTGTCATCTCAAATGTCTTGACCACGGGGGCGGTGTCGATCCCTGCGATGCGCAAGACCGGGTTCTCGGCCAAGACCGCCGCCGCGACAGAGGCCTGCGCCTCGACTGGCGGGGTATTGATGCCGCCGATCATGGGGGCGACGGCCTTTGTCATGGCGTCCTTCCTGTCACGCCCCTATGTCGAAATCGCACTGGCCGCCGCGATCCCCAGCCTGTTGTTTTACTGGGGCCTGTTTGCGCAGATCGACGCCTACTCCGCGAAACGCGGGCTGCGCGGGTTGCCCAAGCCTGACCTTCCGCGCCTGCGTCAGGTGATGATCGAAGGCTGGCCCTATATCTTCGTTTTCGCGCTGCTGCTCTATATGATGATCGGGCTGCGGCAGGAATCCTCTGCGCCATTCTATGCGACGGCGCTGCTGTTGGTGGTGAACCAGTTCCGCGCCAGCCATCGTCTGAACCTGAGCCGCCTTGGCAATATGATTGTCGGTGTCGGCATGGGGCTGTCAGAGCTGACCGCGATCCTGCTGGGCGTCGGGCTGATCGTGGGGTCGTTCTCGGCCACGGGGCTGGCGGGCACATTGGTGAACGAGCTGGTGTTTCTTGCCGGCGACAGCACGTTGATCCTGTTGCTGATGGGGGCGATCACCGCCTTTATCTTCGGCATGGGGATGACGGTGACCGCCTGCTATATCTTCCTTGCGGTGGTGCTGGCCCCCGCGCTTGAGGCCGGCGGGCTGAACCAACTGGCAGTGCATCTGTTCATTCTCTACTGGGGCATGGTCAGCTATATCACACCTCCGGTAGCGCTTGGCGCTTTTGCGGCCTCGACCATGGCGGGGTCCAACCCGATTGCCACGGGGTTCGAGGCGATGCGTCTTGGCGGTGTCATCTATATCGCGCCCTTCTTCTTTGTGCTGAACCCTGCGTTGATTGGTCAGGCTCCCGCGTGGGAGGTCGTCGTCGCGCTGAGCTGTGCGATGATCGGGGTGACCCTGATCTCGGCGGCGCTGCAGGGTTACATCAGCCTTGTCGGCCCGATTGAAGGCCGTGGGGCGCTACCGATGCGGGTGGCGCTGTTCTTTGGCGGTGTGCTGATCGCCATGCCGCAGAACGATCTGGCCGGTTTGGGCTACAGCCTGTCCTTTCTCATCGGGGTCGCCCTTTGTGCGCTGCCGATGTTGCGGGCGTGGCAGGCGACCTCCGCCGCGCGCGTCACCCCCTAAGGCGAAGGTGCTGGCGCGCGCTTGTCGCGCGCCTTTCCCCGCAGCCGTGTGCCTGCCGGTTACATTTTAAGCGATCCCGATCTTTGGTGCCAAAAAATGAGGCGCGGCTAGGGGCGTGTCCTGAGACATGCCATTTTTTCTAGCGACTCCGCCACTGCCCTAGGCATCTTGGCCTTGTGCCGACACAGGCAACACCGTCGCACGGCAAGCGATCCTGGCAGATGTAACAAGCCATGCGACGATCACAACAATATGCTGCGCCTCCTGTCTAACGTGCTTGGGGGCCCCGGAAAAGTGCGTTCTGACGCGCGGGGTAGCAGCGCCAACAGGGGATAGAAGATGACAACATTCACCAAACTCGCCGCCTGCGCGACCGCCGCATTGATGGGCTCCACCTCGCTGGTGATGGCGCAGGACTGTGCCGATCCGGTCAAGGTCGGCGTGCTACACTCGCTGTCGGGGACCATGGCGATTTCCGAGACGACGCTGAAAGACACCATGCTGATGTTGATCGACGCGCAGAACGAAAAGGGTGGCGTATTGGGCTGCGAAATTGAGGCGGTCGTGGTTGACCCTGCCTCCGACTGGCCCTTGTTCGCAGAGAAGGCGCGCGAGTTGCTGACCGTGAACGAGGTCGACGTGATCTTTGGCAACTGGACCTCTGTGTCGCGCAAATCCGTGCTGCCCGTGATTGAAGAGCTGAACGGCCTGCTGTTCTACCCCGTGCAATACGAGGGCGAGGAATCATCCAAGAACGTGTTCTACACGGGTGCCGCGCCCAACCAGCAGGCGATCCCCGCGGTTGATTACTTCCTCGAAGAGCTGGGGGTCGAGAAATTCGCCCTGCTCGGGACCGACTATGTCTACCCGCGTACCACCAATAACATTCTGAAATCCTATCTGATGTCCAAGGGCATTGCCGAAGAAGACATCTTTGTGAACTACACCCCGTTTGGCCATTCCGATTGGGCCACGATCGTGGGCGATGTCGTGGCACTGGGCCAGGACGGCAAGCAGGTGGGCGTTGTGTCGACCATCAACGGTGACGCGAACATCGGTTTCTACAAAGAGCTCGCCGCGGCAGATGTGTCGGCGGATGATATCCCCGTCGTTGCCTTCTCGGTGGGCGAGGAAGAGCTGTCGGGGCTCGATACATCGAACCTTGTCGGGCATCTGGCGGCGTGGAACTACTTTATGTCCGCAGACACCCCTGCAAACGCTGAATTCATCGAACAGTGGAAAACATCCATCGGCGACGACAAACGCGTGACCAATGACCCGATGGAAGCGCATTACATCGGCTTCAACATGTGGGTGAATGCGGTTGAACAGGCTGGCACCACCGATGTCGATGCCGTGCGCAGCGCGATGTACGGGCAGACCTTCCCGAACCTGACCGGCGGCACCGCCGAGATGCTGGCGAACCACCACCTGTCCAAACCCGTGCTGATCGGCGAGATCACGGCAGACGGTCAGTTCGACATCATCAGCCAGACCGATCCGGTGCCCGGCGACGCCTGGACAGACTTCCTGCCCGAAAGCGCTGTGCTGACCTCCGATTGGAAAGATCTGGAATGCGGCATGTACAACACCGAAACGGAAACCTGCGTTCAGCTGACCTCTAACTACTGATCCTGAACGCCGGGGCGGGCAGGCCGACTGGCCGCCCCATCACCTTATTTCCCAGACTTACCACAAGGGTTCCCTATGTTCCGCCACCTGTTAATGCTCCTCTGTTGGGTGGGCATCGTGGGAACGGCACAGGCGCAAGATTTGCAGCCCGTGCTTCAAGCTCATGCCGATGAAATTGCCAAACCCTCGCGCAGCTCTGTCTCTGTCGCGCTGGATGATCTGGTTGCCTCCGGTGCGCCGCAGGTCAGCGCGTTTCTTGAACGCTGGCAGGACAAAGGGGTCTGGCAACGCGACGCGGATGGTGTGTTCTTTTTCGGCACCGAGACAGGCGACGCGCTGGCCTTGCGCGATATCGACAGCGATGCGGAAAGCACGGCACCGGCAAGCGGGTTTTCGCAGCTGAAACCCAATGGCGGAGTGCGCCGCCTGATCGGCACCGCGCTTGTGCAGTTCCAACTGACCGACCCTGATCTTGCACGCCGTCAAAGTGCCGTCGATTCCATCGCCCGCCGCCCGGAGGCGGACCAACTGGCCCCCCTGCGCGCCTCGATCGAGGCAGAGACAGATGCGGCGCTGAAGGCCCGCAAGATCCAGCTGACCAACTTCCTCTCTGCCAGTTTTGGCGACACAGCCGCCGATCGTATCGCCGCGATCACGTCAATGGCCAGCGATACCTCGATCGAGGCGCGGGCGGTGATGAACCAGATTCTATCGACCAAAACAGCGACGCCGTCTGAAACACCCAGCGGCAACGTCGCGCGGGTGCTGTCACCGGGGGAGGATATTTCACCCGATGCGGCCTATGCGCAGCTTGTGGCGGCTGATCTGGCCCCGGCGCCTGTGCCCCCCGCCGCGATCCGCGACGCTTTGGCGGCGAACGTTTTCAACGGGCGTGTGGGTGGTATCCCGACAGCGCGGCTGAATACCGATGCGGCGCGTGCGACCGCCTATGCCGCACTCGCCGCTGCGGGCACCGTGCCGCCGCTGGTGACTGCGCGGGACCAGCAAGATGCCATCGCGGGCATGACGTTCTACGAGGTGTATGACGAGCCCGACAGCGCCGTCACAGACGCCGCGCGGGCCACGCTCGACAGTATTGAGACCCGCGTCGCCGCCGCGCAAACCGTTGACCTGACGCTGGACGCGCTGTCGCTCGCGTCGATCTATTTCCTTGCGGCTATCGGCCTTGCCATCACCTTTGGCGTCATGGGGGTCATCAACATGGCCCATGGCGAGTTTATCATGATGGGGGCCTATACCGGCTATGTCGTGCAGCTGTTCGTGCCCGATTACACGCTGTCGATCATCATCGCCCTGCCGCTGGCCTTTACGGTCACATTTGCCGCCGGTGTGGTGATGGAGCGATTGGTGATCCGGCACCTCTACCACCGTCCGCTGGAGACGCTGCTGGCGACTTTCGGCATCTCTATCGCGCTGCAGCAACTGGCCAAGAACATCTTTGGCACGCAGGCACGCCCGCTGACCTCTCCGGCTTGGCTGGACGGGGCGTGGGTGATCTCGGATGTGATCCAGATCAGCTATATCCGCATCGCGATCTTCGTGTTGGCGCTGCTGTTCCTGGGGCTGATCCTGTTTGTGCTGAAACGCACGCGACTGGGGCTAGAGGTGCGCGCGGTGACGCAGAACCCCGGTATGGCGGCCAGTATGGGCATCAACCCCGACCGTATCAACATGATGACCTTTGGCCTTGGCTCGGGCATCGCGGGGATCGCGGGGGTAGCCATCGGGCTTTATGCCAAGGTCACGTCCGAGATGGGGGCCGATTACATCGTGCAATCCTTCATGACCGTGGTCGTGGGCGGCGTGGGCAACGTCTGGGGCACGCTAGCCGGGGCCTCGCTCATCGGGTTCCTGCAAAAGGGGATCGAATGGTTCAACCCGTCCAATACCCTCGCGGCACAGACCTATATGGTGCTGTTCATCATCCTGTTCATTCAATTCCGTCCCAAGGGCATCGTTGCCCAAAAGGGTCGGGCAGCGGCGGATTGATCCATGCGTAAAACATTCATTTCTGAAAACCCTTCCGTCCTGTGGTTCATTGCGCTGTTGGGGCTGTTTACCCTCGCGGTCGCCATCGGGTCTGAGGCGACAGGCACGGGCCTGATCTCTACCTCTATGGTCAAGACATTGGGCAAGACGCTGTGCCTGTGTCTGATCGCCATCGCGATGGATGTGGTCTGGGGCTACTGCGGTATCCTGAGCCTCGGGCATTTCGCCTTCTTCGGCATCGGCGGTTATGCCATCGGCATGTGGCTGATGTATGCGCGGACCGAAGGCATCGTATTGTCGAGCCTTGAAGGTCAGGTGATCCCGCCCACACCGCAAGAGGTGCAGGACGCCATCGGCAACCAGATCTTCGGCGTCGTTGGCAGCTCTGACTTTCCGTGGCTCTGGGCCTTCTCCGACAGTCTGTTCCTGCAACTGCTGATGGTGGTGATTGTGCCGGGGCTGCTTGCGCTGGTCTTTGGCTGGCTGGCGTTCCGCAGCCGTGTCACGGGCGTTTACCTGTCGATCCTGACGCAGGCGATGACGCTGGCGCTGTCGCTGTGGCTGTTCCAGAACGACAGTGGCCTGCGCGGCAACAACGGGCTTTCCGGTTTGCAGAATATTCCGGGGTACGAAGACACCTCGCAGGCGACCATCAGCCTGGTGTTCTTTATGGGGTCGGCGCTGGCGCTGGCGCTTGGGTATATCCTGTTTGCATGGGTGGTATCGGGCAAGATGGGCAGCGTGGTGCAAGGCATCCGCGATAACGAGGCCCGCGTTCGCTTCCTTGGCTACCGTGTGGAACGCTACAAGCTGTTCATCTTTACCCTTACGGCCGTGATCGCCGGTATCGCCGGGGCGCTTTATTACCCGCAGGCCGGTATCATCAACCCGGCAGAGATCGCGCCGATTGCATCGATCTATCTGGCGGTCTGGGTCGCGATTGGCGGGCGCGGGCGGCTTTACGGCGCGGTGATCGGGGCGGCATTCGTATCCTTGCTGTCCAGCTGGTTCACAGGGGGCGGTGCCCCTGCCATCGATCTGGGGTTCTATACGATCCTATGGACCGACTGGTGGCTGGTACTGCTTGGCGTATCCTTTGTTTGCGTCACCTTGTTCTTCCCCAAGGGGATCGGCGGCCTGTTTGATTATTTGGTGAGGAAACCGTCATGAACGATACCCTGTTAGAAGTCTCCGGCGTGTCGAAATCCTTTGACGGGTTCAAGGCGATCAACAACCTGTCGATCCAGATCGCAGAGCCGGAACTGCGCGCTGTGATCGGGCCGAACGGGGCGGGCAAGACCACCTTTATGGACATCATCACCGGCAAGACGCGCCCCGACAGCGGCCATGTCGTCTGGGGGGAGCGGAACATATCGCTGCTTGGTATGTCAGAGGCGGATATCGCGAACGAAGGGGTGGGGCGCAAGTTTCAGAAACCCACGGTGTTCGAGGCGCAGACCGTGCGGCAAAACCTTGCGATGGCGCTGAAGAACCCGAGGGGGCCGCTGGCCGTCCTGCTGCACCGCAAGACCCCGTCCAACGCTGCGCGGATCGAAGGCATCGCGGCAGAGATCGGCCTGACCGAGAGCCTGACCCGCATCGCCGGCGAGTTGAGCCACGGCCAGAAGCAATGGCTCGAGATCGGCATGCTGCTGGCGCAGGAGCCGCGTCTGCTGCTGGTCGACGAACCCGCCGCCGGCATGACGGTAGAGGAACGCGAAAAGACCACCGACATTCTGAAACGCGCCGCCAAGACCCGCGCCGTGGTAGTGGTCGAACATGACATGGAATTCGTGCGCAGGCTCGACTGCAAGGTCACGGTGCTGCACGAAGGATCGGTGCTGGCCGAAGGCAGTCTTGACCACGTGACATCCAACCCGAAAGTGATCGAAGTTTATCTGGGGCGCGGCCATGCTTGAAGTTGAAAATCTGGACCTGCACTATGGTCAAAGCCGCATTCTTTACGAGGTGTCTTTTCAGGCCCCCAAGGGGCAGATCACGACCTTGATCGGTAACAACGGGGTGGGCAAGACCTCCACCCTCAAGGCGATTGCCGGGCGGCATCCGGCGTCGGCGGGCACGATCACCGTTGATGGAACTTCCGTGCGTTTGACCACGGCCTTTCAGGCGGCGAATGCGGGCATTGCCTATGTGCCACAGGGGCGCGAGGTTTTCCCGATGATGACGGTGGAGGAGAACTTGGAGACGGGGTTTGCCTGCCTGCCCAAGGCCGACCACCACATTCCCGATCACATTTACGATCTGTTCCCTGTCTTGCGGGATATGAAGGCGCGGCGCGGGGGGGATCTGTCGGGCGGGCAGCAGCAGCAGCTTGCCATCGCACGGGCGCTGATCACGCGACCGCGGGTCTTGTTGCTGGACGAACCGACTGAAGGTATCCAGCCCAATGTGATCCAGCAGATCGGGGATGCGCTGCGGTTGCTGCGCACCCAGGGCGAGATGGCAATTGTATTGGTCGAACAGAATGCCGATTTCGCCTATGCGCTGGGCGATAGCTTTATCGTGGTCGAAGGCGGGCGCAACGGGTCGCGCAAGCTGAAGGCCGACTACACCAAGGATATGCTGATCGCCGATCTGGCGCTTTAGGCCACCATCGCTACGTCGGGGTCTTCGGTCGAGGGGCAGGTGAACCAGAATACGGTTTCCTCCCCCGGCACACTGTCGAACCCGATTTCCCCGCCCATGGCCTCTACCAGATGGCGCGAGATATTGAGCCCAAGCCCGGTGCCACCGCGCTGTCGCGTGTTCGATGCCTCGGCCTGCGAGAACGGCTGGAAGATGCGTTCGCGGAACTCCTCCGAAATGCCGTTGCCCAGATTGGTGACAGAGATTTTGGTCATGTCGCCCACCGGGGCTGTGGTCACTGTCACGGCGGTTTCGGGGTAGGCGAACTTGCAGGCATTGGACAGGAGGTTGGTCAGCACCTGCATGATGCGGTTCTTGTCGGTCAGCACGTGGTGATCGGGATCGGGCGTGTCTACGTCGATCTCGACCTTCCATTCGCTGGCATAAGGCTCTACCTGCTCGGCGGCGAGGGTGACGATATCGCCCAGCTTCTCCGGTTTCGGTACAACGGTCATGCTGCCTGCGTTGATCTTTTCCATGTCCAGAATGTCATTCACCAACGCGACAAGCCGGTCGCAGTTGGCCGTGGCGATCTGCACCAGACGCACCGCGCCGGCATCCGGATCGTCCTGTGTCTGGGCCTCGAGCAGCCCCAACGCCCCCTTGATCGAGGTCAGCGGCGTGCGCAGCTCATGGCTGACGGTGGCGACAAAGTCGTGCTTCATCTGTTCAAGCTTGTTGCTTTCGGTGATGTCGATCTGAATACCCAGCATCCGCAGGGCGCGCCCGTTCTTCGCCCGCTCTACCACGACCGCATCCGATTTGATCCAGCGCCAGTTGTCCTGACCGACGCGGATGCGAAAGCGGGCCTCGGCGCGGTCGGTCATCCCGTTCAGACAGGCGAGCTCGATTTTCTTGACCACCGCCGCATCGTCGGGATGCACATGCTGCATCTTATCGTAATAAGGGTTCTGACAGGCGGGGTCAGCGGGGTGGTGCATGATGTCGCGCCATGTGTCCGACACCACAGATGTGCCATTTTCCAGATCAATGTCGAAGACCCCGATATGTGCACTGCTGAGCGCGAGGCTCCACCGTTGTTCGGTTTCCGCGATCTTGAGCGTGCGGCGTTCGCTGTCGGTGATATCGCGCAGCATCAAGGTGATACGGGTCTCTGCGTCGGCGGTAAGCCAGGTGTTCTTCTCGACCTCAAGTGTGCGGGGTTCTGTCGTACCTTTGTGGGGCGGCACCACGACTTTCACACCGCCGTCGGCACGGTGGATGTCGACCTCGGGCAGCAGATCTTGCACGAAGTCGCCCGTCGCGTCCTTGCGATGCCCGGCCGCGATCAGATGCTGTCGCGCGGCATCGTTCAGATGCAGGATTTCCCCCGATTGCCGGACCGAGATAATCGGCAGCATCGCGTTTTCGAGGATCGATCGTTTCTCTTGGTGTTGCGTCTCAAGCTCGCGGGTTTTGTCGGCCACCGTCTGGTTGATTGTCAGATTACGTTTCAGGATCACCGACTGGATGATCAGGATCAGCGCCGTGATGGTCAGCGACAGCGCCAGCACGATCCATTTGGCGTTGTTCGGTTGCGCGGCCTCGAACGCCGGGGTGCTGGCCCAGTTCAGGGTCATGCGTTGGCCATAGCCCGTATGGTCACGCGAAAACTCAAAGGCCGGGGCGGGGGCATCGCTGGCGACGGTCGGGTGGTGCTGGAACGGGGTGCCATTCTCATCATAGAAGGACACATCCAGCGTGATGAGGTCATTTTGCGCGGCGAAGAGATCGCTAAAGATTTCGTCCACGTCGACCATCGCAAAGGCGACGCCCAGAAACGCCGCATCCGGATCGCGGGTGCCGTCAGAAGCGGTGCCGGGGCGGAAAATCGGTTTGATCAGCAGGGCATGGCAGTTTTCACCGTGGAGCGCAGGGGTTGTCGAAAGCGTCTCGCCGCTTTCATAGGTGGCGAGGGCCGTGGCCAGAAGATCTGCGTTGCTTGAAAACTCTGTCCCGACCATGCCGGCGAAGTTTTCCGTCGGTGTGGCGCGCTGGATCACGAAATCCTTCAGCGTGCCGTCGGTTTCGTCATACACAGGCACGGCGAAGCCGATGGCGTCCAGCACGTAGGAACCGTCGGCAATATGGACCGACGTGGCGTAGGTCTCCATATCCTGCGCCGTCACCTCGTCAGAGGCAGCGACAAAGCCCGCGACACCGTCGAGCGTCCTGCCGTATTCGTCGGCGCGCCGCCCCATTGACGACAACCCTTGGCTGACCAACGCGTGAAACCTGTCCTGCGCTTGGACCTGCACAGTATTGCCCGCCACAAAGAAGAACAAAAAGGAAAGCCCGATGCAGACGCAAAGGGTAAACAGTTGGAAGTAGGCTAGCTTGCGCGGAATTGTCATCGTTGCCCTGTCACTCAGTCCTGCACAGAGGGTTGTACGCTCTGCATCTCTTGAAATTCTCTGCCATCGTTAATGGTTTCTGAAACTGGCGGAATTATGGCGCTGTTGCTCATTTCACACAAAGCGCTTGCGGCCTTGGACGTGTTTGCAGCGCATATACCAAGGGTGTTTCGGGAACCCGCCGCTGTTTCGGGTCGTTTGTCTTGGGGATGTGATCAAATAGCCACGTGAGAACGGGTCTTTTGTGCTCCCGCTGATTCAGTAATGAGTAAGGAAGAACCCATGGAAGAAGTCGACGCCAACCCCGGCCTGATTTTCGATAAACTTGACGGCTGGTTGGACGGCTTTTTCAGATTGCTCCCGAATATCGGCGTCGCGCTGGTTGTGGTCGTGGTGTTCTGGTTTCTGGGAATGGGCATCGGCGCGCTGATCCGCAAATCCGCCGGGCGCCGCGGACGCGAGAACTTGGGCGACGTGGGCGGGGCACTGATGCGGTGGGCCGTGACTATTATCGGCTTCATGCTGGCGGTGACCATCGTCGCCCCGACGGTCACACCGGGGGATCTAATTGCCGGTTTGGGCGTCAGCTCTGTCGCGATCGGCTTCGCGTTCAAGGATATTTTGCAGAACATGCTGGCAGGTATCCTGATCCTGCTGCGTCAGCCCTTTGAAGTCGGCGACCAGATCGTGTCGGGCGGGCATGAAGGCACGGTCGAAAAGATCGAGACCCGCGCCACGATGATCAAAACCTATGACGGTCGCCGCGTGGTGATCCCGAATTCGGACATTTATACAGACAGCGTGGTGGTCAATACCGCCTTTGACACGCGCCGGTCGGAATATGACATCGGCATCGGCTGCAGCGACGACTGGGATACCGCGCGCAAGGTCATGCAGGATGCCTGCGCCAGCGTTGAGGGTGTAGAGACCGACCCAGCCCCCGAAACGATACCGGTCGAACTGGGCGATTCCGCCAACATCGTCCGCTTGCGGTGGTGGACGAAGTCGGACCGTGCGTCGCAGATCCATACCTTCGGGGCGGTGCTGCAGGCAGTCTATAAAGCGCTGGATGAAAAAGGGATCGATATGCCCTATCCAACGCAGGTGCATCTGTTCCACGACCAGACCGAAGCGACCGACGGCGACCGCCGCGCGCAGCGCGAGGGGTGGCCCGCAGGCGAGGGCGACGTGCCGAAATCGCGCGCTCAGCAACGCGACGAGAAAGAAGAGAAAGCGCGTCGATCCGACGCCTGATCAATCCAGAGAAGAAGGGATTATATGTTTTTCGACAACACGGTACTGGATGTTCTGGCCCGCGGCTTCGTGCTCAGCGGTGTGGCGCTGATCTGGATCATCCTCATGGTTCGGATCGTCGGGCTCAATTCCTTCTCCAAAATGACGAACTTCGACTTTGTGACCACCATCGCCTTCGGCTCTTTGCTGGCGGGGGCGGCGCAAGCGTCGGATTGGAAAGCCTTCTTCCAGACTTTGGTCGCGACCGCTTGCCTGTTCCTTTTCCAGTTCACGCTGTCCTATCTGCGCCGTCGGTCAGAAACCGCTTTGCATACCATCCAGAACGCGCCGGTCTATCTGATGGAGAACGGCAAGATCTGTGAAGAGGCGATGCGGGTCAATCGTGTGTCACGCAGTGACCTGATGGAGAAGCTGCGCGAATCCAACGTCATGCGGCTGAGCGATGTGCGTGCCGCCGTGTTCGAGACGACGGGCGAAGTCTCTGTTCTATGCGGGGACGAGGTGGATGACGCGATGCTGGAATACGTCCAACGCGTCTAACCGATATACCTGAGTATTTAAGTCGCTTGTGGCGGCGGGCGTTTTGCGCGATCTGTGGGTTATGCCTGTGACCTTATCAGATTTCGAAGCCTCCGCCCACGCGACCCTTGCCGCTGATGTGTTTGCCTACCTTGAAGGTGGCGCAGAAGGGGAGCTGTCGCTGCGCCAGAACCGCGCCAGCTTTGGCCGGATAGGATTGTTGCCGCGCCTGTTGGCTGACTGTGCAGGCGGCCATACGCGCACGACGATATCGGGGCAGCCCGCGGCGCATCCGATCATGGTCGCGCCGATGGCGTTCCAACGGCTGTTCCACACCGAAGGCGAAACTGCGACGGCACTGGCCGCTGCCGCGCAGGAGGCGGTGATGGTGGTCAGCTGCCAGACCAGCACCGCGCCCGAAGACATCGCCGCTATCCCCGGCCGACGCTGGTTCCAGCTTTATATGCAGGCGGATCACGATAGCACGATGACATTGGTCAACCGCGCGGTGGACTGCGGGGCAGAGGCGCTGGTGGTGACGCTTGACGCCCCGATCAACGGCCTGCGCGACCGCGAGGTTGCCGCGGGCTTTGCGCTGCCGGATGGCGTGCGCCCCGTGATGCTGGACCCGCTGCCACAACCACCGCGACCGCAGTTGCAAGACGGGCAGAGCGTGGTGTTCGACGGGATGATGGTCTTTGCCCCCACATGGGCAGACCTGACGCGGCTGATTGCGGACAGCCCCGTTCCGGTGATCATCAAAGGCTGTCTGCGTGCCACGGATGCGCGGCGGTTTGTCGATGCCGGTGTTGCGGGGATCATCGTGTCAAACCACGGGGGCAGGGTGCTCGATACTGTTCCGGCCCCCGTCACGCAGTTGGCCGCCGTGGTGCAGGAGGTGGGGCAGGATGTGCCGGTCTATCTGGATGGCGGGATCCGGCGCGGAAGCGACGTGTTCAAGGCGCTGGCGCTTGGGGCCGAGGCTGTGCTGGTCGGTCGCCCCGTGATGCACGGGTTGATCGTCGACGGGGCACGCGGGGCCAGTCAGGTGTTGCGTCGCTTGCGGGACGAGCTGGAAGTGACGATGGCCCTATGCGGCTGCGCAACAGTTGCGGACATCACCCCCGATATGATCACAGCCTTCGGCGGCGACCCGATCAGCGAAAGCGATAGCTGATCGGGATTGCCAGATTGAACGGGCCGGCACCCATGGCAGAGGGCGGGCGCGGCAGTGTTTGCAGCCGGTCAAAGATATCCAGCGCCGCCTGATCCAGCACGGGCCAGCCGGAGGATTTGGACACCTCGCGGCCTTTGATCTGACCGTATTGATCCAGCGTGAAGGCTACGGTTGTGGTCCCCTCGGCGCGGGCCTCGCGGGCGCGGCGGGGGTAATCCTTGGCGGCATTCAACGCCAGAACCAGCGACTTTTGCCAATCCGTGATCTCTGCCCGTTCGGCATCTGTCAGCCCCTGTTCCTTGGCCGCGCTTTGGTCCTGTTCGTCCTGACCTGCGCTTGCCTTGGGGGCGGCAGCCGTGCTTTGCGCGGCGTTCTCGTTTTCGGTCTCTTCCTGCAACTCGGTCGGCGTTTCGGTCGCCTCCTTGTCGGTGTCGACTTCCTGATCGGGGTTGGCGATCTTGAACTGCAGTTCGGGGTCGTCCGGCGTGTGCGGTATCTGTGCCAGCAGCGGATCGTTTGACGCTTTGGCTTCCTCGCGTTCGGCCGGGCTTTCGAGCGTGGCTTGGCTATCCTCGGCGGGTGGCCCGTCGGGGAGGTCGGTTTCAGGCGCGGCCATGATCATCTCGACCTCGGCCAGATCGATCAGCTCGCGGCCCTGAATGCCCGCTTCTTCCGGTGGCTCGTAGGCGGCGGCCTGTGTCAGCCAAAGTGCCACGAGCGCGCCATGCACGCCGATGCTCAGCCCGGCCCCCAGCATCAAGCCGGCACCATATCGCGGGGCGTAGGCAAAGCTCATTCTGCGGCGTCCTGCGCAGCGGGGGCAGGCGAAGCGGTTGCCACGTCACCTGCTGCCGAAGGGGCGGCCCCGCCCTCGTCCTCAAGCCCGACGAGGCCGATCTTCAGATAGCCTTCGCTGCGCATACGGTTCATCACGGCCATCACCTCGCCATAGGGAACCGAACGATCAGCATTGATATAGATGCGCGTGCCCAGATCCAGACGGGTCAGGATGCCAAGCCGCATGTTCAGATCCCCCAAAGACACCTCTTCCTCGCCCACGCTCAGGCTGAGGTCCTGATGGATGGTGACAAAGACCGGATCATCGGGGCGCGGCGCGGGTTTGCCGGTGGCGACCGGCAGCTCTACGTTGACGTCCACGGTAGACAGCGGGGCCGCCACCATAAAGATGATCAGCAGGACCAGCATCACGTCGATAAACGGTGTGATGTTGATATCCGCATTGGGGGCAAGATCGTCGCCGCCGTCAGAGAGTCGCACGCCCATCGGGGTTACTCCGCTGCCAGTTTGGTGGCGATATCAGGGGTGGTATGGGGCACGTCGGTGGTACGCTCTGCACGGTCCAGATCACGCGACAGGCAGCGCTCCACCAGCGCCGCGGCATCCCCCACACGCGCGCGGTAGCCGGTGACGACGCGGGTGATGTGGTTATAAAGCAGCACGGCGGGGATCGCGGCGACCAGACCGATGGCGGTGGCCAGCAGCGCTTCGGCGATACCGGGGGCGACGACTGTCAAGCTGGTGCTGCCGCTTTCAGCGATGCCGATAAAGCTGTTCATGATGCCCCAGACCGTGCCGAAAAGCCCGATGAACGGTGCTGTCGACCCGATGGATCCCAAGATCATCGCACCAGACTGCATCGCGCGCGCGGCCCCTGCCTCGATCCGCGAAAGTTCGGAGGCGACGCGTTCCTTGATACCCGCCTTGTTCAACCCGTCAGAGATGTCGATCTCGGCCAAAGCAGCGCGGATCATGGCGCGCATGGGGCCGGAAAAGGACTTCGCCTGCGCGCCTTTGACGGCACCTGCCTTGGCAAGCTTGCGGTAGGACCGGCGCAGCCGTGCGTTGGCCCAGCAAACCTGCAGGATCTTGCCCGCCCATACGGCCCAACCCAGAACCGAGGCGATGGCCAGCCCGAACATCACCGCTTTCACGACGATATCGGCCCCCATGAACATCGCCAGCGGCGAATGGCCGCCCTGTTGCGCGGCCACGCGCATCGGCTCGGACAGGGCAGGGCCGATCCATTCGTCAGCCCATGTGATCAGCGCGATATTGACCGACGCGGTGTCGGCTGCGGCCAGTTGCGGGGTTGCGACAAGGACGGCCGCCAGAAGGATGCTTGGAAATTTCATATCAGGTCTCTGCCCATTGTCGGATGAGGTTGTGGTAGATGCCGGTCAGGCGCACAGCGGTCGGGTCGTTCAGACCCGCGCTGGCCGACAGCTCTTGGATGGATTGATCCAGATCGAAGAGAATCTCGCGCTGGCCGCCGTCGCGGATCATCGACTGCACCCAGAAGAAGGACGCAACACGCGCACCACGGGTGACAGGCGTGACCTGATGCAGCGAGGTTGACGGATAAAGCACGCAGTGCCCCGCCGGCAGTTTGACCGACTGGGTGCCGTAGTTGTCTTCGATGACCAGCTCGCCACCGTCATAGTCGTCGGGGTCATTCAGGAACAGCGTGCACGACAGGTCGGTCCGCAGCCGCTGGCCGGTTTGCGGGTTTACGCGGATGGCGTTGTCGACATGCACGCCAAAGGTCTCTGCCTCTTCGTAGCGGTTGAACATCGGGGGCAGGACATGCAGCGGGAGGGCAGCGGAAACCCACGTGGGGTTGCCCATCAACCGCTGAAGCACCAGCGTCTGCAGATCAGGCAGAACAGGGCTGTCGAGGGGAATTTGCTGATTGCGCTTGGTTTGCGCCGATTGCGCGCCGGCGGTGTTGCGGCCGTCGTCCCATCGGGCCGTGTCGATCACGGATCGGATATGGGCAACTTCCTGCGGTGACAGGATATTTTCGACGCAAAGCAACATGGTGTATCCTTTCGAGGGGATCGGCTGGCGGCGCGGGTCTGCGCCGCCAGCCTTGGTGTGTGGTTTAGAACTTCATGCTGACAGAGATGGACGCAGAGCGACCCGGTGCCACGTAGACGAACGGCGTGCCGGAGCGGTACAGCGCGTCATAGTAGGTTTCGTCCAGCACGTTATCGATGCGGAAGTTGACCGAGGCATCATCCGTGATGTGGTAATCCGCCATCAGGTCAAAGCGCCAGTAGCTGGGCAGCTCGTTGCCGTTGGTGGCCGCGAATGTGCCGCCCTGAACGCTGCCGCGCCAAGTGGCTTGGCCGCCAAAGCTCCACTGGTCGTTATAGTCGTAACGGGCCAGTACGTTGAACTGCTCGTGCGCGATATTCGCGAACTCTTCGCCAACGTTGTCGGGGTTGCTGCTTTTCAGCACTTCGCTGTCCATCAGGGTCGCACCGCCGAACAGGCTCAGCTTTTCGGTGATGTTACCGCCAAAGCCCAGTTCGATCCCGCGGACGCGGTATTCGCCGGTCGCGGTGGTCACAACAGGTGCGCCGCGGCCGCCTGTGCTTTCACGGGCGTTGTCCTTGGTGGTCTGGAACAGCGCAGCGGTGGCGGTCAGGTTGCCGAACTGCCATTTGGTGCCCAGTTCAATCGCGGTGTTTTCTTCAGGCTCCAGCAGCAGGTTTGAGGAATCGATCCCGTTGTAGCTGCCGCCGCCTGCGTCCAGTTCATCCCCGACAGGATTGGTGGAGGTGGCATAGGACAGGTAGATCGACCCGTTGTCGCGGGGTTTCCAGACAACACCGGCATTCCAGTTGAACATGGTGTCATCGCGCGACAGCGTATCGGCACCGGCTTCCGTGGTGGTCCGGCTGACGCTGTAGTCATCCAGACGGGCACCAAGGTTCAACTGCCACTGCGGATTAAAGGTGATCGTGTCGTTCAGATACAGCGACCGTGTGGTGACATCGGTCAGCGTCGCATCGGCGCTGCGGACAGGTGTCGCTGTGGAACATCCGCTGACATCGGGGTTGTAGATCGCGACGGAGCACCCTTCGAGACGGTCCTCGGCAGTGCCGCCGCCCACTTCGGAGGATAGGCCGACATAGCCGCGCTGGCTGATTTCTTCACGCGACAGCGCAAAGCCCGCAATCATGTCATGGCGCGCCGACCCGGTGTTGAAGCCAAAGGAAAGCTCGCTGGTGTTCGACGCCACTTCGTTGACCTGATACCGGCTTTTGGGAGAGGCCGTCAGCGTCCAGTTCTGCGGGTCGGCATCCGAGGTGTCAGGGCGTTCAGGTGCCGACACGATATAGTCGTTCTCGGTCCGGCTGAGACGGGAGCGGTTGGTGAATGTCATACCCGGTGCGATTTCAAAGGTCGCGCCGAAGGTGGCAACGCTTTGTGTCGCATCGTGGAAATCGCGGTCTGGGTTGCCGTAGAAGGTGTCTCGGTCCAGCGTCGGACGGCCTGCAGCGGATTCGGTGAAGGGCACGCCGTTGGTGCCATCCCATGGCACACCCCAGTCCGGCATCTGTTTCATCTGCAGCTGGTAGGCTTCGAAATCCAGTGTCAGACGGTCGGTCGCTTCGTATTCGGCAGCGATGGACAGACCCAGACGGTCGTCTTTGCTCCCGTCGCGGCCGGCAACGTCGCTGACTTGGGCGACGGCACCGATGCGGGTCTTGAAGCGGTCGTTCCAGACCTTGTTCCAGTCGACTTCCTGACGCGCCAGATCGGCGGTGCCAAAGGTCGTGGTGGTTTTGACAAAGTCCGTATCCTGCGCCTTTTTGGTCACCAGATTGACCGCGCCGCCTGTGGTCGAGCGGCCACCGATGGAGCCAGACGGGCCTTTGGTGATCTCGACCTGTTCGGCCATGAATGTTTCGCGCACGGCGACACCGGAATCACGCACGCCGTCGATGAAGACGTCGTTGGAGGACCGGAAGCCGCGGATGAACAGAACGTCGCCGAATGCGTTGCCGCCTTCGCCGGTGCCCAATGTGATGCCGGGGGTGGTGCGGGCGAGCTCACGCACCGATGTCGCGTTCTTGTCGCGCAGCACTTCCTGGGTAACTGCGGTAACGGTGCGCGGTGTATCGACCAGCGGTTGCGTCAGCAGCGAGTTGCCCGATTGAACGGCCTGATATCCGGCTTCGGGGTTGGCGTAGGGCGACAGACCGTTCTCGCCAGCGACGGGCGCGGCGGGGGCGGCAGCAACGGGGGCCTCGGCCACGACGGGTGCAGGGGCGGGTGCCGGTGTCGCGCGGGGGGCAGGGGCCGCCGTGGCGCGTTTCTTGGCGGGTTGTGGCTTGGGCTTGGCGGCCTGCGGCTCGGAGGTTTCAACCTCGATGCCGGGAAGCAGCAGCGGCTCGTCGCTGGATTGCGCATAAAGTGCTGCAGGAGACGTCGCGCCGATGGCGGCGGCCGTCATCATGCCGATGCTGCGGCTGGCCGTGTGGCCACGCAAGCTGTGTGGTGTTTTCGTCTGAGTCATATCGCCCTCGTCATTGCCCATTCGGGCTGTTTTTAGGGGGCTGGTCTGGACGATTGGCTACCTATTCACGGGCGGGTTACTAAGGCTGATAAAAACAATCAAGTATTAAACTTCGGCAACCTTACAAAAATTTCAATGGGTTGTAGCGTTGCACATAAGGCGTCGATCGGGCGCGAGAAGCGCCCGTTAATGCAGCGTCGGTGCTGCTTCCATTTGCGCGACCTCGCTTGGTGCGCTCAGGCGCATCCGTTTAAGCGCAAGCCCGAAATCCGCAGCAAGCGATGCCACGAGCGGGGCCATATCGGCGCGGACCAGCAGGGTCGCGATCAGCATCGCGTCTTCGCGCTGTCCGTCCGTGGCTGTCGCGATGAAGTTCGCAAAGCAGGATTCGTCCGATCCCAGACATTTGCACGTGACCGAATGGCGCATCAAAGGCCGCCGCCCGAACCGTGCACATAGCGAGCATAGCTGTTCAAACGTAGCGAGCGCCTTGCTCCCGTTGGTGTGGCCGAGGACGCTGGCAAAATCGCTGCTGACTTTTTCCTGTGCGTCAGGCCCATCACACCACATCCGCAAATAGATGACCGACGCGGCCTGAAGGCTGTCCAGCTCTGTGATGAACCCTACCGGGGCACCGCCGGGGTGCTGATGTGCGTCATTCATTTGGTCAGGATCAATTTGCCAGCGCGTGTGATTCGCAAGGTGTAGGTCTGGGTATCCAGCACGATTTGGGCCAGATCTCCGCCTTCGGTCAGGTCGCGGGCAGAGTAGGTCGGCAGCGCGTTCATCGGGGCTTGGGTCTTTGGGGGGGCATGAAATGTCATAGGGCTGCTCTATCAATGGTCATGGAAAAGGAACGTTGCACGCGGCACCGATCATCAGGCAGCCCTGCGGCTTGGTCCTGACGGTGAACGGCAGTTTGCGTTCTGGGGAATGGTCTCATCGTGGGACTCCTCACATCATATGTGTCGGGCGTCCCCGTGGTCACGGGCGGGGTGGCTAGACGTTTCCATAAACCTGATTGAAATTATAGGATATGTCAATCCGACAGTTTTAGTCGGAATACTTTGGGCGTGATTTTATTTGTCTGTGTCGTGCAAAAGAATACCCCCCGCAGCACGGGGCGGCGGGGGGTATCAGGTGCTTTGACCGGCAAAGCACAAACGTCGGTTAGGGGTGCGTTATTGCGTCTTCATCTCGGCGCGCAGGCCGCGGAAGATTGCGTAGCACAGGAACAGCAGCACCACAGTAAAGGGCAATCCGGTTGAGATAACCATCGACTGAAGCGACTTGAGCCCGCCTGCAGACAGCAGCAGCACAATCGCTACGGCACCTTCGAAGATGCACCAGAACACGCGCTGTGGCGCAGGTGCATCGACCTTGCCGCCTGCCGTGATCGTATCGATCACCAGCGAGCCGGAGTCAGACGAGGTTACGAAGAACACGATGACCAAGACGATACCGATCAGCGATGTGATCCCGGCAAGTGGCAGCGCATCCAGCATGGCGAACAGCTGGCGTGGCAGCTCGGCTTCTTGCGCGGCGGTGTAGCCGTCGCTGATCACCTGATCGATTGCCATGCCACCAAAGACGCTCATCCACAGGACGCAAACGAGGCTCGGGATCAGCAGAACGCAGGTCAGGAACTCGCGGACCGAACGGCCACGGCTGACGCGGGCGATGAACATGCCGACGAAAGGGGACCAGCTGATCCACCATGCCCAGTAGAACGATGTCCAGCCTTGCATAAAGTTCACGTCTTCACGGCCGATCGGATTGGACAGACCGGGCAGATATTCCACATAGGCCAGCAGCGATGACCCGAAGGTCGTCAGGATCGCCAGCGTAGGTCCGACCAGCAGCACGAAGGCCAACAGCAAAAACGCCAGACCCATGTTGATCTCTGACAGGACTTTGACGCCGCCATCAAGGCCGCGCAGCACGGATACGGTCGCAATCGCGGTGATGCCGGTGATCAGCAGAACCTGTGTTGTTGGACCTACCGCCACACCAAAGAGCTCGTTCAAGCCCGCGTTGGCTTGCGTGGCACCCAGACCAAGCGATGTCGCCAGACCAAAGAGCGTTGCAAATACGGCGAGAATGTCGATCACGTGACCGGGCCAGCCCCAGACGCGTTCCCCCAGGATCGGGTAAAAGGCAGAGCGGATGGTCAGGGGAAGACCCTTGTTATAGCTGAACAGCGCCAGCGCCAGACCAACAACGGCATAGATCGCCCAGGGGTGCAGGCCCCAGTGGTAGATCGTGGCCGCCATACCCAGACGCACCGCTTCGGCCTGATCGCCCGCTGCCGCGCCCAAAGGTGCCCAATCGGTGCGCAGACCGTCTTCGCCAACAGCAGTGCCGCCCATGGAGCTCGAGAAATGCGATAGCGGTTCAGAGACGCCATAGAACATCAGACCGATGCCCATGCCCGCCGCGAACAGCATCGAGAACCATCCAAGGTAGGTGTAGTCGGGGCTTGCTTCGGCCCCGCCAAGACGCACACGGCCCAAAGGCGTGATGATCAGGAACAGGCAGAACAGCACAAAGATGTTGCCGGCAGAGATAAAGAACCAGTCAAAGCCCTTCGTCACCGACGAGAACAGCCATGTGAACAGCGCGCCAGACTGTTCGGGCAGCGCGAGTGTATAGAATACAAAGGCAACAATACACACACCCGAGATCGCGAAGACCGGGTTGTGAATGTCGAAGCCGAAGGGCCCCACGCTGCCTTCTTTGTTGTCTTGGCCGATCTCATAATCCGTGTCGATTACGGCAGCGGCCCCGTCGGGTGTCGGGATACCCGGCGACGTTTCATCTGTCATTAGATGCTCTCCATTTTATGTATTTGCGACTAATCATAGCGCAACTCCGACAAAACGACCACCGCTGCGCGGGAATTAAGTAAATGAATATCATGGCTTAGCTCCCGGATGCGGGCTTGACGCCCCTTTTGCGGGTCGCGGGCTATGCGTTTTTTCCGTGCTTTACCGCGAATCCCCTCTTTGGATTCGGGTGAAACACCGGGGCGGATCCGCCTGCCGCACTGCCCAGGCCCGTCTGAACGGAGGGGGCAACCGCACCGCGGGATAGCGCCCTATCCCAAAAGATATGCCGCCCTATCCGTCCATGGCCCCGACCCACCTGCTTGCGCAAATGAAAGCGCGGGCGTCTGCGGTCACCATGGTCCCATGACAAATTTTTTCATCATGGGGGATGATATGAAAGTTACTTGCACACTACCAATTATCGCAACCGCGGCACTTCTGGCCGCTACCACTGTCAGCGCCGAAGGGTTCAGCCTGTCCGGTGCGCGCTCTGCCATGCAAAGCGACATCTCGTTCAACGTCATGCAATCCGCAGGGCAGGGCCAGATCAAGCTGCGCCACAAGATCCAGCCCAAAGCGCAGGTCCGGTCCAAAACCGTGAGCAGCCGCAGCCGGTCTTTCCAAGAACTCAGCGGGGTCAGCACGGCCGCGGACCTCAAAAGCCTCATCGCTTGGGCCGAGGCGGGCCCAAAAGGCTATGACGCCGTGCAATACGGGGCCAAACGGCTGCCGCCACAGCGTCCGACGCAAATGACCATCGGCGAAATCTACCGCTGGATCGACCGCACGCCGGGCCAACCGCATGCCATCGGTCGATACCAATTCATTCCATCCACGCTGCGCAGTCTGGTGCGACAGGCGGGGCTAAGCAAGAATGACCGCTTTACCTCGGCCGTGCAGGACGGGCTGGCGGATATCCTTTTGGTCGACGCGGGGTTTAACTCCTTCAAGAAGGGCAAGATCAGCCGCCACCGCTTTATGGAAAACCTCGCACGTATCTGGGCCGGTTTCCCGACCTCTAACGGACGGTCCTATTATCACGGCTATGCAGGCAACAAGGCCGTCATCTCGTGGAACGAGTTCGACGCCGTGATGAAGAAGATTTTCGCAACCAAACGCGGTTGATCCCCGCGTTAGGGCTTGTTCCGGGCGGACAGCCGTGGCCCAATGGCCGGGTCTGGTGTCCGCCTCGCGGAAGAATCGGGAAGCTGGTGAAACTCCGGCACGTGCCCAACGCTGTAATGGGGATGGTTTGCGCATAGGCCACTGGAATATTCCGGGAAGGCGCGCGGACCAGACGACCCTAAGTCAGAAGACCGGCCAGACAGTACAGCTTGCCCCGCATGGACAGCGGGATTGGCGCATAAACGTATTGTTGGGGACTGAACAATGCCGATACCCTCTGCGCTGGCACCCGCCGCGCCTTTTTCAGATGCTGAACGCGACGCCGTCTACAAGGCGATCTTCACCCGCCGCGATGTACGTGATCAGTTTTTACCCGATCCAGTGGCCGAGGACGTGTTGCACCGCATACTGACCGCCGCGCATCACGCACCGTCAGTCGGGTTGTCACAGCCGTGGAATTTCATCGTCATCCGCGATCAGGCCGCACGCGATCAGGTCTGGCAAGCCTTCAACCGCGCAAATGAAGAAGCCGCACAGATGTTCGAGGGCGACCGCCAGACAACCTACAGGTCGCTAAAGCTCGAAGGCATCCGCAAGGCGCCGGTCAATATCTGTGTGACCTGTGACCGCAGCCGTGGCGGCAAGGTCGTGCTGGGGCGCACCCATAATCAAAGCATGGATCTTTATAGCACCGTCTGCGCGATCCAGAACCTCTGGCTTGCCGCCCGCGCCGAGGGCATCGGGATGGGCTGGGTCAGCGTGTTCCGCGATGCCGATCTGCGTGACCTGCTGAAGATTCCCGACCGGATAGAGATCGTCGGCTACCTCTGTCTGGGCCACGTGGACGAGCTTTACCAGACGCCCGAACTTGAGGTGAAAGGCTGGAGCAAACGGCTCCCCGTGGACGAGATGATCTTTGACGGTAAGTGGCAGGGCGACCCGTAGTCACCGCCCGTCCCGCGCACGTTGTCATCTCCCGCAGTACGGGTAATTTGCGCGGTCAGCGGAACTATGCCGGTTCCCTGACGTTGCCTTTGTGAAGCCAGTGCATCCCGCGTCTGGCACGCAAAGAGGAAGTATTCAAAATGGGCGGTATCATTTATCTCGTTGGTCTTGTGGTCGTGGTTATGGCGGTGCTGTCGCTGGTCGGCTTGGCGTAATCAAACGCCGGGGAGGCATTTACATGAACACGACACTTACTGAAAAAACTGCCGATGGATCCTATGTCGACTGGCCCGCAATTTTCGCGGGCACCGTTGTTGCTGTGGCGATTGGCCTCTTGCTGACCACCTTCGGCGCGGCACTTGGCCTGTCGTCGATTACGCTGAACGGAACCGACAATTCATCGACGCTTGAACTGGTGCTGACCGCGCTGTGGATGGTGATAACGCTCGTCGCCTCCTATCTGGCCGGTGGTTATGTCGCGGGCCGCATGCGCCGCCGCGTCGAAAGTGCTACGGATGATGAAGTCACTGCACGTGACGGGATCAACGGTCTGGTTGTTTGGGGCCTCGGGTCTGTGATCACCGCCGTGATGCTATCAAGCGCGCTGAGCTTTGCAGCCAATACCGCGGGCAATGTCGCTGCGGGTGCGGGCAAAGCGGCTGGTACGGTCGTCGAAGCTGCGGGCTCTGCCGTGGGAGGTGCTGCCTCCGGACTGGCCGATGCGGCAGGTGCTGCAATCCCGGATGAGGCCAAGAATGATCCGACAGATTACCTGTCGAACCAGCTTTTGCGCCCCAATCAGGTCGACCCGTTGACAGCCGATCCCGAGCAACTGGCAGAGCAGACCGCCAGCATCGTCGCCAATATCTACCGCACGGGTGAGGTCAGCGAGGAAGACCGGACCTATCTTGCCGGCGCTGTTGCTGCACGCACCGATCTGACCCAGGCCCAGGCGAAAGAGCGTGTGGATCAGATCGTGACCCAAGCGCAGGAAGCACGTCAGGAAGTCGAAGACGCTGTAGCCGCTGCCAAGGCCGAGGCTGAACAAGCCGCAGCAGAGGCGAAAGAAGCAGCGGTTGAAGCTGCGCAAACCGCGCGTAACGCCGGTATCCTGACCGCCTTTGTGCTGGCCGCTGCGTCGCTGATTGCCGGTGTGGCATCCGTTGCAGGGTCGGTCCATGGGGGCCGCCACCGCGATCAGGGCCGTCTGTTTGCCGGTCTGACATATCGCGGCTAAATTGCTTCACGTGAAAATCGAAACCCCGGCGGCGCAAGCGGTCGGGTTTTCTTCTGTCATCGTGATTCGGGATGTTTCGGGGCAGGGGGCGCTGCGACGACTTCAGGCGCATCCATGGCACATGCCAAAACCGCAACGCCAGATAAATAAGGCATCAGGGCAAAGCGATATGTTTAAAGGGGGGATCTGGTGCTGAAGGGGAGGATTGAACTCCCGACCTCGTCATTACCAATGACGCGCTCTACCACTGAGCTACTCCAGCACTGTGGGCGGGTGATTAGACCCATTCGCAATATGGTGCAAGCGTAATCTGGACCATATCGGTCCGCTGCGCTAGACAATCGACATGTCAAAGGATACCGCCCCACAAAAGCCGCCAAAACCCAATGCATTGCGGGAAGACAGGCTGAAAGCCGCGCTGAAAGCCAATATGGGCCGACGCAAGGCGCAAGCGCGTGCGCGCAGCGACAAAAGCCAAAGCGACGACACGCAAAATAATAACGCGCAGACAGATAACGGCCCGACCGGCCAAACCAAGGAAGGCTGAAGGATGGATTCGATTGTGGTCAAAGGCGGCGGTGCGCTGTCGGGACAAATTCCGATTGCGGGGGCCAAGAACGCCTGTCTGACGCTTATGCCCGCGACCCTGCTGTCCGAAGAGCCGCTGACGCTGACCAACGCGCCGCGCCTGTCCGACATCCGCACCATGACCGAATTGCTGCGGTCCCTTGGGGCAGAGGTGACATCGATGCAGGACGGTCAGGTTCTGGCGATGTCGTGTCATGGCGAGATCAACACGCGCGCCGAATATGATATCGTGCGCAAGATGCGCGCGTCGAACCTTGTGCTGGGGCCGCTGCTGGCCCGCGAAGGGCACGCGCAGGTATCGCTGCCGGGCGGCTGCGCGATTGGTGCGCGCCCAATGGATATTCACACCGATGGTCTGGCCCTGATGGGCGCAGAGATCGACTTGCGTGACGGTTATCTGCACGCCAAGGCGCAAGGCGGGGCCTTGAAAGGTGCGGTCATCGACTTCCCCTTTGCCTCTGTCGGCGCGACCGAGAACATTATGATGGCCGCGACCTTGGCCAAGGGCACGACGGTGATCAACAACGCCGCGCGCGAGCCCGAGATCGTGGATCTCGCGGATTGTTTGCGTGCGATGGGCGCGCAGATCGAAGGCGACGGCAGCAGCCGGATCGAGATTCAGGGCGTTGACCGTCTGCATGGGGCGACCCACCGTGTTGTGACCGACCGGATCGAACTGGGCACCTATATGCTCGCTCCGGCGATGTGTGGTGGCGAGGTTGAATTGCTGGGCGGGCGCATCGACCTGCTGTCGGCTTTCTGCGAAAAGCTTGACGCGGCAGGGATCGACGTGACCGAGACGGACAAGGGTCTGAAAGTCGCGCGGCGCAATGGCGTGATCAACGCGGTGAATGTCACGACCGAACCTTTCCCCGGTTTCCCCACCGACCTGCAAGCCCAGATGATGGCGCTGCTGTGTACGGCGGACGGTACCTCGGTGCTGGAAGAAAAAATCTTCGAGAACCGCTTTATGCACGCGCCCGAGCTGATCCGCATGGGGGCCGATATCGAGGTCCACGGCGGCACCGCGACGGTGCACGGCGTCAAAAAGCTGAAAGGTGCGCCGGTGATGGCGACCGATCTGCGCGCATCGATTTCCCTGATCCTTGCCGGTATGGCCGCCGAAGGCGAAACGCGCGTCAGCCGTGTCTACCATCTGGATCGCGGGTACGAACATGTGGTGGCGAAACTGCGCGGCGTGGGCGCAAATATTGAACGGATCAAAGACCAATGACCGAAGATGCACGTTTCGAAGACGGGCGCGAAGCCCCGCTGAACCTCGGCGCGCTGGATGCCGATGACCTCAAGGTGATCTCCTCGCTGGCGCAGGATGCCGTGTTTCCGGGATCGGAAATGCGCTGGCTGCAAAAAGAGGGGCGCTTTGCCCTGCTGCTGAACCGCGTGCGGTGGGAAGACGCGGGCAAATCGCGCCACGCCCCGGAACGCGTGCAAACAATCTTGATGTTCAGCAACGTGCAGCGCGTGTCCAGCCAAGGCGTGAACAAGGGGGATGCGGATACTATCCTGTCGCTGTTGCATATCGAATTTACCGAAACCGATGCGCCCTCGGGCGACGTGCTGCTGACCCTCGCGGGGGACGGTGTGATCCGGCTGACGGTCGAAGCGCTGGATGTGACCTTGAAGGATGTGACGCGCCCCTATGTGGCCCCGTCGCGCAAGCTGCCGGAACATCCGGCCTAAGCGTTCTTCCACATTCTTTGCCGTGCGGGTCGCCCGCGTGGCATCCCTTCAAAGCCCATTGCACGTTGCAAAGGACATCCGATGCCCCAATTCCTAGACTTCGATCAGCCTGATTTCGAACAGGCGTTCACCGCGCTGCTTTCTGCCAAACGTGAAGACAGCCCCGATGTGGACGACACGGTGGCCGAGATCATCTCCCAGGTGCGGTCCAAAGGCGATGCCGCTGTGATCGAGCTGACCCAGAAGTTCGACCGCATCGCGCTGACCCCAGACACCCTGCGCATCACCGCTGCTGAAGTCCACGCCGCGGTTGCCGAAGTCTCGGACGCGGATCGCACAGCGCTTGAACTCGCTGCGGCGCGTATCCGTGCCTATCACGAACGGCAGCTGCCCGAAGATGCGCAGTGGCAGGACGACGTCGGTGCCACGCTTGGCTGGCGGTGGAGCGCGGTATCCGCCGCAGGGCTTTATGTGCCCGGTGGTCTGGCAAGCTATCCTTCCTCTGTCTTGATGAACGCGATCCCGGCCAAGGTCGCGGGGGTAGAACGGCTTGCGATGGTCGTGCCCACGCCGGACGGGGTGCTGAACCCGCTGGTGTTGCTGGCTGCGCGGCTGGCGGGCGTTGACGAGATTTACCGCATCGGTGGGGCGCAGGCGGTGGCGGCGCTGGCCTATGGTACCGACACAATCCCCCCCGTCGACAAGATCACCGGCCCCGGCAATGCCTATGTCGCTGCCGCGAAACGGCGGGTGTTTGGCAAGGTGGGCATCGACATGATCGCGGGCCCGTCCGAGATTCTCGTGATCGCGGATGGCGACAACGATGCTGACTGGATCGCCCTTGATCTGCTCAGCCAGGCCGAGCACGACGAAAGCGCCCAATCGATCCTGATCACCACGGACAAGGCCTTTGGCCGCGCGGTGTCGGATGCTGTGGATGCGCGGTTGGAAACGCTGGAACGGCGCGCGATTGCGGGCACCAGCTGGCGCGAGAACGGGGCAATCATTACCGTGCCGGATCTGGCGACAGCCGCCAAGCTGAGCAACCGTATCGCACCTGAACACCTTGAACTTTGTGTCGCGGATGTGGATGCGCTGAGTGCGCAGATCACCCACGCGGGGGCGATCTTCCTTGGTCAATGGACGCCCGAGGCGATTGGCGATTACGTTGGCGGGCCGAACCACGTGCTGCCCACGGCACGCTCTGCACGGTTTTCCAGCGGGCTGTCGGTGCTGGACTTTATGAAGCGCACGACACTGGCACGGATGACGCCGGACGCGCTGCGCGCGATCGGCCCGTCGGCGGAACGTCTGGCGCGATCCGAAAGCCTTGAGGCGCACGGTCTGTCGGTCACCGCAAGGCTGCGCAAACTGAACGACTGACGCAACGGCCCTTTGCCCGGCCCGCCGATGTCAATTGTAGAACCCCGCCGCCCGGTCTAAGGTCGGCGGGATAGACACTAAATGAGACGTCCCCATGTCCCGGATCACGCATATCGCGCTTGACGACGCGAACCTGCCCCCGCCCACGCCCGAGATAGAGCAAGAGCGCAAGGTCGCCATGTTTGATCTGCTGGAGGACAATGTTTTTACCCTGCCGTCGCGCGATGATCGCCCGGTGCCACAAGGGCCGTACCATCTGGGCCTGTCGATCCGTGACAAACGGCTGGTGTTTGATGTGAACACCGAAAGCGCTGAAAAGGCGGCGGAATTCCATCTGTCGCTGGGGCCGTTCCGGCAAGTTGTCAAAGACTATTTCCAGATTTGCGAATCCTATTTCGAGGCGGTCAAGAAATCCGCCCCCTCGCAGATCGAGACCATCGATATGGCACGGCGCGGGATCCACAACGAAGGGTCTCGGGTGTTGCAAGAGCGGCTTGAAGGCAAGGCCGAGATCGATACAGATACGGCCCGCCGCCTGTTCACCCTCATCTGCGTTCTGCACTACGGCGGCTAGATGACCCAGAAACTGCCCCAATCGGTGCTGTTTTGCTGCGATCACAACGCGGTGCGGTCGCCTATGGCCGAAGGGTTGATGAAAAAGTTCTACGGCACGGGCACCTATGTGCAATCCGTCGGCGTGATGAACGATCTGGAAATCGACGGTTTCTCTATCGCGGTGTGCCAAGAGCTGGACGTGGAACTATCCCGCCACCGGTCCCGCAGTTTCGACGAGATGGAGAATTGGGGCGATGATCTGAGCTCTTTCGATCTGATCATCGCGCTGAGCCCCGCCAGCCAACGCCGCGCGCTGGAACTGACGCGGTTTTATCATCTGACTGTGGAATATTGGCCGATCCTCGACCCGACAGGGTTGGGGGAAACGCGCGATGCCAAGATCGCGCAATACCGCGCCGCCCGTGATCAGATCAAAGACCGTCTGATTGACCGTTTCGGCCCGCCTTCGCGGCCACAGATCTAGGGCAGGGGCGTGCCCCTGCCGCCGGTGTCACGGTCTTAGGTGGCGCTGCACAGGGTCGATGCTGTCTGGCCATAGGCTTTCCATACAGCCCAGAAATCATTGTCGCTTTTGCGGTCGGACTGGCGCGCCTCTTGCAGGCTGTGAGGGTCCGAGAAAACGCGTACGCCACGGCGCTGTTCTGACGAAGAAAGCTCTTTGTCGGCAACGGCTTGGATACAGCCGCAGCGCGCCGCGCTCGCCTGTTTGCGCCCCGATTTCATGCAGGCGTTGTGGATCGGCCCGGTGGCGAACAAGACAGCGCCCCGGCCAAAGCCGCCGCTGGGGTTATAGCCGCGCGGTCCGCCGCAAGCGGCCAGCGTGCCAACAACACAGATCATCGTGAAAAGTCGTACCATCGTTTTGCCTCATCTCTCGGACGCCGGGTTGATCCCGAGGCTGCCCTAACTGCTGCTGGCATTTATGCCGGAAAACTGCAGATTGAGCAATTCACGATTGGGGGCGCAAAACGGAAATGCCTTTGCCCGAACAGGTCGGGCAAAGGCGTGTGTTGCTTAGAACTTCCAGCGCGCACCAACGAAGGTCACGTCCAGATCCTGATAGGAGGCCGACGGATCGTCGAAGTCATAGGTGCGGTGTGTTGCGTAAAGCTCGGTGTTGTACGCGTCGAGGCGCTGAACAACGGCGACACCCACGGAAGAGGTGCTGGACCCTGCGACGACAAAGTCGTTCCCGTCGTAGTAATCAACGGAGAAGGATGTCGAACCCGCCGCGATGTAATCACGGGTGATGCCCGCTTTGATGTAGGCGTAGTCTGCGTCACCCGCAACGCGGCGACCTGCGGAAACCGCGAGGTTCAGACCGGTTGGTTGGTGCAGAACAGCGGCGGAGCCCATGACCAGATCGTTGCTGGTGTCGCGGAACGAATAGCCCAAGCGCGCGTCGACCGAATAGTCACCGTAGTCTTGAACGTAGCGTGTGCCGACATCGGTGTAGTCGTTGTCATCGCCCGAGCTCAGGACTTCCTGACCGTAGGAAACCGATGCGGAGAAGCCGTTGAACACAGGTGTGTCATAGCGCACGCGGAAACGGCGGCTGCCGTCGAAAGAGCTGTTGGTGCCCCCGATTGTAACGGTCGACAGGGTGCCATCCGCGAAACGCAGTTGCTGGCTGCCCGCGATGTCGCTGATGCCCACATAGGCGGCAACACCGGTGCCCGAGAAGTCAGCTTCGGCCGAGCCATCTGTCGATGTGCTGCCTTGACCAAACGAGAAGATACCCGCGTTTGGCGTGCGGTATGTCAGGTCCAGTTTGCGCAGTTCGGTGCGGTGGTAGTCGAAATCCAGGCTGTCGTCGTCGCCATTGATGGCGGAGGACCCGGTCAGGCCAAGGCCTGCTTCGAAGGTCAGACGCAGTTCGGACCCGTTTTGCAGCGCTTGGGTCATGGTCAGACCAACACGGCTGTTGGAGTTGTCGTTGTCGATAAACGTGGTGTTTGTGTCTTCACCATCGTCAACGCTCAGAACGCCAAAGTTCAGTTGGCCGTAAACGTCCCAGACGGGGCCTTCTTGGGCCTGTGCCAGCGCGGGAAGCGACGCCAGACCAAGGGCTGCAACGGTCACTGTGCCAAGCGAGTGTTTCATCTTCATCTCAAAATTCCTTATTCGCCCGATCTGCAAGAGTGCAGACCATTTGAGAAGGCCGATCTAACGCCGCCGCCCGCGGGATAAAACCATAAGGCAGCCATACGAAATGCCGGTGTTGCAACATTGCTAAAGGGGGCGGTACCGCGCAGTACTGCCAAGCGCCTTGATATATTGGCGTTGGCGGCGGTATGCGGTTTCTGCATGGCAGGTGACCGCGAAAAAATCGCATCCCCCCTTTGACGTTTGCGATCAGAATGCAGGTAAATCCGCCGACGCGCGTCAAATGCCCTAAGGATCAAGGGGAACAGGCGATCCAGCCCATTGACCAGCGCTTGAATCCGCACCATATCCTTGCCTCATGACACCACTTTCACATATCCGCAATTTCTCCATCGTCGCGCACATCGATCATGGTAAATCCACGCTCGCCGATCGCCTGATCCAAGAGACGAACACCGTTTCCCTGCGCGATATGAAAGCGCAGATGCTCGACTCGATGGATATCGAGCGCGAGCGCGGGATCACGATCAAGGCCCAGACGGTGCGGATCAACTACACCGCCCAGAACGGCGAGGAATATATCCTCAACCTGATCGACACCCCCGGGCACGTCGACTTTGCCTACGAGGTCTCTCGCTCCATGCGCGCGGTCGAAGGATCGCTGCTGGTCGTGGACAGCACCCAAGGCGTAGAGGCGCAGACGCTCGCCAACGTGTATCACGCGATTGATGCGGATCACGAGATCGTGCCGGTTCTCAACAAGATCGACCTGCCTGCGTCCGACTGCGACCGCGTGGCGGAACAGATCGAGGATGTGATCGGGATCGATGCTTCCGAAGCGATCCGTGTTTCAGCCAAGACAGGTCAGGGCATTGTCGAAACGCTTGAAGCCATCGTGCATAAGCTGCCCGCACCAAAGGGCACGCAGGACGCGCCGTTGAAGGCGATGCTGGTCGATTCATGGTACGACAGCTATCTGGGCGTCATCGTTCTGGTGCGGATCATGGATGGTCAGCTGAAAAAAGGCGACCGTATCCGCATGATGCAGAACGGGTCGGTGCACCATGTTGACCGTATCGGCGTTTTCCGCCCCGCCATGACCGAGATCGACAGCCTCAACCCCGGCGAGATCGGGTTTCTGACCGCATCGATCAAACAGGTCCGCGACACACGGGTCGGGGATACAATCACGCATGAGAAAAAGGGCACCGAAACCCCGCTGCCGGGCTTTAAGCCAGCGCAGCCCGTGGTGTTCTGTGGTCTGTTCCCAGTGGACGCCGCCGAGTTCGAAGACTTGCGCGACAGTATCGAAAAGCTGGCGCTGAACGACGCGTCTTTCAGCTTCGAGATGGAAACATCCGCCGCCCTGGGTTTCGGTTTCCGCTGCGGTTTCCTTGGCCTGCTGCACCTTGAAGTCATTCGTGACCGGATCGAGCGCGAGTATGACATCGACCTGATCACCACCGCGCCGTCGGTTATCTATGACATCCACATGAAAGACGGCACGGTCGAGCAGTTGCACAACCCCGCTGACATGCCCGACCTGACCTTCGTGGACCACATCGAAGAACCCCGCATCAAGGCGACCATCCTTGTACCGGATGAATATCTTGGTGACGTGCTCAAGCTGTGTCAGGACCGTCGCGGCATCCAGATGGACCTGACCTATGCGGGCAGCCGCGCGATGGTTGTCTATGATCTGCCGCTGAACGAAGTGGTTTTCGACTTCTATGACCGGTTAAAGTCTGTGACCAAGGGCTATGCCTCGTTTGACTATCAGATGATCGGCTACCGTCAGGATGCGCTGGTCAAGATGTCTATTCTGGTTAACGACGAACCTGTCGATGCGCTCAGCACTATGGTGCACCGCGACCGTGCCGAAATGCGCGGCCGTGCCATGGTTGAAAAGCTTAAAGATCTGATCCCGCGTCACATGTTCAAGATCCCTATTCAGGCGGCCATCGGCGGCAAGGTGATCGCGCGCGAAACCCTATCGGCGATGCGCAAGGATGTGACCGCGAAATGCTACGGCGGCGACGCCTCGCGGAAACGCAAGCTGTTGGATAAACAGAAGGCGGGTAAGAAGAAAATGCGCCAGTTCGGCAAGGTCGACATCCCGCAAGAGGCATTTATCTCTGCCTTGAAGATGGACAGCTAAGACGATTATTCCAAAAGGGGCGCTTCATGCGCCCCTTTTCGTTGGAACGACACCAAAGGTCAGGGCAGCCTTGTCATCTGTGCAGGCACCGCCCCACCGTCCAGCAGCCGCGCCAGACAAGCGTGGGTGAACCCCCAGATATCTTCGTCGTGCACCAGATGGTGGGTCAAAAACCCCAAGGGTTCCTGCGGGTCCGTCAGCCCTTTGCGGCGGTCCTGCAGCAGTTTGGTGATATCCGCAATCAGCGTGTCCGGTGGCACAAGGCTGCGGGTGCCGCGCCAGAAAATCGGATCGATATGGGTGTTGATCTGCACCAACCCCGGGGCGGCAATCCGGTTATTCCGCGGCAGATAGGTCGACACCCCGACATAGCCTGCGTCTGCCAGCACCGGCAGCAACCCATCGTCCAACCGGTTCCACGGCGGCACAAAGATCGGCAGCAGGTCGTCGCCAAACAGCTGTTGCATCCGGTTCAGCGCTTGGGCAAGCTCGTGGGCCGCATCGGGGCGTGGGTGCCCGAACTCTGCCTTTTTCGCCCCGTCGGGCGCGTGGCTGATATGCTGCCAGCCATGCACCAGCGGACGGATCAGCGGACGGTCCTTGCTATAGGCGGCAAGCGCGGGTTCTGCATGTTTAGGGATCACGGCGATATGCACGGGCAGGGACAGATCCTCGGCCAGTGCGGCAAGGCGATCCAGCGCGGGGGTTGGGGCGATGGCATCATCATCGCGCCACCAGATCGGCAGGTGCAATCCCTCTGCGCGCCATATTGCAAGCTCGGCGTCAAGAGCGGTCCAATCCACGGTCATTGCGTGCCCTTTCGCATCGCCTCGGTCAGGGTGACCGTCCTCGCGGCCCCATCAAACCCGTCTGTCTGCGCAGGTCGGGTCGGGGCGGCGTGCAGAGTTGCCAAGGCGGATAGCAACCTGGCCGGTGTCAGATCAGCGCTGCGCAGCACCTCGATCCCCGGTAGCGCGGACAGCGCATCGGCGCGCAGCCCTTGTTCCACCTCGTTGCCGGCGTCAAAGGGCACAAACAGCGCCCGCACCCCGCTTTGCAGCACATCCAGCGCGGTATTGTAGCCGCACAAAGAGACAGAGGCGGCGGCGTTATACAGCATCTGGCGGAATTCGGGGCGCGCCGGTTCAATCACAACATTCGCGGGGGCATCCTGCATCAGCGCGGCGCTGCGTGCGGCCGCATCCTGCCCCCCTAGCAGCAAGCGCCAGACCCGCCCCGCATCACGCGCGGCCGCGGCGCGGCAGGTGTCGAACACATGCGCGCCCACATCGCCGCCCCCTGCGCTGACGATAATCTCGCCCGCGCCAAGCCGGTCGGGATGGGGGCTGGCGGGGGGCGGTGCAACGAAACCGGTATAGCGCAGTTTGCCCTGCATCGCGTCCGACACCGGCCAACTGAGCGAGAGCGGCGTCACGGCCTCGTCCGCATGGACCAGCACCGCATCGTAATACTGCGCGACCAGATCATCGGCCAGCTGCGCCTTGGCGGGTTTGGATGGCGGCGCGAGGATATCGCGTACCGATGCGCAGATCAGTGGGCGCGTGGGCAGGGCATCTGCGGTATCAAGCAGGGCCAGGAACTCCGCCTTGAGGGTGCGGCGCCCAAAGGGGAACAGTTCGGTGATCAGCAGATCGGGGGCGCGGGTCTGGATGTGGGCGATCAGCATCTCGCGCCGCGCTGCCTTCAACGCTTCAGAGGCAAGCGTGCCGTGTTCATCCAGCAGCCGCGCGAAATCCACACCGTCAGAGCGCAGCGGCGGCAGTTGCACCACGTCAACGCCGTCGCTGTTCAACTGCGGTGCGGGCATCCCGCCCGAGACGACCTGCACATCATGCCCCGCCGCCCCATAGGCGCGGCCAAGGGTCAAGGCGCGGGACAGATGGCCGGTGCCCAGCAGATGTGTGACGACGATGCTGACCTTCATAAGCGCGGCTCCAGTCGGATGGGATCAGGCTGGGCGGCCCAGCCCTTGGGTGAAATATCTAACAGATATAAGCGGTTGCGCTTGATCTGAAAGGGGGCGGGGCCAGCGAAACCCCAGCCGGTCGCATGGGCCAGCAAAACACGCATCACGCCGATATGGCAGACGGCGACAGTGTCGCGCGTCAAGCCGTTGGCCCAAGGGATCAGCCGTTCGCGCAGGCTGTCGGGGCTTTCGCCGCCGGGTGGGGTGTAGCCCCAGCCCCAATCCTCGATATCGCGGAACCCGCTGGCGGGGTCTGCCTTAAGGTCTACGCCGTGCAGCCCTTCCCACTTGCCCCAGTCCATCTCCATCAGCGCGGGCGCGGTTTTCGGCGCGCGGTCTGCGACCAGTCGGGCGGTTTCAGCGGCGCGGGACAGGGGGCTCGACACAAGATCGGCACGGTCCCAAGGCGCGGGCAATGCCAGCGCCGCCAGACCGGCACGGGCGTCATCATCCAGCGGGATATCCGTGCGCCCTTGAATGCGGCCCGCACGGTTCCAGCCTGTATGCCCGTGGCGGAGCAGGGCAAGCCGGATCACGGGCGCACCCCGCAGCTTTCCAACCCCGCCAGCAAGGTCGCGGTGGCAGTGGGAAGCAGATGATGTTGCGCAACAAAATCGCGGGCGGCTTGGGCGCGTGTGTGGCGTAGGGTTGTATCCGACAGCAGGCCTGTGATCTGTGCGGCAAGCGGCGCGGTGCCGCTTTCCGGCGCGGGATAGGAGGCAGGGGCCAGCACATCGCGCACGCCGGGGCGGTCTTGGGCTACGACGGGCAGGCCCGCGGCCTGCGCCTCCAGATAGGCGAGGCCAAAGGCTTCGTTCACCCCGGGCCAGAACAGCAGCGATGCATGGCGATAGGCGGCGGCCATGGCGGTCGCATCAAGCTCCCCAAGAAACCGAACCGCATCGCCAAAGGGGGCCATCATCGTCTCTATCTCGGTGCGGGCGGGGCCGTCACCCGCGATATCCAACCGCCAGCTGTCTGTTGGCAGCAGCGCCAGCGTCTCCGCGATGATCTGATACGAGGCACGTTTGTCCCCGTCGCGCAGCATGCCGACCGCCAGCATCGGGCCATCCAGCGCGGACGGCAGAGGCAAAGCGTCCTGTGCGAGAAACGGCGGCAGATGCACCAGCCGCTGCCCCGCGGTCTGATCGCGGCGCAGCGTTTCGGCATCGCGGTGTGTGAGGTAAAAGATCACATCCGCCGCGTCGCTTGCGGCCTCGGCAGCTTGGGCGAAACCGGCCCACGGGCCTGTCAGCCGTTTGCGCGCGCGGCTGGATTCGACCAGCAGATAGGGGATGCCAAGGGCGCGGGCAACGGCGGGGCCGATCAGGTCGGGGGCCTTGTAATAGTTATGATAGGTGATCCACGCCTGCCAGCATTCGGTACGACCGCGGGCGATGGCTTGGGTCACTTCGGTCTTCGCAGCATTGAACAGCATGGCCTGCGCCGCGCTGTCGCCCGCCCCGTCGCGGCTACGCAGGGTGCTGGCGACTGTGACGGTCGCGCCCCCCCGCTGCAGGGCAGTCATCAACCCACGCGCCATCGCCCGATCCCCCGAGGGTACCGGATGATCAGGCGACTTTAACGGAGCGTAGAACGCAAGCCGCATCAGCCGCCCTGTGCCAGCATGGCCGTCAGCCGTTTGTGTAGCTGGCGAATGCCGGGGGCCATGGTGAACTCTGCATGCAGGCGGTCGTGGGCGGCTTCGGCCAGCCGAGGGCCAAGCGATGGATCCTCCGCAAAACGCTGCATCGCCTCGGCAAGGGCGGCGGGGGCATCGTCGCTTAGCACGCCGGTGGTGCCGCTGGTGATGAACTCGGGGATGGCGGATACGGGCGTGCTGAGCAGCGGAAGCTTCTGGCTTGCCGCTTCCATCAGCACATTGGGCAGCCCGTCGCGGTCGCCGTCCTTGGCAATGCGCGAGGGCAGCACGAACAGATCGGCGGCACGCATGGCCGCGATCACCTCTGGCTGGTCGCAGGCCCCGCGCCAAGTGATCCGGTCGTTGATCCCGTGCATTTCTGCGCGTGCTTTCATCGGTTCCGACAGGTCCCCGCCGCCGATATGGGTCCAGTGCCAGTCAAACTCATTCGGCAGCAGCGCCAGCGCGTCGATCAGGTTATCAAAGCCCTTTTTCTCGACCATGCGCCCGACAGACATCATCTGGAACGGGTCGCTTTTGGCGCGTTGGACCCGGGTTGGCGGTTCGGGGAAACGCGCCAGATCCAGCCCGTGATAGACCAGATCAATCCGGCCCGGGGCGGAGGTAAGACTGCGCAGATGTTGCGCGTTAAAGTCCGTGCAGGTGGCACCAAAGGCGGCACCGTGGCTGGCGGGGTCCAGCTTTTCGCGCAACTCCCATTCGGGCGAGGTCCAGATGTCCTTGGCGTGGGCAGAAAAGCTCCACGGTAGTCCGCGCAGGATCGCGGCATAGCGCGCGACCGAGGACGGGGTGTGCAGGAAATGCGCATAGATGCCGCGGGTCTCGGCGGGAAGCTCATGTGCCATGACGCAGGCCTGACCAAAGCGGCGACGGCGGTTAGGGGTGTCATCGCGGGCAAGGTCTTGTTGGAAAACCTCCCATGCCGCGTCGTAACCGGGCATGGCTTTCGCGGCCTCTTGTGCTGCGGCCACACGCTCGGGATCGTCGCGCAGGTATTCCGGCAAATAGCGCACGCGCGCTTGCAGTCGGTCGTGCAACGGGTGGGTTTTCGTATCGGTCGGGTGGCGCAGCGACCAGATGTCGAACCGCAGACCGGCTTCTTCAAGGGCGACAAGTTCTTGTGCGATGAAGGTCTCGGACAGGCGGGGCCAGCCTTTGACTACAATGGCGAGGGGGGCGGGGTTGTCGGTCATGCGCCACCGCCCATCAGGGCGCGGCCCCGTTCAACCACCACGTCAAGCCCGTCCAGCAGCCCGTCTGCACCGGCTTGCGAGGGTTTGTTCTGATGCGGCAGGTTGCGGATTGCGGCGATCATCGCCTGCGGTGTCATGCCATCACGGGTTTCTTCCAACATGCGGACAAGCCCCAGCTCTTCGGCGCGGCTGGCACGGATCCATTGTTCCAACCGGGGCACGGTGCGCGGCACGATGACGGCGCGTTTGTCAAAAGAAAGCACCTCGCAGAAGGTGTTGTAACCGCCCATGCAAACCACGCCTTCAGCCCCGACATAAAGCTGTTCGATCCGGCTATCAAAGCCAAGCGCGGTCACCCGTCCGCCCAGCTTGGCCACCCGCGCGTCAAAGGCGTCGCGGACGTCGCCGGACAGGAAGGGGCCGTAGATCAGCTTGGCATTTGGCGTCAGGTCGGGGTCTTGCTCGTAGGCGTCCAGCACCAGTGACACCATCGCGGCACCGTCCCCGCCGCCGCCGGGGGTAATCAGCACATAGGGCTCTTCGGCGGGGGGCGTTTCGTCCGGGGCCTCGCGGCGCAGGTAGCCGGTCCAATGCATCCGATCGTGGGCCGCCTGCGACAGGGGCAGCCCCTTGGTCGGGTCATAGACATCGCGCATGCCGTAGACCCAAATCTCGTCATAATATTTCTCGGTCGCTTCAACCGCGCCCTTGCGTTCCCATTCGGCGGCCAGCACCTCGGGTTCATCCAGCACGTCGCGCAGGCCCAGCACGACTTTGGTGGTGCCATGTTCGCGCAGCCAGTTAAGGCTGGGCAGCAGTTCCCCGCGAAAGCCCGTCGGCTCTTTATCCACGATCAGCAGATCGGGGGTGTATTCCTCGATCGCGGTGCGGATCAGACCGGCCCGCAGGGAGGTGACCTCGTCGATATCAAGGCCAAGCGTTTGCGCCACATAGCTGCCGTCGGCCAGCTTCGTCACGCCGGGTAGGCGGATGTGGTCGACGCCTTTGGGAAAGGTGAAACGCCCCGCGACGGGCGATCCGGTCAGGATGATGGCCGAGGCATCTTCGTCGCCGTCCATCAAGGCGGCAGCCAGTGCGCGCGACCGCCGTAAGTGGCCCAATCCAAAGGTGTCGTGGCTATAGAAAAGCACCCGCCGCGCTGGTTTGCCATTGCGGGCGTTGTTCGAGACCGTTTGGCGCATGGGCCGATCCTAACTTAGTCAAATATCCTTGGCCGCACCTATCAGTCTGGCGGCTAGAAAGCGTTTATTGTCGAAGGCAGGTGAACCCGTCCCGCCCGATGCACCCAGAAACCGAATACACTCACATCACCTTGGTCTGCCGGTCGAACAGTCCAATAAGAATACCTTAGGCATCTATGGTGAACATGTCATGCATTTCAGCACCTTCCGCCATCGCCGCCCCTGAATGGGCTGCGAAAACCGGCGTTTGAGGGGGCCAAGCCCGTGGCAAGATGCGGCACGTGTCATATTCGGCGTCCTTCGCGGTTCATCGTCAGGGGGAGTAGGTGGGGCCGGGGGGTAAAGATTGCAATGGCACGGGGGGCGCCTTAGCGTCTCAAGACTGCGCCCCAAGGCCATGAGCGAGGACATATGCGGCATTTCATCTTCACCCTTCTTTTGTCGCTGTGGGTCTTGCCCTTTGCCAACGCCGCGACGGCGCAAGGAGTTCTGTCCCTTTTGCCAACAGCGCAGGAAACTGCCGTCAGCGATGCAGAAGGCGATGCCGCGCGACTGCAAGAGGTCATCAGACAAGCCGCTGAAAGCGGGGTGAGCGTGGTGGTGGTCGATAGCGCGGGCCAGTTGTTGAACCAGCCCGCATCTGCCCAACCGGCCGAGGGCGACCAGCAAGAGGCGGCGCTGGCCAAGGAAACCTCTGCGCTGATGCACCTGCAAGAACGGGGCAACCAGTTCCGCACTGCCTTGATCGAACGCATCGTTCAGTTGCCCGACGCGATCAACGAGGTGATCTATATCCTGCGGGCCGCCAGCCCGGACGGCACGCTTTGGGCCTTTGGTGAGACGCTGCTGGTGGCGCTCGCGCTGTTTGCCGTCGGGGCCGTGGTCGAGGTAGAGCTGTTCGGCAAGCGAATGGCACGCGGCTTCGTCACCGCCAAAGTGCAGGCGAACCCCGTTGGCTATACCGAAAAGATGCCGTTTCTGGTGTTTCGGTTCTTCATGGGGGTCATCGGCGTTCTGGTGTCGATGGTGGTGGCCTATATTCTGGGCGCGCTGCTGTTTGGACCGCTTGAAGACACGGCGATCCAGTTCACTGTCACGCTGATCAACATCGGCTATTTCGTCTGTCGCGTGGCCGCGGGCCTGTGGCGGATGATCCTGTCACCCTTCCTGTCGCAATACCGCATCCCTGTGTTCAGCGACCGCGACGCCAAACGCCTGCACCGCTGGCTGTGGATGATGGCAAGCCTTGATACCGTCGCGATCCTGTTCGGTATCTGGATCGCTGAACTCGGGCTGAACTATGATGTCTATGCCTTCATCGCCTCCCTGATGTCGGCGGCGATCGTCGTGGCGAATATTCTGATGATCTGGGTCAACCGCCGCCCCATTTCAAACGCGCTGCGCCAGGGCAAGCCCGCGTCGGAAAGCAGCGCCGTGGGGCGTTTTATGTCGCGGGCCTGGGCACCGCTGGTGGTGGCCTACGCGATTTTTGCCTGGTTCGAACTGACCTATGATCTGGTGCTCGAGAACCCAAGCTCCGTGCCTCTGATCGCGGGGGCCTATGGTATTCTGGTGTCGATCATCGTGGTCTACGGTGTGATCAACTATGCTATTGAACGCGGCTTTGCCCGCGCGCGCATGATGCGCCGCCTGAACGAGCTGCGCCGCGAGAAGCGCGCTGATGCCGCCCTGGACGAGGATGCGCCCGAGGCCGCCGGCACAGCGCAAACGGATGATACCATGTCGCTGGACGAGGCTGACCGACAGGCGGCAATGGTGCCACGCCAAAGTCTCACCAGCTTTGAAGGTCTGGCGCGGCGCGTAGCCGGTATCCTCGCCTTTGTTACGGGGGCCTATGCGTTCTTCTATATCTGGGACACAGAGGCAACGTTGATGGTCGAAAGCCACGCGGACAAGCTGCTGGACGTGATGGTGATCCTGTTTATCGGCTACGTCGTCTATCACGCCTTCCGCATCTGGATCGACAGCAAGATCGAGGCCGAAACCGCCGACCAGCCCGAGGCGGAACTGGGCGACGAAGGCAGCGGCGCGTCCTCTGCCAGCCGGTTGGCAACGCTGCTGCCGCTGTTTCGCAACTTTGTCCTGATCGTTCTGATCGTGACCATCGCCCTCATCGTGTTGATGGAATTCGGGATCAATGTCGGCCCGCTGTTCGCCGGTGCGGGGATCGTCGGTGTTGCCGTCGGCTTTGGCAGTCAGGCACTGGTGCGCGATATCTTTGCCGGCGCGTTCTTTCTGTTCGACGATGCCTTCCGCAAGGGGGAATACCTTGATGTGGGCGGCGTGAAGGGCACGGTCGAGAAAATCTCGGTCCGGTCGTTCCAGCTGCGCCACCATCTGGGCGCGCTGCACACCATTCCCTTTGGCGAGCTGCAGGTGATGACCAACTACAGCCGCGACTGGGTGATCATGAAGCTGCCGTTGCGGGTGACCTATGACACCGATGTCGAACGCGTTCGCAAGTTGATCAAAAAGCTCGGCATCGCGCTGCTGGATGATCCGGTGATCGGCGACAACTTTATCCAGCCGCTGAAATCGCAGGGCGTGATTGAAATGCAGGATTCCGCCATGATCATCCGGGTCAAGTTCATGACCAAACCGGGGGATCAATGGCTGGTGCGCAAGAAGGTCTATGAGGAAATCCGAGCCTTGTTCGAGCGCGAAGGAATCCGTTTTGCCCATCGGGAGGTCACTGTGCGTCTGGCCGACGGCAAGGTCAAAGACCTGAGCGACGAGGAACGCGATGCGGTGACCGCAGCGGCGCAGGCATCGCTGGAAGAAGAGGCACAAACCGGGCCGGAACCGGGCGGGGACGACCGATAGCCGCGTCTCGCGCAGTTGTGACATTGAAACGACGGCGGCGGGCGCTAGCATCATTGTCACCTGCAACAGGAGATTTCCCATGAAACAGTCCAGACGCCAATTCCTGACGACCACCGTCGCCACCGCCGGGGTTGTGACGCTACTGCCTTATGCCGCGCAAGCCGCGGCTCACGGCGGTAATATGTTCCCCATGACCGGCGGCGAGGTCAAAGTGCACCCCATCGACCACGCGTCCTTTGTGATGGAGACGCCAGCCGGCGTGATCTACTGCGATCCCGTGGGCGAGGTCGCCAACTACAGCGATTTTGCCACCCCCGATCTGATCCTGATCACCCACGAGCACGGCGATCACTATAACGCCGAAACACTGGCCGGTGTGGTGGGCGAAAACACGCAGATCCTTACCAATCCTGCGGTCTACGACATGCTGCCCGAGGCGTTGAAGGCCAAGGCGAATGCACTGGCCAATGGCGAGCAGGCGATGTTCAACGAGGTCTCGATCGAGGCGATCCCCGCCTATAACACCACCGAAGAACGCAAGCAGTTCCACCCGCAGGGGCGTGACAACGGCTATATCGTGAACCTCAGCGATTTCCGCGTGTATATCTCGGGCGATACCGAAGCGACGCCGGAGATGCTGGCGCTAGAGAATATCGATCTGGCGTTTGTCTGTATGAACCTGCCGTTTACCATGGACGCGACCTCGGCCGCGGCTGCGGTGTCGACGTTCAAACCCTCTTTCGTCTACCCCTACCATTACCGTGGGCGCGACGACGGCACGCAAGATCCCGCCGCCTTTGCCGCCATGGTCGGCGAGGGGATCGAAGTCAAAATGGGCGACTGGTACTGATCCGGCGCAGCGGGGGGCCAGCCCCCCGCACCCCCCGGGATTTAGACCATTCGGAACTGAAGGCCCCAGCGGGTCAGGATTTATACGGATCAAGACTTGCGCGCAGACCATCGCCCAGGAAGTTGAACGCCAGCACCACGACGATGATCGGCAGCATGGGAATGGCGGTCCACCAGTAGATCTCGATGCTCGCCAGATTTTGCGCGTCATTCAGCATGACGCCCCAGCTGACCGCGGGCGCGCGTAGGCCCAACCCGAGGAAGCTAAGCGCGGTTTCCCCAAGGATCATCGCCGGGATCGACAGGGTTGCGCTGGCGATCAGATGCGACATGAAATTCGGCAACAGGTGTTTGCGGATCACCCGTGCGGGCGACGCGCCCATCATCTCGGCCGCTTTGACGTATTCCTCTTCACGCAGGCTCAGGAATTTTGACCGCACCGCCCGCGCCAGCCCAGGCCAGTCCAGAATCCCGAGGATGATCGAGATGATAAAGAACACCGACACCGGCCCCCAGTTCGATGGCACCGCCGCCGAAAGCGCCAGCCAGAGCGGGAGCTCTGGCAAGGACCGCAAGATCTCGATCGCGCGGTTGACCAGCCAGTCGGTCTTGCCGCCGAAGTAGCCGGCCAGCGATCCAAAGAAGATCCCCAGCACAAAGCTGACCGTGATGCCGATCAACCCCACCGTCAAGGACAGCTGCGCGCCATAGAGGATGCGGCTGAACACATCGCGCCCCAACCGATCCGATCCCCAGAGAAACACCGTCGCCCCGTCAGGCGCGCAGAACAGGTGGGTGTCGCTGGGGATGACAGCAAAGAGGTGGTAGGTTTCACCCTTACAAAAATACTCAATCTTGCGCGGGTTGCTGGTATCGGTGTCGTATTCCCAGCGGAAATTCACCAGATCCGCAGTGCCCGTCGTCTCGTAGACAAAGGGGCCGATGAAACTGCCCTCGTGCCAAAGGTTGATGCTTTGGGGGGGCGCGTAGATGTGTTCGGCGTTGCGCTCGTTTGGTGTGTAGGGCGCGATGAACCCCGCCACTGGCAGGATCAGATAGCAGAAGGCCAGAAACAGCCCGGATACCAGCGCCAGCTTGTGCCGCCGGAACTTGCGCCACATCAGCCGCGCGACAGAGGCGTCCATCTCGGCCCGCTCAAGCGCGGAAAGATCGGCGTCGTCGGTCCAGGGGGTGGTGTCGACAAAGCGGTTGTCCGGCTGGATGCTCATGAGCTGCGTGCCCCGTAACGGATGCGCGGATCAAGCAGGACCAGCAGCATGTCAGAGATCATCGTGCCGATCAGCGTCAGCAGGGCCACGAACATCAGGATGAACGCCGCGAGGAACTGGTCTTGGGACTTCAGCGCCACCAGCAGATAGGGCCCGATGGTTTGCAGGCCCAGCACCACCGATACCAGCACAGAGCCCGACACCATCGCAGGCAGCAGGTTCCCGATATCCGCGACAAAGGGGTTGAAAGCCACGCGCAGCGGGTATTTCGACAGCAGACGCGCGGGGCCCATACCCTTGGCCTTGGCGGTTTCCACATAGGGTTTATCAAGCTCGTCGAGCATATTCGCCCGCAACCGCTGCATCATCGCGGCGGCTCCGGCGGTGCCGATCACGAAGGTCGGAACGATCAGGTGCAGCAGGACCGAGCGTACTTTCTCCCAAGACATGGGCTGGCCCTCAAGCTCGGGGGCCATAAGCCCGCCAATCGGCAGGTCAAAGTATTTATGGCCATAGTAAAACAGGATCAGTGCCAGCAGGAAGTTCGGTGTCGCGAGCCCGAGGTAGCCCAGAAAGCCAGCGGTATAATCGACCCAGGTCTCGGATTTGGCTGCGGCGAGCACGCCAAGCGGCAAGGCGATAAGATAAACGAATAATACGGCGGCGAGATTGACCAGCACCGTCATCCATAGCGCATCGCCGACGATTTCGCCCACGGGGCGGTCAAACTCGAACGACCAGCCGAAATTGCCTTGGATCAACCCGGCAAACCCCTGCGGCCCCGGCACCATGCCGACCCAGATCAGGTATTGCTTCCAGATCGGTTCATCCAGCGCGTATTCGTGGCGCAGAAACTCGGCCTTGGCGACGCCTTCGGCCTGACCCGTGGCGCGCAACTCGGCGATCTGGTTCGACAGATAGTCGCCGGGTGGCAGGTTGATGATGACGAAGACCAGAAGCGAGACCACCCAGAGGGTCAGTAGCATGGTGATGAAACGCCACACGGCGTATCGGAGGAAGATCATCGGCTTACCTGCACATGGGGGTCTTGGAAGTAGAATTCGTCGATGCGGTGAATGCCGAAATGTGCGCCGGGATCAAAGGCCCAGATTCCATGCTCCGGTACATTCATCAGATCGTTTGAGACGACGACGGGTTGCGGGGCCTCGGCCAGCACGCCGATGGCGAATTGCTGTTCGGCGTGGATGGCGAGCATCCGCTTCCAGATGTCTTCGCGCACCTGTGGGTCGTCGGTGTGGTTCCAGTCATTCGCCAGCAGCATCAGCCGTTTCGCGGGCTGCATATCAGGGGGCGACCCGGCCTGTCCAACTGTTTGGTAGTATTGGCCCCACATCGGCCAGGCAAAGAATTCCTGATTGGTGGGCGCCAGATAGGACGGAGAGGTCGACGGCCCCGGAAGCCCGTTGTCCCAGCCGAACCAGACCGAGGCCATGGTCCGCCCTGCATAGATCCGGTTGCGCAGGATATCGCGGTCCAGCGGGCGCATGATCAGGCGGATGCCCAGATCACGCCATGTGTCCGCGATGATCGCCAGCGCGTTTTCTTCCTCGCTGCGTTCGCCGGCGGTTTCGATCACGAATTCCATCGGGCGGCCATCGGGAAGCTTGCGGAGCCCTGCGGGGGTGCGGTCTGTCAGACCCATATCATCCAACAGCGCGTTGGCATGGGCGAGGTTCATCATGGACCACGCATGTGTGTTGTCGTCGTTGTAAAGCGCGCTTTGCGACAGGGCGGACATGCCACCTTCGCTGGCGAGGCCGAAATAGAGCGCGCGGTTGATCATGCGTCGATCGATGCCGAGGCTCAGGGCGCGGCGAAAACGCACGTCGCGCATGACCTCGCGCCACACGGGGTCGGCGAAATTCAGGTTGGGATAGATGGCGATCTGGCTGGCGGCACCGTTGGCCCAAAGCAGGGTGCGGTATTTGCCGCCGTCCGCCTCGCCTTTCTTGAGGATCGCGACATCGGGGAAATCGAGCCCGCGCGCCTGCAGGTCGACCTCGCCCGCGTTGGCCTTGGCCGCGATCAGCCCACCGCCGACCACGGTCATCTGCACCACATCGATATAGGGCAGCTGCACGCCCCGGCTGTCGATACGGTGGAAATAGGGGTTACGCACAAAGAGCTTGCGCGAGCTGTCCTTGTCCGAGGAGTTGATCCACGGCTGCAGGGTCGGCAGCGCGGGGTTGTCGAACTTGTACATATTGTCGCGCTTGTTGTGCAGCGCGGCCCAGCTTTTGACCCGCGCGGCTTTGACCTTTTCGACCAGCGCATCGGGATCGGCGAACTTCTTATGGAACTGCGACAGGTAGTGGGCGGGGCGATAGATGAACGGTGGGCTTGCTTGCGCCAACAGCGGCAGGAAGTTCGGATTGGGAATCTGCCATTCGAACACGACCGTATGTTCATCGGGGAAGGTGACCTTTCCCATGCGGTTGTCCACGATCATGAAATCCGGCGGCCCGCTGGGGGTGATGTCCGGGTCGTTGGCAACATTTTCCCACCAGTAACGGAAATCATCCGAGGTAAAGGGCATGCCGTCCGACCAGCGGTGACCGGGGCGCAGGTGAAGCGTGAATTTGCGTCCTTCTTCCACGTCCACCGCCGCGAGGATATCGGGGGCAAGCGTGTAGTCAGGCTGATACCCTACCAGCCGCGCATAGCCGTAGACGACCATCTGCCGCACGTCCTTGGTGCGCGAGATCAACGTGCGTAGCGTACCGCCCTGACGCCCAAAGCTGCGGCCCTTGGCTTCGAGGTCGACGACCAGCGGCTCTGACGGGATGCGGTCCTGCACGTGGGGCAGGCTGCCGGCGTTGACCTCTTGCGCCCAAAAGCTGCTTTCTTGCAGCACGGGGCCGTCGCTATGCGCGGCAAGGGGCGCGAAGGCGAGGGTCGCGGCGAGGGCAAGGAGGAACTTACGCATGACAACGTACCTTATGGCCGGGCTCAAGCTCGCGCAGGGCGGGGGCGTGATGGCCTTCAAAACGGAACTGTTCGGGCCAGAGCGTGGGAGAGCCCGCGCCCTTGGCGACCAGATCAAGATCGATGGGCCGGCTGATGTCGGGTTCGGGCTGTGCCGCGATCAAGGCGCGGGTGTAGGGGTGTTGCGGATTGTAGAACAACGTGTCGGGCGGGGCCTGTTCGACGATCACGCCAGCGCGCATAACCGCGACCTCGTCCGCGATGCGGGCAACGACCGCCAGATCGTGGCTGATGAACAGGTAGCTCAGGTTGGCGCGGTCGCGGATGTCTTCGAGCAGGGTTAGAATTTGCTCTTGGACCGAGACATCCAGCGCCGAGGTGGGTTCGTCGCAGATCAGCAGCTTCGGATCGAGCGTCAGCGCGCGGGCAATGGACAGCCGTTGGCGCTGGCCGCCTGAAAACGCATGCGGGAAACGGCCAAGCATATCAGGGTTCAATCCGACCCACCGCAGCATTTCGGCCGCCTTTTCGCGGCGGTCGCGGGCGGTGCCGATGTTGTGCACCTCCATCGGTTCGGTCAGGGCTTGCTGCACGCGCATCCGCGGGCTGAGCGAGGAATACGGGTCCTGAAACACCATCTGCGCTTGCCGTTGGAATGCGGTGCGTTCAGTGGGCGACAGATCATGCACGGCCAGCGGTGCGGCGGCGGGGTCGGGGCGAAACAGCACTTCGCCGCCGGCATCGGGACGTTCGGCCCCCATGGCGATGCGGGCGCAGGTGGTCTTGCCCGATCCGCTTTCGCCAACAATCGCCAGTGTCTTGCCACGGGGCAGTTGCAGGTCAACGTGCTGGCAGGCGGAGACGGACACCGGCTTGCGCCAGCCGCCCGCCCGCATGGTGTAGGTCTTGGACACGTCGCGCAGATCAAGGATCACATCGTCTGCGGGCTTCGTGGATGCGGGGGCAGGGGCGGCCACGGCGGGGATCATCGGGGCGGCGGCGAAAAGCTTGGCGGTATAGGGGTGGGCAGGGCTGCCCAACACCTCTTGCGCATCGCCCCGTTCCATCACGCGGCCCTTGTTCATCACCACGACACGCTGCGCCATATTCGCCACGACGCCCAGATCATGGGTCACAAGGATCACACCCATACCGGTTTCTGCCTGAAGCGACCGGATCAGCCCGAGCACCTGCGCCTGTGTCGTCACATCCAAGGCGGTCGTCGGTTCGTCTGCGATCAACAGCTCGGGCTTGGCGACCATGGCCATAGCGATCATCGCGCGTTGGCGCATCCCGCCGGACATCTCGAACGGATAGCTTTTCCAGGCGCGCAGGGGATCGACAAAGCCGACCTTCTCAAACTGTTCGATCACGGCACGTTTGGCCGCCCTTCGTCCCATATTGCGGTGCAAGCGCAGCACTTCGGCGACCTGATCGCCAAGCCGGTGCAGCGGCGATAGCGACCGCATCGGCTCTTGAAAGATCATCGAGATGCGATCCCCCCGAATGGCGCGCATCTTCTTTTCGGGGAGGGACAGCAGGTTGACGGCACCCTCGGCCCCGTTGAACCGGATCGACCCGCCGCGCATCTGTGCCGCATCGGGCAGCAGTCGCAAAACCGACCGGCAGGACAGCGTTTTGCCAGACCCGCTTTCGCCCACCAACGCGAGGGTTTCGCCCGCGTTCAACGCAAAGCTGACGCCGTCCACGACCGACGGGCCGTTGCCGAAACCGATCGACAGATCATTTACTTCAAGAAGGGGGGCCATTGTTATCCCAAGCGGGTCAGAGCGATCATTATCTATCGAGTGAAGCCGATAAACACCCAAGCGTCTAGGGGGCAGCGCAAAAACCAAGCGTCAGCGGTACACAAAGGGCGGCGGCGTCCCCATGTTGCATCAGTACGACCCAACCCGAAGGAGAACCGCGATGAGCCGCCTGGACATTTTTATCGACCGTATGGTGTCACAGCGTGCGTGTCTCGACCATGCCGCCGCCCTGACGCAGACAATGACGGGGCCGGTGTTCGAGCTGGGATTGGGCAATGGCCGTACCTTTCACCACATCCGTGAAACGATGCCCGACCGCGATATCTTTGTGTTTGAGCGCGCTGTTGCATCGAATCCCGATAGCACGCCCGAGGACCATCAGCTGATCCTGGGCGATGTGCACGAAACCCTGCCTGCGGCACTGACGCGCTTTGGCGCGAATGCGGCTCTGATTCACGCGGATCTTGGCGGGCATAACCTTGCAAAAAACGATGCTTTCGCGCGTGAAATCTCGCCCTTGGTCGAGCCGTTATTGGCCGTCGGGGGCATCATGGTGTCCAGTGACCGGATGTATTTCGACAATTTGATCGAAATCCCCTTACCACCTGAAGCTGTGGAGGGACGCTGCTTCATGTACCGCCGCGAGAAGTCATGATCTGAATTAAGTACTTGATAAGTATTGGTTAAATGGTGAGCGGCGTCGGTATTCCGGCGCCGCTTTAAGTTTCGCTTGCACGTTCCAAATCCCCTCCCTAGTGTGCGCCCGAGACATAGTGAAACGATGTTTCGCATGGTAAAACAATTCTTGGGAGGGAATTACATGTCCTTTTTGAAAAACCTATCTTTCGCTGCTGCAATGACTGTGGCGGCTTCCGTTGCCGGTGCTGAAACCGTGCTTATCCACGGCGAAGCAGGCCCGAATCGCGGTGCCCGTGCAGATGCGTTGCAGTGGTTCGCCGATCAGGTTGCCGAGCGGTCGGAAAACGATCTGCGCCTCGACATCCAGTGGGGCGGCGCGCTGTTCAAGGCGAATGCGGCCGTACAGTCCATCGGTGACGGTGTGGCAGATATGGGGTCGGTGATCGCGGTGTATTACCCGCAGGAAATGGCCGCCTATGGCATCGCCGATCTGCCCGTAAACAACCCGGACGCCTGGGTCGGTATGCGCGCCACGGACGAGCTGATGCGGTCGAACCCCGCGATTGCCGAAAATCTGGCTGAAAAGAACCTCGTGTACATCGGCACATGGACCACAAGTCAGGTGAACATCGGCTGTAAGGGCGACGCGATCCGTTCGGTTGCAGATATCGCCGGCAAGAAAGTACGCGGCACAGGGGCCTACGGTAAGGTCTTTGGTGACGAAGGCGCGAACATGGTCAACATGTCGATCTATGACGCGTACCAAGGGCTCGACACCGGTCTGATCGATTGTAGCCAAGGGTATTCCTACGCTGTTGCCGCGCTGAAGCAGGCCGAAGTCATGGACAACTACACCCTGTTGAACTGGGGCCAGGTTGGCGGCGTCGGCATCTTCATGAACAAAGACATGTTCGATGCGCTGTCCGAAGATCAGCAAGCTGTGCTGCTGGAAACCGGTGCTGATCTGTCCGATGAATTCGGCCGCATGATCACAACCGCGAACGACAACGCCATTGCCGCGATGAAAGAGCAAGGCGTCGAAGTGTTCGAACTGCCCGCGGAAGAGCGCGCCAAGCTGGTCGAAGGCGGCGAGAAGTATCTGGCTGAGTGGGTCGAGACAGCCAACCGCACCGGTCTGCCGGGCGAGCAACTGCTGGAAGACTACAAGGCGCTGATCGCCAAATACACGCAAGAGCGCGACGAGAACGGTTACCCTTGGGCAGCTGACAACAACTAAACACAAGCTTTGGGAGGAGCAGGGACCATGTTGGTACCACTTGAGAAAATCCTGTTGGGGTTGGGCGCGGCTGCGGTCATCCTTTTGGGGATCTTGATCACGTCCAACGTGGTCGCACGCGCCGTCTTCGCATCTAGCGTACCCGATAGCGTCACTTTGGTGCGGGAGCTGATGGTTGCGGCCATCCTCCTGCCCCTTGCGGCAGCGACCGCAAACCGCGCTCACGTTAGTGTGGCTTTTGTGTCCGACCGGTTCGGGCCCAAACTCCGGTCCTGGCTTATTGTGCTGGGGTCGGTCATGGGGATGATCGCCTTGGGCGGTCTGATCTATTCCGGCGGCCGCGAATTCCTGAGCGTTTGGGAAAAGGGCAGCTTTTTCTACGGTGACCTGAACCTGCCCAAATGGCCCGGACGTCTGTTGTTTGTGGTCGGTATCGCCGCCTGCTGGCTGCGTCTGGCGGAACTGGCGATCCGCGATGTGCGGACCATCCTGTCCGGGGGCATCGTCTCGGACGAAGAAAACCACACAATCGAGCTCGTTGCCGAAAAAGAGGTGCTGTAATGGATGCGTCGACCATCGGGCTGATTGCCTTTGCTGCCGTTCTGATCCTGTTGGCGCTGCGTGTGCCGATTGCCTTTGCGCTGGCCAGCGTCGCGACGATTGCGACCTTCTTTATCTTTGCCTTCCGCACTGGCACTTTCATGCCCGAACGTGCCATCCGTGCCACAACGTCGATGGTGTTCTCGAACTCCTTTGACCTGATACACTCTTACGATCTATCGATGATACCGCTGTTTGTCGCCCTTGGGCACATTGCCTATCGCGCGGATATCACGACCAAGATCTACCACGCGGCCAAGGTCTGGCTGACGCGTCTGCCCGGCGGTGTTGCCATGGCAAGTGTCATGGGCTGTGGCGGATTTTCGGCCATTACCGGCAGTTCTATCGCCTGTGCCTCGACCATGGGGAAAATCTGTACGCCCGAGATGCTGCGCATGGGCTATGACCCGCGTCTGGCAACAGCGTCGGTCGCGGCAGGGGGCACGCTGGGGTCGCTGATCCCGCCGTCTGTTCTGTTCATCATCTACGGTATCTTCACCGAGACCTCGATTTCGTCACTGTTCCTCGCGGGTGTTTTGCCGGGGCTGCTGACGCTGGCGGGCTTTATCCTCGTGATTGCCGTCTGGGTCTGGCGTTCGCCCGAAATCGCCCCTTCGACAGCGACACGCTACTCCGCCAAAGAACGCTTTGCGGCGGCGGCTGAAAGCTGGCCTGCGGTCATGCTGTTCGTGTTGATCATCGGCGGTATCTACGGCGGTATCTTTACGGCGACCGAAGCGGCGGCTGTCTGCGTGGTCGCGGCGACGCTGATCGGTTTTGCGCAGCGCAAGCTGACCTTGCAGGGGCTGTGGGACGCGGTGAAAGAGACGTGCATCCAGACCGCGGCGATCTTCTTTATCGCGGCAGGGGCCAAGATCTTTGTGGCCTTTATCGCCCTGACCAACGTTGCCCCGATGATTGTGAACGTCGTGGCCGAGGCAGAGCTGTCCGTCGTGGTCCTGCTGCTGGCGATTGCCGCGATCTATCTGCTGCTTGGCATGTTCCTTGATCCCATTGGCATCATGGTTCTGACCCTGCCGCTGATGATCCCGCTGGTGGAAAGCTATGACATGAACCTGATCTGGTTCGGTGTTGTGGTGATTAAGCTGCTGGAAATCGGGCTGATCACGCCGCCTGTCGGGTTGAACGTCTTTGTCATCGCCAATGTGGTGGGCAAAGAGGCTCCGATCGACAAGATCTTTGCTGGTATCACGCGCTTCCTCAGCGTTGACGTGATCGTGCTGGTGCTGATCATGTCCTTCCCGATGATCTCGCTGCTTATTCCTATGGCGGCGCGATGAGTGGGGACCCCACAGACAGGAAGTTTGCCAACACTTTGGCGCGGGGGCTTGCTGTATTGCGGGCCTTTCGCGCCAGTGACAGCGGGCTGACCCACGCGCAGATTGCCGACCGGACGGGGCTGCCCAAGCCTACGGTGTCGCGGCTGACCTATACGCTGTGCGAATTGGGCTACCTCAGCCACGGCGGGCGCAATGACCGCTTTCGGCTGGGGCCGTCGGCTATCGCGCTTGGCTCTGTCGCATCGGTGGCGGTGAACTTTCTGGATTTGGTGTCCGACGCCATGCAAGAGCTGGCCGATAAAACGGGCACGCTATTGCTGGTCGCCGTGCGCGACGACGAGAAAATGATGCTGGTGCGCACATGGCGGCCACAGAACGCTTCGACCATCTGGCTGGAGCCGGGGCACCGGATTCCCGTGTTCGGATCGTCGTCAGGCATGGCCGTCGTGGCGTCACTTGGCGAAGAGCGCTTTGAGCAGTTGACGCCCGAAGCGGATATGCGAAGGTTCCGGGCGGAGGGATATTCGCAATTGATAGAACAAGGGTTCGCCTACGCGTCGGAGGGCACACGATATGCCAGTACGATCAACGCCGTAAGTGTCCCCTATTTTGCCGAAGAGTTCGGCGAACCGGTATCGTTCACCGCCGGGGCTATGCCACATGATTTGCCCGATTCCCGTATCGTGCAAGAGGTCGGCCCCGCGTTGCGTGAACTGGTGCGCGCGCTTGAGCAGCGCACCGGGCGCACCCCCGCGCTCAGCCGCCGGGACTGAAACAAGACTAGACCAAGGAATATGCTAAATGACTGACAAGATTGGATATACCCGCAAAGGCGACGTGGCCGTACTGCGGATCAAGAACCCCCCGGTCAATGCGTTGTCCCATGCTGTTCGTGAAGGTCTGGTTGCCGGTATGGCGCAGGCCGAGGCCGATGACGGCGTCAAAGCCGTGGTTATCGTCGGCGAGGGCCGCGCCTTTATCGCCGGTGCGGATATCACCGAATTCGGCAAAACGCCGCTGGAACCTTTCCTGCCGGATGTGTGCAAACGGATCGAGGATTCTCCGCTGATCGTTGTCGCCTCCATGCATGGTGTGTCCTTGGGCGGCGGGCTCGAGATCGCGCTGTCGGCGCATTACCGTGTGGCGCAGCCGTCGGCCAAAGTGGGCCTGCCCGAAGTGCATCTGGGCCTGATCCCCGGTGCCGGTGCGACCCAGCGTTTGCCGCGTCTGATCGGTGTGGACCCCTCGCTTGATCTGATCACCTCTGGCCGTCAGGTCAAAGCGGCCGAAGCCGAAAGCCTTGGCATTGTCGATCAGGTCACCGAGGGCGACCCCGAGGATGTGGGCGTCGCCTATGCCGAGAACCTGATCGCCACCAACGCACCGCGCCGCCCCGTCAGCGAGATGGCCGCACCCGCGCCGATCGACTGGGATGCGGCCTATGACGGGACGCTGAAAAAGGGGCGGGGGCAAATCTCTCCGGCGCAGGCGGTCCGCGCGGTTCAGGCCGCGGCAGAGCTGCCCTTTGACGAAGGCATGCTGGCCGAGCGCAAGATTTTCATGGAGTTGATGGAGACAGACCAACGTCAGGGCATGATCCACGCGTTCTTCTCTGAGCGTGCGGTAGGCAACCTGCCGGAACTGAAAGGCGTCGAACCCCGCGCGCTGCAATCCATCGGCATCATCGGCGGCGGCACCATGGGCGCAGGCATCGCCACGGCTGCGCTGTTGGCAGGCTTCAACGTCGTGCTGATCGAGATGAAGGAAGACGCCGCAGAGGCCGCGCGCGGTCGCATCGCGGGCAATCTTTCCGGCGCGCTTAAGCGTGGCAAGATCACGCAGATGAAATACGACGCGATGACCAACACCGCGCTTGAGGTGTCGATCAACTATGACAGCCTCGCCTCGGTCGATCTGGTGATCGAAGCCGTGTTCGAGGACATGGGTGTCAAGAAAGAGGTGTTCGGCAAGCTTGATGCCGTGTGCAAGCCCGGTGCTATTCTGGCGTCCAACACGTCCTATCTGGATGTGGACGAGATCGCGGCCAGCACCTCGCGCCCTGCGGATGTGATCGGGCTGCACTTCTTCTCGCCTGCGCATATCATGAAGCTGCTCGAAGTGGTGGTCGCCGAAAAGACCGCCCCCGATGTGGTTGCCACGGGCTTTGCTCTTGGCAAGGCGCTGAACAAGATTTCCGTGCGCGCCGGTGTCTGCGACGGGTTTATCGGCAACCGTATTCTGGCAACCTACCGCACCGCCGCCGATCACATGGTGCTTGATGGCGCATCGCCGTTCCAGATCGACAAGGCGCTGGTGGATTTCGGCTTTGCCATGGGCCCCTTTGCCGTGGGCGATCTGGCCGGACTCGATATCGGCTGGGCCACACGCAAGCGCAAGGCGGCGACGCGCCACCCTGCCGAACGCGTGCCGACATACCCCGACAAGATCTGCGAAGCGGGCAACTTCGGCCAGAAGACCGGCAAAGGCTACTACATCTATGAGGCCGGATCGCGCGGCGGCGTGCCGAATCCCGAAGTGTCCGAGCTGATCGCCGCAGAACGCGCCGAGCGTGGCATCACCCCGCGTGACTTTACCGACGCAGAGATCGTGCGCCGCTATATGGCCGCGATGGTCAACGAGGCGGCAAAGGTCGTGGGCGAGGGCATCGCAAAGCGGCCCTTGGACGTGGATATGGTCCTGCTCTTTGGCTACGGCTTCCCGCGCTACTGGGGTGGCCCGATGAAATGGGCCGACCTGCAAGGGCTGCCTGCACTGCTGGCCGACATCGAAAGCTACGCCAAGGAAGACGCCTGGTTCTGGGAACCCGCGCCGCTGCTGAAACAGCTGGTGGCCGAAGGGCGCAACTTTGACGACCTGAACAAACAAGCCGCTAAGTAAATGAACAAGGGCGCAATGCCCGACAGTATAAACCGGAGGAAGACAAATGGATCTGAGCTATAGCGACGAAGAAAAGGCTTTCCGCGCCGAAGTGCGGGCCTTTCTTGAGGAAAAGCTCCCCAAGGAAATGAGCGACAAAATCCGCAAGGGTGAAGAGCTGGGTAAAGACGGTCAGGAACAGTGGCATGCTATCCTGAACGCCCAAGGCTGGCTGGCCCCGAACTGGCCCAAGAAATTTGGCGGTGCGGAATGGAACGCGGTGCAGCGTCACATTTTCGAAGAAGAAGCCGCCGCTGCCTATGCGCCGCGCATTGTGCCTTTTGGCCTGTCGATGCTGGCGCCTGTGCTGCAAAAATTCGGCTCGCAAGAGCAGAACGACTACTGGCTGCCCCGCATCCTGTCGGGCGAAGACTGGTGGTGTCAGGGCTATTCCGAGCCGGGTGCGGGGTCCGACCTCGCCTCTCTCAAGACCGAAGCGGTTCTGAACGACGAAGGCACGCACTACATCGTCAACGGCCAGAAGACGTGGACCACGCTGGGTCAGCACGCGAACATGATCTTCTGCCTTGTGCGCACCGACAAGACGGTGAAGCAGCAAGAGGGTATTTCCTTCCTGCTGATCGACATGGACACCCCCGGCGTCGAAGTGCGCCCGATCATCCTGCTCGACGGCACCCACGAGGTGAACGAAGTCTGGTTCTCGGATGTGAAAGTGCCGGTCGAAAACCTTGTCGGCAAAGAGAACGAAGGCTGGACCTATGCCAAGTATCTGCTGACCCACGAACGCACCAACATCGCGGGCGTCGGGTTCTCGCAAGCGGGTCTGACGGCGGTCAAACGTATCGCCAAGGCAGAGATGTCCGGCGGCAAGCCGTTGATGCAGAACCCGCATTTCGCGGCACGTGTGGCACAGGTTGAAATCGACCTGATGGCGATGAGCACGACAAACCTGCGCATCGTCTCAAAGGCGGCCGCGGGTGCGGCACCGGGTGTTGAATCGTCCATGCTGAAGGTCAAAGGCACGATTATCCGTCAGGAGATCAACGACCTCGCACGTCGTGCGGCGGGTGCCTATGCGATGCCATTCGCATCCGAAGCGATCGAAGGGTCGAACCTCGCCCTGCCTGATCCGTTGAATGCCGGCCCCGTCGCCGCGCAATATTTCAACAACCGTAAACTGTCGATCTTTGGCGGCTCGAACGAAATCCAGCGCCAGATCATTGCCAAAACAACGATGGGAGGTGGAGCATGAACTTCGACCTGACAGAAGAACGCCAAATGCTGCAAGACAGTCTGCGCCGTTTCCTGCGCGACAAATACGATACAGCAGCCCGCAACAAGATCCTTGAAAGCGACACCGGCTTTTCCGCCGACATCTGGAACGGTCTGGCCGAACTGGGCGTCATCGGCGCGCTGTTCACTGAAGATCAGGGCGGCTTTGGCGGCGCTGGTTTCGACATCGCCGTCGTGTTCGAGGAACTGGGCCGCGCTGGCGTGGTCGAACCCTTCCTTGATACCGCTATTCTGGGCGGCGGTCTGATTGCCGACCTGGGCAATGAAGACCAGCAGGCCCACGTCGAAGAACTGATCGGTGGCGCGTTGCAGGTGGCTTTTGCCCACGGCGAACCTACCAGCCGCTATGACCTGAACCAGGTGACTTCTACAGCCAAGGTCGATGGCGACAACGTGGTGCTGAACGGCCGCAAGGCGGTTGTGGTCAACGCTGAAAACGCCGACATGCTGATCGTTTCTGCCCGCGAAAGCGGCGAGGCAGGCGACGAAAACGGGATCTCGCTGTTCCTCGTGCCGGCAGATACCAAGGGCATCACGCTGCAAGGCTATGCGCTGCTGGCCGGTGGTCGTGCCGCCGAAGTCACGCTGGATGATGTGTCCGTCCCTGCCTCTGCCCGTCTGGGTGAAGCGGGCAAGGCGTTCAAGGCGATCGAGGCGCGCGTCGCTGCGGCCAATGTCGCGATCTGTGCGGAAACACTGGGTGCGATGGAAACGGCAACCCGCCTGACCCGCGAATACCTGATGACCCGCAAGCAGTTCGGCAAGCCCATCGGCACGTTCCAGGCGCTCGCGCACCGCATGTCCGACCTGTTGATCGAGATGGAGCAGGCGCGCTCTGCGGTGATCGTAGCCGCGGGTAACCTCGAAGCGGAGTACAAAGCGCGCGAGACGCATATCTCTGCCGCCAAGAACCTGCTGGGTCGCGCGGGCCGTCTGGTTGCCGAAGACAGCATCCAGATGCACGGCGGTATCGCCATGACGCAAGAATACGAACTGGCCCACATCGCCAAGCGTATCATCATGGCAGACCACCGCTTTGGTGACACAGACCACCATCTGGAGCGTTTCATTGCCCTTGCAGCAGCCTGACGAAAGCCAGCTGATCCGGGACGAGACCGGTACCCAAACCCTGGTCGGATATGTCGTCGACATATCCGATCCGGCCCACGGGCGCTGCTTTCTTGATCTGGGTCCGCAACACTTTAACCGCCATGGGGTTCTTCATGGCGGTATTGCCGCCACATTGCTGGATAACGCCTGTGGCATGACCGGATCGCTGAGCGTGGATCCCACCGGCCAGCACCCGTTCCTCACGATCTCGCTGACGACGCAGTTTCTGGCTGCGGGCCAACCCGGACGCGTGACCGCGACCGGCACGATCAAGGGCGGTGGTCGCAGCCTGCTGTATATCGACGCTGAACTCGTCCACGAAGACGGTACGGTCATTGCGACATCCACAGGCGTGTTCAAGCGCGTCCCACAGGAGAAACTGAAATGAGCGCTCGGATCGAAGACAAGGGTGACCGGATCGTCATCTGGAACGGAAACGCGCATAAGCGGGGGGCCCTGTCGCCCGAGCTTTACGCCTGCATCGGCCAAGCGATTGAAATGGCCGCCGAGCCGCGTATCCGTGCCGTGATCCTCACCTCCGAAGGGGATTTCTTTTGCGCGGGCGGCGATCTGAATGTCCTGATTGCCCGCCGCGACATGCCCAAAGATGAACGTCGGGGCAAGATCAACGAATTGCACAGCCTGATCCGCGCGATCCGGTCCTGTCCGGTGCCGGTGATCGCCGCCGTCGAAGGCGGTGCCGCGGGCGCGGGGCTGTCTTTCGCGCTGGCCTGCGATCTGATCGTTGCCGCCGCCGGTGCCAAGTTCACCGCTGCTTACGTCAAGGCGGGGCTGGTGCCCGACGGGGGGCTGACCGCCTCGCTCGCGCGTGCGCTGCCGCGGCAGCTCGCGATGGAGATGTGCTTGCTGGCGCAGCCCGTCACCGTTGAACGCATGCATGATCTGGGCGTGGTAAATGCCGTCACCGACAAGGGCGGCGCGTTCGAGGCCGCGATGGCGCTTGCCGACCGTTTGGCCGCAGGCCCCCGCGAAGCCCAAGGGGTGATCCGCGGGCTGGTCGCACAGGGCTATGACGTGTCCGAGGCCGACCAGCTTGAAGCGGAATGTGACGCCATGGCCCATGCCACTGGCGCAGATGAAGCCGCCGAAGGCATCGCCGCTTTCCTCGAGAAGCGCACACCGAATTACGGCGGCTGACCCTCGGCCACCGATCTATTGACCCAACCCGCAGCCAGACGCGCTGACCGGGTTCTGAAAGACTGCGGGGAGGCAGAGAATATAATGGTACGTGTAGAGCAATTTCTGGCGGATCAAGTGGCCGCACGCGGGGACGCGCCCGCGCTGAGCGACAGCACAGGGGTACGCTGGACGTACAAGATGTTCGACAAGGCAAGCGACGACATCGCGCAGGCGCTCAAGGATGCCGGTGTGCAGCCCAACGACCGCGTGTTGATGCTGTCGGAAAACTGTGCCGCCGCCGTGGCCACTGTGTTTGGCACGTGGAAAGCCGGCGCCGTCATCATCCCCGTCAACGCACGCCAAAGCGCGGGCGAGATCCAGCGGATCATTGACCACGCGGCGCCTGCTGCTGTGCTGATGACCTGCCACGCCTCACCGGATGCGACAGCCCATGCGGAACGGCTGGATGCCGCAGAGATCACCGGTGCCTTCGGCGCGATGCATCTGGCCACCCCGATCTCCAGCAACCCTGATGGGGATCTGAGCGATGTGGCGGTGCTGCTGTATACCACCGGCACAACGGGCGACCCCAAGGGCGTCATGCTGACCCATGCCAACGTGCGCTTTGGCGGCAATGCCTCGGCGACGCTGCGGGGGATCAATCCGGGCGATGTGGTCTATGGCGTGTTGCCCCTGACCCATGTTTTCGGGCTGTGTTCTGTCATGACCGCGTCCTGCTGCGCCGGAGCCGAAATCCGGCTGGAGGCGCGTTTCTCGGCTGAAAAGCTCTATACCGCGCTGACCACGGGGGTGAACTTCCTGTCGGCCGTGCCGCAGATGCACGCGCTGCTGATGCAATACACGAAAGAGCAAGGGCTGACGCAGCTCAACTCCGAAACGCTGCGCTATGTATCTTCGGGGGCGGCACCGCTGGACCCCACGTGGAAGCGCAAGGCCGAAGCCTTTTACGGCGTCGCGATCCAGAACGGCTATGGCATGACGGAATCCACCGCCGGTATCTCGGCCACCAGTAACCCACTGGGATCGCCTGATATCTCGGTCGGTCCGTCCTTGCCCGGTGTCGAGACCAAGATTGATGATACCGTCGAAGGCGGCAGCAATGGCAAGGGCGAGGTCCTGACCCGTGGGGCCCACGTCATGAAGGGCTACTACAAGAACCCCGAGGAAACCGCCAAAGTCCTCGGCCAGGATGGCTGGTTGCGCACCGGCGATCTGGGGACGTTCGACGAACACGGTCATCTGCATATTCTGGGCCGCTCGAAAGAGCTGATCATCCACGGCGGGTTCAATGTCTACCCGCCGGAGGTAGAGGCCGCGATCAACGATCACCCGCAGGTCATTCAGGCCGCCGTGGTGGGCCGGTCCACCGGCAATGACGAAGAGGTGCTGGCCTTCGTCCAGATCGCCGAGGGCGACACGCTGGACCCGCAAGACCTGAAGGCCTTCGTCAAGGATCGGCTCACTGGCTATAAGCGCCCCAGCCAGTTTATTATCGGAACGGCCCTGCCTGCGGCCCCCACGGGCAAGATCCTCAAGCACAAGCTGATCGAGACATTCAAGGATCAGCTGGCCTGATTGGATCCTGATTGGTCCCTGTGGGGTGTTAAGGAAAAGGCCGGTCCCCCGTGGTGGGGGCCGGCCTTTTGCTTTGTCGCTGGTGTGCGGCTGGCGCTTAGACGTAGACGCCTTCTGCAGCGGCGCGGATAGCGCGGATGTTTTCGCCGTAGGGGGCGGGGTTGCTGACAGACCCGCCACGGAACACCGCGGAGCCTGCGACCAGCACATCAGCCCCCGCCTGCGCCACGCTGGAAGCGGTGTTGACGTCCACACCGCCGTCAATTTCGATATGCACCGGGCGGTCGCCGATCATCGCGCGCAGGGTGCGGATCTTGTCGCTCATGTCGATGAACTTCTGCCCGCCGAAACCGGGGTTCACGGTCATCACACAGACCAGATCGGCAACGTCCAGCAGATGCTCTACCGCTGCGGCAGGCGTGCCGGGGTTCAGCGCGACACCGGCCTTGGCACCGGCACCGCGGATCGCTTGCAGCGTGCGGTGGATATGGGGGCCGGCTTCGACATGGGCCGTGATCACATCGGCACCGGCTTTGGCGAAGGCATCAATGTAGGGATCCACGGGTGCGATCATCAGATGCACGTCCATCACGCCCTTGATATGGGGGCGGATCGCGGCGCAGGTGGTCGGGCCAAAGCTGATGTTCGGGACGAAATGCCCGTCCATTACATCGACATGTACCCAGTCCGCACCCTGCGCTTCGATGGCTTCGCACTCTGCCCCGAAATTGGCAAAGTCGGCAGCAAGGATGGAGGGGGCGATTTTGATCGAACGGTCGAAGGTCATGGGATCGGGCCTTTTGTGAAAGGGAGGGGGCTGATGCAGCGGTGACGCCCATATAGGCAATGTCGCGCGCGCTGGCAATCTGGGGAGCCTTCGGCGAGGATTTAGGGCCATTTGGAAGCGGGCGAGGCTGGGTGCCACAGGCGGTGACGCTTCGTTCTTGAGGGTGGTTTTCGGGGGGCGTGCGCTTGACACTACGTCATGCCACGACCCATTGTGCGCGCAAATTCAAGGGGAGGATATCATGACCACATTCAACCGCCGCCAGACATTGGCGACCATGGGGGCCGCTGCCGCGGTCGGGCTTGCAGCACCGGCTGTTGCGCAGGGCAAAAAGATCACTCTGGGCGCGCTGCGCTTTACCAGCCATTCCGGCACATTCGTGGCCTATCAGCGCGAGTATTTCAAGCAGGCCGGTCTGGATGTCGAGCTCAAGTTCTTTCAGGCCGCCCAACCGATGGCCGTGGCGATTGCCAGCGGGGATGTCGACTATGCCGTGACCGCGATCTCGGGCGGGCTGGTGTCGCTGGCGGATAAGGGTGCGATCAAGGTGATCGGCGGTGCCTTGTCTGAAGAGAAAGGCATTGACGGGCAGAAGTTTCTGGCCTCGGACGCGGCCTATCAGGCGGGTGTGACCGCGCCTGCGATGCTGGACGGGAAGAGCTTTGGCATGACCACGGCGGGATCGTCGTTCCATTATATGGGGTCAAAGATGGCGCAGGCCGAAGGGATCGAGCTGTCGTTCAAGCCGTTGCAGAAGGTGGGTGCCATCATCGGGGCGCTGAAGACCGGCCAGATTGATGGCTGGTCCATCGTGCCCCATATCGCCAAGCCACTGGCGGGCTCGGGTGCCGTGCATATCATCGGGAACGTGTCCGATTATCTGCCCGACTATCAGGTCACCACGGTCTTTACCTCGACCAAGAACGCGACCGACGAAAAGCAGCAGACGCAGGATTACCTTGCGGCCTATGCCAAGGGGGCGGCTGACTACAACGCAGCGATGATCGAACAGACCGCCGGTGCGGAAGGCGTGGCCGAGATGGTCAAGCTGATCCACAACTACGTCTACACCGACAAAACGCTCGAGGCCGCGACGCCGGGGATTGTCAACGGCACCATGCGTCTGAACGAGGCGGCCGCGTTGAACGTCGCCTCTGTGCGTGACCAGCTGAGCTGGTTCCAGTCCGAGGGGCTGGTGGATGCGGATATCACGCTGGAGACGTTGATCGACACGTCTTTCGTCGACACCATCGGCGCCTGATCGCGCCATCTATACCAACGACAGGTCGGGCAGGCTTTGCCCGGCCTTTGATATTTCAGGACGTTTCTCATGGATCTTAGGTTAGCGGGAGTCAGCCATACCTATGGCGAGACCGAAGTGCTGCGCGATATCAACCTTGATATCCCGTCAGGGCAGATTGTCTGCATCGTCGGGCCTTCGGGCTGTGGCAAGTCGACCCTGCTGCGGATGCTGGGCGGGCTGGAGCAGCCGACTTCGGGCGAGGTGCTGCAACTGGGCACGCCCCCAGCCGGCTGTCTGAACCCGCTCACCTACGTGTTTCAGGATTTCGCCTTGCTGCCCTGGCGCAGCGTGCGCGGCAATGTGGCGCTGGTGCTGGAGGATCACGGGCTGGACGCCTCCGCGCGGGCGCAAATCATCGACGATGTGCTGGCCCGTACCAAGCTGACCGAATTTGCTGATGCCCTGCCCAAACAGCTTTCGGGCGGCATGAAACAACGGGTGGCCATTGCACGCGCCTTGGCGGTGAACCCTGCGGTGATGTTGATGGACGAACCGCTCAGCGCGCTGGACAGCCAGACGCGCGAGCTGTTGATGGACGATCTGATCAGCCTGTGGACCCGCCAGCCTTTCACCGCCGTCTATGTTACCCACAATCTGGCAGAGGCCGTACGGCTGGGGCACAGAATCGTGGTGCTATCTCGCCGCCCCGGGCAGATCCGCGAAGTGGTCGAGCTGACCACCCCGCTGGCAGAGCGTGCCTATGGCGATGCCGCCCTTGAGGCGCAACAACAACATTTGTGGGGGCTGATGCGCGAAGAAGCCGCCGCCGCCGATGCGGAGTTGATCCATGTCTGATGCAGCACATACAAACAGCCGCCCCGTCGCCTTTCGTGGTGGCGGTTTTGCCCCCAAGCAACGACGGGGCATGGGGGTCTTGGTCTTTGTCCTGCTGATCCTGCTGGCCGAATGGGGCACGCGCAGCGGCTTTATCTCTAACCTGACATTGCCGCGCCCCTCGGATGTGGCGATGACCTTTGTCGAGCTGTGGCAATCGGGGATGCTGTTCAAACACCTGGCCCCCTCGCTCAGCCGCTTGGCTGTGGGGGCGACGCTCGGGGCTTTGGTTGGTGTCGGCGTCGGGGTGATGATCGGGCTGTTCAGCTATGTGCGTGCCGGGCTGGTGCCCCTGGTTGCGGCGCTGTTCCCGATCCCCAAGATTGCGCTTTTGCCATTGTTCGTGATCTGGTTCGGCATTGACGAGGGCAGTAAATACGCGCTGATCGCCTTTGGGACATTCACGCCGACGGTTGTGGCGACCTATGCGGCGGTGGACAATGTGGACCGCGGATTGATCCGCATGGGGCAGAGCTTTGGTCTGTCGTGGTGGTCGATCGTGCGCAAGATCGTACTGCCGGGGGCGATGCCGGGCATCCTGTCGGGGCTGCGCATCTCGTTGGCGATTGCAATCATCCTGTTGGTGGCCGCTGAAATGCTGGGCGCGGAATATGGCATCGGGGCTTATATCCTTGAGGCCGGCAGTCTTTATGATCTTGAACGTCTGTTTGCGGGTGTCGTGATCCTGTCGGTGCTTGGGGTTTGCGTGAGCGCCGTGATTGCCGCCATCGAAACCCGCGTGCTGCGCTGGCGGGTCTGACCGGAGGGAACCCGTTTCGGGCATAGATCGTTATCCTTTCACACCAAACAGTGCAGAGGGGACGACGATGTCAGGCATATCCAAGGGCACCGAGGTCAAATGGGACTGGGGGCAGGGCACTGCCAGTGGCAAGGTGACAGAACGCTTTACCAAAAGTGTGACCCGTACGTTGAAGGGCTCCGAGGTCACGCGCAACGGGTCCGATGATGATCCGGCGCTGTTGATCGAGCAAGACGACGGGGATGAGGTGCTCAAGCTGTCGTCGGAAGTCGAGGCCGCCTGACATATGGGCGGCGCGGGGCTGACCTATTATGGCGATGACCGCCCCGGCATTTCGCGTCAGCGGCGCGGGCGCGGGTTTACCTATAAGGCACCGGACGGCACTACCATCGCCCGCGGGGAGGAACGCGCGCGGCTGGAAGCGATGGCGGTGCCGCCCGCCTATGAAGACGTGTGGATGACGCCTTTGGCGAACGGGCATTTGCTGGCCACGGGGCGGGACACCCGCAATCGCAAACAATATCGCTATCATGAAAAATGGTCAGAGGCGCAGGCAGAGACGAAATTCGCAAGCTTGGTGGATTTTGCGCATGCTTTGCCGCGCCTGCGCCGCTTTGTCGCCCGCGATCTGGATCAGCAGGCAGGGGAGCGCAGCTTTGCCTTGGCCAGCGCCGTCACGCTGATCGATCGCGCGTCGCTGCGGGTGGGAAATCCGGACTACACGCGCGAGAATGGCAGCTATGGCACGCTGACCCTGCGGTCGCGCCATGTCAAACTCGACGGGAATGTGATCCGGCTGCGTTATACGGCCAAGGGCGGCAAGAAGGTGCGGCGGCAGATCAACGACCGGACGCTGGCCAAAACGCTGGAGAAAATTAACGACCTGCCGGGGGCGGAGCTGCTGACATGGGCCGATGCGCAGGGCGAGGTGCATCAGTTGAACTCAGCCGGATTGAACGCCTATATAGCCGAAGCATCGGGGTGCGACGACTTTACCGCCAAGACGTTCCGCACATGGGCGGGCACCGTGGCCGCCTTCGAGGCCGCCGAGAAAGGGCAGGCCACCATCAAGCAATTGGCCGAAGCCGCTGCCGCACAGTTGAGCAATACGCCAACCGTGGCGCGCAACAGCTATATCCATCCGGCGGTGATCGATCTGGCGGGCGAAGCCCCGCCCGAGATCAAGGTCGGGCGCAAGACCGGGCTATTCGCCTCGGAAGCGCGGCTGCTGACGTATCTGGAGCAGCTCTGAGACGCGTTTACCCGTCGCTGTCCGGTTTGCAGAACATATCATAGACGACTTCCATGATCTTTTGCGGACGGTCATCGGCCAGCCGGTAATAGATCGTTTTGCCGTCGCGGCGTGGCGTTACCAGGCCTTCAAGCCGCAAGCGTGACAGCTGTTGGGATACCGCCGCCTGACGGGCTGACAGTAGCTCTTCCAGCTCGGTGACGGATTTTTCGCCTGCAGAGAGGTGACACAGGATCATCAACCGCCCCTCGTGGCTGATCGCCTTGAGGAAGTTAGAGGCACGTGCGGCGTTTTCGGCCATACGGTCCCGATCGGCTTGGCTCATTTCTGTGTCGGAACCGGGGTTACCCACTGGTTAACATCCTTGGCTGAATAAAAGGGGATTGGCGTGCGCATATCGCAAGGGCGCTAGCTTTTGGCGGGGTCTGGCATCAATTTGGCGTCGGATAGCATTTTTTCCAGAACGCCCCAAAAGAAATCTTCGCCCGGGTAGCCTTCGATGCGCGACACCTCATGGCCGTCGACCATCAACACGAACGTCGGCGTGTAATGCAGGCTGCGGGCAAAGTGCAGATCGGTGGGTTTGTCATCGTTGATATCAACGCGGCGCAATGGGGCTGCCTTGCCCGCTTGGGTCTTGGGATAGATCGGGGCGATCTGGTCATCCCAACGGGCACACCACACGCAGCCCTGTTCCTCGACCATGATCAGCGCGGTCTGGGCCGCTGCGATCACAGGGGAAACCGCAAGGCCTGCGGCCACCGAGAGAGACAAGAAAGCAGTGCGCAACCGCATAGGGAATTCACCTGTTGATTTCAAAATACTTAATGTGAATATGTGAATGGCACAAGATAAAGGCAACCTGCATGCTTGAAATCACCTTTCTGGGCGCGGCATTTGCCGGGCTTTTGTCCTTTTTGTCGCCCTGCATCCTGCCGATCGTGCCCTTTTATCTGAGCTATCTGGCGGGCGTCGGCATGAACCAGATCACGGCAGACGGGCCGGTGGATGCCGCCGTGCGCCGGCGCGCGGTGATCGCGGCGCTGTTCTTCGCGGCGGGAGTTATCACGATTTTTGTCGGGCTGGGGGCGGTGGCCACGACCTTTGGCCAGATCGTGCGTGACTATTTCGATGTTTTGCGACGGGTCGCTGCGGCTGTTATCATTGCGATGGGCCTGCATTTTCTGGGCGTGATCCGTATCGGTTTTCTATATCGCCAGTTTCGTGCGGATGCGGGGAACACGACGGCAACCAGTTTTCTGGGGGCCTATGTGATCGGGCTGGCCTTTGCCTTTGGTTGGACCCCTTGCGTCGGGCCTGTGCTTGCGGCGATCCTGTTCACCGCCGCGGGGGCCGAGACGGCGGGCTCGGGCGCGCTGTTGCTGCTGACCTACGGCGTGGGCATGACCGCGCCTTTCGTGCTGGCGGCGCTGTTCATCGGGCCGTTCATGCGCTGGATGGCGGGGTTCCGGCAACATCTGGGCACGGTAGAAAAGGCGATGGGGGTTCTGCTGCTTGTCTTTGGCCTGCTGATCGCCACCAACTCGATCAACTATATTGCGCAGTGGATGCTTGAAACCTTCCCTGTTTTCAGCGCCATTGGCTAACAACCGGAGGGACTTTTGATGAAGATGATCCGAAACGCTTTGGCCGCGCTGGCGGCTGTCGCTTATATGGTGACTGCGGGCAGTGCCGCGACCTTGGGGGATGACGGTTTGCACAAAACCGCCTGGATGCGCGAGACCTTCAAAGATCTGCGCGACGATCTGGCCGAGGCGACGGACGAGGGCAAGCGGCTGATGGTCATCATCGAACAGCGGGGCTGCATCTACTGCAACAAGATGCACGAAGAGGTTTTCCCCCTGCCCAAGATCGACGCCTACCTGCGCGAGAACTTCTTTGTCGTGCAAATCAACATGTTCGGCGATGTCGAGGTCACCGACTTTGACGGAGAGTCATTGCCCGAGAAGGACATGGTGCGCAAATGGCGTCAGATGTTCACGCCGACGCTGATGTATTTCCCCCAGACCGTAGAGGAAGGGCAGACGGCCGTTGAAGCGGCGGTCGCGACGGTCCCCGGTGCCTTTGGTCCGGCGACGACCTTTCACATGATGAACTGGGTCGTCGACAAGGGATATGAGGGGGACGAGACGTTCCAGAAATATCACGCGCGTATGCTCATTGAAGAGCAGGAATAACGGCGGTAGGATCCGCTAAATGCCGTGCTGTTATAAGAAATTCAATAAATTGAATTTATAGTTGCGTCATTTTGGCGCGGGCAGTAGGGTTTTCAAAATGAATGTCTGTGGGAGGACGCATGAAAGTTTCCGTATTTGCCTTGGTGGCCTCTGTCGGCTTTGCCGCGGCGGCGCATGCGGCCGACGTGGCCCCCGGTGACGTGGTCTATGATGAGTATGGCGCGGTTGAACAATCGCTGACCGGCACTCCCGGTAACCCCGAAGAGGGGGCCAAGATCGTGGGCAGCAAAAAGCTTGGCAACTGCATCGCCTGCCATCAGGTCAGCGCTTTGCCCGATATCCCGTTCCAGGGCGAAATCGGCCCGATGCTGGATGGGGCGGGGGACCGCTGGACCGAGGCTGAATTGCGCGGCATTGTCGCCAACGCGAAGATGCTGTTCGAGGGAACGATGATGCCTGCGTTCTACAAGGACAGCGGCTATATCCGTCCGGGCAAGGGCTATACCGGCAAGGCGGCTGATGACACGCTGGGGCCTATTCTGGCCGCCCAGCAGATCGAGGATGTCGTGGCCTATCTTGCCACGTTGAAAGACTAAGAACCCCACCGAGCGGGATCTGATCAGGAGTGATGATAATGGAATTTACACGACGTAGTGCGATTGCGATGGGGGCAGGTGCCTTTGCCGCACTGTCCCTGCCCAAGCTGGCCGTGGCCGCCGCCGGGGATGACGCGATTGCTGCCTTCACCGGCGGTGCAGAGATGGCTGATACCGGCGTGACCCTGACCGCCCCCGAGATTGCTGAAAACGGCAATACCGTCCCGATCGAGGTCGACGCCCCCGGTGCCACTGAAATCATGGTGCTGGCGCTTGGCAACCCCACGCCGCCTGTGGCGAACTTCAAGTTCGGCCCGCTGGCAGCAACGCAGCACGCCTCCACCCGCATCCGCTTGGCGGGCACGCAGGATGTGGTGGCGATCGCCAAGCTGGCCGACGGCTCTTTCGCCAAGGCGACCAGCACAATCAAAGTAACAATCGGCGGCTGCGGCGGCTAAGGCGAGAGGAAGAAAAACATGGCATCTGGTGTAAAACCCCGCGTCAAAGTCCCCAAGTCAGCAGCGGCTGGCGAAACCATCACGATCAAGACCCTGATCAGCCACAAGATGGAATCCGGCCAGCGCAAGGACAGCGACGGCAACACGATCCCGCGGTCGATCATCAACCGTTTCACCTGCGATTTTAACGGCGAGAATGTGATCGATGTCGCGATGGAGCCCGCGATATCGACCAACCCGTATTTCGAATTCGACGCCACCGTGCCCGAAGCGGGGACATTCACCTTCACGTGGTATGACGATGACGGCGATGTCTACGAGGAAACCAAAGACATCGCGATCGGCTAAGCGTCCGCATCCTTGGGAGGAACAGGAATGAGCAATTTCACAAAAGGTCTGGGCGCGTGCCTTGCTGCGGCGCTGATGTCGACGGGGGCCTTCGCCGATCCCGTGGATGATACGCTGGTGATCAACGAAGAGATCGACATCGTGACCCGCACTGCCGCCCCCGCGCATATGGCGGACGCGGTAGACGAGGTCATGTCGGGCTGGCTGTTTCGCGGCGCCGAGACCCGCGCGATGCAGGCCGATGATTTCGACAACGCCGGTATGATCTTTGTGGAACAGGCCGAAGATGTCTGGAACACCGCCGACGGATCAGAGGGTAAATCCTGCGCGGATTGTCACGGGGCCTCGGCCGAGATGGCAGGCGTGCGTCCGGTTTATCCGAAGTATGTCGACTCCGCGGGCGAGGTGCGCACGCTGGAAATGCAGATCAACGATTGCCGCGAGAACCGCATGGGGGCGGAAAAGTGGAAATACACTGGCGGCGACATGGTGAACATGACGGCGCTGATCTCCTCTGTCTCGCGGGGGATGCCGGTGAACATCGCCATCGACGGTCCGGCCCAATCCACATGGGAGCAGGGCAAAGAGATCTACTATACCCGTTTCGGCCAGCTTGAACTGTCCTGTGCCAATTGCCACGAAGACAATTATGGCAACATGATCCGTGCCGACCACCTGAGCCAGGGCCAGATCAACGGTTTCCCGACCTACCGTCTGAAAAACACCAAGCTGAACGCGGTGCAGGCCCGTTTCAAAGGCTGTGTACGCGACACCCGTGCCGAGACCTTTGACCCCGGCAGCCCCGAGTTTGTCGCGCTTGAGCTGTACGTCGGCTCGCGCGGGAACGGGTTGTCGGTCGAAGGGCCCTCTGTCCGGAACTAACCTGAAAAGACCCGTTTCGCCGATGCGAGGCGGGTCTTTTTATCATATTATTATTCAAATATGCGCATATGAATTGCGCGTCGAAAAGGCCAACCTATGATCTCTCGTCGTGACTTTCTTCAGGCCAGCATGGCTGCAACGGCTTTGTATGGTGCGTCGTCCTTTGGCAACTGGGGCAAGCTCGCCGCGCAGCAGGCGTTGACGCAGGATAAATTGCTTGAATTCGACACCTTCGGGAATGTCAGCCTGATCCACGTGACCGACATCCACGCGCAGTTGAAACCGATCTATTTCCGCGAACCTTCGGTCAACATCGGTGTGGGCGAGAACCGCGGGAAGGTGCCGCATCTGACCGGCGCGGATTTCCGCAAGCTTTACGGGATCGCGGACGGCAGCCCCTCGGCCTATGCGCTGACCTATAACGATTTTTCGGCGCTGGCGCAGGGCTATGGCAAGATGGGCGGTCTGGACCGTGTGGCGAGTGTGGTCAACCAGATCCGCGCGGACCGGCCCGATGCGCTGCTGCTGGATGGCGGCGACACCTGGCACGGCAGCTACACCTGCTACCACACGCAAGGTCAGGACATGGTCAACGTGATGAATGCGCTCAAGCCTGACGCGATGACCTTTCACTGGGAATTCACGCTCGGCTCTGACCGCGTGGCGGAGATCGTCGAGGGGCTGCCCTTTGCCGCCCTGGGGCAGAACATCTTTGACGCCGAATGGGACGAACCGACAGAGCTTTTCCCACCCTACAAGTTCTACGAGACCGGCGGCGTTAAAGTCGCGGTGATCGGGCAGGCTTTCCCCTATATGCCGATCGCCAACCCCGGCTGGATGTTCCCCGAATACTCGTTCGGTATCCGCGATGAACGGATGCAGGAAATGGTGGACGAGGTCCGCGCCAAAGGGGCCGAACTGGTCGTCTGCCTGAGCCACAACGGCTTTGATGTGGACAAGCAGATGGCGGGCGTGGTGTCGGGGATCGACGTGATCCTGTCGGGTCACACCCATGACGCGCTGCCAGAGCCTGTGCTGGTGGGCGAGACGATCATCGTGGCCTCGGGGTCGAACGGCAAATTCGTCAGCCGCGTCGATCTGGACGTGCGCAACGGCCGCATGATGGGCTTCCGCCACAAGCTGATCCCGATCTTCTCTGATGTGATTGCGCCTGATCCGGCGATGAGCGCGCTGATCGACGCACAACGCGCCCCCTATCTTGACCAACTGACAGAGGTGATCGGCACCACCGCCGAAGACACGCTGCTGTACCGGCGCGGCAATTTCAACGGCACCTGGGATGACCTGATCTGCGACGCGCTGCTTTCCGAGCGCGAGGCCGATATCGCGCTGAGCCCCGGTGTGCGGTGGGGGCCGTCGATCCTGCCGGGGCAGGACATCACGCGCGAGGATATCTGGAACGTCACCTCCATGACCTACCCCGAAGCCTACCGGACCGAGATGACTGGTGAATTCCTGCATGTCGTGCTCGAAGATGTGGCCGACAACCTGTTCAACCCTAACCCCTATTACCAGCAGGGCGGTGACATGGTGCGCACAGGCGGGCTTGGCTACCGCATTGACGTGACCCAGCCGCAAGGCAGCCGCATCACTGAACTGACCTTGCTGAAAACCGGTGAACGTATCGATCCGGCCAAGACGTATCAGGTTGCAGGCTGGGCCAGCGTGAACGAAGGCACCGAGGGCCCCGCGATCTGGGACGTGGTCGAAAGCCACATCCGCAAGCAGGGCAGCGTGTCGCTGGACCCCAACACCAGCGTCATCGTCAAGGGCGCGTAACAGGGCAGCATGAAAGGCAAGGCCATGGCACCACGGAAGACAGCGAACAGACGGGCCTTCTTGCGTGGCGCGGCGACTGCTGGACTAGGGGCGATGGCGGCCCGTAGCGCCGCCGCGCAATCGCCCGATCCCTTGATCGTTGAACCGCAACCCTGGGCGCAGGGCTTGGGCGATGGGGTGGATGTCACGCCCTACGGTCTGCCGATCCGGTTCGAGCAGGACGTGGTACGGCGCAATGTGCCTTGGTTGACGGCGGATACCATCAGTTCGATCAACTTCACCCCGATCCACGCGCTGGACGGTACGATCACCCCGCAGGGCTGCGCCTTTGAGCGGCATCACTCGGGCGCGATCGAACTGTCGAAACAGGATTATCGGTTGATGGTGAACGGGCTGGTAGACCGCCCGCTGGTGTTCACCTACGCCGATCTGGAACGTTTCCCGCGCGAAAATCACGTATATTTCTGCGAATGTGCGGCCAATTCGGGCATGGAATGGGCGGGCGCGCAGTTGAACGGGGCACAGTTCACCCATGGCATGATCCATAATATGGAATACACCGGCGTGCCCCTGCGGTTGCTGCTGGAGGAAGCCGGCTATGACCCTGCGGGCAAATGGGTCTATGTCGAGGGTGCCGATGCTTCGTCGAACGGGCGGTCGATCCCGATGGAGAAGGCGCTCGACGATGTGCTTGTCGCGTTCAAAGCGAATGGCGAGGCGCTGCGCAAGGAACACGGCTACCCCGTGCGGCTGGTCGTGCCGGGGTGGGAGGGCAACCTCTGGGTCAAATGGCTCCGCCGGATAGAGGTCACGGACGCGCCCGTCGAAAGCCGTGAGGAAACGTCGAAATACACCGATACGCTGGCCGATGGCACCAGCCGCAAATGGACGTGGGCGATGGACGCAAAATCCGTCATCACCGCACCAAGCCCGCAATCGCCGGTGCCCCATGGGGCGGGGCCTTTGGTGATCACCGGGCTGGCATGGTCGGGGCGCGGTGCGATCACCCGCGTGGATGTGTCGACCGATGGTGGCGCAAGCTGGAAAACCGCGCGACTGGCCCAAAAGGGCACGCCGATGGCGCTCAGCCGCTTTTACCTCGATGTGCAGTGGGACGGCACAGAGATGCTGCTGCAATCTCGCGCGATGGATGACACGGGCTATGTCCAGCCGACGAAAACGCAACTGCGCGCGGTGCGGGGGCTGAACTCTGTCTACCACAACAACGGCATCCAAACATGGTGGCTGCACGCGGACGGGAGCGTTGAAAATGTCGAAGTTTCTTAACACCATTGCTGCGTGCGTCACCGCTACGGCCACAGCTTTGCCCTTGGCGGCGGCCCCCTTCGGTCTGGGCCGCGCCGCGCTGCCGGAAGAGATCGCGGCCTGGGATGTGGATGTGCTGCCCGATGGGCGCGGTCTGCCCGAGGGGCAGGGCGATGTGCTGACGGGCGAAGCGATTTTTACCGACAAATGCGCAGCCTGCCACGGGGACTTTGCCGAAGGCCGCGGGAACTGGCCTGCGCTCGCGGGCGGTCAGGACACGCTGGCGGATGCCGATCCGGTCAAGACGGTCGGGTCCTATTGGCCGCATCTGTCCACAAGCTTCGACTATATCCGCCGATCCATGCCCTATGGCGATGCGGGAACGCTGACGGCGGATGAGGTCTATGCCATCGTGGCGTATATCCTGTATTCCAACGATCTGGTGGCAGAGGAATTTACCCTGTCCAAAAATAACTTCACCGCGGTCCAGATGCCCAATGCCGACGGTTTCCTTCGCGATGATCGCGACACTATGGAATTGCCGCGCTGGCAGGTCGATCCGTGTATGGAGGACTGCAAGGAAAGCGTGAAAGTTACCATGCGCGCGCTGTCGCTGGATGTAACACCCAAGGACGCCGCCCCCGCGCCTGTGCCGCAAGAAACGCCCGTTGCCGATGTCGAGGCGGTGTCAGAACCTGCTGCCGACCCTGCCTTGCTCGCCGACGGAGAGTTGGTGTTCCGCAAATGCAAAGCCTGCCATCAGCTGGGCAAACGCGCCAAAAACCGCGCGGGCCCGGTCCTGAACGGGATCGTTGGTGCGCCTGCCGGTGGGGTCGAGGGGTTCAAATACTCGCGCGCCCTGATGGCGCAGGCAGAGGATGGGCTGATCTGGACACCCCAGACGCTGGACGCCTTTCTGGCAGCACCGCGCAGCTTTATGAAGGGCACCAAGATGGGGTTTTCCGGCTTGAAAAGCGATGCCGAGATCAAGGCGGTGATCGCCTATCTCAACAGCTTTCCCGCCCCGTGACGGTGCGCATGATTGGCGACGTACGGCGAGGGTGATAGGATAGGCCTGCGCCCGTTTGTGAAAGGACCAAGGATGAGACCGTTACAGATTGCCGCAGCACTTTGCCTTTGTGCCGCGCCGCTCGCCGCTCAGGATCAGGCCGTGACCTACGCCTATGACGGTAGCTTTGACGATGCGACCTTCGCGGTCGAGAACGCGATTGTCGGCAAGGGGCTGGTGATCGACCACGTCAGCCACACGGGCGAGATGCTGGCCCGTACCGCCAGCGATGTCGGCAGCGATGTCGAGATTTTTCGCGCGGCGGATGTGTTTCTATTCTGCTCTGCCGTGGTGTCGCGCAAGGTGATGGAGGCGGACCCGATGAACATCGCCCATTGTCCCTACAGCATCTTTGTCACCGACATCGACGGCGCGGTCTCTGTCGGGTATCCGACCTACCCGGACGGCCCCATGCAAGAGGTGCAGGCCCTGCTGGACGAGATCACGCAAAGCGCGCTGGACGGGTTCTGAATGCTGCCGCTGTTGCGTAGAGCAGGCGACAGGCACAGGACGCTTTGTCGCGGGGGCTATGGCGGTCGGGCAGCACAATCCGCTTCCTTGAAAAAGAATTCCATAGTATGAATATGTTCGACTCGACGACGGGGCGCAGGCTTCAGATGTCGGGCGAAAAAAGCGCAAACGGAGCAGGTGACCATGACTGAATACCCCGTGAATATGGATGTCATCCCCGATGTCTCGGGCCACTTTGATCCGGTGACCAATACGATCAGCTATATCGTGCGGGATCCGAACTCCAACGCCTGTGCGATCATCGATTCCGTGATGGATATCGACTATGCCGCCGGACGGATCACCTATGACCACGCGGACAAGCTCATCGCCGAGGTCGAAGCGCAGGGGCTCGCGCTGGAGTGGATCATCGAGACACACGTCCATGCCGACCACCTGTCCGCCGCGCCCTATATCCAGCAAAAGCTGGGCGGCAAGATCGGCGTCGGAGAGCAGATCATGACCGTGCAGGACACTTTTGGGAAAGTGTTCAACGAGGGGACGGAATTCCAGCGCGACGGGTCGCAGTTCGACGCCTTGTTCAAGGATGGCGACCGCTACCGCGTCGGGGGCATGGAATGTTTTGCTATCTACACCCCCGGTCACACGCCCGCCTGCATGGTGCATGTCATGGGCAACGCTGCCTTCACGGGCGATACGCTGTTCATGCCCGACGGCGGCTCTGCTCGCGCGGATTTCCCCGGCGGCGACGCCGGAGAGCTGTATGACAGCATCCAGAAGGTCTTGTCCCTGCCGGACGACATGCGCCTGTTCATGTGCCACGACTACGGGCCCAATGGGCGCGATATCCAGTGGGAAACCACCGTGGGCGAAGAGAAGGCGCATAACATCCATGTGGGCGGCGGCAAAACGCGCGAGGAATTCATCGCCTTTCGCACCGAACGCGACGCGCAGCTGTCGATGCCGAAGCTGATCATCCCGTCGCTTCAGGTCAACATGCGCGCCGGGCATATGCCGCGTGACAAAGACGGGAACCTGATGCTCAAGGTGCCGGTGAACGGGTTGTAATCAGGTGCGTATCCCTGCCGCTGCCCGCCGCTATCTGCCCGTCCTCGACTGGGGGCGCGACTATGACAGGGCGGCCTTGTCCAATGATCTGATCGCGGCGGTGATCGTCACGATCATGTTGATCCCGCAATCGCTGGCCTATGCGCTGCTGGCGGGGCTGCCGCCCGAAGCGGGGCTCTATGCATCGATCGTGCCGATCCTGCTTTATGCCGTCTTTGGCACCAGTCGCGCGTTGGCGGTGGGGCCGGTGGCGGTGGTGTCGCTGATGACCGCGGCCGCCTTGGGCAATATCGCCGATCAGGGGACGATGGGCTATGCCGTCGCCGCGCTGACGCTGGCCTTGCTGTCTGGGGTGATGCTGCTGGTGATGGGCGTTTTCAAACTGGGGTTTCTGGCGAATTTCCTGTCTCACCCCGTGATCTCGGGCTTTATCACCGCCTCTGGCGTGATCATCGCCGCCAGCCAGATCAAGCATATTCTGGGCATTGATGCCTCTGGCGGCAATCTGGCAGAGCTGCTGATGTCGATCTGGGGCAATCTGGGCACGGTGAACGGGGCGACGGTGGTGATTGGCGTGTCCGCGACGCTGTTTCTGTTCTGGGTGCGCAAGGGGCTGAAACCTTTCCTGCGCGCGCGTGGCGTTGGCCCACGGGCGGCGGATGTGGCGACCAAGGCGGGGCCCGTGGCGGCGGTGGTTGTCACCACATTGGCGGTCTGGACCTTCGATCTTGCGGGGCAGGGCGTCAAGATTGTGGGTGCCGTGCCGCAAAGCCTGCCGCCGCTGACGCTGCCGGACCTGTCATTCGATCTGATGGGCAGCCTGCTGCTGCCGGCTTTTCTGATCTCTGTCATCGGGTTTGTTGAATCCATCTCTGTCGCGCAAACGCTTGCCGCGAAACGGCGTCAGCGGATCAATCCGGATCAAGAGCTGATCGGTCTGGGGGCGGCCAATATCGGCGCGGCCTTTACGGGGGGCTATCCGGTCACGGGGGGCTTTGCGCGGTCTGTGGTGAACTTTGACGCAGGGGCGCAGACACCGGCGGCGGGGGCCTATACCGCCGTGGGGCTGGCCGTGGCCGCACTGGCGCTGACGCCGCTGGTCTTCTTTCTGCCGCAAGCGACCTTGGCTGCGACGATCATCGTGGCCGTGCTGACACTGGTGGATTTCTCGATCCTGAAAAAGGCATGGGGCTATTCCAAATCAGATTTCGCTGCCGTGCTGTCCACCATGCTGATCACCTTGGGCAGCGGGGTCGAATTGGGGGTGACCTGCGGGGTGGTGCTGTCGATCTTTCTGCATCTCTATAAAACCACCAAACCGCATATTGCCGAAGTCGGGCTGGTCCCGGGCACCGAACACTTCCGCAATATCAACCGCCACGAGGTTGAGACCTGCCCCACGGTGCTGACCCTGCGCATCGACGAGAGCCTGTATTTCGCCAACGCGCGGTTCCTGGAGGATTGCATCTACGACCGGCTGGCGGGCAACACGTGTCTGCGCCATGTCGTGCTGATGTGCTCTGCCATCAACGAGATCGACTTTAGCGCGCTGGAATCGCTTGAAGCGATCAACGCGCGGCTGCGTGACATGGGGATCAAACTGCACCTATCCGAGGTCAAAGGCCCCGTCATGGACCGTCTGAAAAAGCAGCATTTCATCTCGGATTTGACAGGCAGCGTGTTCCTGTCCCAGCATGCAGCCTATGTCGCCTTGGGAAAAGCTGCCGCATAGTCACCCATCGTTTGCAAGTTTCTGTTTGATCGTTACAACTGCTGTCAGGGGCTGCGGAACGGCGTTCCGCAGCGGGGAGAGAACTATTTCAGGACAGTGATATGATACCGATCAATCCGCCGGCACCGGCGACGACACCCACGAAAACCATCGTCGAGGTCGTGCGCGACAACGCCAAAGCACATCCGGAAAAACTTGCGCTGGTCTGTGACGGGCAAACCGTCAGCTGGGGGGCATTCGACCAGCGCATCAACAAGATCGCCAATCTGCTGCTGTCGCTGGGGGTGAGCAAGGGTGACAACATCGCGATCATCTCGCCCAACTCCATCCCCTATGCAGAGCTGTTTATGGGCATCCTGCGGGCAGGGGCCTGCGTGACGCCGCTGTCGACGATGGCGTCCCCCGATGCGCTGCAAAAGATGCTGACCGACTGCGGCGCGCGCGCGATCTTTGTCGCGGCGCAATACCTGGAACTGGTCGATGACTTTATCGCTGATCTGGATCTGGCGCGCTTTGCCATTGATTTCGACCACCCCGCGTTTCAGCCTTATGGCGCTGCGGTTGACGGGGCTTCGGACTCCGACCCCGAAATCCAGATCGAGATGTCGGATGCGTTCAACCTGATCTATTCCTCGGGCACGACCGGCACGCCCAAGGGCATCTTGCACAATCACTGGATGCGGTCGGCGCAGATGGACCGCGTGTCGCCCAACGGATATGACGATAACGCCCGCACGCTGCTGTCGACGCCGCTGTATTCCAACACAACGATCGTGTCCTTCTTGCCGACGCTTTATGGCGGCTCGACCGTCTATCTGATGCCGAAGTTCGACGCCCGCGGGTACCTCGAGATCGTGCAGCGTGAAAAGATCACCCACACGATGCTGGTGCCTGTGCAATACAAACGTATCATGGACGTGGCTGACTTTGACGCCTTCGACCTGTCATCGATGCAGGTGAAATTCTCTACCTCCGCGCCGCTGCGGGCCGAGGTCAAGGCGGATGTGCTGGCGCGCTTCCCCGGCAAGCTGCTGGAATACTACGGTCTGACCGAAGGCGGCGGGGTCACGGTGCTGAATTCTGCCGAACATCCCGACAAGCTGCATACGGTGGGCCAGCCTGCGCCGGGCAATGAAATCCGCCTGATTGACGAAACGGGCAAAGAGGTTCCCAAGGGCACCGTGGGCGAAATTTGCGGTCGCGGGCCGACGATGATGGCGGGGTATTTCGGGCGCGATGACCTGACGGCTGACTACATCTGGCGCGACGCAGCGGGCAACGTCTTCTTCCGCTCGGGTGATATGGGCCGTTTTGACGAGGACGGCTTTTTGATCCTGTCGGACCGCAAGAAAGATATGATCATCTCGGGCGGGTTGAACATCTATGCCGACGATCTTGAACTGGTGTTGTTGGCCGACCCCGATGTGACGGATGCCGCCGTGATCGGCGTGCCCTCTGACGCTTGGGGCGAAACGCCTTACGGGTTGGTGGTGCTGCGCGAGGGGGCGACGCGTTCGGGCGATGATATCTGCGCTGACGCCAACGCCAAACTGGGTAAAAGCCAGCGTCTGTCGGCGGTGGAACTGCGCGAAGAACTGCCGCGCAGCTCTATCGGGAAGATCCTCAAGAAAGAATTGCGCGCGCCCTTCTGGGCGGCGGTTTCTGCGTGAACAAGGAAGATGACATGAGCGACCAAGACGATACAGACCAGATGAACGGGGCCGATAGCCTTGTGCAGACGCTGCTCGATAGTGGGCTTGATACCTGTTTCACTAATCCCGGCACGTCGGAAATGCACTTTGTTGCCGCGCTGGATCACGTGCCCGGCATGCGGTCGATCCTTGTCCTGCAAGAGGGCGTGGCGACGGGGGCGGCGGATGGGTACTACCGTATGGCCGGCAAGCCCGCCTGCACCCTGCTGCACCTTGGGCCAGGGCTCGCCAACGGGTTGTCGAACCTGCACAACGCGAAAAAGGCAGGCTCGGGCGTGGTGAATATTGTCGGCGAACATGCGGTCACGCATATCGAGCTGGACGCGCCGCTGACCTCTGACATCGAAGGGATCGCGCGGCCCGTGTCCCATTGGGTGCATACATCCATGTCGGCGGCGGATGTGGGCGCGGATGCCGCCCGTGCGGTGCAGGCGGCAAATGTGGCACCGGGGCAGGTGGCGACGCTGATGCTGCCCAGTGACACCGCCTGGAACGAAGGCGGCGCTGTCGCGCCCGCGCTAGAGCCTGCACAGCGCCCTGCCTTCGACGCGGCGGCGTTGGAGGAAGCCGTCGCCGCGCTGTCCGGCCCCGACAGCCTGCTGCTGTTGGGCGGTGCCGCGCTCAGCGCCGAGATGCTTGAGATTGCGGGGCGGATCGCGGCCAAGACGGGCTGCAAACTGCTAAGCGAATGGGCCAATGCGCGGCAGGAACGCGGGGCAGGGCGTGTGGTGGTCAACCGCGTGCCCTATCCCATCGATCAGGCGCTAGAGACGCTGGCCCCGTTCAAGCGCATCGTTCTGCTGGGCGCACGCGCACCCATCGGTTTTTTCGCCTATCCGAACAAGCCCGCGATCCTGACCGCCGAGGGCACGCAGATCACCAACCTCTGCACCACCGCGCAGGATATCGCGGGGGCGCTGGAAGCGCTGTGCGGCAATGTGGGTGCGGCGGACACTCCGCCCGCCCATGTGGCCGAAGCCGCCACCCCCGACAAACCCAGCGGCCCGTTGGAGCCGGGCGGCATCGCGCAAGCCCTAGCGCGCACCATCCCCGAGGATGCGATTGTCATCGACGAGGCGATCACCACAGGCCGCGCGTTCTTCCCCGCAACAGCAGGGGCCCCCAAGCACACTTGGGTGAACAACTGCGGCGGGTCCATCGGCTATGGCATGCCCGTGGCGATCGGGGCGGCCGTGGCCTGCCCTGACCGCAAGGTGATGGCGCTGATCGGGGATGGCAGCGCGATGTACACGGTGCAAGCGCTTTGGACGATGGCGCGAGAGGGGCTGGACATCACCATCGTGATCTTCGCCAACCGCGTCTACAAGATCCTGCGCGGCGAGCTGACCAATGTCGGCGTCAGCAATGCGGGCCCCAAGGCGATGGATATGCTGTCGCTTGACCAGCCGACGCTGGAATTTGCACAGATGGCAAAGTCGATGGGGGTAGAGGCGACGCAAGTCACAGATTGCGAAGCGCTTGAGCTCGCGATCGAGACAGGGTTGGCGCATAAAGGTCCGTATCTGATCGAAGCGGTGATGTAGCGCCTGCGCCAACTACCCGACACGAAAAGGCCCCCGATCAGCGTTGATCGGGGGCCTTTTTCTATTTCAGTCATCCGCGTCTGTTAGCGGTCTGCACCACCGTCGCCGTCGGCATCATCGCTGTCCGGCACATCGTCTGCCTCGATCGGCTTGGACACGGTTTTGGTCGGCGGCAGGCCTGTGTCCTGCGCGGCGGGGCCTTCGATCTTGAACGGCTGGGTGGTGCCGTCCTTGTTCTCGCCCAGCCAGATGGTCTGCTGCGGGAAGGGGATCTCGATCCCGCGCTCGTCAAAGACCGTCTTGAGGTAGCCGTTGTACATACGCCCGATGCCCCATTGCTTGCCGGGATCGGTCTTGATCCGCACGCGTAGCACCACGGCGCTGTCACCAAGGGATTGCACGCCGAACCATTCCAGCTCTCCCATGATGCTATTGGCGATCTCTGGCTCGTTCTCCATCATGCGGTCGAAGGCGTCGAACATGGCCTGCTTGGCCTCTTCGACATTCTCGCGGTAGGCGATGCCCATGTCACAGACCGTGTAGGAGAAGCCGCGCATATAGTTGCTGACCACATCAACGGTAGAGAAGGGGATCATGTGGAATGCGCCTTGCACATCGCGCAGCGAGACAGAGCGCACCGACAGCTTTTCGACGGTGCCAGTGGTGCCGCCCACGGTGATCACATCGCCCACGTTGATGACATTCTCGAACTGAATGAACACACCGGTGATGATGTCTTGCACCATCTTCTGCGCGCCGAAACCAATCGCCAGACCCAAGACCCCGGCAGAGGCAAGCAGTGGCCCGATATCCAGCCCGATCTCGCTCAGCACGAACATCAGTGTGAGGATGATCAGCGTAATGGTCGCCGCGTTGCGCAGCAAGGTCAGCAGGGTGGTTTCCCGCGAGGTTGGCACAGCCCCGTATTCAGGGTTCAGCTTGTAGTCGACAAAGGATGTCAGCGCGAGCCAGATGCCGAAGGCCACCGTCAGGATTAACCCGACAGAGATCAGCGCCTTGGTCACCGCCAGCCCGACCTGCCCCTCAAGCCAGCTGCGCATGTCGATCGTGCCGATTACGTCCAGCGTAAAGAACAGCACGCAGACCAGCAGGAACAGCCGCAAGGCGCTGAAGGCGCGGGGGACAAAGGTGTTGATGCGACGTTCCAGCAGCGGCAGCTTGGCGTTCACGTCCTCGGGCAGTGAAATGCCGCGGTGCACGGCCTGAGCCAACCAGCCGGACAGCAGGGCGGCGATGATGATCGCGGCAAGGATCTTGCCCGACCCGACAATCGCGTTCAGCGTGACCTCGGCGGGCTGGGTCATGACCACGATGAACATCACCGCGATATAGGCCAGCGCGAACCAGTGCCAGATGCCTGCCAACCCGTGCAGCGTGCGCGCGATAAAGCCGCGGCGCGCCTTTGCGATGGTGGCCGGATCGACACCCTCGGCGGCTTGCGCCTCGCTGGGGTCGGCCTCGCTTTGCAGCCAGCGGGTGACGGCCTTGCGACGGCGCAGCACGATGTAGACAAAATACAGCAGCACCAGAACCGACAGAAGGGCCGACACGCCAGCGCCCGCGGCCGTGTTGACGCTTTGGTTGACGATTGGCACGACCAGCAGTTGCCCGTAGCCCAGAACACTGACCACGATGCTCAGATAGCGGGTCAGCGCCGCGGCGGCCTTGTCACCGACGGGCACCAGACGCAGGCCCGACGCAACCGGCGACAGGAACGACCGGATGACGACTTTGGTCATTTCGACCAGCAGGAAGGCGTTCAGATACATCGACTGGCGGATGCCGATCTGCCCGACTTCGCCAACGGCGAGGATGGTGATCAGATAACCAGCGGCCCAAGCCACGACCACGATAAAGGCGTCCAGCAGGTTCGACCCCAGAAACAGCCCGATAGAGCGGAAGAGGCCCACATGTTCAGCCGTGCGCCCCATGCGCGCATACAGCCCCCGCGCAAGGTAGCGCAGCACCACAAAGAGCGCGACGGTGATCGCAATGACCGCAAGCAGGCCGGGGATCGCTTCCAGCAATACGGTCAGCTCCGCACCGCTGAGGCCAGAGAAAACCTTGCCGCCGCGTTCGAACCCGTTCCAGAAAGAGGTGAGCGTGCTTACCGTGTCTTGGCCGATCTGCTGGGTGATCAGGGCGATTTGTCGCCCGACCGATACCCCTTCGGCATCCGCGGCTTCGGTGATCGTTTCAATCGCGGGGTTTGCATCACCCGCGGGGGCGCCCGAGGCATCCAGCGACTTTTCAAGGTCCGCGATCAGCGCCGCGCGGGCGTCATCGTCCTTAAGCACTTCAAGCAGGGTATCCAGCGGTGCCTTCGCCTCTGCCTCGGGTGTCGTTTCGGTTGTTTCCGTGTCGGAAGACCCGCCACCGGTGAACAGCGATTGCGCCTGCGCCGCGAAGGGGGCGAGCGTCAGGAAGAGTGCCACCACAAGCCCCGTCAGTACGTAGAGCCACCCTTGGGTTGGCATCGCGATCTTTCCGGTTTTTGACATGGGGGCCTCTTTCAACACACTAAATTACACTACGAGATAGGGGAACATTCCCTATTTCCACTGTTTTTCGCTTATGGGCGGTCTTGGACGTAAAGAAAACCCGATGGCAGGGCAAGTCTGCGCATCGGGCGGTCTTTCGGTCATGGCACTAACGGGCTTGTTTACGCTGTGGAACTGCCGGTGATCACCTCGGCGCGCGGGGCCTCGGCTTTGGTCGGGGCGGGCTGCTTTGGCTGCGGCTGTTTGCGTGCGGCTTCGGCCAGCAGGGCGGCGGCATAGCACACAGCGATGGCGGCCAGCGGCAGGGTCCACGGCAGGGCGGTGACCGTAGGTTCGACATCCATCATGATCTGTCCGGCCAGTGCAAGGATCGTCCCTAGTCCAAAGACCAGCAGGCCGTGGCTGCCCATCAGACGCAAGGGGGCGGCATAGCGGTGTGCGCAGATGCGGGTCACCACGGGAAGGCACGAAAGCACATAGACCAGCGCGAGGATATGCACCAAGCGCGGCAGCGCGAGCATCGACTTGTTGTGCGTCGTGATGTTGCTGGGAAGGCCAAGCCCGCCAAGCTGCGCCATCTTGTGATTCATGAACGATCCCAGACCGGGCACGTAGCGCCAGGCAAAGATAAACAGCAACAGACCAAGCGCCAGCTTGAACAGGATCGGAGAGTTGCGGACCAACCGTTCGTCCTTGCGATGACGCACGCCAATGGCAAGGCCGATGACAAAGATGAACTGCCAGGTGAGCGGGTTGAAGAACCAGCCGCCGCCACCGGGGTGGTTCGGGATGGTCAGTCGGGTGGCTCCTGCATAAAGCCAGAACGCCCCCGCAACGGCCAAGGTCGTGCGCGGCGCGTAAAGCACAGCGGCGATCAGCGCAGGGCCTGCCAGCAGCAAGACGGTATAGGACGGCAGAATATTCACATAGCCGATCTGGTATCCCAGCGTGACCAGCCCCGCCATCGCGGCACCGGTCTGGTCATACAAAAGGGCGAGGTTGTGCATCACGCGAAATTCCGAGCGCATAAACGTATCTGCCGCCCAGGCATAAAGACCGATGGCCGCGACCGTCAGCACGATATGCACGATATAAAGCTGCCACGCCCGTCGCCACAGCGGGGCCATCGCATCCCAAAGACGCAGCTCGCCCGACATCCAGCGGCCAATGGCAGGGGAATAGGCGATGCCCGCCGCGATGCCCGACATGATAAAGAACGCCTCTGCCGCGTCGGAGAACCCGATATTGCGGATGGTCAGATGCTCCCACGGGTTGCCGGGCATGTGGTCGATGATGATCATGATCAGCGCCAGCCCGCGAAACGCATCGATGCGCGGATCGCGGGCGCGGCGCGGCAGGTCGACCCCGCGCCGGATGGGAATAAGCTGCGCGTCAGGCCGGTTGGACGATTGTGTCATGCGACGATCCTTCTGGGGCGGCACCCGATCTCAGGTTGTCGCGATATGCTGCAATGACGGCGGGCGTGGCCCGTTCTTGCGGCGTGGTAAAGACTTGGCCGGTGCTCTCGTGCGAGGTCACGGCGATCAACAGCGGCGCGATGGACATGGGCAGCGTCACCGGCAAGAGCCAGAAGATCAGGTTCGGCACCCAAAGATAGACGGCAACAGTGACCGCGACCCCGAACAGCGATACCCAACGGCTGGCACGCCAGCTTTCGGCGAGGGTAAGCCGCCCTTCGCCGCGTGCGGTTGCAGGCCAGCCGCCATCCTTGCCCGCAAAGACCTCGGCGACGGCGCGGCTTTGATACATCAGCATCACGGGCGCAATCAGCGCGGTCAGCAGGATTTCAGACAGGACAGAGCCAAGCGCGCGCAGCGCCCCGCCGAACCCCTTGGCGCGGCCCGTTGCAGCCGCTTCGCCAAAGATCGCGAGCTTGGGCAGCAACAACAGCCCACCGATCCCAAAGGCAAGCGCCACGATCTGGAAGGTCTTGTCGTCGGGGAAGACGGGGAAAAGCTGATAGGCGTTGGGGAAATAATCAGGGCTGGCATTGGTCGCAGCGGCCAGCAGCGACACGATCAGGAAGGCCCCCCAAGCGACCGATACCAGATAGGCCATGATCCCCTGGACAAAGACGAACCGGCTCCACCCGTGCAGGCCGGGGGCACCGACCAGACGCATGTGTTGCAGGTTGCCCTGACACCAGCGGCGATCACGGCGCGCAAAGGCGAGCAGATTGTCGGGGCCTTCCTCGAAGGAACCGGCGATGCGGGGGTCCATCTCGACGCGCCAGCCGCCGCGTACCAGCAGGGCGGCTTCGACATAATCATGGCTTAGGATGGTGCCGCCGAAAGGGGCGGGGCCGCTGAGCTCTGGCAGGCCGCAGCATTGCGACAGGGCGCGCACACGGGCGATGGCATTATGCCCCCAGAAGGGGCCCGCGCGCCCCTGCATACGGGCCAGACCGCGTGCAAAAACCGGCGAATGAAAGCTGGCAGAGAATTGCATCGCGCGGCCAAACAGCGACCCCGCGCCAAAGATCTTGGGCAGGGTTTGCAGCAGGCCAAGGCTCGGATCTGCCTCCATCCGTGCGACAAGATGGCGGATCGTGTCGCCCTCCATCAGGCTGTCGGCGTCAAGGATCACGACGTATTCATAGGCCCCGCCGGATTTGCGGATGAAATCCTCGACGTTGCCCGCCTTGCGGCCATAACGCTCTGTTCGGTTGCGGTAGTAGACCGGGTTCGCAGCGCTTTCATTGCCCAACAGCGTGGCCAGCGCCGCGCGCTCTGCGATCAGGGCGTCGGGGTCAAAGGTGTCGGACAGAATGGCGAAATCGACGGGTACGTTCGCGGCCTGCATGGATTGGCGCATTGCCATAATGCGCGCGCAAACCTCGGTCGGGTTTTCGTTGCAGATCGGCACAAGGATCGCCGTCGGGGGGAAATCCGCGTTGCTCAGGTCCATATCAGGGAGGGGATCGAAAGAAGGCACGCCCAAAAACGCCTGCCCCGCCCCCCAGGCCAACCAAGCCGTCGTAAGCGCGATAAGCGCCACGGCGAAGCCGTCCCAGATATCAAATCCGGTATTAAGCCCTGCCTGCGCCAGCGTCGCGGCTGCCGCTGTTGCGCATAGCAAGGCAAAGCAAATGGCACCAACGCGGCTGACCCGCGTGGCACCATCGCGTAAATAAGAGGGCATGTCAGGCATTACGCATGAAGATGCGGCTCACCACCTCGAACAGGGAGGGGCGAGCATCATGCTCTAGCACCTGCCGCGGCATATCCAGCGGGGCAGGGCGAGGCGCATAACGGTCAAAGTCGGTCATTTGTTCGGTGGTCGCAGGTGATGTCACAGACGTATTCATTCTTTCAGCCATTGGTATACCCAAGTCTCGGTCAAGCTACGGTCGCCCGCGACCAGATTGGCGCGCAGTTCAACCGTTGCATCAGTTTCGGCGACGACCTCTAGAACCAGTCGCCACATGTGATCGTGGCCGTCGATCTGCTGCAGTACTTGTCCTGCAACTGTGCCGCCGGCGATGTTTACATTGGCTTCAACAACGTTCTCGGCGTTTGGTTCCCCTAAAGTTGCACCTTCGAAGTCGATGACAAACTTTCGGCGATCATTGCGCGGTTTTACGCCCGCGATGCCCCCATTTCCGGCAAGAGTGCGCGATACTTGGGCAAGTGTCGAAGACGCGCCGGGCGGGTTCATCCCCCAGTTCAGACGGTAGGAAATGCTTTTGCTATCCCCCGCCGCGAACCCGTTCTTGTAGGTCCAGAAGGCGACAATGTTGTCGTTCCCCTCCAGATCCGACGGGATCTCGATCAAGCGGACCATGCCTTCGCCCCAGTCCCCTTTTGGTTCGACCATCAGCGTCGGGCGCAGCTCGTAGTGGGCTTCGGCGTCCAGATAGTCGTCAAAGGCACGGTGGCGCTGCACAAGGCCAAAGGATTTCGGCGATTGCGCCCCAAAGTATGAATTGGCGAGCTTGGGCGGGTTGTTCAGCACGCGGAACAGCGTGTCTTGGCCGGTGTTGACCACCAGCGCCTCGCTGTCGTGGACGCGGGCACGGTAATCGTCAAAGCCACCCTGATCGTTCAGGCCGAACAGATACATCGATGTTAGCGGCGCGACGCCCAGTTGCTGCACGTCCTGGCGGAAGAACAGTTCGGTGGTCACATCCATCGTGGTGGTGGCACCGGGGGTCACAGTGAACTTGTAGGCCCCCACGACCGACTGGCTTTCCAGCAGGGCGTAAAAGGTCATCTTCGTCTCGCCGGGTGCGGGACGCTGCAGCCAGAAGGCGCTAAAGCGGGGGAATTCCTCGGGTTCGGAGGTGGCAGTGTTCACCGCAAGCCCGCGCGCGCTCAGGCCATAGCGGTTGCCCGCCCCCAAGGCACGGAAGTAGCTCGCCCCGAGGAAAGACACGATCTCGTCGAACTGCTGCGGATCGTTCAGCGGCGCATTCATGCGGAAGCCCGCGACGCCGGGCAGTTCGGTACCGGTCGGGATCTTTTCAAGCGCTTTGGACTGGTAGATGAAATCATCCGAGGTAAAGCCAAGCGGCTGCGCCTTGTCATTGACGATCTCGTAGAGCGACACGGTGCCGTCAAACAGCCAGCCGGGGTGATAGGCATGTACCACCGCCTGCGCCGCAGGGCCTTTCCAGATCGCGCTGTCCTCGCGGAAACGGATGTTGCGGTAATCGTCATAGTCCAGCGTGGTAAAAGGCTCGCCCAGTTGCGTCGGCGCGGTGTACTCTTCACCCGCGAGGCTGCGTGCCCGTTCGATCAGAATATCAAAGGAAAAAGGCTCCGCCGTATCACTGGCCTGCGCCCAAGCAGCAGTGTCTTGCAAACCGGTTGTAGCAGCGAAAGCCAAAGTTGCCCCCCCTGCGCGCAATACTGACCGGCGAGACATCGGGCGGGAGCGAGACAAATGATGCATCAAAAATGATTCCTGTTCGTTGCTGCATTGCAGAATTCATATAATTACGCGGGAAGTTCAATAACATGAAGCATGATGCGCAAAATTTTGCTGCACAGTGCGGGGTTTACGCGAAAATCGCGAAATCAGCGCGGCATCATCCGGCAATATTTGCAAAGACATAGCGCCTCTGAGTGCAGGTTTTGTCTAGCCTCTTTGAAATACAGCGGAAAATTGCCGGAAATTGCGTTCAATCGCCCTAGAATAAGATTGGTTGGCATCACAGGCCCGCAATGCCACCCTAAAGGGAATCTGTGTGTGTATCAGTAAACAAGAATACAAAAACGAGGACAAAATGGACAATAAAGACCTTCCATCGCTCCCGCTGGCGCTGCTGCCCGTCGTTCTGACGCTTGGCCTTCTGGCGCTGCAACTTTTCTACTATGGCGACTTCACGCCGCATATTCCCCTCATCCTCGGATTGGCCATCACGTCCCTGCTGGGTGTGTTTCGCGGTCAGACGTGGATGGACATCCGCGAAGGCGTGTTCCACGTGATCCACGTGTCGATGCCGTCACTGGCGGTGTTGATCGTGGTCGGCATGATCGTCGGCGTCTGGATCGCGTCGGGCACGGTGCCTACGCTGATCTATTACGGGCTGACCTTGCTGACCCCGTCGATTTTTCTGGCAGCCGCGATGATCCTCTGTGCAGTGGTTTCCCTGTCGTTGGGGACCAGCTGGGGCACAGTCGGCACCATTGGTCTGGCGCTGATGGGGATCGGTGCGGGTTTCGGTATCCCGGCCTATTGGACCGCCGGTGCGGTCGTGTCGGGCGCGTTCTTTGGCGATAAGGTATCGCCGCTGTCGGACACCACGAACCTCGCGCCTGCGGTGACGGGCACGAATGTATTCGACCACATCAAGAACATGCTGCCCACGACCGTCCCTGCGATGATCATCGCGCTGGTGATCTATGTGGTCGTCGGCTTCATGCTGATCGAAGAGGGTGCAGGCGACGTCAGCAGTATCAATCAGATCACAACCGGTCTGGAGGAACGCTTTAGCCTCGGGATCATCCCGTTGACGCCTGCCTTGATCGTGATTGTGCTGGCGCTGATGAAAAAGCCGCCGCTGCCGTCGCTGTTTGCCGGTGTTCTGGCCGGTGGGCTGGTGGCGATCTTCTGGCAGGGTGCGGGGCTGCATGACGTGTTCGCCTTTGCGCAGTCTGGCTATTCCATCGACACGGGCATCGCCGACATCGACAGCCTGCTGAACGCGGGCGGCATCCAGTCGATGATGTGGACCATTTCGCTGATGTTGATTGCCTTGGGCTTTGGCGGCGCGCTAGAGCGCACCGGCTGTCTGGAGGCGATCATTCTGGCGATCGTCAGCCGCGTGAAAAGCTTTGGCGCGGTACAAAGCTCGGCCATCGGGACGGCCTTTGCGACCAATATGGTTGCGGGTGATCCTTATATCTCTATCGCGCTGCCGGGGCGTATGTACGCGCCCTTGTACCGCGGGATGGGCTATTCGACCCTGAACCTCAGCCGCGCGGTGGAAGAGGGCGGCACGCTGATGAGCCCGCTGATCCCGTGGAACGCCGGTGGTGCCTTTGTGATCTCGGCTTTGGGGCTGGGGGTCATGGACGGTAACCTGACCAACCTGCTGTATATCCCGCTGGCCTTTGCCTGCTGGACGGCACCGCTGATCGGTGTGTTCTATGCGGTGACCGGTCTGTTCTCGCCCAAAGCGACGGACGAAGATCGCGCCGAATGGGACAAATCCGGCGAAGACATCATGGACCTTGGCGACCATGAGCTCGCCTACGAGCAACCGGCCGCGACCTGATCGCGCCTGAACCGACACAGATGAAAGCCGCAGCGCCTATGAGCGCTGCGGCTTTTTTCATGCCCTCAGGCCTGCGCCTTCAGCCTGTCGCGAAGCGTGTTCTTGACGATCTTGCCATTGGCGTTGCGCGGCAGGGGATCGGGGTCGAACGTCGCGAAATCGGGGGCTTTGTAGTCCGCCATCTTTGTGCGTGCGAAAGCCTTGATCGCATCAAGATCCAGCGCGGTATCCGTGGTGTGGATGAACACATGCATCTTCTCCCCCAGCACCGGATCAGGGCAGCCGATGGCGGCACATTCGATCACGGAGGGGTGGGCGGTCAGGGCGTTCTCGACCTCGGCGCTGTAGATGTTATAGCCGCCGCGAATGATCATATCCTTGCGGCGGTCGTGCAGACAGATGAACCCTTCGGCATCGCGTGACCCCATGTCGCCGCTTTTCCAGTAGCCATCGTGAAACTCGGAGGCAGTGCGGTCTGGGTTGTCCCAATAGCCGGGCACGGTCATCGCGCCCTTGATCCAAAGCTCCCCATGGGTGCCGTCGGGCACGTCGTTGCCCTGAGGATCGACAATGCGGATGTCGGCGCAGGGCACGGCGATGCCGATGCTATCCGCGCGTTTGGTGCCGAACCCCATCGGCAGGATCGTCACGGCAGAGGTAAGCTCCGTCGCGCCATAGGCGTTCATCAGGCAGAGGTTCGGCAGCTTTTCCGACAGCTCGGTGATGGTGGATTGCGGCATCGGCGCGCCGCCGTAGCCCCCGATCCGCCAGTGTTGCAGGTCGTAGTCATCGACGTTGCAGCGCAGCAGGAACAGGTTGTACATCGCTGGCACCATCAGCGTCTGTGTGACTTTCTCGTCGGCGGTCAGCGACAGGAATTCATGGGCACCGAAGACCTCCATCATCACGGTGCAGCCTGCGGTTTGCAGCATAGTAAAGACGGTGGCGACCAGCCCGGTCACATGGCTTGCGGGCACGCCCAGCAGCGACCGTTCACCGGCCCCCAGCTCCATGCAAAGCTCGAAATGCATCGCGGAATGGACGATGTTCAGATGGGTCAGCGTCGCCCCTTTGGGCTGGCCTGTGGTGCCCGAGGTATAGAGGATCACCGCGATGTCATCCTCGTGCAGCGGCACGGCGTCGGTCAGCGGGGTCTGCGCGGGCAGCGTGTCAAACGCGTCGGACCCCGCCGCTGTGCCGCCAACGCAAAAGCGGTGGGTCAGCCCGGGCAGATCGGTGGGTGCGGGCAGGCGGTCGGCGACATCCATGCCATGCACGGCGATCTTGGCCCCGCATTGACGCAGGATAAACGCCAGCTCTGGCGTGCCTTCGCGGATGTTGATCGGCACGGCAATCGCGCCAAGCCGCAGACAGCCCATCATTGTCGCGATGAACTCCCAGCGGTTCGACAGCAGCAGCGCAACGCGGTCGCCCTTTTCGACCCCACGGGCGCGCAGCCCTGCGGCGATGCGGCCCACGTGCAAGTCAAGCTCGGTATAGGACAGTCTGGTCTCGCCGCTGACCACGGCCTCTTGATCGGGGGCGCGGGCAAGGGCCGCGGCGAGCATGGCGTTCAGGTCGGCGGGGCGATCCTTGAAGCATTTGATCTCGCGACCGTCAAAATGGGTTTCTGTTTGTATGCGATCCGTGATCGCCTGTGACCAATGTGGCATCTGCGCTCCTCCCGTAGCTTGGGGTAGTCATTGCGCAAACAATCAGGGGCTGCAACGCCCAAGCGCCGTGTTAGCGCCCGCATTACGCCCCACCTGTGGGGGCCGGTTCGCCCTGCGAAACAAGGCGAACCGGGGCGTTTATCCCAGCACGGTTTTTACCGCATCCGCGGTCGCGGCGACGACGGTATCGACCTCTGCGCGGGTGATGCAGAAGGGCGGGGCAAAGCCGGTGATGTCGCCTTGGGGCATGGCGCGGGCGATCACGCCGCGTTCCAGCATCGCGGCAGAGATCGCGGCCCCCACCTTGGCAGCAGGATCAAGCGGCGTGGCGTCTGCCTTGTCGGCCACATATTCCACCGCGCACAGCAGCCCTTCGCCACGGATGTCCCCCACATTTGGATGATCGCCAAGCGCCTCTTTCATCGAGGCGTTCAGATATCCGCCCACCTCGGCCGCGTTGCTGACAAGGTTCAGGTCGTCGATGAGCTTGAGGTTCGCGACACCCGCCGCGGCACAGATCGGATGCGCCGAATAGGTCCAGCCGTGACCGATGGGGCCGTTCTCGTCCGTGCCCTGTTCCAGCACTTTCCACATCCGGTCCGATACGATCGACCCCGACAGCGGCGCATAGGCCGAGGTCAGACCCTTGGCAATGGTGATCAGATCGGGTTTCAGCCCATAGTGTTCCGACCCGAACATCGTCCCCAGACGGCCAAAGCCGGTCACGACCTCATCCGCGATCAGCAGGATGTCGTGGCGGTTCAGCACCTCTTGGATCGCGTCCCAATATCCGGCGGGCGGGGGCACGATGCCGCCGGTCCCCAATACGGGTTCCCCGATAAAGGCCGCGATGGTGTCCGGCCCTTCGGCTTGGATCAACGCTTCAAGCGCGTTGGCGCATTGCGCGGTAAATTCCGCCTCAGTCTGGGTGCGGTCCTTGCGGCGGTAGTAATAGGGCGCGTCCGTGTGGATCACGGGGTTCATCGGCAGGTCGAATTTATCGTGGAACAGCGACAGGCCGGTCAGCGATCCGGTCATCAGCCCCGACCCGTGGTAGCCGCGCCAGCGCGAGATGATTTTCTTTTTCTGCGGGCGACCAAGGATGTTGTTGTAGTACCAGACGAGCTTGATGTTCGTCTCGTTCGCGTCCGAGCCGGACAGACCGAAATAGACCTTGGACATATGCGCCGGTGCGCGGTCCATGATCATCTTGGCCAGCGTGATAGACGTCTCTGTCCCGTGACCCACATAGGAATGGTAATAGGCCAGCTGATGCGCCTGTTCGGCGATGGCGTCGGCGACTTCGGTCCGGCCATAGCCTGCGTTCACGCAATAGAGCCCGGCAAAGGCGTCCAGCATCCGGTTGCCATCGCGGTCCTCGATATGGACGCCCGACGCCCCTGTGATCACCCGCGTCGCGGATTCACCCCGCGCATGCTGTGCTAAATGCGTAGAGGGATGGAAAAAGTTTTCGCGGTCCCATGTGGCGAGTTGATCATCATTGCGAAGCATAGGTCAGGCTTTCTGTTTAGGAGAGTTTCAAGTGAGTTCGGTGGCCAACACGGCAAGGCAATCGCCCGGCTGTGCCAGTCCGGGGTGGTGGCGGGCGATCACGATGCCCCCCATCTGGGCGCGGATCTCACGCGGGGGCAGGCCCGTATGCTGGCTGTCCCATAGACGCGCGATCAGGTCGCCTTCGGCCACTGTGTCGCCAAGGGTGACGTTGAAATCGACCAGCCCACCGTGGTTGGTGACGTGAAAACAACGGTCGTCGTCTTGCGACAGCATGCGCGATGGCGCAGTGACGGGCTGGCCTTGCAGGATACCGGCGTGGATCAGCAGATTGCGCACCCCTTTGCGTGCGATCTGCGCGGTTTCAGGCGTGGCAGTGCCGCCGCCACCCAATTCGGTGGTGACGAATGTCTTGCCCATCGTCTCTGCCGCGTCGTCATACATGCCAAGCGCGTCGATCTCGCGCATCTCGACACTGAAAGGCGCGTTGAACGCATCGCGCGCGGCGCGGCAGCGGGCCTGTTGGTCAGGGTCGTCCAGCGTGTGACAGGCGGCGAAGGGCAGAAAATCCAGCGTTTTGCCGCCCGAATGGAAATCAAGCACGACATCCGCCATCGGCAGCAGCACCCGTTGAAAGTAATCCGCAATCTTCTGGGTGGGGGTGCCATCGGGGCGGCCGGGGAAGCTGCGGTTCATGTTCACCCCGTCCAGCGGAGACACCCGCGTCCCCGCTATAAAGGCGGGGTGGTTCATGAAGGGGAGGATGATCACGCGACCCGTGACATCCTTGGCCTGCAAGGTCTGGGCGAGCTCGACCAAGGCCAGCGGCCCTTCGTATTCGTCGCCGTGGTTGCCTCCGGTCAGCAAGGCAGAGGGGCCGTCGCCGTTTTTCACTTGGGTCACCGGAATCTGGATCGCCCCCCAAGCGCTGTCATTGCGGCTGTAGGGCAGGCGCAGATAGCCGTGCTGCACGCCGTCGCACTCGAAATCGATGGTGGCCGAAATAGGATTGTCCCGCATGGCGCTATTCCTTGATCACAAGCGCACGCGGGGTGGTGCACAGGCATTCGACACCGGTTTGCGTGATGACAATCGGCTCTGTGATCTCGATCCCGCCGTCGTCAAGCCAAAGGGCGGGCATAAAGTGGAAGGTCATGCCGGGTTCCAGCACGGTGGTATCTCCTGCGCGGAACGACATGGTGCGTTCGCCCCAGTCCGGAGGGTAGGACAGGCCGATCGCATAGCCGCAGCGGCTGTCTTTCTCGAACCCGCGGTTGCGCAGGGTGGTGTTGAAGGCGCGGGCGATGTCTTCGCAGCGGTTGCCGGGTTTGGCCTGCTCTAGCCCGGCATCAATCGCTTCGAGCACGGCATTCTCTGCATGCAGATACTTCTGCGGAGGCTTGCCCAAGAACAAGGTACGCGACTGTGGACATTGATAGCGTCGGTGCGCGCCCGCGATTTCAAAGAACGTGCCTTCGTTGTTGCGCAGGGGGGCATCGTCCCATGTGATATGCGGCGCGGTGGCATCTAGACCCGAGGGCGTCATGGGCACGCAGGCGGGGTAGTCGCCCCAATGCCCTTCGGCCCCGCTGACGGAGGCGTGATAGATATCCGCGATCAAATCGTTCTTGCGCATCCCGACCTCGGCCTTTTCGCGGATCACCTCGTGCATCCGTTCAACGATCCGCGCGGCGCGGCGCATATATTCAAGCTCGGTCGGGGATTTCACCGCACGTTGCCAGTTCACCAGCGCCGTGGCGTTCTGGATATTGACGCCCGGCAGCCGCGTTTGCAGCGTCAAGAATGCCGAAGCGGTAAAGTAATAGTTGTCCAGTTCGAACCCGATGCGCGCGTTTTCTAGCCCGCGGTCCGCGATGAGACGGGCGAGATCCTCCATCGGGTGTTTGTCGGGGTTCTGGACGTAGGTGTCATCATAGCCGACGATATTGTCATCATCCAGATAGGTGGTGCGCTGGGCACCGGCGCTGTCCATGGCGCGACCCCACCAGACGGGCTGGCCTTCGTGGGTCAGCAGCACGCCTTGATGCACGTAGAACGACCACCCGTCATAGCCCGCCAACCACGCCATATTGGACGGATCGGTGACAAACAGCGCGTCCAGCCCGCGGTTAGCCATTTCGGCGCGTGTTTTCGCCAGACGTGCTGCATATTCGTGCTGTGTAAAAGAATGGTCGATCATGTGGGGATTCCTGCCAGGGTATTGTGCGAGTTTAGCTTTTTCGCGCTGTGCATTTATGCGAATAATGCGGCTACGCGGGTAAAAGCTGCAAACTTTTGTAAGATATGGGGAATTTAGGATGATTGACGCGATAGACCGGAAAATCCTGCATCACGTGCAACGCGACAATCTGCTCACCAGCGCGCGCCTTTCCGAACTGGTCGGGCTGTCGCAAACCTCGGTCCAGCGGCGCCTTGCGCGGTTGCGTGCGACCAAGGCGATCGAGGCCGATATCGCCGTCGTCTCGCCCGAGGCCGTGGGCCGTCCCCTGACCATGCTCATCGCGGTGGAACTGGCGCGGGAACGGTCCGATATCATCGACCGTTTCAAGCGGGCGGTGCGGGAACGGGCAGAAGTGATGAGCGCCTACTACGTGACCGGAGAGACTGACTTTATGCTGATCGTCAGCGCCAAGGACATGCAGGATTACGAGGCGTTCACCCGCGATTTTTTCTACAACAACCCCGATATCAAAGGGTTCAAAACCACCGTGGTGATGGACCGGATCAAGGCGTCATTCACCTTGCCGGTCTGATCACCACGATGGGTTGGTGGGCTAGGCGCTTTCCGCCTGCTTTTGCGACCATTCGGGCAGCGGAAAAAGCGTGTCGTAGATCAGGTTAAACACGTAGGAATAAACGAGGTAGAATGCCGCCAGTGCGATATCCAGCACGAAGGCATCCCACAGGCTGATCCCCAGATACCACGCGATGAAGGGCAGCAGAACCATCAGCAGCCCCGCCTCGAACGCCAGCGCGTGCAGCACCCGGACGATGCGCGATTTCAGGGTGGTTCCAGTCAGCCGTTGTAAGGCCAAGTCGAAAAGCACGTTATAGCCAAGGTTCCAAAGCGTCGCGAGCGTGGCGCTGACAATGCCCACGACACCAAAGTCATGTAGGGGCACGTTAAACAGGATCGCGCCTGCGGGGATCACAAGGATCAGCGCGATAACTTCAAAACTGATGGCGTGGCGAAGACGGTCAAATGCAGAGCGCATGTTATACCTCATTGAAGGGCCGGGTCGTCCCGACAGTTTTCCATTCAGGGGAGGTCGTCCTCACACTGCAATAGGTGGCAAAGCCGCGCGGGTTTTTCAAGAGCAATCGGGCCACCGCCCCTTTACCGAACAGTCCCGCGGGTTATCCGGCACTCTGGCGTTCTATCGATACAAATCGATTTGCTTGAATATTCATCATTGAGTAAAATACGGCGGATACATGGGCCCACTGCTGGAGTAAGGGCACCGTAAGAGTATGATACGAGTGGGGTGCAAGTAATGGGCGATCGTACCGCTGGGGCGGCGCAGACGCGGCTGTCGACAGGGACGTCTGGTTTGGATGATGTGCTGTGTGGCGGGTTGACCCCGCATCGGCTGTATCTTGTCGAGGGGACGCCGGGGTCCGGCAAAACAACGCTTGCGTTGAAGTTCCTGATGAATGGTCGCGAAAATGGTGAGCGCGGGCTTTATATCACGCTTTCCGAAACGGTTGATGAGCTCACCGCTGTCGCACAGTCCCACTCCTGGACGCTAGACGATATTGATCTGTACGAGCTGGTCGCGGAAGATGAGTACAGCTCTGATCGGGAGCAATCCTTGCTGCACCCAAGCGAAGTCGAACTCGGGGAGACCGTGCGTGGTATCATCAATCTGGTGGAAGAGAATAATCCGACCCGTGTCGTTCTCGACAGCCTGTCAGAGCTGCGCTTGCTGGCGCAGAACCCGCTGCGCTACCGTCGGCAAATCCTGGCGCTAAAGCACTTCTTTGCGCGGCGTAATTGCACGGTCTTGATGCTGGACGACCGCACGGCTGAACCGGGGGATCTACAGCTTCACTCCATCGCGCATGGCGTCGTCTCGCTTGAACAATTGGCCAATGATTTCGGGTCGGAACGGCGCCGGTTGCGTGTGATCAAGATGCGCGGCCTGAAGTATCACGGCGGCTATCACGATTTTACCATCGAAAAGGGTGGGTTGTGCGTCTACCCGCGCCTGATCGCGGCGGATCATGCGCGCGATTTTTCGGCTGATGCGGTGACAACGGGGCTGGACGAACTCGACGCTTTGCTGGGCGGGGGGCTTGTGCCCGGTACCAACGCGCTGCTGGCCGGTCCTGCTGGTGTGGGCAAGACAACGACGGCGGTGCGCTGCATGCTGGCCGCGTTGAACCGAGGCGAGAAAGCCGCGTATTTCCTGTTCGACGAGCGGCTGTCGACGTTGCTTACCCGCTCGCGGGCGCTTGGCATGGACGTGCAGCCGTTCATCGACAACGGGCAGTTGGAAATCCGGCAGATCGATCCGGCGGAACTGTCGCCCGGTGAATTCGCCAGCGCGGTGCGCACGACGGTCGAAAAGGACGGGGTAAGCGTTGTCGCGATCGACAGCCTCAACGCCTATTTGCACGCCATGCCAAGTGACAATTTCCTTGTGCTACAGATGCATGAACTGCTCAGCTATCTCGCGCAGCAGGGCGTGGTGTCGCTGATGATCCTTGGGCAACATGGTGTCACAGGGGAACTGCGGACCGACATCGATATCAGCTATCTTGCGGATACCGTCATGATGCTGCGGTTTTTCGAGGCCGAAGGCGAAGTGCGCAAATCCATCGCGGTGATCAAGACCCGTACGTCTGACCATGAACGCAGCATCCGTGAGTTCAAGATCGACGCGACTGGTATCGTGATCGGCGAACCTATCCGCAGTTTCTCGGGCGTGTTGTCGGGGACGCCGGTGTTCACGCAGCGCACAGACGCGCTTTTGCAGCTCGATCCTCAAACCAGCGACGGTACAAAGTGACACCACAAATGGCATCGTCATCCGAACCAGAGACCCCGGATGATGCGCTTTTGGTCTCTGTCGGTATTCTCGCGCCACGTGGACGGGATGCGGCTGTCGCCGGGCAGTTGCTCGACCAGCATGATATTGCATCGACATCCGTCGCCTCCCTTGGGGAGCTTGCGGGCCTCGTCGGGCGGCAAATCGGCGCGATTTTGGTGACCGAAGAGGCGCTGGCAGGCGTCGGGGTCGATACCTTGCAAGAGGCGCTGGCCGCGCAGCCCCCGTGGTCGGATGTCCCGTTTATCGTGCTGGCCAATGGCACGTCCTCCAGCCGTAGCAACCACGCGGCGGCAAGGATTGACCAGCTGAGCAACGCGGTGCTCTTGTCGCGCCCTTTGCACGCAGAGGAGCTGGTACGCTCGGTTCGCTCCGCGCTCAAGGCGCGGCGGCGGCAGCATGAGGCGCGCAAACATCTGGAGCAGCTTGAACTGCGGGAACGTCAGCTGTTCGAGAGTGAGGCCAAGTTCCACGCGATTGCGAATTCGGTCGATCAGATGATCTGGTCCACTTTGCCGGACGGGTTTCACGATTATTACAACGACCGCTGGTATGAATTCACCGGTGTGCCCGAAGGATCGACTGACGGCGAGGGCTGGAACGGCATGTTCCATCCCGACGATCAGGAAAAAGCCTGGGCGCGTTGGGGTCACAGTCTTGAGACCGGCGAGCACTATGAAATCGAATATCGCCTGCGGCACCGCACGGGGCAGTATCGGTGGGTGCTGGGGCGTGCCCAGCCTGTGCGCGACGAGGCCGGACGGATCACGCGCTGGTATGGCACCTGCACGGATATACACGAGATCAAGGTCGCCGAAGAACAGCGGCAGCTGATGCTGGGCGAGATGAACCATCGGGTGAAAAATACCCTTGCGATGGTCAATGTCATGGTGTCGCAGACGCTGCGTCAGTCCGAAAACCTGAAGGATGCACAGGTCGCTATCCAGTCGCGTATCGGCATGATGGCGCAGGCGCATGACCGTTTGATCAAGGCCGCATGGGCACAGACCCGTATCCTCGAGGTGATCGAGGCCGCGTTGGCCCCTCATCGGACGGGTGAGGGACGGTTCGCGATAGAGGGGCCGGATGTGCCGATCGGGTCCAAACAGGCGCTGGCCTTGACGATGGCGCTGCACGAACTGTCGACCAACGCCACGAAATACGGCGCTTTGTCCGGTGACGGGGACGACGGCAAGATTGCGGTGCGGTGGAAGGTCGCTCGGGCAAGCGATGGCGCAGAGGTGTTTCACCTCAGCTGGACCGAAAGCGGCGGCCCATTGGTCACACCGCCAAGCCGCAAGGGCTTTGGCAGCCGGATGATAGAACAAGCGCTCGCCGGATATTTTAACGGATCGGCGGAACTAAACTACGCGCCAGAGGGTTTGAGCTTTATGCTACAAGCTCCACTGGCAGGTTTGACGATCTAAGAATGGTGCTCTGCAAGCCCATTGATCATTAATGAAAGCTGTCCAAACGTGGATTATCAGAACCTACCCGCCGTGCTGATCGTAGAAGATGAACCGCTGATCCGTATGGGGGCCGTCGATATGATCGAAGAGGCCGGCTTTAAGACCTATGAAGCCGGATCGGCCGACGAAGCCATCGAAGTGATGCAGACGCAATCTGATATTGGCATCCTGTTCACCGATATAGATATGCCCGGCACCATGAACGGGCTCAAACTGGCGGCCTATGTGCGCACGACCTGGCCTCCGGTGGTGATCATGATCGCGTCGGGCGTGATCGAACTTGACGAAGCGGATGTGCCAAGCGGGGCTGCCTTTGTGCCCAAGCCCTATGCCACGAACCATGTGACCAAGATGTTGCACGAAGCCACAGGGCAGGTGGGGGCCTGATCTTGCGGTCAGGTGCGCCTGGCGGCACGAATTGCCCAGATCAAAACTGGTAGAATGCGGCAGCTGCGCTAGCTCAGTCACAACACCGACATGTCACGTGATTTCGTGACGCCGGAATGGAGAGTGATTTGAGCAAACTACGATACCTCGCGGGTCTGATGGCTACCCTTTTGATCTTTGCGGCACCGCTTTGGGCGCAGGAGGAAGAGGAAGCCTGCGATACCGCCCGCTGGTATTGCGTCGAGGCATTGAACAGCGGTCTGCCCGCGGTCACGCCGGAAATCGACCGCGAAACACCCCGTGCGACGATGGAAAGCCTTGTGCGGGCCGTGCGCCGCGATGATTGGGTCGGTGCCGCGCATCTGCTTGACCTGTCCGATATCCAGCAGGATCGCCAGCAGGACGTGGGGACATCGCTGATCCGACAGCTTGAAACCGTGATCAGCCGGAAAACTGTGATCAACTGGGACAACCTGCTGGACCGGCCCGATGCGCTGGATGCGACATCCACCTCTGACAAGGCGATGGCGGGCACGCCGCGCAAATCGCTGTTGCTGTGGACGCTTGATATGGACGACTACCCCGCGTCCATCCGCCTAAACCGGATCAAGCCCGAAGGGGGCGACCCTGTCTGGGTGTTCTCGCGCCATACGGTGCAGAATATTCCGCGGCTCTACACCCGCTACGGGCCCGGTCGGCTTGAAACCATGCTGCCCGATGTGCTGACAGAAAACACGGTCGTTGATCTTGCGCTGTGGGAACTCATCGGCCTGCCGGTGCTGATCGCGCTGGCGATTTACGTGGCGCGACTGGTCTGGTTGCTGACAGGGTGGATCGCGGAGCGTGTGCCGTCGCAGCTGGCGCGGCAGATATTCCGATCGGTACGCGGGCCCGCCTGCGTGGGTGTGTCGACCCTGTTTGTGATGGTGGTCGAGGCCAAGATTTTCTCTTTCTCGGCAGAGCTTACGACAGTGTTGGTCCCGACCGCATGGCTGGGGCTGATAGGGGCGGGGTTGTGGTTTGTGGTCAATTGCGTCGAGGTTATCCTGGATCACCTGACGCAGGTCGAGGAAACCGACCTGACCCTCAAGGAAGAGGTGCACAAACGTACCACCGCAACGCGCATCTCGGCGGCGCGTCGGGTCTTTGTTGTGGCTGTCGTGCTGGTTGGCGGCGGTATATTCCTGTCGCAGACCAATGTGTTTCAGAACCTCGGGCTGACGTTGCTAGGGACGGCTGGGGCGGTCACCCTTGTCTTGGGCTTCGCCGCGCGCAGCATTTTAAGCAATATCATGTCGTCGTTGCAGATCGCCTTGAACGGATCAGCCAAGATCGGCGACCGTATCGTGTTCAACGACGCGCTATGCCACGTGGAGCGGATCCATTTCACCTATGTGCAGCTGCGCGACTGGGATGGCACGCGGCTGGTCGTGCCGGTGACCGAATTCGTCTCTACCCCGTTCAAGAACTGGACCATGCAGGAGCCGGAAATGTTGCGCATCGTTAAGATCAAACTGTCTCACACCGCAGATGTGGATGCGTTGCGCGACGCATTCGACAAGGTGATCGACGCGCTGGACGAGAAATACGTGGGCAATCGAGATGACGTATGCGTGCGGGTGGCGGGGCAGGATGTGTTGGGCAAGGACGTCTGGTTCCTCGTGCCCTGTGCCGACCCCAACACCTCTTGGGAGGCCGCCTGCGACGCGCGTGAAGGCATCATGGCAGAGATCCACAAGCTCGCCGAGAAAGAGGGGGTCGATTACTTCCCCCAAGCGACCGCGGCAGAAGCGAGCTGACGCCGCGACACGGTTCTTCGAGGTAGGCAGACATGAGAAAAGCCCCGCTGATCCAGCGGGGCTTTTGCACATTGGTTGGGGGCTAACGCCCCAACTGTCGCAAACTTAGGCTGCGGCTTTATTCACGCCACCTGTCGCGATGTCGGTCATGCGGCGGTCACCGTCATAGGTCTGATCCAGACATTCCTGCAGGATGGCACCATCTTCGTCTTTGCCCAGACGGTTGGCAAAGGCGACAAGGCAGCCGTATCCGGCCAGCGCGTAATGCACCATGCGCTGATACTGTGTGATGATCATGGCGTCGCGTACGTCGTCGTCGCCGAAATCTTCTTCCAGCGCGTGGGCCTTCGCCTCGGCCACAAGCCCTTCCATCCCTTTGCAGTGTTCACCCGTGGGCGAAATACCGTGGGCGTTGCATATCTCGGCAATCTTTTCCATGCCGTCGCTGATGCCGTTCGATCCGGCGATCAGGGCTTCGGAAAGCTCTTTATCCTTGGCGGCACGGCCTAGGGCGACGACCACATCCAGCGACTGTTTGTTCGCGCTGTACAGGTCTTGGAGTTGGTCATGGTACACGTCTTTAAGGCTGTTCATCGGCATATCGATCTCCTTTGCGATGTGATTTGTATTCCCTGACCAACGCGGCGATGCGCCAATGCGTTCCACGCTGTCTGCGTGCGCGGCGGCTTCGCGCGTGCCTTTATATGCACCCTAAAATCACACCTGTTCCGACGCGAGTTTTATCGCCCCCAACGTCGGAAGCGCGGAACGAAATTCAACTCTGACGGTTGGGTCTTCAATAACAGGAACGTGACAAAAAAGGAGAAATTGAATGCATGGAATTTTCTACCTCATCGGCCTGATCGTGGTCGTTCTCGCCGTTCTCAACCTCATCGCCTAACAAAAGGAGCGCATCATGACTGATACTAAAAATAGCAATCCTGCCGGCGCGCAGGACCTGAATGAAAAAGTAAAAGCCACCGCCGCCTCCGCTACGGATGAAGCCAAAGCGCGGGCGAAAGACGTGGCCGACACCGTTGCCTCCGATGCCGCACGCTATGCGGATGAGGCCAAAGGTGCCGCCGCGAGCGAAGTCAGAGGCGTGGCCAGCGCATTGCGCACCGCCGCCGACGAACTGCGCAGCGGGTCGCCACAAGAACGCACCTTTAGCCAGCTTGCAGACGGGCTTGCGGATGCTTCTGACTCCATGCGCGACAAGGATCTCGGCGAGATGGTCGGCGCGGTATCTGACTTTGCCAAACGCAACCCCTTCGTCTTTCTGGGCGGTGCTGCCTTGGTCGGCTTTGCCGCGACACGGTTTGCCAAAGCGTCGAACACTGGCGCACGCGGCGAACGCTATGCCTACGAGGGCCGCGAGATGGAACGCCCCGCACCTGCAGAGCGCGCGCATAACCTAGATACAGGTGATGTCGCCAGCCCCGCCGTAAACACCACACCGAAAGGGAGCACAGTATGACCACCGATCCCAATAAATCCACCGGCAGCCTGCTGAGCGATGCGCTGACCCACGTCAGTTCGCTGGTCCGCAGCGAGGTCGATCTGGCCCGTGCCGAAGTAAACGAAAATCTGAAATCTGCGGGTGCGGCCATCGGTCTGATCGTCGGCGCTGTCGTCGTTGCCCTGACCGCTTTGAACGTGCTGTCCGCGGCATTGGTTGCAGCCCTCACCGAAGCAGGCATCCCTGCGGGGTGGTCGGCCCTGATCGTCGGCGTTGCCTTTGCACTGATCGCCTATGTGATGGTCAACAAAGGGACCAATGCGCTGAAACTCAGCAGCTTGGCACCGACCCGCACCACCAAAAACGTAAAACGTGACGCGCAAGCCGTGAAGGAGGTTTACGATGACAAGTAATAACCGCAGCCCCGAAGAAATCGAACGCGAGATCGAGCGCGAGCGCGCCGGATTGACCAGCACGCTGGACGATCTGCAAGACAAGTTCTCGGTCGAAACCATCGCCCGCCAATTCTCGGATCAGTTCCGCGAACACGGGGGCGACATCGGCCGCTCTGTCACCGATGCGGTAAAGCGCAATCCGATTGCGCTGGCGCTGACCGGTGTTGGCCTCGCGTGGTTGATGGCCGGCGACAAGATGCCAGGCCGCGACCGCTATGTCTCGCGCGATGATCGCGATTATCGCGACACCCGCGGGCATGCAAACTATTACGGTGTCCGTCACGACGACCACGACCTACCGGTCAGCGCAGAACAGCATGGCGTCGTTCCCGTGGGCCAGCGTCGTGATCTGGGGCCACAGCCCGGCGATCCGTCCAAGCCATATTACTCGGGCGATGTTGCGCGGACGGGTGATGTGCCAACTTGGGCGCTTACAGAAGATGACGATCAGCCCGGTATCGCACAGCGTGCAGGCGACGCGGCATCGCGCGCCGGTGACCGTGTCTCGGGCGCGGCGTCCAGCGTAGCGGGGTCCGCCCAAAACGCGGGCTCGGCCGTGGCAGACAAAGCCAAGGGCGCAGCAGGTGCGGTATCGGATGCTGGTCATTCCGTCGCATCGGGGGCGCGCGACTTTGCATCCTCGGCCTCCGAACGCGCAGCGCAGTTGCGCCGCCGTCTGGCCGAGGGCACCGAAGACCTGTCAGAGCAAGCCCGCGAGCGCGTCATTGCCGCGCGTGAAAGCGCCGTTCGTGCCCGTGCGACAGCCGCCTCCTATAGCCGCGAAGGTCGGGATCGTGCCGTCGATATGTACGAAGAACAGCCCCTGATCGCCGGTGCGCTTGCGCTCGCCGTTGGAGCCGCCATCGGGGCCGCACTGCCCCGCAGCCGGACCGAGGACCGCTACATGGGTCAGCACAGCGACCAGTTGATGGCCGACGCTGAACGTATCTTCGCCGAAGAAAAGGCAAAGCTCGGCAAGGTTGCTCAGGCGGCCTCTGACGAGGCGAAGAAGGTGTTGCGAGAAACCAAAGAGGACGCGGACGCCGCGGCCCCGGGTGATACAGCAGCAGACGCGATTGTCGAGAAGGCCAAAGCCTCTGGCCAACGTGTTGTCGACGCTGCCGAAGCCGAGGCCGATAAACAGGGTGTCGGAGACGTCAAGAAGTCCTGATAATGCCGGTATAGCTGATAAAAGCCCGCGCTTCATCGCGCGGGCTTTTTTGTGTCTTGTTGCTGGCGGTGAGGGCGGTAGGAACCGCAGATGCCCGACGTGCTGAGATTGGCCGGTGCACAGTCCGCGGGTCGCTTTTCTTGCTGGGGCGGGTCCAGTCGTGATGCAAAAGCCCACAAAAAAAACCGGCGCAAGCTTTCGCCGCGCCGGTTGCTTTGTTTGCGGATGCAGCCGGTTACATCTCTGGAAGGCCCGACAGGATCTTGTCCATCGTCGCGGGCAGGTCACGCACCCGCACACCGCAGGCGTCGTAGATCGCATTGATGATGGATGCGCCTGCGCCGCAGATACCCAGCTCTCCGATGCCTTTGGCCTGCATGGGGTTCGCCCAAGGGTCACGTTCCTGCACGAAGTTCACGGTCAGCTGTGGCACATCAAGGTTTACCGGCACGTGGTATTCAGCCAGATCGTTGTTCACCAGATGGCCGTCGCGTTTGTCAAACATTAGCTCTTCGGTCAGCGCCATGCCGATGCCAAAGGTCATGCCGCCCAGACATTGCGAGCGCGCAGTCTTGGCGTTCAGGATGCGACCGGCGGCGAAGCTGCCGTGCATCCGGCGCACGCGCGTCTCGCCGGTGACGCTGTTCACGCCAACCTCGGCAAAGAAAGCACCGAAGGTGGCTTGGCGGCGGTCGGTCTGGGTGTCACCCTTCTTGATCGTGCCCTTGACCGTGAGCGGGCCATCCTTCGTGAATTCCGGCAGATCGGCGCGACGGTTGTTGGCGGTGGCGACACCATCTTGCAGGGTCAGGTCGCGTTCCTCTACGCCCATAGCCTCGGCGATCTTTTTGCGCAGGGCTTCGCAGGCGACAAAAACCGACCCGCCCGAGGACGCAGCACCCCAGCTGCCACCGGATCCGGCGGCTTTGGGCAGGCTGCTGTCGCCCAAACGCACCGTCACACGGTCCGAAGGCACGCCCAGCATTTCGCCCGCAATCTGGGTGAGGATCGCATAGGTGCCCGTGCCGATGTCGGTCATATCGGTTTCAACCAGCAGGCTACCGTCCTGATTCAGCGTCACGCGGGCGTGGCTTTCGCCAAGCATATTGACGCGAGTGGCAGAGGCCATGCCGTAGCCGATCAGCCATTCACCGTCCGTCTTGCCGACCTCGCGGCTGTCCCAGCCAAAGGTCTTGGCCCCATCATCCAACGCCTCGGCCAATTTGTGGGACGAGAATGCGCGCCCGTCTGACGGGTCGACATCCGGAATGTTGCGTTTGCGCAATTCGACAGGGTCGATGCCACTTGCGACCGCCAGTTCGTCCATCGCGATTTCAAGCGCGGTGATCCCGACCGCTTCCCCCGGCGCGCGGACAGAGCCTGCACACATGCGGTTGATCCGCTTGATGTGCATCCCGATCTCGCGGTTCTCACCACGGTAAAGAAATGGCGTGGCCTGGGCTACCGGCTCTGCAAAGCTTTCGTCCATCAGTTGCGACACGGTGGAATCGTGCCCGATGCCGGTCATGCGCCCGTCTGCATCCGCGGCGAGCTTGATGTGCTGCACGGTCTCGGATCGACGCATTGTGGCTTCTAGCACCTGCTGCCGCGTCAATACGACAGCCACCGGTGCCCCCAGCTCGCGCGCGGCGAGCGCCGCGGCCACGGCTTCGTGGCTGATCCCCAGTTTGGAGCCGAAGCCACCCCCCACGAACGGGGCCAGAATATGGACATTCTCTGGGTCGATCCCAAGGGCGTCGGCCAGTTCATTCACATTGTATTTGAGCATCTGGTACGACCCGCGCAGGGTCAGCTTGTCGCCGTCCCATTGCGCGATCGCGGCGTGGGGTTCCATCGCCGACGAGCTATGCCCGCCTGTGCGATAGGTTTCGTCCACGGTATAGGCGGCTTGCGACAGGGCGGCGTCCAGATCACCTTGGGACGATTGCTTTTCCTTCGGTGTCTCGATCTCTGCCGTTTCCAGGTCGGTGACCGCATCGTCGGGCGTGATCTGAAGCTCGACCATATGGGCCGCGTGGCGGGCCTGCTCGAACGTATCGGCGACCACCAAACCCACGGGCTGACCGACATAGGAAATCTTGCCGTCCGGCTGCACCGGCGCTTCGTTCGCGGTGCCTTGTGCGGGATTGCGCAGGAAGGTCTTACCGTGGAACACGCCGCGCACCCCATCCAGCTTGCCGATCGCCTCGGCGTTCAGGCCGGTGACCTGACCGCCCGCGACAGGGGCGCGCACCAAAACGCCGGTCAACATGCCCGTGGGCTGATCCTCATGCGCATAGGTGGCCCGGCCTGATACTTTCAGCGGGCCGTCAGGGCGGTCCATGCCGGTGTGGATCAACCCCTGAACCGTGGCATCCAGCCGGTTGCGGTCATCGGGTTCATCCATCGTCAGTTCGGCGGTCGAAATATTGCTACCGTCGGTCATTGCTGTACCCCCGTGAGTTCCTTGAGTGTGGCGATAAGCGTGCGTCGGGCCAGCGGCACCTTGAACGCATTGCCTTCTTTCGGTGCGGCCTCCGTGACCAGAATATCAGCGGCTTTGCCAAACACCTCGCGCGAGGGGTCGTGCCCGATCAACGCGTCCTCGACCGCCGGATCGCGCCAAGGCATTGAGCCGATACCGCCGCAGGCAATTGCGGCTTGGGTGATCTTGCCATCCGTCACCTTGATCCGCGCCGCGACCGATACCATCGCAAAGGCGTAGGACGCGCGGTCGCGTACCTTGCGGTAGGTCTGGCGACCCTCGGCGGGGGCGGGGAGGATCACGGCGGTGATCAACTCTCCCGGTTGCAAGACGGTTTCGACGGCGGGGTCGGTGGGGATCAGATAAAAGTCGGACAGCGGCACAGTGCGGGTCACACCATCGGTGGTCTCGATCTCGACCTCGGCCCCTAACATCTGCATGGCCACCGCCATATCGCTGGGGTGGCTGGCGATACATTTGTCGGTCACACCAAGGATCGCGTGCAGACGGTTCGCCCCCTCCATCGCACCACAGCCTGAGCCGGGGTCGCGCTTGTTACAGGGCTGATCGGTGTCGTAGAAATAGTAGCAGCGGGTACGTTGCAGCAGGTTGCCACCCGTGGTCGCCTTGTTGCGCAGCTGGCCGGACGCGCCCGCCAGCAGGGCGGCGGAGAGTGCGGCATAATCCGACCGTACCGTCATATCCGCCGCCAGATCAGAATTGGTGACCAAAGCACCGATGCGCAGCCCGCCGTCGCGGGTTGGGGTGATTTGTTTGAGGTCCAAACGCGAGATATCGACCAGCCGGTCGGGGGTCATCACCTCTAGCTTCATAAGGTCCAGTAGATTGGTGCCCCCGGCGATGATCGTGGCATCTGGGGTGCCGGTGACATCGCTATTGGCGCCGGCGCGGACGTAATTGAACTGTTTCATGACTGCCCCTTCGCCGTTTCGCGGATCGCATCGACAATGTTGGGGTAGGCGGCGCAGCGACAGATATTGCCGGACATCCGCTCTGATATCTCGCCGTCGGTCAGCTCGGGCGAGGCGGTCAGGCTGCCGGATACGTTAGAAGGCCAGCCGGCTTTGAACTCTTCGAGCATGGCGGTGGCTGAGCAGATCTGACCCGGTGTGCAATAGCCGCACTGGAAACCGTCGTGTTTGACAAAGTTCTGCTGCATGTCGGACAGGTTGCGTTCGTCGCCCAGACCCTCGATCGTGGTGATCTCGTCGCCGTCGTGCATACAGGCGAGCGTCAGGCAGGAATTGATGCGGCGGCCGTTGACCATGACGGTGCAGGCGCCGCATTGGCCGTGGTCGCAGCCCTTTTTGGTGCCGGTGAGGTTCAGGTGATTGCGCAGCGCATCCAGCAGCGACGTGCGGGTGTCGGCGTCAAGACTATGGTCTTCGCCGTTAACGGTCAGTGTCGTCTTCATGAGAAGGGGGCCCTTTGTCTTGTGACATCTATGAAGAAGAACCCCCGCCAGCGGGTCAGGGTTCCGCTATGGGAAGGTTGCTTTCGTCGTTTGGAGTTAGGGCGGCCTCTGCCACGTCGTCGCGGGCGCGGCCCAGTAGCCAGTCGCGGACATGGGCGGCACCGCTTGGGGAGCCTTGCCGTGGGGACAAAAGGTAAAACCCGCTACCACCGCTCAATGCGCCTTCGATCGGTTGCACCAGCCGTTTCGCACGCAGATCACGCTGGACAAGAAACCGGTTGGCAAGGGCGATCCCCTGACCGGCAAGCGCCGCATCAAGGCTAAGCGTCGTTTGGTTGAACCGCAGACCGCGCGCCGTCGGGAGATCGCGCCCAAACACCGTTTTGATGAACTGCGGCCAAAGATCGTGCGTGTCATGCAGCAGTGTCGCCTCCGCGATACCTGCCGCGTCCATCGGCGTGTTCAGCGCTTCTGCCAAATGGGGGGCGCAGACGGCGACGATCTGCTGCTCGAACAACAGATCAGCGCGCAGGCTCGCCCCGAATGGCGGATTGCCCTGCCGCACGGCAAGGTCGATCCCATCCGCGTGAAAGCTGGACACTCTTTCGGTCGCGGTGATGCGCAGATCAATGCCGGGGTGGGCTTGGGTAAACGCTGCCAGTCGGGGGATCAGCCATTTCGACGCAAAGGTGGGGGTGACACTGATCGTGACGTGGGACGGCGCGGTGCGCAGCGCATCTGTTGCATCGGCCATTTGATCGAAGGCGCGGGCAATCGCGATGTGATAGGCGCGCCCCTCTTCGGTAAAGGCCAGCCCGCGCGGCTCTCTGAGAAAGAGACGCAGGTTCAGATGGTCTTCGAGCCCGCGCACCTGTTGGGCCACGGCACCTTGGGTCACGCCCAATTCATCAGCTGCGGCGCGAAAGGTAAGATGGCGGCCCGCAGCTGCAAAGGCGCGCAGCCCGTTCAGAGGGGGGAGGTCGTTCGAGGTCGGCACAGTAGAAATCCTATCGTCATGCAGCAGTATGTCTGGCTGGTCGAAGCGTTGCAAAGTGCTTACCTGCGTTGAAGCAGACGCGATAGCGCTGTCTAACACATATAGGAGGCAAACGTCATGAGTGTAGAAAAAGTAGCGTTAATCACAGCGGGCGGCAGCGGCATGGGGGCAGGGGCTGCCAAAAAGCTTGCCGCCGATGGGTTCAAGGTCGCGATCCTGTCGTCCTCTGGCAAAGGCGAAGCACTGGCCAAAGAGCTTGGCGGCTTCGGTGTCACCGGCACCAACCAGTCGGTTGATGATCTGGCGCAATTGGTCGATGGCGCTATGGAACGATGGGGGCGCGTGGATGTGCTGGTGAACTCGGCCGGTCACGGACCCAAGGGCGACATCTTGGAGATGACGGATGACGACTGGCATCAGGGCATGGACGTGTACCTGATGAACGTGATCCGCCCCACGCGACTGGTGACCCCGATCATGGCAGCACAGGGCGGCGGCGCGATCATCAACATCTCTACCTTCGCGGCGTTCGAGCCCGACCCGCTATTCCCCACATCAGGGATTTTCCGCGCGGGGCTTGCAGGGTTCGCCAAGCTTTACGCCGATCAATACGCAGACATGAACATCCGCATGAACAATGTCTTGCCGGGGTTCATCGACAGCCTGCCCGAAACAGACGACCGCCGCGCGCGCATCCCCATGGGCCGGTATGGCACCGAGGCAGAGGTCTCCTCCCTCATCGGGTGGTTGGCGTCCGACCAAGGCGGCTATGTCACCGGTCAGAACTGGCGCATCGACGGAGGGCTGACCCGTGCCGTCTGATCTGATCGCCTTGCGCAGCAGCACCCGACTTGCGTTCTGGATCAAATGGGCCGCATCGATCGTGCAGATCCTCGGCTACGCCGCAACGGGATTCGGCTGGACGCCGTGGAACCTCTATCTGTTCATCGTCGGCGTCATCGGTTGGTTCATCGTGGGCACCCTGTGGAATGACAGGGCGATCATGCTGATCCACCTTGTCGCACTGGGATCGATGATGGTTGGCATGGCCAGCCAATAGCGCGTTTGGCATCGCCCCTGCTGGCCGCATCGCCACCTGAGTATGTGAGGCCGTTGGGGCCATGCCAGCTACACAGACTTCAGAACCCTTCCCAAGGGTTCTTTATGCTGCCGCTCGGCCACCTTGGGTGGCTGGGCACGGCAGCGAATTCGAGGGGGGGCGGGTGCCCCTGATCTCTTTCGGGTGGTTTACCGCGACCAATGCCTATCTCCGGCAGCTCTCATCACCTCTGTCTCCAGTCGAGAACCAAGATTAGCCTGCTTGAGTATCGATCACGCTGGGGCGGAAACGGGGGCAAGGCGAAGGGAGTGAGGCTGGCGAATGCCAGCCTCCAACGGACAGAGACTTTCAGACAGGCGATCTGAGCGCGCAGCGCGAAGAGCTAGAGCAACTTAAAAAACCGTCCTAACCCCATTAAACGCACGTGCGAATTAGCTTCCTCTGGTGTTGCTACCAAATACAAGAGTGATCCACGGAAGTTCGTGTCTAGCGAGTTGGTTGGTGGTAGATTCAATTCATGCTTGTATGAGGGAAATGGCTATGCCTTTCTTCGTTAATGCAAAGGAGGCATTTATGAAAAACATGATTTTAACTGCTGTTACGCTAGTGACATTGGCTGGATGTGTTGCACCTGCGGCGTCGCCAATGGAAGCCGCTGCCAGAAGAGCCGCTGGGGCGGAGATAGTTGCTAGACAATGCGCGGGGTATGCTGGGGGATACTCAAGTGTGAAGACATTGCGAGAGGACGCTAGCAAGAATGTTGCTACTGCACGAAATCTCGGAGCAACGGACGCCGTAATCGCAAAAGCGCGTAACGATATGCAGACCGGATTCAATACAATGGTCGCATTTACCACCCCGCAAGAAGCCTGCAACAAGCTGATCGGTGAGCTCGCGTGGGTGGGATAATGACAACGCGTCATTTATTTAGGTGAAACAATAGAGCTCCGCCGCTGCTACTCAACTGTGGCGGAGCTACCCCTAACATGGGTGAAGTGTTCGCAAAAGGAATCGCAAAGTCGAATTTCTATGACGGCCAGATAATGGACCGGCATCGCTACTTGTCACGGGCTGTGATGTCACAAACTGCTACGAAAACCTGCTACGATCCCAGTCGCGGTGGCATTCGGAAGTGTTTGAATTATCTGAAAAAGGTGGTGT
>NZ_JBQKUI010000009.1:0-144022 GCF_054968505.1 Sulfitobacter sp. G5_S2_6_S6
CCGATGGGACGCACCCCGATGCAGCAAAAAGAAAAAGGCCGCGCATGATGTTATGCGCGGCCTTCCTTATTGCATGAGCTGCGGCAGTTAGCCGACGGCTTTGACCTGTTGGTTCGCCCGGCGTGCCGACAGTTCCTCGGCCACGAGGAAGGCAAGCTCCAGCGACTGGCTGGCGTTCAAGCGCGGGTCGCAGGCGGTGTGGTAGCGGTCCGACAGGTCTTCGTCCTGAACGGCGCGGACACCACCGGTACATTCTGTCACATCTTGACCGGTCATCTCAAAGTGGACACCACCGGGCACGGTGCCCTCGGCCCCATGTACCGCAAAGAATTCACGCACTTCACGCAGCACGGAATCGAAGGGCCGCGTTTTATAGCCGCTTGAGGATTTGATCGTGTTGCCATGCATGGGGTCACAGGTCCAGACGACATTCGCGCCCTCTTCCTGCACGGTCTTGATCAGACGCGGCAGGTGTTCCCCCACATTGCCGGCCCCGAAACGCGCGATCAGGGTCAGGCGACCCTCTTCGTTTTCGGGGTTCAGCTTGTGCATCAACAGCTTGAGGTCATCGCTGGTCATCGTCGGGCCGCACTTCAGACCGATGGGGTTCTGAACGCCGCGGGCAAATTCCACATGCGCGCCATCAGGCTGACGTGTCCGGTCACCGATCCAGATCATATGACCCGAGCCCGCCAGCCATTTGCCGGTCTGGCTGTCCTGACGGCACAGTGCCTCTTCGTATTCCAGCAGCAGCGATTCGTGGCTTGTATAATATTCCACCGATTGCAGGGTATGCGCCGTCTCGGACGTGACACCCGCCGCCGCCATGAAATCAAGCGTGTCTGAAATGCGGTTCGCGATCTCGCGGTATTTTTCCGCCTTTTCGCTTTCGGTAAAGCCCAAAGTCCAGCCGTGCACCTGATGCACATCGGCATAGCCGCCGGTCGAGAACGCCCGGATCAGGTTCAGGGTCGCGGCGGCCTGTGTGTAGGCGCGCAGCATCTTTTTAGGGTCGGGAATACGGGCGTCGGCGGTAAAGGCGAGCTCGTTGATGATGTCACCGCGGTAGCTTGGTAGTTCCACCCCATCCACGGTTTCAGTGGGCGCTGAACGCGGCTTGGCGAACTGACCCGCCATGCGGCCCAGCTTGATCACCGGCACTTTGGCACCGTGGGTCAGCACGATGGCCATCTGCAACATCACCTTGAAGGTGTCGCGGATCATATCGCTGCTGAATTGTTCAAAGCTTTCGGCGCAATCGCCGCCCTGAAGCAAGAACGCCTCGCCACGGCCCGCCGCCGCCAGATGCTTTTTCAGCCGCCGCGCTTCACCCGCAAAGACCAACAATGGATAACGGGACAATTCAGCTTCGACCGCGCGCAGCGCGTCCTGATCAGGATAGTCGGGCATCTGGATCCGCGGTTTGTCGCGCCAGCTTGATTTTGTCCAATCGGTCATCATTTTTCTCCGAAGTCCGCAGCGCCCGAAGTGTCAGGCGCAAACATTGTGAAATTGTGGTATATAAAGGTCTGGCCCAAGTGACCAGAACCGAAATTCACCCTATTGACCTTCGCCCCCGCCCGTGGGCAAGGTTTTTGGCAGGTTTTTGAGGGCAGCGCCCACTTTGCCCCAACGTATAACGCAAACCTGAAAGGCGACGTGATGAGCGACACCCGTCTGGCCAACCGCATTCTTCCTGACGCTGAAAAGACACGGCGCTTTGTCTTTGTGCTGCTGGAAAACTTCACCATGCTCAGCTTTGCCTCCGCGGTGGAATGTCTGCGCATCGCCAACCGCATGGCGGGTCGTCCGGCCTATGACTGGCGTCTGATCGGCGAGGATGGCGGGCGCGTGCGCTGTTCGGCAGGGGCGGAATTCACGCTGGACGGCGATCTGGACGATCTGGGCCGCGACGACACGCTGGTGGTGTGCAGCGGCATCGACGTGCAGGCGGCGACGACCAAGAAGCTGCTGGGATGGCTGCGCCGGGAGGCCCGCAAGGGCATGATGGTCGGCGGTCTGTGCACGGCCGCCTTTACGCTGGCCAAGGCCGGATTGCTGGATGGGAAGAAAGCCACGATCCACTGGGAAAATCAGGATAGTTTCAGCGAAGACTTCGAGGACGTCACCCTGACAAAATCGGTCTTTGTGGTGGACGGCAACCGGATGACGACAGCAGGCGGGACATCCTCGATCGATCTGATGCTCAAGCTGATTGCCGACGATCTGGGCGAGGATCTGGCAAATGCCGTCGCCGACCAGCTGATCTATAGCTCCATCCGCACGGACCAGGACACGCAGCGTCTGTCGGTGCCCACCCGTATCGGCGTGCGGCATCCCAAGCTGGGTCAGGTCATCCAGATGATGGAGGCCAATATCGAAGAGCCGATCAGCCCGTCCTCATTGGCGCGCGATGTCGGCATGTCGACGCGGCAGCTTGAACGGCTGTTCCGCCGCTACCTCAACCGAAGCCCCAAACGCTATTACATGGAACTGCGCCTGCAAAAGGCGCGTAACCTGCTGATGCAAACGGATATGAGCGTGATCAACGTGGCGCTGGCCTGTGGTTTTGCCTCGCCGTCGCATTTTTCCAAATGCTACCGCGCGCATTATAACACCACGCCTTACCGCGAGCGCGGGTCGCATGCGGCCAAGCCTGTCGCCTAATCGTTACTGATCCGGTACACCGCCCCGTTCCCGACAGAGATAAACCAGATCGCGCCGTCCGGTGCCTCTATGATGTCGCGCACCCGCGCCGTGGCGGGGGTAGAGATTTGCGCCACCTCGGCCAGCGGGTCGCCCTGTAGCCGCGCGATATAATTGAACTTGAGCGAGCCTATGAAGATATCGCCCCGCCAGTCGGGAAACATCTTGCCCGAATAGACCAGCAACCCCGAGGGCGCGATAGACGGGTCCCAGTAGAAGGCGGGCTGCTCCATCCCCTTCTTCGCGGTGCCTTCGCCGATCTTGGCACCGGAGTAGTGACGCCCGAAGGAAATCACCGGCCATCCGTAATTCGCGCCCTTGCGGACCGCGTTAACCTCGTCCCCGCCGCGCGCCCCATGTTCTGACACCCACAGGTTGCCCTCCAGATCAAGCGCTGCCCCTTGCGGATTGCGATGCCCGTAGGACCAGATTTCCGGCAGCACGTCGTCACGCCCGACAAACGGGTTATCGGCGGGCACAGTACCGTCACGGTTCACCCGCACGACAGAGCCGTTGTGCTGCCCCAGATCCTGCGCCGCGGGGCGGTCGCCACGCTCTCCGACGGTGACGAACAGCGTGCCATCGCGCGCCTCGACCACGCGGCTCCCAAAGTGCTGACCGGCGGCAGACCCGCGTGACATGGTAAAGAGATCGCGTAGATTTTCGAGCCGCGCACCATCCTGCGACAGCTCTGCCGCGGCAAGCGCGGTACCGGCCCCGCCTTCAAGCGCCTTGGCATAGGTCAGGAACACGGTGCGTGATCTGTCAAAATCCCGTGCCAGCGTGATGTCCAGCAAGCCGCCCTGCCCTGCGTCAACGACCTGCGGGGTACCCGCAACCTCTTGGCTAGCCCCCTCGCGGACCCGCAGCAAGCGGCCGTCGCGTTCGGTGACCAGCACGTCCCCATTCGGTAAAATCGCCATCGCCCAAGGCGTCTCCAGCCCTGACACCTGCTGGGTAATCTGCAGCTCTTGCGCGCCAACGCCCGACGCGCCCATGAGCGATCCGGCTATGACCAACGCCCCGATGGCCCGTGCGGCTTGACCTATCATCCCCCCGCGAAACATGGCTTTCCCCCTTCATACAACCTATCCCTGCAAACCTAGCGCAGACAAAGCGTCGATCCACATCATCTTGCGCCACTTTACCTAGGGATAACGCTTTTCTTTTCCAAAATCGCCGCATAGGCTCTGGCGCAGAACACCATGTTCAACAGGGAGAGAAACATGAAAAAGATGCTTATGGCCACAACGGCTGCAGCATTGCTAGCCACCAATGCCTATGCCGACGCGCATAGCAAGGACGTGAAGCTTGGCGTGATCTTTGGCTACACCGGCCCGATTGAATCGCTGACCGGCATCATGGCATCCAGCGCCGAGCTGGCCATGAAAGAAGTCACCGACAGCGGCATGCTGATGGACGGGGCGACAGTCACCGCCTCGCGCGCGGACACGGGCTGCGTCGATAACGCGCTTGCGGTATCCAGTGCGGAACGCCTGATCGCTGAAGGGATCAACGGCATTGTGGGCGCGGCCTGCTCTGGCGTGAGCGGCGCGATCTTGCAAAACGCGGCACTGCCCAACGGCATGGTGATGATTTCGCCATCCTCCACATCCCCCGGCCTGAGCACGATGGAAGACGATGGTCTGTTCTTCCGCACTGCCCCCTCCGACGCCCGTCAGGGCGAGGTCATGGCAGAGGTGCTGATGGAAGAAGGCATCAAGGAAGTCGCGGTCACCTATACCAACAACGACTACGGCAAGGGTTTGGCGGACGCGTTCCAGCAGGCCTATGAAGCCGCGGGCGGGACGATCACCATCTCTGCCGCACATGAAGACGGCAAGGCCGATTACTCTGCCGAGGTTGGCGCGCTGGCCTCTGCCGGTGGCGATCGCCTGGTGGTTGCGGGCTACGTCGATCAGGGTGGATCGGGCGTTGTGCGTGCGGCGATTGATTCAGGCGCGTTCGACACGTTCCACTTCCCCGACGGGATGATCGCGGCGAACCTTGAAAACAACTTCGGCTCCGAGCTGGACGGCTCCACCGGCCAGCACCCCGGCACCGATAGCCCCGGCGCTGACAAGTTCACCGCGCTGGTCGACGGTGCCTTCGATACCACATCGCCCTTCGCACCGGAAAGCTATGACGCAGCGGCGCTGCTGATGCTGGCGATGCAGGCCGCAGGGTCTTCCGATCCGCAGGTCTATAAGGATCAGGTCATGTCGGTTGCGAACGCCCCCGGCGAAAAGATCTATCCGGGTGAGCTGGCCAAAGCGCTGCAAATCCTCAAGGACGGCGGCGAAGTCGACTATGAAGGCGCAACCGCGGTTGAACTGATCGGCCCCGGTGAATCCGCTGGCAGCTACCGTCAGATCAAGATCGAAGACGGCAAGATCACGACGGTTCAATACCGCTAACATCACATGACGTGACAGAAAACAGCCCGGTGCATTGCGACCGGGCTGTTTTTGCAACGGGGCTTCGGCACCGCACGGGGAGACTACAAAATGATCGTCGTAGACGACATCCATAAACATTTCGGCGGGTTCCACGCCGTGGACGGGGCCAATCTGACCATTGGCAAAGGCACGATCACCGGTTTGATCGGCCCGAACGGTGCTGGCAAAACGACGCTATTCAACGTGATCGCGGGGGTGCTCAAACCGACCTCGGGGCGCGTGACGATGGACGGCGAGGATATCACCGGCCTGCCCCCCCATACGCTGTTTCACAAAGGGCTGCTGCGGACCTTCCAGATCGCGCATGAATTTTCGTCGATGACCTGCCGCGAGAACCTGATGATGGTGCCCGGCGATCAGGCGGGCGAGACGCTATGGAACACGTGGTTCGGGCGCAAGCGCATCGCCGATCAGGAACGCGCCTTGCGCGCCAAAGCGGACGAGGTGCTTGAGTTTCTGACGGTGGAACATCTGGCCGAGCAAAAAGCGGGTCAGATATCCGGCGGTCAGAAAAAGCTGCTGGAACTGGGGCGGACCATGATGGTCGACGCCAAGATCGTGTTCCTTGACGAGGTCGGGGCCGGTGTGAACCGCACGCTGCTCAATACCATCGGTGACGCGATCATCCGTCTGAACAAGGAACGCGGCTATACCTTTGTCGTGATCGAACACGACATGGATTTCATCGGCCGTCTGTGTGATCCGGTGATCTGTATGGCCGAGGGCAAAGTTCTCGCTCAAGGCACCCTGCCCGAGATCAAGGCCAACGAACAGGTGATCGAGGCCTATCTGGGCACCGGGCTCAAGAACAAGGCCGTGTCTGCATGAGACGGATGGCCACCGCATTGACGCTCTGCGCGGGATTTGCCCTGCCGCAGGCCGCTGCGGCCTGTGCGCAGCTGTCGGCGCAGGTCTGGATGTGCGATCGGGGCACCCCGTGGGAAGAAGCAACCTGGGACACGGTCGGCGACGGCTCCACCCGCTATCTGGGCGAGGTGATCCTGAACTTCACCCAAGAATGGCCCGGGTACGACATCGCCGACGGCACCTCGACGCTGGAAGAGCAATACGAGACCTATAGCGCCTGGATCGCGGCGGATGGCGGCCCTGCCCCCGAGGTGCTGAAGGTCGACCGGATCGACACCCCGATGGGCACGACCCTGCGCCACCTGCAATATGACGAGATCGACGGCGACCGCACCATGAGCGCGGTCATGTTGTCGGATGTCGGATCAGCGCGGATAATGCTGTATCTCGATACCACCGACACAATGCCTTTGGATGAAATGGACAAGATGTCCTTTGAGGTGGCCATGATGCTGCGCGACACATGTGCGGATGAGATATCCTGCGCCGCGCCCATCCCTGCGGCAGCCCTGGACACCGAATGAAAGAGACTGACATGAGCAACCCATACGGCGACCGGGGCAATAAGGACCTGTCGATCGCGAACCCCAAAGGGCAAGGCACCGCGCAGCCGGTCAAAGGGGGCGGCAAAAGCCACCCCGCACCGGGGGGCCCCTTCCTGATCGGCGACACGATGACGGGCGGTTATGGCAAGGGCCCCGATATCCTGCACGGCTGCACCATCGCCGTCGAAAAGGGTGAGATCGCCGTCATCGTCGGCCCCAATGGCGCGGGCAAATCCACGGCGATGAAGGCGGTCTTTGGCATGCTCGACGTGCGCCAGGGCCATGTGCGGCTGGACGGCGAAGACATCACCTCGCTGTCGCCGCAAGACCGTGTGGCCAAGGGCATGGGGTTCGTGCCGCAGACCTCGAACATCTTTACTTCGATGACGGTGGAAGAAAACCTCGAGATGGGGGCGTTCATCCGCCGCGATGATTTCCGTGATACGATGGCGCAGGTCTATGACCTTTTTCCGATCCTCAAGGAAAAGCGCTATCAGGCCGCGGGCGAACTGTCGGGCGGGCAACGCCAGCAGGTCGCGGTGGGCCGCGCGTTGATGACGCAGCCGAAGGTGCTGATGCTGGACGAACCCACCGCTGGCGTGTCCCCCATCGTGATGGACGAACTATTCGACCGCATCATCGAGGTCGCGCGGACCGGTATCCCGATCCTGATGGTAGAACAGAACGCCCGCCAAGCGCTGGAAATTGCGGATAAGGGCTATGTTCTGGTGCAAGGGGCCAATGCCTTTACCGGCACGGGAAAAGAACTTTTGGAAGACCCCGAAGTTCGCAAATCCTTTCTGGGGGGTTAAGCGATGCGATGGACCCTTCCGATGGCCCTATTGGCAACCACGGCGCCAGCCTTGGCGCAGGACAGCGTTGCCACGACCGCAGCAACAGCCCCGACCGCCGCAGCCGCCACGACCCCCGCAGAGCCCTTCCAGCAGACGATTGCAATCGCCTGCCGCTTTACTTGGGAATGTGTGGAAAACGAGCCCTGCACCGAGACAGAGTTCACCCCCGACATCACCGGCAACGCAGGCGGAGCCTCTGCCGATGCGCTGACGGTTCAATCACAAATGGTCAGCGACGCCGAAACCGTCGACATGACCGGCACGAAACAGGTCAAGGCGCTGTCCCTGACGGGGGGTGGGTTTGATGCCCGCCACCTGCTGAGCATCGCCACCGACGGGGCCTCCCGTTATACCGTGCATTACGCTGATGGGCCGATTGTCATCAGCTATCTAGGGACATGCAAATAATGGATTTACTCAACGCTTTCATCGCCTTGGCCAACTATGTGCTGGTTCCGGGCATCGCCTACGGGTCGCAGCTGGCGCTTGGTGCGCTTGGGGTGACGCTGGTCTATGGCATCTTGCGGTTCTCGAACTTTGCCCATGGCGACACGATGGCGCTTGGCGCGATGTCCGCCGTGCTGATCACCTGGGGTTTCCAGTCGCTGGGGCTGAGCCTGGGGGTCCTTCCGACCGCCTTGCTGGCGCTGCCCTTTGCGATCATCATCACCATCGGTCTGCTGCTCGGCACAGACAAGCTGGTCTATAGCTTCTACCGCGAAAAGAAGGCCAAGCCGGTGATCTTTGTCATCGTCTCGCTGGGGGTGACATTCGTCTATAACGGTATCACCCGCTTCATCATCGGCGCAGAGGATCAACGGTTTCTGGATGGCGAACGCTTCATCATCTCGGCCCGCGACTTCAAAGAGATGACGGGGCTTGAGGAAGGTCTGGCGATCAAAACGACCCAAGGGCTGACCGTGGTGACGGCTGTCATCGTGGTTGCCGCATTGTTCTGGTTCCTGAACAAGACACGCTCGGGCAAGTCCATGCGCGCCTACTCTGACAACGAGGATCTGGCGCTGCTGTCGGGCATCAATCCTGAACGCGTGGTCATGATCACCTGGATCATTGTGGCCTGTCTGGCGACCACCGCAGGCGTGCTATACGGCTTGGACAAGTCCTTTAAACCCTTCACCTATTTCCAACTGCTGCTGCCGATCTTTGCCGCCGCGATCGTGGGCGGTCTTGGCAGCCCGATCGGGGCCATCGCGGGGGGCTTTGTTATCGCATTCTCCGAGGTGACGATCACCTATGCGTGGAAAAAGGTCTTTGGCTACCTCGCACCCGAGGGGATGGCCCCCGACGGCTTGGTGCAGCTTTTGTCCACCGACTATAAATTCGCCGTCAGCTTCGTGATCTTGTTGATCGTGCTGCTGTTCAAACCCACAGGTCTGTTCAAGGGGCAATCGGTATGAACGAGACACTGAAAAACACCGCTCTTTTCGCCATTGTCGCGCTGCTGATCGTACTGACCGGGCTGGCGCAAAGCTGGAACGCGGCGCTGCTGATCATTGCGATGGGGCTGATCTCCAGCATCATGGCACTTGGCGTGAACCTGCAATGGGGCTTTGCGGGGCTGTTCAACGTGGGCATCATGGGGTTTGTCGCCCTTGGCGGTCTGGCCGCTGTGCTGATCGGCATGCCCCCCACGCAAGGCGCATGGTCCGCGGGGGGCTGGGGGATCCTCACCGCCCTGCTGATGGGGGCCGCGACGATCATTCTGGCGGTTCAGGTGATGAAACGCATGGCCAAGGGATGGCTGCGCACGCTGGTTGTTCTGGTGGTGCTGGTGGCGGGGTTCTTTATCTTCCGCGCCCTGCTCGACCCATCGGTGAGCGCGGTCGAGGCCGTGAACCCCGCGACCACCGGCTATCTTGGCGGGCTTGGCCTGCCGGTGATCATCGCCTGGCCCGTGGGCGGGCTGTTTGCAGCCGGAGCGGCCTGGCTGATCGGGAAAACCGCGCTTGGGTTACGGTCGGATTACCTAGCGATCGCGACCCTGGGCATCGCCGAGATCATCATCGCCGTGCTCAAGAACGAAGACTGGCTGTCGCGGGGCGTCAAGAACGTCATCGGCATCCCGCGCCCCGTCCCCTATGAGATCGACCTGCAAAATAACGCGGGCTTTGTCGAACAGGCGGCCGGCTTCGGACTGAACCCGGTAGAGGCATCGACGCTTTGGGTGAAATTCCTGTATGTGTGTCTGTTCGCCGTGGTGCTCTTGGTGCTGATGTGGCTAAGCCAGCGGGCGCTGAATTCGCCTTGGGGCCGCATGCTGCGCGCGATCCGCGACAACGAGGTCGCGGCCGAAGCCATGGGTAAGGACGTGACCGCACGGCACCTGCAGGTGTTCATCCTCGGCTCTGCCATCTGCGGGATTGCCGGTGCGATGATGACCACGCTGGACAGCCAGTTGACGCCCGGATCCTACCAGCCGCTGCGCTTTACCTTCCTGATCTGGGTCATGGTGATCGTTGGCGGGTCCGGCAACAATCTAGGGGCCGTGCTGGGGGGCTTTCTGATGTGGTACCTTTGGGTGATGGTTGAACCCATGGGGCTGTGGCTGATGCAATTGGTCACCGCGGGCATGTCCGACGGCTATTGGCTGAAAGACCACCTGATCGAATCCGCTGCGCATATGCGGTTGATGACGATGGGGGCGGTCTTGCTGCTGGTATTGCGGTTCAGCCCGCGCGGGTTGATCCCCGAGAAGTAAAAGAAAAGGCCTTATTCCTTGCGGGATAAGGCCAGCCTTCGGCGAGGATTTAGGACCATTTGGAAGCGCGTTCAGCGTCCTTTGAACAACCCGCCCAAGATTCCGCGCACGATGCGCCGGCCGGTTGTGCCTTTCAACTCCTTGATCACCACACTCGCGATGGCTCCGCCAAAGCTGTCGTCGCTTTTGGTCGTGCGTTTCGAGGTAGAGCGCGTGACCCGTTTGCCTGCATAGCGCCGCGCTGCATTGAATTCGCGCAAGGCGGGGGATGTGTCTTCGGCCTCGGCTTGCTCCTCGGCCTGTGCTGCCTCTTTCGCGGCGTCTTCGGCGCGTTTGGCCAGCATTTCGAACGCGGAGGCGCGATCAAGGCGGGTGTCGTATTTCCCTGCCATCGGGCTTTGCGCCATCAGGGCGGCGCGGGTGGCCGGATCGATCGGGCCAAGCTGCGAGGATGGTGGCCGGATCAGGGTGCGTTCCACGATGCCGGGGATCCCTTTTTTCTGCAGCATGGAGGTCACCGCCTCGCCCACGCCCACATCGCGGATCGCGTCTTCGGTTTCGAAACGCGGGTTCTCGCGGTAGGTTTCGGCGGCAAGGCGCAGCGCCTTGCGATCACGCGCGGTGAAGGCGCGCAAGGCGTGCTGGATGCGGTTGCCCAATTGGCCAAGGATATCTTCGGGCACGTCTGCGGGGTTCTGTGTGATGAAATACACGCCCACGCCCTTGGAGCGGATCAGCCGCGCCACCTGTTCAACCTTGTCGACCAGCGCTTTGGGGGCGTCGTCAAACAGCAGATGCGCCTCGTCGAAGAAGAACACCAGTTTGGGTTTATCGGGGTCGCCGACCTCGGGCAGTTCCTCGAAGAGTTCTGACAGCAACCACAGCAGGAAGGTCGCGTAGAGCTTGGGCGACTGCATCAGCTGGTCGGCCGCGAGGATATTGATAAAACCGCGCCCGTCCGTGTCTGTGCGCATCAGGTCGGTGAGCGCCAGCGCAGGTTCCCCGAAGAGATCAGCCGCGCCTTGGTTTTCCAGCACCAGCAAGCGCCGCTGGATCGCGCCGACCGAGGCCGACGACACATTGCCGTAGCGCAGCTCCAGGGTTGCAGCGTTTTCCCCGATCCAGACCAGCAGCGCCTGCAGATCCTTGAGGTCCAGCAGCGGAAGCCCGTCTTCGTCAGCGACGCGGAAGGCGATGTTGAGGATACCTTCCTGGGCCTCCGTCAGATCGAGAAGCTGCGCCAGCAGCAAGGGCCCCATTTCCGAGATTGTCGTCCGCACCGGATGCCCTTGTTTGCCGAACATATCCCAGAAGGTGACCGGAAAGGCGCTGTAGTCGAAATCGTCAAAGCCGATGGTCTGGGCGCGCTCTGAAAAGGGGTTGTGCAGCTTGTGGCTGGCAGAGCCTGCCTGCGCCAGCCCTGACAGATCGCCTTTGACGTCGGACAGAAACACCGGAACCCCTGCGGCGGAAAACCCTTCGGCCAGGATTTGCAGCGTGACGGTTTTGCCTGTGCCCGTGGCCCCCGCGACCAATCCATGACGGTTGGCATAGCCGATGTTGAGAAACTGTTTCGTCGCGTAGTCTTCGCCACCGCCGCCGATGAATATATCATTTGTCACGTATTTAATTCCTTTTGGGCCAATAACCTGCAGCCAAAGTGCAGAGCGAGCATACAAAGTTAACCTTTTCACACCATAGTGATTTTGTCGCCGGTCGTGATGTCCTTTTCGTGCTGGCGGCACTTCCTCCCTGTCAGACTTGGCCGCGCCTTCGGGTGCGGCCCTTTTTACGTTTGAGGTCCGTTTTACGCGCTTGAAACCGCTGTGATATTTTATGTTGACGGTGCCCGAATGCTTTCGTAACGTGCTTTCAATAAGTCGGCCAAGTCCGATGGGGAGAACGAAGAACAGGGAAAAGGACGCATCGCGTCCTTTTTTCTATTTCAGCCCCCCGCGCCCGGCCTCTTCCCCGTGAAAACCTGATGAAATAGGCAAAATTTTGCCTTAAATCACGATGGTTTCAGCGCTATCGTCCTGACATTGGCATTGGCGCATGGTAGATGGCGTCGAATTTAACTGATTTGGAACGAGCATGAAAAAGTATATCACACTTCTCCCTCTCTGCGCGGCGATGGCTCTGACTATGCCCGTTTCCGGTTACGCACAGACTGCAGCCACGGAAACACCCGCAGCAACAGACGCCCCGGAAACGGCGGAGCCGACCGCTGAAGCGGCACCCGCGACGGAAGAAAACACCACCACCGGCAGCAGCACCGACGTGCAGTCGCAGCTGAGCCTTGGTGAAGATGCCGACGGGGAGCCGACCCTGGGCAAGCCCTACACCAAAGAGGTGATCGGTGCCTGGGAGATGCGCTGCATCAAGACCGAAGAAGATGTCGACCCCTGCCAGATGTACCAGCTGATGGATGATGGCCAAGGCGCGCCTGTCGCCGAATTCTCGCTGTTCCGCCTGCCAGCGGGCGGCAAGGCGACAGCCGGTGCCACTGTGGTTGTGCCGTTGGAAACGGCCCTGCCCTCGCAGCTGACGCTGACCGTCGATGGTGGCAAAGCGCGCCGCTATCCTTTCGCTTTCTGTAACCCCGTTGGTTGCTACGTCCGCATGGGCCTGACCGAAGCCGATGTCGCCGCGTTCAAACGCGGGAAAGAGGCCGTGATCACCATCGTGCCCGCGCTGGCACCTGACCAGAAGGTCGAACTGTCGCTGTCGCTGGACGGGTTCACCGCAAGCTTCGACAAATCCTCGGTTGTTGAAGACCGGTAAGCAGACGCTTGGCCCTCGGGCCGTTGAGACAACAAAGCCGCCCCGTTTGACGTGGGCGGCTTTTTCATGGGCGGTGGCCGCAGCCGTCAGATCGCGCGCAGCGCCAGTACCGCGTTCATGCCGCCAAAGGCAAAGGCGTTGGACAGCGCCACCGTGACCCGCGCATCGCGGGCCACATTGGGCACCACATCCAAGGCGCAGTCGGGGTCTGGTTCTTCGTAGCCGATGGTGGGGGCGATCACCCCGTCGCGCAGGGCCATGATGCAGGCCAAAAGCTCTACCGCGCCGGTGCCGCCGATCAGATGCCCATGCATCGATTTGGTCGAGCTGATCATCAGCCGGTCTGCATGGGTGCCGAACACATCTGCCACCGCCGCACATTCGGTTTTATCATTGGCTGCCGTGCCCGTGCCATGAGCATTGATATAACCCACCTCCTCCAGGTTGATCCGGGCGTCGTCCAACGCGCCTTTGATCGCGCGGGCGGCCCCCGCCTTGGACGGCATCACAATGTCCGACGCGTCAGAGGACATGGCAAAGCCCGATACTTCGCACAGGATATCAGCCCCGCGGGCGCGGGCGTGGTCATACTCCTCGAACACGAAAACGCCTGCGCCTTCGCCCTGCACCATGCCATTGCGATTGGCCGAGAACGGGCGGCAGGCGTCGCGCGACATCACGCGCAGCCCTTCCCACGCCTTGACCCCGCCAAAGCACATCATGGATTCCGAGCCGCCCGTGACCATCGCCGGTGCCATTCCGCTGCGGATCATCGAAAACGCCTGCGCCATCGCGTGGTTCGAGGACGCGCAGGCGGTGGAAACGGTGAAGGATGGCCCCTTGAGGTGATGCTCCATGCTCACATGGCTGGCGGCGGCGTTGTTCATCAGGCGCGGCACCACAAAGGGATGCACGCGGTTCTTCCCTTCGGCATAGACCGCACGGTAGTTATCGTCCCATGTGCTGACCCCGCCGCCCGCCGTGCCAAGCACCACGCCGGATTTGGCAGAGAGCTCTCCTTTGAACTCAAGCCCTGATTGGCGGATCGCCTCCGCCGCGGCGGCAAGGGTGAACTGGGTGAACCGGTCATAAAGCGCGATCTTCTGACGGTTATACTGACTTTCGCCGTCAAACCCATGGACCTGACCGCCGATCTTGATCGACAGCCGGTCCACGTCGCGGAAATCAAGCGGCCCGATTCCACACACCCCGTTGCGCATGGCCGCAAGCGTATCGGGCACGTTCAATCCCAGCGGATTGACCGTGCCCGCACCCGTAATCACGACACGTTTCACGCGTCAGGCCTGCTCGGCGCGCAGCCGTTCCACCCCTGCGACAATGCTGGCCACGCTAGAGATATCGAACCCGGTGGCGTCCGGCTGGTTCGCGTTGAACGGCACCGATACGTCGAATGTCTCTTCGATCGCGAAGATGCTTTCGACGATGCCCATGCTGTCGATGCCAAGGCTTTCGAGCGTGCTGTTCATGGTGACATCCGATGGCGTCAGAAACGCTTGATCGGCGATAATGCTGATGACCTGATCTTTGATGTTCATCCTAAGTCTCCGTCAGAACGGGCCATGCCTCGGCCCTAGCTTGTCTCACTGTCTTTGGAGGTGCCCATCTGGGATTTTAACGCCGCCACATCGCGAAGCAAGCGCGGCAAACGGCGCAGCGCTTTGTAGCCTTCGATCTGCTTGCCCATTTCCGTCGCGGGATACCCCAGCAACGACCGGCCCGCGGGCGCGTTGGACAGGATCTTGGTGCCGCCGCCCGCGATCACCCCGTCGCCGATGGTGATATTGTCGCTGACGCCCACCTGACCACCCAGCACGACGTTGTCGCCGATGGTCACGGAACCAGCGATACCGACCTGCCCGCACAGCAGGCAGTTTTTGCCGACCACGACGTTATGCCCCAGATGCACGAGGTTATCGAGCTTGCTGCCGTCGCCAATCGCGGTGTTGCGAATGGTGCCGCTGTCAACCGTGCAGTTCATACCGCATTCCACGTCGTTCCCGATGGTCACACTTCCAAGGGTGTGAATACGGGTCCATTGTTGCGCTTTTGTGTCGCCGCGATCACCAAGGGTCTTGCGGGTCTGTTCCACCGTGCTGGGTTCAGCCGTCACGAACGAAAACCCGTCGCCGCCGATCCGCGCGCCCGGTTGCGCGATGAAATCATCGCCGATGCGCACCCGCGCGCCGATGCTGACATGATCGCGCAGATAGGCGTTCTTACCCAGAACCGCGTCTGTCCCAATGTAGCACTGCGGCCCGATGACAGAACCAGCGCCGATTTTCGCGCCTGCCGCCACAATCGTCAATGGCCCGACAGAGACGTCCTCGGCCAGTTCGGCAGTCTCATCAATAACGGCGGAGGGGTGGATGCCAGCCCCGAACCCCTGCCCCGGATCCATCATGCGGGTCAGTCCCGACATGGCAAAGCGCGGACGGTCCGGCAGGATGGCGGCCTTCAACCCCATCTCTTGCCAATCGGCATCGGGCCAGAGCATGGCCGCGCGGGCCGATCCGTCAGACAGCGATTGTGCGTATTTGGGGCTCATGGCGAGCGCGAGATCGTCGGGGCCCGCGTCTGCCGGCTCTGCCAGTTTGGCAATCGAAATGGAGGTATCGCCGACCGCTGGCAAGCCAAGCGCGTCGGCGATCTGTTGGATGGTGTAGGTCATGTGCGGTCTCCCCTTATCAGGGACGAGTTAACCCTGAACCGCGCCCAATGCCACCCCCGCCTTGCTTAGCGCATCCCAGATACGGCCATCGCGACCATAGATATCGGCGCGATACTGCGTATGGCCGCGCGGTGTGGTGAAGGCGGTGCGGTAGATGATGTGGACCGGCACTTCGGTATCCAGATGGACGAAAGTCTCGCGGCCTGTGGCCAGTTGCCGTTTGAAATAGGCGACAGGATCAGCCGCTTGCGGGGCCAGCAGCGTATAGGCGAAATCAAAAGGATCGGCGAGCCGCACGCAGCCGTGGCTAAAGGCACGAACGTCGCGGTCAAACAGGCTCTTGGAGGGCGTGTCGTGCAGGTAGATGTTGTATTTGTTGGGGAAAATGAACTTCACCAACCCAAGCGCATTGGTCCGCCCCGGCTTTTGGCGCATGCCATATGGGAAGGTACGCGCTGTATAACGGCTAAAGTTCACAGACCCACGGCTGATGATCCGGCCGCGGTTATCGATCAGATCAATATGACCCGCGGCATTGGGGTTGCGCTGCATCGACGGCAGATATTCCTTGGTCACGATCGACCGCGGCACCGTCCACGTCGGGTTGATGACGATATATTCCATCACATCCGAGAATTCAGGAGTCAGCCGGTCCGATTGGTTCGCCCCCACGACCGAGCGTGTCTCGAAGGTGACCTGCCCGTTGTCGACAACGGACGCGGTGAAGGCGGGGATATTGACCAGCACGTGACGTGCGCCGCGTTCCTTGTTCAGCCAGCGTTCACGCTCCATCGCGACGATGACGGATTGCAGCCGCGTCTCGACGCTCTTGTTGATCTCGGCCATGGTGCCGGAGCCAGCGACGCCGTCCTCATTCAGCCCGTGATCTTTTTGAAAGCTGCGCACCGCCTCTTGCAACGTGGCGTCATAGGTCATCACGTTGGACCGTTTCAGATACCCCATCGACATCAATCGGTTGCGCAGCGCGACCACTTGCGTGCCTTGCGCCCCGGGCTTGAGCGAGGGTGCAGGCACCGCGGGGCCCCAACCGCCTTGGGTCAGCAAATGCTCCATCCGCAGCTTTTCACGCATCAGGGCGTTATACTCCATCGTCCGCGGGCGCAGATTGCGTAGGAACGGCGTGGGATCGGAAGAAATGAAATCGGTGATATAGGTCTGACGGTCGCGGTATGGCACTTCGCGCACGATGGACGGATCAATGCGCGACGGCACCAGCACACCGGTTTGCAGATCACGGGCGTATTGCAGGAAAACGCGCGTCATCTCGACCTCGGCCAGCCCGCGATCCCGCGGGGTCTGCGCGTTTTTGAGCTTTTCCATCAGCCCTTGGGGGTCATAGCGTGCGACGGGCAGCCCGTGCAAATCAGCCGCGCGGATCGCTGACATAAGAGCGGCACGTCGGGCGCGCTGTGTCTCTGTCGCTTCGGTCCAGATCGGTGCATAGCCGTGGGTCCGGTAGTAGGCGGCGATATCCTCATCCCGCGCGGCGGCTTCGGCAACGGCCTGTTTGAACGCGGTCACCTGCGCAAAAGCGGGTTGCGGCGCGGTAAAGAGTGTCAGAGCTGTGGCAGCAGCCCCCAGAAAACCTGCCATGCGGCGAAATTTCCGCGATTGAATGCTTAAAATACGAGTCATTGATTCCCCCGAAATCGGTGAGCTTTGGATTTCCTAGATAGGCAGGGAACCCTATGCTCTTGTCCAATAACAATGCCCGTGAACTGAAAACTAAGGATAAATTGATGCTTATCGGCATCGCCCCTGTGGCAAAAATGAACAACCAACTAAGGGTTGCGCAAAAATTCGCCTAAATTTGTTGATGGATGGAACCTTTTCGATTCAGCACTTGGTTCAAGAATCGCGCTATGCCATAAATTGTTGCATCTGGGGATCGATGGAAAACTCCGTGTAACATCATGGAACCAAAGGCAGAAGACGGGACATACAATCAATGACTGGTAAGAGCACTTCGGGCATGACCCGGCGCTCCGTATTGGGCGCATTCGCAGCGACGGCCGTAGCAGCGGCACCGACCTTCGCAAACGCAGCAGGATTTTTGCGTGGGGCCGGCGATATTCGTCGCATCAAGATGTATTCCGGCCGGACAGGCGAACGCATCGACATGATCTATTGGATCGAAGGCAACTACATCAAAGATGCCGTATCCGAGCTGAACTATTTCATGCGTGACTGGCGTACCGATGGCGTCAAATCGATGGACTTGCGCACCGTGGACATCATGGCCGCGTCGCATAACCTTCTGGATGTGTCCGAGCCCTATATGCTTCTATCCGGCTACCGCAGCCCGCAGACCAACGCGATGCTGCGTTCCAGATCGCGCGGTGTGGCCAAGAACTCCCTCCATATGCGTGGTCAGGCGGCTGACCTGCGTCTGGCATCGCGTTCGGTGAACCAGATGGCACGCGCGGCGATTGCCTGTAACGGTGGCGGTGTTGGTCGCTATTCCGGTTCTAACTTCGTGCATATGGATTGCGGTCAGGTACGTAACTGGGGCGGCTAAGCGCCAGACGACGATCACGGAAACAAAGCGCCCTCGGGCGCTTTTTTCGTTTTAAGACAACGCGCTATTCGATCTCTTTCGCTCAGCCGATCCACACGAGCGTCACCCAGGCCAGCACGCCATAGCGCAATGCCTTGCCGATGCCGACGATTGCGACGAAGGACCACAGCGGCTCTCTTAGCACCCCTGCGGTGACGGTCAGCGCATCGCCAACAACCGGAAACCAGCTGACCAGCAGCGACCAGCGGCCATAGCGCGCATACCACATCTCGGCCCGCGCCATTTGCGACGGGGATGCAGGAAACCAGCGCTTGTGTTGGAACCGCAGCACCGCATGCCCCAGCCCCCAATTCACCACCGACCCCAAGACATTGCCCACCGTGGCAACCGCCAGCAACCCCAGAACCCCGTGCTGGCCGTGGATCATCAACCCGACCAGCAACGCTTCGGATTGCATCGGTAGAATCGTCGCTGCAAGAAAGGCGACCGCGAAAAGGCTCAGGTAACCGGTCATCGACGCGCCCGAACCAACGGGCATCTGGCGACCCGTTCGGGGCGTCGGAACCGATCACCGTAGAAGCGGAATATATCGTAAGGGGGGTATGGCGGACAGACAGGGATTCGAACCCTGGAGACGGTCTCCCGCCTACACACTTTCCAGGCGTGCGCCTTCGACCACTCGGCCACCTGTCCATTGAGGGGGTGTTTAACGTGACCTGCAGGCGGGGTGCAAGGGGTAAAACGCGCGAATTTCAACAAGATTTCAATGCGCCGTTCAGCTGTCGAGATGGACGTAGATCCGGCGGGTGCCGCGCCCCTTTTTCTCAATCTTGCCAAGGCGTACCGCGCCAATCTCTCCGGTGCGGGCAACATGGGTGCCACCGCAAGGCTGCAGGTCGATCCATGCGTCACCCTCTCCGATTTGCACCAGACGCACGTTGGCCGCCGTGACCGGTGGTGCGACGGATAACGTCTTGACCAGCTCAGGCGCGGCTTGCAATTCCTCTTGGGTGATCCAGTGATCCGTGATCGGCAAATCCTGCGCGATATAGGACGCCAGCGCGTCCTCGATGCCGCAGCGATCCTCTGGCGCATCGGCAAGGTCAAAGTCCAGCCGCCCATGCGTGGCAGAGATTTGCCCTCCCACCACGGGGAACGGCACGACCACGGACAACAGATGCAGCAGGCTGTGCACCCGCATATGCCGGTGCCGGCGGTCCCAATCCAGCTTCTGCGTGACATGGGTGCCCGGCTGGGGGATTTCCTCGGGCTCGGCCGGAACCAGAATGATGGACCCGTCCAGCCCCTTGACCGTTGTCGCGATCGGCATGCGCTGCTTGTCCCAGTTCAGCCAACCGCTGTCCCCCGGTTGCCCGCCGCCCGTGGGATAGAACACCGTCCGGTCCAGCACGATCCCGCCCTCGTCGGTGATGGCGATGACTTTGGCGGCGCTGTCGCGGGCATAGGCGTCGGTGAGGTAGATCGGCTCGTTCAACTGTCCTCTCCATCCTGCTTAGAGGGTTTTTCGCCGGCGCGGGTGCGCAGCCATACGTCCCGCTGGGGAAAGGGCACCTCGATGTTTTCGGCGGCAAAGCGTTCGACGATGGCGTGGTTGATATCGCTTTTGACCGACATCATCCAATTTACGTCCCGCAGGAAGGCACGGATCTCGAACTCCAGCGCGTCGGCCCCGAAACGCACCAGCAGCACATTCGGCGCGGGGTTCGCAAGCACCAGAGGCTGGTCCTCCGCGATCTCGCGCAGGATCGCTTCGACGCGGCGGGTATCGGTGCCATAGGCTACCCCGACCGAGATGATGACCCGCCCCACGGTATTGCCACGGGTAAAATTGGTCACCGTACCGCTGACAAGATCGGCGTTCGGGACAATCACATCGGTGCGGTCAAAGGTTTCGATCCGCGTGGACCGTACCGAAATATCGCGCACATAGCCGGACTTGCCACCGACCTCGATCCAGTCGCCTTCGGAAATGGGGCGTTCAATCAGCAGGATGATCCCCGAGACGAAGTTGCTCACGATGTTCTGCAGACCGAAACCGATACCGACTGACAGCGCACCGGCAACGATGGCAAGCGAGCTAAGGTCAATGCCCGCCCCCGTGATCGCGGCCAGCGCGGCCAGAAAGATCCCGACATAGCCCAGCCCCGACAGCAGCGCGTTCTGCCCGCCGATGTCGATCTTGGTCTTGGGCAGGACATTGCTGCGCAGCGCCCCTTGCAGCAGCCGCGTGAGCAGATAGCCGATCGCAAAGATAACCGCGAAGGCAAGCAGGTTCGACGGCGAGATCTGGCTTTCCCCGATGGTGAACCCGCGCGAGAATGCGGCCCATAACTCGGTCAGGTCAGCGACCCGTGCGCCCCAGACCAGCGCAAGCACGGGCATCGCCAACAACAGCAAAATCAGACCGAAGAACAGCGGCATCAGCGCTTCGCGTGCGGCAATGCCCTGCCCCGTGATCGCGCCATAGACATCCGCAGAAAAGCGTTGCAGCGCCATGACCAGCCCCAGCACAGCCAGTGTCGTCACATAAGGGCGCAGGATCGCATCCGACAGATCCTGATAGCCAAAGGCATACAGCAGCGGTGCCACCACAGAGACCGCAATAGCCCCCAGCCCGGCACCGCGTACAACCCGCGCATGGGACGATGCTTTGGTCATGCCATCCGCGTCTGGCGTATCCTCTTCGGGTTCACGGTAGCTGCGCAGGATCCGACCGATCTGGAACAGCGCGAGGCTGGTCAGCACCGCCAGCGGGAATTGCACCACCGCGCGTGTCGCCAAGCTGGGGTCACCGATTTCAAGCACCGTCAGCGCCACGATAGACAGGATCATCACGAAGGTGATCGCGTTCACGTAGAGCCGTGCGGATTTACGTTGCTGTGCAGACAGCGGCAAAAGCGCTTCGTCTTCTTCGCGGGCAAAGACCCGTTCGGACACCCAGCGGAACCCGAAGATAAGAAGGCCGATCAGCGGCAGCAATTCAACGACCTGTGTCGCGCGTGCGCCCAGAAAACCCGATTGACGTGCCGCGATGGTCAGCAGGTAAAGCCCCACCAGCGGGAACAGGATGCGCAACAGGGAAACGACAAAGCGCCAGATTCCCATGCCGCGCGCCTGATGAACGCGCAGGGTATGCGCAATCTTCATCGCCCAGACACGGCCGCGGAACAGCAAAAGCAAGCCTGCAATACCCGCGAAGAAAACGGTCGGCAGGTTGTTTTCCAACGTATTCAGCGCGCTGTCCGTATCCTGTTCAGCACTTTCCTGCCAGAAAGCGGCAAAGGCATCCTGCATCTCGACCAGCGCGGGGCCCCAATAGGCGGGGTTCAGCGGCGACGGCGTGGTGCGTAGCAGCCGTTCGGTCTGGCGTTCGCGAATGATCTTGTCGATCTCGCGCACCAGCCCGTCTGCGCGCAGAAACTCGCGCTCTGCGATCTGCACGGGGGCCAGCAGGGTGTTCAACTGCTGATTGATGTCGGCGCGGGTCTTGGCCACCTCTGGCGCTTCGGGTTCGGCATTTTCGCCCTCGGGCGCTGTGCCCAAGGCGGCAAGCTGGTCACGCAGCGCGGCGATACGTTCAGCGTTCAGCGTGCGCGCGGCCTCGAACTCGGACCGGTAGTTGACGATACGCCCGCGCAGGCTGTCGAGTTCGGAAGTCGGTGTGTCGGCCTCTTCAACCGATTGTTCCGCCTTGACCGCAACACTATCCCATTGCTCCGCCGTTTCTTCGACGTCGGTCTGCGCGAAAGCCGCGGTCGTCAGGCAAAGCGCCAGAAGACCGCAGGCCAGAAGCCCCCTGAGCGTCGCGATCATTGGTCTTCGAAGACGCCGGGAATGGATTGTGGGGCACGGTCCAGCCAAGCGGGCACGGGCAGATCCTTTTCGCGCAGGAAGTCGGGGTTGAACAGTTTCGACTGATAGCGCGTGCCGAAATCGCACAGGATCGTCACGATGGTATGCCCCGGCCCCATATCCTTGGCCAGACGCACCGCACCGGCGACGTTCACACCCGACGACGCCCCAAGGCAAAGCCCTTCGTGTTGCAGCAGGTCAAAGACATAGGGCAGCGCCTCTGCGTCCGAGACGTTGTAACTGAAATCGGGCGTGAACCCTTCGAGGTTCTTGGTAATGCGGACCTGACCGATACCTTCAGCGATTGATCCGCCTTCGGCGACCAGTTCGCCCTTGGTGTAATAGTTATGCAGCGCGGCCCCGTCCGGGTCGGCAATCGCGATCTTCACGCCTTTGGGCTGCAACGCCATGCCGATCCCGGCCAGCGTGCCGCCAGATCCCACCGCACAGCAGAATCCGTCAACCTTGCCGCCGGTCTGCTCCCAGATCTCGGGGCCGGTGGTTTCGATATGCGCCTGACGGTTGGCAACGTTGTCGAACTGGTTGGCCCAGATCACACCTTCGTTCGTGGTGCGCGCCAGTTCATTGGCGAGCCGTTCCGAGTAGCGCACAAAGTTGTTGGGGTTGCGGTAGGGCGCCGCGGGCACCTGCACCAGTTCGGCCCCGGCAAGGCGCAGCATGTCTTTCTTTTCCTGACTTTGCGTTTCAGGAATGACGATCACGGTTTTGAACCCCATCGATGCGCCGACAAGTGCCAGCCCGATACCGGTGTTCCCTGCCGTGCCTTCGACAATTGTGCCGCCGGGTTTCAGCGTGCCCTTCGCGATGGCATCCTGAATGATGAACAGCGCAGCACGGTCCTTGACCGACTGGCCGGGGTTCATGAATTCTGCCTTGCCGTATATCTCGCAGCCGGTTTCCTCGCTCGCCTTGCGCAGACGAATAAGAGGGGTGTTGCCAATGGCCTGCGCCAGATCAGATGCGACGTGCATGGGATGCTCCTAAATCAAGTTACCTCCGGTGTAGCGGCGGGCGCTTCCAACCTCAAGCGTTCCCGATGCCGCGCAAGCCAGTAAGCGGCAATCACCAGCGGCGCATTGGCAGCTTCAAGCTGGTCTACCATTGTCATCAGCGCATCAAAGCCGATGAGATGGGACCGGATATCCTCGTTTTCGGCCTCAAGCCCGTTCACACCGGTGCTATCATCGGGCAAATCGGCAAGGCCCAGATAGATATAGAAAAATTCCGTAGAATCCCCCGGAGAGGCATAGACTTCCGCGATTTTTTCAAGCTTGCGCAGGGTCAGACCCGCTTCTTCCTGCGCCTCGCGGTGCGCGGCGTCTTCGGGGCTTTCGCCCGGATCAACACGGCCCGCGATGGGTTCAAGCTGCCACTGCGCGCGATCCCCCCGCGCCACCGGCCCCATGCGCAGCTGCTCTACCAGCATCACCCGATCCCGCACCGGATCATAGGGCAGCACCAAGGCGGCATCGGTCGCGACGAAGACCGCACGCTCCAGCACATCGGTCATCGTGCCGTCGAAACGCTCGTGCGCGAGGTGATATTCGTTCAGCGCGAAATAATTGGTATAGGCGCGGTCAATCCGGTCGATCCGGACCTTGCCGTCCAGCGTCCCTGCCCCGTGTTTCGACCGAAGCGCATTCACCTGCGCCGCTGCCCGTGACCGGATCATCGGGAACATCTGTGCCACGCGGTCGGCAGTATAGACGCCGAAATAATCCATCACCTCGCGCGCGGCAAAGCAGCTGAGCGCCCCCCAGTCTGCCTGCCACTGCGTCAGCGACCACGGGTCACGTGTCGTCCATTGATCGGGCCGCGCGAAATAGCCCAAAGCGCTTGCGCCGCTTTCCAACGTGATTTTTTGCAGGTCGTAGGCAAAGCTGCCCTCGTAGAAATTCAACCGGTCCAGATCGTTCTGCCCCAGCCCGCGCAGCAACACCCCTTCGGCGGATTGGCCCGGCGCCGGCACAATGCAGGGGAACGGCCCCTCGACCACGGATAAGGCGATGTGATCCGGCAAACGGTCCGGCGAGATGTCAAGCCGGTCCGCCGCGCGCCCCATCACGATTTCAAGCAGGGGCACATGCCGCAACGACCCATAGAGGAAAAGATCTGTCATCGGCTTAAGGGAACTTGCTGTCGATAAGGTTTGTGATCACGCCACTGACGGCACCGCCAATCAACACGACCGCGATGATCGGCACTGTCGCCATAATCAGGAAGTATTCGGCACCGATACCGATCATGCCCACCAGCGCCTCTCCGACACCGCCATAGCGGTGCATCATCGCGTTCTCGATCATCTCGCGGCCTGCCTGGATGAACAGCCCCCAGAACACCAGAACCACGGCACCGGTCAGCCCGATGGTGATCCCTTCGGAAACGCCACCGCCCGCACGTGCCCCCATGACCCGCCACCCGACCGCGAGCCCGAGGGCAATATTGGTGGGAATGAAATACCCGAACTGGGTGGATTCAGGCATCAGGGGCATGATCATGCGCGAAAGGGCAAAGCCCATCAGCGCCAGGCAAAAAGCGGCTGTCAGGCGGGCAGCGGTCGGCATCGGGATTTCCTTAGACTACAAGCAATGCGCCCTCAGGCCGGACGCTTCACGGTAATCTGTGTCACATCGCAATTGCCGCTGTCAAAGGTAGACGCGCAAGACGTGAGGTAGAAATCCCACATCCGCTTAAAGCGTTCGTCAAAGCCCATGCGCGCGATCTCTTCCCACTTCTCGTTGAAGGTCGTATGCCAGCGGCGCAGCGTGACGTCGTAGCTTTTTCCAAATTCGATAGACTTTTCAACGGCTAGTCCGGCATTCTCAACCTGTTGCTTCAACACCGCGGGGCTTGGTAGCATACCCCCCGGAAAGATATATTTCTGAATGAAATCAACGCCTCGCTTGTAAACCTTCCAGCGACGATCCGGCACGGTGATGATTTGCAAGGTCGCTTGACATCCAGGTTTAAGACAGGCGTGCAACGTATTGAAATACGACGGCCAATACTGTTCCCCAACGGCTTCGAACATCTCGATGCTGGCAATACCATCGTAAGTGCCACGCTCGTCACGGTAATCTTGAAGCTTGAACTGAACAACATCGGCCAAGCCCGCGTTTTCAATACGTTCTTTGGCGTAGTTAAACTGCTCTTTGCTGATCGTAAGGCAGGTGACCTTGAGCCCGCGTTCCTTCGCTGCATATTCAGCGAAACCGCCCCAGCCGCAGCCGATTTCCAGCACATGGTCCCCAGCCGAGACCCCCATTTGATCCACCATAGAGGCATATTTCGCAGTCTGCGCCGCCTCTAGCGATTGTTGAAAGCCGTCCTCGAAAAGCGCGCTTGAATAGGTCATCGTGTCATCAAGCCACAATTTGTAGAAATCATTCCCCAAATCATAGTGATAGCTGATGTTCTTACGCGCTTGCTTCTTGCTGTTGCGCTGCAACCAGAAGCGCAGGGATTCAAATTTGCGGATCAACCCCATGCCGGGGAATGAATCGTAGATATCCTCATTCGCATGAGCCACGTCCATAAAGGCCTGCAGGTCCGGTGTGCTCCACCATTCGTCAAGGTAGGCATCGCTGAAACCAAGATCACCCTCCCTGATAAGACGCGCGAACAAGTCATTGTTATGGATACGGATTTCCGCAATGGGCAGCGGGTTCTTTCCGGTTGCGCGAAAGCACCGCCCGTCGGGCAAAACAAAGTCGACCTGCCCGTTTTGCATTTCCTGCGCCATCGCAAAAACACGCGAGAAATATCGTGGAAGGGCAGTCTGCCCCTCGGTGCTGGTCAAAATCATTCGCTCTCCTGTATGCGCTTGGACGCGTATCTTATTGGTTTATGGGTGTTACGTGGGAGATCCACGTTTCATAAAGGTTAAAAGTTTCGCCCCTTATAGGTTTCAAGGGCCCGTTCGCGCCCTTCGTCCAGCGCGATGATCTTCTCGGGATAGTCATCATCCGCCGACAAGGGCCAACTGCGCGGGATCGCATCAAAGAACGCGAGCGCGTCCTTATGCGGATTGGCACGCCCTTCGGCGATCCAGCGACTGGCGTAGTCTCTATTCTTATCAAATTTATCCAGCTGTGTCTCGGGGTTGAACACGCGGAAATACGGAGACGCATCCGGCCCCGACCCCGCCGCCCATTGCCACCCCATCGCATTGCTCGCGGGGTCCCAGTCGATCAGGCAATGTTCAAACCACTTCTGCCCGATGCGCCAGTGACACATCAGATGTTTCGTCAGATAGCTCGCGACGATCATGCGGCCCCGGTTATGCATGCGGCCGGTGACATAGAGCTCGCGCATGGCAGCATCGACAAAGGGTTCGCCCGTGCGCCCCTGTTTCCAGGCTTTTACCTCGGCACGGCGTTCATCCTCGTTCCAGGGGAAGGCATCCCATTCCTCGCGCCAATTGTCGGTCAGCATCCGTGGCGTGTGATGCATCAGGTGATAGGCAAACTCGCGCCACACCAGCTCTTTCAGAAAGGTCTCCGCCCCCTGTTTGCCGTCATGCAAGGCGCGCTGTGCGGCGTGCCAGCATTGATGCGGACTAATCTCACCCAGCGACAGGTTCTCGGACAGGTTCGACGTGCCATCGGTGCCGGGAATGTCGCGGGTCTGCTTATAGTCGGCTACCCCATGCGCCATGAAGGCCCCCAGCCGCGACTGCGCGGCTTTTTCGCCCAGACAGACAAACGGGCGCACCACATCGGCACCACGGTCCATCGCAGCCCCCAAGCCCCACCCGTCCAGCGCATCACTGTCGGGCCAGCTTTCGGGCGCGGGAAGTTCTGAAGGTGCCGACAGCGGCGGCTCAACATCGCGGGTTTTGACGTTGTTCCAGAACGGCGTGTAGACCTTATAGCAGTCGTCCGCCTTGGTCTCGACCGTCCAGGGCTCGAACATGACGTGCCCCCCAAAGGATTTCGCCTCTATCCCGTCGTTGCACAGGATCTCTTTGATCTTGCTGTCGCGCTGCACGCTGTCCGGATCATAAAGCCGCGACCAATAGACGGCACCGGCGCCCGTCTCCTTGATCAGAACCTGTAATACCTCAAGCGCATCGCCTTCACGCAAGATCAGCCTGCTCGACACCCCCTCAAGACTGTTCGCCAGCGCCCCGATCCCCAACCCCAGACGCCATTTCGGTGCCGCGCCAAGGGCGTTGACGCTCTTGTCCTTTATAAAGACGGGTATCACGGGCCGCCCCGCGTTTGCAGCGGCAGATAGGGCCGGATGATCGCTAAGCCGCAGATCGCGGCGATACCAAAGAAGGATGGGGCTTTTATCGGACATGTCACACTTTGCGTTAAGGTGATGCAAAGCTAGTGCTGCCCTCGCAAGGTCAAGGCCGTACCAGTCCCTAAATACGCCAAACGGCGACCCCAAGGGGCCGCCGCCAGACAAATCGTAGCCGTCGTGCCGGTGGTTTAACCGTTCACATCAACCACAACACGACCCCGCACCTGACCGTTCAGGATGTCTGCCCCCAGCTTGGGCAGATCGCTCAGCGTCGCAGGCACGACCATATCCTCAAGCTTGGACAGCGGCAGGCCTTTCCCGATCCGCTGCCATGCGCGCAGACGGTTGTCATAGGGTTGCATGACGGAATCGATCCCCAGCAGGTTCACACCGCGCAGCAGGAAGGGGATCACCGTGGCCGGCAACCCTGCCCCACCCGCGAGCCCGACAGCTGCGACCGAACCGCCGTATTTCATCTGCCCCAAGACCCGCGCCAGCATCTCGCCGCCCACGGCATCAATGCAACCGGCCCAGGTTTCGGATTCCAGCGGGCGTTTAACGGTTTCGTTCAACTCTTCCCGCGCGACGATCTGCGTGGCACCCAGCGATTTCAGATAATCCGCCGTATCCGGGCGGCCCGTCACACCGGCGACCTCGTGACCCAATGCAGCAAGGATGGCGACCGCGACCGACCCCACGCCACCGGCGGCACCCGTCACCAGTACCGGCCCGTTGCCTGGCACCAGCCCGTGATCCTCCAGCGCCATGACAGACAGCATCGCGGTAAAGCCCGCCGTGCCCACGGCCATGGCTTGGCGGGTATCCAGCCCCTCGGGCAGCGGCACCAGCCAGTCTGCCTTCACACGCGCCTTTTGCGCATAGCCGCCCCAATGCGCCTCGCCCACACGCCAGCCGGTCAGCACGACCTTATCGCCGGGTTTGTAGCGATCATCGTCCGATGCCTCCACGGTGCCTGCGAAATCGATACCGGGAATATGGGGATACTTGCGCACCAAGCCGCCGCCCGGTCCGATGCACAGCCCGTCCTTGTAGTTCACGGTCGAATATTCGACAGCAACGGTCACATCCCCCTCGGGCAAACGGTCAAGGTCGATCTGGGTAACCTCGGCATGGGTCTTGCCGGTGTCCTCATCCTTATTCACCATCAACGCATCAAACATCATTCCTCCTGTCTCGGACCGCCGTTCAGGGCCCGCTTCATTTTGCCAGTAAACTCCGGGGAGCCCGAGGGGCTGGCCCCTCGGTTCCATGGGTTCAAGCTGCGCGCCAGTGGGGGTGCCCGCCGACTCACATCTTGCAAAATTAATGTCAGACAATTAAAGTTTTTCCAAACCATAAATGTAAGACATATGAATTCCACGCCAGAAACCGCCTCTGATCTGTCCAGCCATATTGCCGCGAACATCCGTGATGCCATCATCAAAGGTGTGCTGATCGTGGACGAACGCCTCCCCTCCGAGGCGGAGCTGTCGGCGCAGTTCAACGTCTCGCGCGCGACGGTGCGCGAGGCGCTCAAGCGGTTGGCGGCACAATCGTTGATCCGCACGCAACGGGGGGCAACAGGCGGCGCTTTCGTCAATCGCATCAGCTTTGAAGCCGCCCAAGCGCAGCAGATCACCACCTCTACCCTGCTCTTGTCGATGAACGACGTAAGCTTCGAGACCGCCTGTGAGGCCCGCTTCGCGCTAGAGCGCGCCTGCGCCCCCCTGTCGGCGGCACGCAGGCAGGATCATCACCTGGACGCGATGCAAAACGCGCTTGCCGCGCAATCTGCCCCCGATCTGTCGGACGCGGGCTTTTGCGCGGCTGATGTCGCGTTTCACCGCGCGCTGGTCGATGGGGCGTGCAATCCGGTGCTGTCCTATCAACTCGCCGGTGCGGTCGAAGCGATGCAGCCGCTGATGAACATGATCACCTTCACCGCATGGTCCCGCGACGCCATCGTCGCGCGCCATCGTGACATTGCCACCGCGATCGCCGCCCGCGACGCCGGCGCCGCCGCCCAAGGGCTGACCCTGCTTGAGGAAGAGACCCAGGCCCTCGCCCGCACCGTCTTTGCCCGCCGCAGCAAACAGATTGACGCGGCCCGATAGCCCGCGGGTCACCTTTCGTTTTCAAAGCTTTCCCCTTGCAAAGCAAATCACGCCCCTTATATCTAGGGTGTCCTTCGGGACTATGGGTATAAACGCGCATGTAATAAGCGGTTCGGACCCGGGGGCGGTACCCGGCGACTCCACCAAACATCCGTCATTTGCGGATCATGGGGTCGAAATAGGATCGACGAACGTCTAAAGATGTTGCTTTATCTCGGCTGACTGCCACCGTTATCGGCGTAAAATGTACAATTGCAAATGACAATCGTGCTCCAATGGCGATGGCCGCGTAAGCGACCGGAACTATTGAAACTTAAGTCCTTACGTTTAGCGACCTAAGGCGGGGTTCGCAGGTACCTGGCAACAGAAACCTGCACTTACATTTCCCCCGTAATTTTCCACTTTCAAGCGCATGACATGCAGTTTTCGCCTGCTTATGATCAGGCGCGACATCGCCTGTGCTGCAATCGACGGGCAGCTTGCATAAGCACTGCGTCCGCTTCAGAATGAAGGGCAGAACACCCAAGCCCCTTAAACCCTGACTTTCAAAGCGCACTTCGGGTTTGTTTGACTTGCAGTCAAAAAGTCCATAATTTTTAATAAGATACATTAACCGCCCACAACGCAGAGAAGCCGCTCAATGTCCCAATCGACTGAAATCCTTGTCTCAACTCGGTTCTCGTTTCTAGGGGCGTCAGGATGGCAAAGCGACTTTTCCAAAGATGCGGCGATGCTGTTCGATAAAAACAGGCTGTTGCGGCGGCTATGGCTGTTCAACAATATCGCATTGGCGAGCCTCGCGTCGCAAACGGACGATAACTTTCACCATTTCATCCTTTCCAGCGATCAGATGCCCGATTGGGCAAAATCAGAGCTGACCGATATGTGTGAAGACCGTTTAGGGGCTGGTAAGTTCACGATACAATTCGCGCCGCAGGGCCCGGCGAGGAAGTTTCAGCGCCACGCAATCGGAAAATTTGCAGGGAGCGATCCTGTGGCTCAGGTTGTCCTTGATGATGATGACGGCCTATCTTCGGATTTTATCGAAACGCTCAGAGCGCATCTAGCGCAAGCCGAGCCGCTCGAAGCAGAGGGCACGCCCCATTTTTACACATTCCCAAAGGGCTACGCATTGGGCCTGCGTGACGACGAGGTTCAGTTATGGGCACATCGCTTCAAATTCATTAATTTGGGTCTGACGATGGTTGGCAGGAAAGACCATAAAAACATATTCGGCATCGGCCATATGGATGCACCAAAACGGTTCGGCTACACCAGCGACACTCGGAAACTCATGTATATCCGCACGTTGAGCGACGTGAACGACTCGCGTGTCAGCGTCGGTGAAAGATGGACAGAGGTCGAGAATTGGCGCGACGACGAGGACTTTAAATCAAGGTTCCCTTGGATGCTGGACGTGCCGTTCAAAGAGTTCAACGATTTCGATAGTTTGGCGTGATAGCAACCTGCGCCCCCTAACCTGACAATCTGCATCCTTTGAAAACCGCCGCGCGTATGTGCGGGCAGTGCCAATCGGTGCCCCACCGGCGCTTGACCTCGGGGGCCGGTACTGCGACCTCTGGCGCGGGGCATCGTGAGAGGCATATGCGAGATATGAGTGTACCGGAGTGGGGCCTGCTGGCGCGTGTGTTCGGGCGGATCGGGGTGCTGTCCTTTGGGGGGCCAGCGGCACAGATCGCCCTGATGCACAAAGAGTTGGTCGAGCGTCATCGCTGGCTTTCGGAAGACGGGTTTTTGCGCGCTCTGTCCTTGTGCATGTTATTGCCCGGGCCAGAGGCGATGCAACTGGCGACCTATGCCGGATGGCGGCTGCGCGGCACCCTTGGCGGGCTGTTGGCGGGGCTTTTGTTTGTATTCCCCGGGGCTGCGGTCATTCTGGCGCTGGCCTTTGGCTATGCCTATTTCGGCCAGCTTCCCTTGGTTCAAGCCGCGTTCATGGGCATCAAGGCGGCGGTCATTGTCGTGGTCTTTCAAGCCTTGCGTAATCTGGGACGCAAAGCGTTGCACGGGCGCGCGGGATGGGTGCTGGCCGCGCTGGCTTTTGTAGCTCTGTTCGTCTTTGGCCTGCCCTTCCCGCTGATCATTCTGGGTGCGGGCCTTTGGGGCGCTTTTGGTGCCACCGGGCACGGCAGCGTGGTCGAGAGTGAGGGGCTACATCACCGCCCTGCCCGCCCCTTCGGCGTCATCGGGCTTTGGGTCGCGCTATGGGCGTCGCCGCTGCTGTTTGTCTGGGGTATGGGGAATGAATTCCTGCTCAAGATCGGGCTCTTCTTCTCGAAGCTCGCGGTGGTGACCTTTGGCGGCGCCTATGCGGTGCTGGCCTATATGGCGCAGACCGTGGTGCAGGATCACGGGTGGATCACCACCGAACAGATGATCGACGCCCTGGGGCTGGCCGAGACGACTCCGGGCCCTCTCATTCTGGTGACGGAGTTTGTCGCCCTGCTGGCAGGTTTTGCCCAATCGGGGCCATGGGGCGCGGTCTCGGCCGGGGCTCTGGCGCTCTGGGTGACGTTTACGCCCTGTTTTCTATGGATATTCCTTGCCGGCCCGTATCTGGAGGCGATCTCGGCGCAGCCGCGGCTGGCGGGGGCCTTGCGCGCGATTACCGCCGCCGTCGTCGGCGTGATTGCCAACCTATCGGTCTGGTTCGCGCTGCATGTGATGTTTGAACGCGTGCTGCCTATGGCGCATCTGGCCGTGCCGCTCCCTGATTGGAGCAGCTTTGATCCCGTGGCCGCTGTGCTGACGGGGGTGGCGGGAGTGTTGATGCTGGGGCTGCGGTTCGGCTTTGTCCTGACGATGACGATAAGCGCGGCATTGGCCCTTTGCTGGCGCCTGTTGCTATAAATTTTTGCGCCCCCTTTTCACTGGTGCGAAATGCCGTATGCTATCGCCATCAACCAAGGCCGGAGAGAAGTAATGAGCCGAAGCATTGAGTATGGCAATCTGATGCACGATGCCATGCGCGGGTTAATTCGTCAGGTATTACTTGACGTTGCAGCCAATGGACTGCCCGGCAACCATCACTTCTTTATTACGTTCGACACCTCTCATCCGGATGCGGAACTGGCCGATTGGCTGTCCGACCGCTACCCCGGCGAGATGACCGTTGTCATGCAGCATTGGTACGACAAGCTTGAGGTCACCGAGGAAGGATTCTCGGTCACGTTGAACTTTGGCGATGCGCCCGAACCGATGTATATCCCCTATGACGCGATCCGCACCTTTGTGGATCCGTCGGTGGAATTCGGCCTGAAGTTCGAACAGCAAGAACCGGGCCAACAGGACGAGGACGAAGATCTGCCCCAACAAGACGAAAGCGAGCTTGAGGTCGAGGAAGAAGCCCCCAAAGCCGCCGAGATCGTATCGCTGGACAGCTTCCGCAAGTAATCGACCGGTCAGCGCGCCTTGTCGCCAAGGTTAGCGCCATCGGCTCATTGCACCGCTGCGGCCCGCGGGGTAAACCCTGATCAGACATAAGCCCAAGATCAGGAGCCTTTTCATGGCCGATACCCGTACAGAAACCGACAGCTTTGGCCCATTGGAAGTGCCGTCCGACAAATACTGGGGCGCGCAGACCCAGCGGTCGATCATCAACTTCCCCATCGGTTGGGAAAAACAGCCCGTGCCGATCATCCGCGCCCTTGGCGTCGTGAAAAAAGCCTGTGCGATGGAAAACCTGAACCAGGGCAATCTGGACCAGAAGCTGGCCGATGCAATCACCGCCGCCGCGACCGAGGTGATCGAGGGTAAGTTCGACGACAACTTCCCGCTGGTCGTCTGGCAGACCGGTTCCGGCACCCAGTCGAACATGAACGCGAACGAGGTGATCTCGAACCGCGCGATCGAGATGCTGGGCGGCGAGATGGGGTCGAAAGATCCGGTCCACCCCAACGACCACTGCAACATGGGACAGTCGTCCAACGATACCTTCCCTACCGCGATGCATGTGGCCATCGGCATGCAGGCCCGCGATGTACTGCTGCCCGGCCTGCAAAAACTGCACGACGCCTTGGTCGCGAAGTCCGAAGAGTTCAAGGACATCATCAAGATCGGCCGGACCCATACCCAGGATGCGACACCGCTGACCCTGGGTCAGGAATTCTCGGGCTATGCGCATCAGGTGAAAAAGGGAATCGAACGGGTCAACGCCTGCCTGCCCGATATCTATGAACTGGCCCAAGGCGGTACTGCAGTTGGCACCGGCCTGAACACCAAGAAAGGCTGGGCCGAAGCCGTGGCCGCGCATATGGCCGAGATCACCGGCCTGCCCTTTGTCACCGCGCCGAACAAGTTTGAATCGCTGGCCGCCCATGACGCGATGGTCATGTTCTCGGGCGCGCTGAAAACTGTTGCGGGATCGCTGTTCAAGATCGCCAATGACATGCGCTTGCTCGGGTCCGGCCCGCGTTCGGGTCTGGGCGAGTTGATCCTGCCCGAGAACGAGCCCGGGTCGTCGATCATGCCGGGTAAGGTGAACCCGACGCAGGCCGAAGCGCTGACAATGGTCTGTGCGCATGTCATGGGCAATGACGCCGCCGTCGGCTTTGCCGGCTCGCAAGGGCATTTCGAGCTTAACGTCTACAACCCGATGATGAGCTATAACGTCCTGCAATCCATGCAGCTTTTGGGCGACAGCGCCTCGGCCTTCACGGACAACATGGTTGTCGGCACGCAGGCTAATGTCGAACGTATCGACAAGCTGATGAAAGAAAGCCTGATGCTGGTCACAGCGCTGGCCCCCACGATTGGCTATGATAACGCGACCAAAGTCGCGAAGACGGCCCACAAGAACGGCACGACGCTCAAGGAAGAAGCAATCGCCTTGGGCTTTGTCGATGCCGAAACATTCGACCGCGTGGTGCGGCCGGAGCAAATGATCGGACCCAAAGAATGAGCGCCCCCATCAACCTCAACAAGGTCAAGAAAGAGCGCAACCGCGCCTCGCGCAAGGCCCGTGCCGATGAAAACGCGGTACAGTTCGGCCAGAGCAAGGACCAGAAAGAGGTTTTGAAAGCCCGTCTGGCGCAAATCTCGCGCAATCTGGAAGCCCATAAGCGCGACACATGAGCGCCCGACCGGTGAAACATTCGGTGACCCTTCGGGGTCACCGTACGTCGATCTCGCTGGAGGATGAATTCTGGCAGGAATTGCGCGACCTTGCGCAAGAGATGGACATGCCGATCAATGCGCTGGTGGCGCAGATCGATGCAGAGCGCGGCGTTGAAGCGGGGCTGGCCTCTGCGATCCGCGTGTATGTGCTGCGTGCATTAAAGGAACGTTTACCTTCGCGGGGGTAAGTTTCCCCCATGGTCAAACAACAGTTCTCTCCATTGTCGCCCGAGGGCTGGATGCTCGCCCTATTCAGTTCGAAGGCCGCCCGCAGCGGGTGTGTCGTGCGGCGGAACGTCAGGGATGTCGAAAGATATGTGGGCCGCCACGCATTCGAGCAAGAACTGCTACGCCGCGGTTATCACGCTGTGGAGAATGCGGGCCAGCTCGTGATCTTTTGCAATCAGGAACCGATCCGCATTATTGTTTAGGGGTTTTCTTCCCAAGAAAACCCCCGCGGAATTTAGGAAAATTCCAATTTAGGCGACAGAGGCGTCGTAGATCTTGCTGATGTTCTGCCCCAGTGCCGTGTTGAACTCGGCATCCGACATCTTGACGTTCAACCCTTCGGTCAGCGCGCGCGAGAAGCTGGCGATCATCTTGGGGTTTTGCGTCAAACGCGCGCAGGCGTCTTCGGTGGAATACCCGCCCGACAGCGCCACGACCCGCAGCACATTGGGGTGATCCGCAAGGCTGTCATAAAGCCCCGCGCGTTCTGGCAGGGTCACCTTGAGCATCACCAGTTCCTCCGCCGAAAGCGCGGCGAGGTGTTTCTCGAGCTCGGATTTCAGGATGTCTTCGGCTTCCGCCTTGCTCTCGGAATGGATGTTCACCTCTGGCTCGATGATCGGGACCAGACCGGCCGCGCAGACGGTTTTGGCAACGGCGAATTGCTGCGCCACGACCGACGCGATCCCTTCGGGATTGGCCGATTGGATGACCGACCGTTCCTTGGTGCCAAAGATTCCGGCGGCTTTCGCGCGTTTCAGCAGATCGTCCAGCTCGGGCATGGGTTTGAGCAGCTGCACGCCGTTTGCTTCGTCTTCCAGACCTTTGTCGATCTTCAGGAAAGGCACGACGCCGCGGTCTTCCCATAGCAGTTGGGCCACAGGTTTGCCGTTAATCGTGTTGTCCATCGTGCGTTCAAACAGGATCGCGCCCAGAACTTTGTCAGAGGTGAAATCATCGGCCAGAATGATCCGCGCGCGCATGTCGTGCATGGCTTGAAACATCTCGGCATCGCCCGAGTAATCAGAGGGTTCAACGCCATAAAGGCTCAGCGCCTTGGGGGTCGATCCGCCCGACTGGTCCAATGCGGCCACAAACCCCTGCCCTGTTTCCATTTGTGTGCGCTGTGCGTCTGTCGTGGTCATGATGATCCTGGCCCTTATTGATTCCGTCGAATGTTCGTTTAACGCATCTATTCCCGCGATGATATATCGTTAGCGCCGGACAAAGCGCAGCAAAATGCCGTCTTTTGAACGAACTGTCAGATGCGCCACGGGAACAGGTGGCTTTTCGCCGACAACCTCTATGCGGTAATCGCGCAGGATACGTGACAGGATCAACGGGCCTTCGACCATGGCAAAGCCCGCCCCCGGGCAGACCCGTGCACCGGCGCTGAACGGCAGATAGGCCTCGCGCTGGCATTTCTTGCCGTTCTCGCTGTGCCATCGCGCCGGATCAAATCCGTCGGGGTTATCCCACAGGCGTTCGTGACGATGCAGATGCCACGGGCTGATCACCACCTGTGCCCCACGCGCGACGGTCCGGTCGCGGAACGTCGCGGGGCAGCTCGCTTCGCGCACCATCATCGGCACGGGGGGATAAAGCCGCAGCGCTTCGCGGAAGACATCTCGGCTTTGCCTAAGCTTGCCCATAACCGCAAAATCGCACTGGTCGATCGCCTGTGCCTCTTCGGCCAGACGGTCCTGCCAGTCGGGATGGGTCGCCACCAGATACATCGCCCATGCCAGCGCCGAGGCGCTCGTCTCGTGGCCCGCAAGAAAGAAGATCGCGACCTGATCGACCATTTCTTCGGTGGTAAAGGTAGAACCGTCTTCGGGGTCGGGCGTGGTCATGATCTTGGTCGCCAGATCGTCAGGGGCGGTGCCCGCCTTGATCGCCTCCATCCGCTCGGCCGTCAGCGCGGTGATCAGCCGCCGGATCTTGGCTGCGCTACGTTTCGTGTCGCCGCGGAACAACCGTGGCAGCCAGCGGGGCAAGGGTACAAAGGCCGCGATGTTCAGGATCGGCTGGCTGCGCTGATAGGTTTTGAATTCGTCAAAGACCTCGCGCGCCATGTGGTGTTCGATGGGAATCGAAAACAACGTGCGAAAGATCACATCCGCCGCCGCGTGGCTGGTCTGCGCCTCGACCTCTAGCGGCGCGCCATCATGAGGGGAAAGCCGTGCCGCGGCTGCCTCTGCCGCGTCCCAGATGGCGGGGAAGGTTTCGCGCAAGCGGCCCCCTTCAAACGCGGGGTCAATGATGCGCCGCTGTCGTTTCCACGTCGCCCCGTTGGTCAGGAACACCGAATTGCCAAGCAGCGGGCGCAATCCTTCGCCGATCCGGTCAGACTTGGGATACTCGTCGGGGCGCGTCTTGAGCACGGTCTGGATCAGATCGGGCTGGTTGATCAGATAACTGCGGAAGAACGGCGTCTTGAACTCTGCCATCCAGGCCCGATACAGGCGTGCGGGCTGCGCCGACAGGATGTCTTGGCGAAAGAGCCGCGCATAGCGCCAAAGCGACACTTTCGCGGGGCGGCTCTCGGGTTTGGGGGGCAGCGTCATGGCGCGGTAGAGGTGAACTTATTCACCGGTTTGACAATGCGCGACCGGGATGCAGGCCGTCCGGCATAGCGTTCGGCCAGACTATGCGGGCCGCCGGTGATCTGGAAATAATCATAATCCTTAGGCGCATCAAAGGCGCAGAGGTATTGGAAATGCAGCCGGAAAAACCGCCAGCGCAGCTCTTTCCAGCGGGCGGGGGTCAGCGATTGGGTGAAGGCCGCGGAAAACACCAACGGCCAGCGTTTATCCTCGGGGGCAACGCCCGACACCGCTACCGGATCGCAAAGCGCAAAGGCACAGCCGTCGCCGGGGGCCGTCACATCGACCCATGTCAGACCCTCGCATTGGGACAGAAAGCGCAAATCGGCGCGCAGACGGTGGGCATCGCGCAGGAAAGACACCATCGGCACCACCTGCCCCAAGGTCATAAAGGCCAGCGCAGGCCCGTCAGCAGGGACACGGCCCGCGCGGATCAGATCGGCAAGGATCGACACCCCCAGATGCGCGCCCGAGGAATGGCCGACGACCAGCACCTCGTCCACATCAGACCTCAGCGCCTGCGCGATGGCATCCCCGAATTCGGTCATGCGCGTTTCAAGCGCGGGCGGGTTCGCCCCTCGCGTCGCGGCCCCGAAGGCGTAATCATGCATCAGGTAATAGGCGAAAAGCTTGCCATCGTGTTTCTTGAACCAGCGCAGCACCTGCCAGCCCAACCCCACGCCAGCGGCGGCGACGATCCCCTTGAACCACGCAGGCCCGCCAAAGAAGGTCAGCCCCGTGTACAGCAGCTTGCCCGCGAGGGCAGCGATCAGGAGTTGCAGCAGCAACATCCCTACCGGATAAAGCGCCGCAATCACGGGCCCCTTGCGCAGCTTCATCAACCGCCAAAGCGCACCCGACGCGATATAGACCCAAGCCGTCTGCACCAACTGCCCATAGGTTGCGAGGATCGAATTGCTCATGGAGATGCGCACGATGTCGGACCAGACGAGCACGTCGACCTGAGCCTCTACATCAACGCCATCAATATGCGCGGCGACGTTCCAGCCGTAGTTCCCGCCGCCCTTCTTGGGCGACAGCGCGATCTGATAGTCCGAGATCCGCGCCTGCGCGCTGCCTTCCTTGCGGTAAAGCTCGCGGTAGCGGCGCGGATGAATGGGGTCATAGCCCGGGATATAGAAAACCCGTCGCGTCCTGACTGTCTGCTCTATGTTCTCGGCCATCGTTCACCCTGTATTTCGCCGCAGCTTAAACAGGTTTTCCGGCAAGAGTAAGGCGCCTAACCCAAGGATCCCAATGCAGGAAATGTTTCCAGCAACCAGAAAGAGAAGGTCGTAAACGCCCCCGTCAGCAGCGCCAGACCGACGACCACCAGCAAGATCCCCATGCCGCGTTCGATCAGCTTCATATAGGGCTTGATCCGGTTCATGACGTGGGTGGCGCGGGTAATGAACATCGCCGCCAACAAAAAGGGAATACCCAAGCCCGCCGCATAGACCCCCAGCAAAAGCGTGCCGCGCGTGACCGAGGCTTCGGACGCCGCGAGCGACAGGATCGCACCAAGCTGCGGCCCGATGCAGGGTGTCCAGCCAAAGGCGAAGGCCAGCCCAAGGATATAGGCCCCAAAGGACGTGCCGCCCTTGTCGCCCGCATCCAGACGCGCCTCTTGATCCAGAAAAGGAATGCGGAAGACGCCCAGGAAATGCAGGCCAAAGATGATCACCACAATGCCCGACAGCCGCGCGAAGAGCACCTGATTTTGCAGGAAGAACGCCCCGAAGACCGAGGCCGTGAACCCCAGAATCAGGAACACCGTGCTGAGCCCCATCACAAAGAACAGCGCCGCGATAACAGCCTTGCGGCGCGCGGCGGCGACCGATGACATGTCGTTCAGGGTTACCCCGCTCATATAGGCGAGGTACGGGGGGACGATGGGCAGGACGCAGGGGCTCAGGAAGCTGATGATCCCGGCGGTCAGCGCAATGAGTATGGCGGGCAGTAGTCCCGCGTCGATCAGGTCAAATCCAAACATGACATCAGCCATAATCTGCTTTGTCGGGCGCGTCACCTGCTGTTGCGCGTGATCCCCGTCACAAGGTTGTGGACGCGTTGAAACATGTGGCTTATCTGAGGACCATGACAGATAAAAACTTTCTCGACGCGACGGGGCTTTTGTGCCCCCTGCCCGTGCTCAAAGCCCGTAAACGCCTGCAATCATTGGCCTCTGGCGATCTTCTGACCGTGCATGCGGATGATCCCGCCGCGATCATCGACATCCCGCATTTCTGTGCCGAGGCCGGTCACAGCCTTGAAAGCGCCGCGATGGACGAAACGCCGCAGGCCTATGTGATCCGCAAAAAGTAACGGTCCCGCCGCCCCACGTGCCGCGGATACCGCAGAAAAAAGGCAGACCCGAAGGTCTGCCTTTTGTCGTTTCTATATGTCAGCGCAGGGGCGCTGCTTAGCCGCCCAAGGACCACCAGCCGCGCCGCTTGGGCTTGGCGGGTTTTTCGGGCTCCGCCTGCGGGGTCGCCTCGGGCTGAGGTACTTCGGTGACCGGTGGCTCCGGCTGGATTTCCTGCGCGGGCGGCATTTCCGTCGGGGTGCTATCGGGCACCTCGGTCGGGGCCGGCGTTTGCTCCACCTCGGCGGGCTGGGACGGCTGCGCGGGCGTGGGTTCCGGCGTCGGGATCGGCGTCGGCTCCTTTGCGGGCTCGGGCGTCGGCGCGTCTGGTGTCACCTCAGGCTCGGGCTTGGGCTCGGGGGTTGGCTGCTCTTTTGGCGCAGGTGTTTCCTCGGGCTTGGGCGCCTCTTCGACAGCCTCGACAGGCGCGGCCTTGGGCTTGCGCGTGCGGGTCCGCTTGGGTTTTGGCTTGGGCGCGTCTTCGGCGGCCTCCGCGTCGGCAGGGGTCGTCTCCGCAGGTTTCGCGTCCTCGGAGGTCTTGGCGTCCGCGTCTACGGTCGCTTCTGCCGCGGCATCAGCCTTGGGTTTGCGGGTCCGGCTACGGGTGCGCTTGGGTTTGTCCTGCGGTTTCGCGTCATCAGAAGCGGCGTCTGCAGTCGCATCCGTTTTCGCGTCATCCTTGGCATCCGCAATTTCCGCGGGCGCGTCGCTATCGCCGTTGTCACCGTTGGTGTTGCTATCGCCGTTGTTTTCACCGTTGGCCGCATCATCCCCGTTGGATTTGCCACCCCGACGCCGCCGGCGACGACGACGGCGCTTGGGTTTCCCTTCGCCATCATTGTCATCGTCAGAGCCATTGTGCTGGTTCTGCCCGCCATTGCCGTTGCCGGTAGGTTCATTGTCAGCATTGTCCGCATCTGCTTCCGCATCGACATCCAGATCGTCGACCTCGTCCATGATGGAGGTATCAACCGACACCACATGTTCGATCGGCGTGACAACGCGTGTCGCGGTCTTGAACTTTTCAAGCGAGAAATCGGGGCTGACCAAAGCGGGGTCGCCTTCGATGCGCACGGCCATGCCATAGCGGCCTTCGATGTGAGCAATATGTTCGCGCTTCTGGTTCATCAGGAAGTTGGCGATGCCGACGGGCGCGGTGATCAATACCTCGCGCGACCGTTTGCGGGTGCCCTCTTCCTCGATCTGGCGCAGGATCGACAGCGCAAGGTTGTCGTCCGACCGGATCAGGCCGGTGCCGTGGCAAGCGTGGCACGGCTGGGTCGTCGCCTCGATCATGCCGGGACGCAAACGCTGGCGCGACATTTCCATCAGGCCAAAGCCGGAAATTCGGCCCACCTGAATACGCGCACGGTCGGTTTTCAGCTTTTCCTTCATCAGCTTTTCAACGGCGGCGTTATTGCGGCGCTCGTCCATGTCGATAAAGTCGATGACGATCAGACCGGCCAGATCGCGCAGACGCAGCTGGCGGGCGACTTCGGCGGCGGCTTCCAGGTTGGTCTTGGTCGCGGTCTGCTCGATGGAGCCTTCCTTGGTGGCCCGGCCCGAGTTCACGTCGATCGCAACAAGCGCTTCGGTCACACCGATCACGATATAGCCACCCGAAGGCAGCTGCACCGTGGGGTTGAACATGCCCGAGAGGTAGCTTTCGACCTGATAGCGCGCGAACAAGGGCAGTGTTTCGCTATAGAGCTTCACGTTCTTGGCGTGGGACGGCATGATCATCTTCATGAAGTCCTTGGCGATGCGGTAACCGCGTTCACCTTCGACAAACACCTCGTCAATCTCGCGGTTATAAAGGTCGCGGATCGAGCGTTTGATCAGGTCGCCTTCTTCGTAGATCTTGGCGGGCGCGATGGATTTCAGCGTCAGCTCGCGGATCTGTTCCCACAGGCGTTGCAGGTATTCGTAGTCGCGCTTGATCTCGGCCTTGGTGCGTTGTGCACCGGCGGTGCGCACGATCAGACCGGCACCTTTTGGTACCTGAATTTCGTTTGCGATCTCTTTCAGCTTCTTGCGGTCCGCGGCGTTGGTGATCTTGCGGCTGATGCCGCCCCCACGCGCGGTGTTGGGCATGAGCACACAATAGCGGCCGGCCAGCGACAGATAGGTTGTCAGTGCGGCACCCTTGTTGCCACGTTCCTCTTTAACGACCTGCACCAGCAGGATCTGGCGCACCTTGACGACTTCCTGGATTTTATAGCGCTTGGGCCGTGGCTTGCGCGCGGTGCGCAGATCGTCGTGGTCATCGTCATCCGCCACGGATTCGATGCTGTCATCCTTGGAGGACGCATCTTTAGCCTTGGGGCTATCGTCACTGTCATCCGCGTCGTCGCTGTCGTCCTGATCATCGGCATCAGGTTTTGCGGCGTCTGTCGCATCTGTTTTGGCGGCCTTGGGCGTGTCACCCTCTGCCTTGCTGTCATCGCCTTCGGGCTCTTCGACAGGCGTTTCGGCAACCCGCTCCATCGGAGAGGAGCCTTCTTCATCGTCCAGATCGACGGTCTGCATGCCATTGATCTGATCGCTGTCGGTGGCATCGGCGTCTTTGCTGACCGTCGCGTCATCGGACACGGTGTCTTCGGCCTTGGACTTGCTGCGGCTGCGCGAGCGTGTCCGGCGTTTGGGTTTTTCGTCTTCGTCTTCCTTGGCGGCCTGCGCTTCGGCATAGGCACGCTCTTCCTCCATCAACGCCAGACGGTCGGCGACGGGGATCTGGTAGTAATCCGGGTGAATTTCCGAAAAGGCGAGGAAACCATGACGGTTGCCGCCATAATCCACAAACGCGGCCTGCAACGAAGGTTCGACCCGCGTGACTTTCGCGAGGTAGATATTGCCAGCTAGCTGGCGTTTATTCTCTGATTCAAAGTCAAATTCTTCGACCTTGTTTCCGTCAACCACAACAACGCGAGTTTCCTCAGCGTGGGTGGCATCGATAAGCATTTTCTTAGGCATAAATCCATTTTGCACAGCTGCGCAAACAGCTGCCCCGGTGGGGCGCTGCGAGGCAGGGTATGTCTTGTCAGGGCGATGGGTGACGCGGCTAAAACAGGGCCCAAAAGGCCGCCTGTCTGTCTGCTCTTGGCGTCTGCGCGCGTCATCGCGGTTCTTCTCCGACATGGGTGGTGCGTACCGCGCCCCCATATCCATTAATTTACTGCGGTTGTCCGGCCAAAGGCACGGCGCAATCGTCAGCGGTTCTTGAGCCTTTTTTAAGGGCCTAATCGGTCTGCCTGGTCACCACATGCCGGGGAACCGAGGCATCGAAACTGTCTGGGGTCTGGTTTGCCATCCAAAGAGGCAAACAGCCCTATCTACAATTAACGGCAGAAGGCACCAAATGACAATGGGAAATCGCGATTAGCGGCTTTGCAGATACGGGGGCCGATAGCGGTATCACGCCCCCTGCCGCCTTGCTTGACAAGCGTCGGTGCTATGGGAAAAGCTTTGCCAGCGGGTTTATGCCCATGCAGCAGCCCTGTGACGGGATGCACAAAAATAAGACAGATAAGGATGATACGAATGCATATTTCCCTGCGCGCAGCCCTGTGCCTGCCGTTTCTGGCGCTTGCCGCCTGCGAAGACATGAGCACGAACGGCGGCAGCGACCCCGAGGGCCCGTCCAAGCGCAGTTGCATCCGTGCCGTGGAAAAACACACCGGCAAATCGGGCGGTACGCTCAACACGACCATCCCTATCGTCGAGACCGGCCAGCATATCGTTGATATCCCTGGCGGCCCGTCGTGGACCTGCTACACCGATGAGACCGGTGCAGCACGCGAGTTGATCGAGACGCGGCTCGGCTGAGCCTTTCTTCAATATGCGGCGCTCAGAGGTAATCCGAGCGCTGCAAACCGTATTTCGCCATCTTCTCGTTCAGCGTCCGGCGCGGCAGGCACAACTCCTCCATCACACTGGCGATAGACCCTTTGTGCCGGCGCATGGTATTATCGATCAGCATACGTTCGAAGGCTTCTACATATTCCTTCAAGGGCTTGCCGTCGGTGGTCATCACCGGCTGCATCTCTTCGTGGTCCGACATCAGCAGTGATGCGATAGAACCGGACCCGCGACGCGACTGCAACACGGCGCGTTCTGCCACATTGATCAACTGGCGCACGTTCCCGGGCCAGGGAGCTTGCAACAGTTGCGCGGCCTCTTGCGCGGAAACCTGCGGAGTCTCGCAGCCATATTCATCGGCAAATTCTTCGGACAAACGTGTGAACAACGTCAGGATATCCTCGCCCCGTTGGCGCAGTGGCGGCACGGTGATGCGAAGGGCGGCCAGACGATAGAAAAGGTCAGAACGCAGCGCATCTTCGGAGGTGCGCCCCGCTTCTTGCAGGTTCGAAATTGCAACGATCCGCGTTTCCGCAGGCGTGCCTTGGTCGTTGATCGCACTCAGAAGACGGGCTTGCAGCGTCTCGCTGAGCGATTCAACACCTTCCAGCACCAAAGTGCCGCCGCGGGCCTCCTCGATCGCGGGAAGCTGGGCGTCTTCAGGCATCATGGGCCCGAACAAACGCTTGCTCAATGCGTCTTCCTCTAGCGCGCCGCAGCTGACCAGCACGAACTTCTTGCCCGCGCGCGATCCCACAGCATGCAGCGCATGCGCCACCAGCGTCTTGCCCGTACCGGTTTCACCGTCGATCAGCACGTGACCGTCGGCCTGACCAAGATCCAGAATATCCTCGCGCAGCCGCTCCATCACGGGCGAGCCGCCGATGAGCTTTTTCATCAACTGGCTGCCGTCAGACAGTTCACGACGCAGGGCGCGGTTGTCCATGACCAGACGGCGCGCGTTGGTGGCCTTCTTGGCCAGTTCGCTCATCCGGTCGGGGTTAAAGGGCTTTTCAAGGAAGTCGAACGCGCCGACGCGCATCGCCTCGACCGCCATGGGCACATCGCCGTGGCCGGTGATCATGATCACGGGCAGCGCGCTGTCGGTCCCCATCAGCTTTTTCAGGAACTGCATCCCGCCCATGCCGGGCATCTTGATGTCGGAAATCACGATACCGGGGTAATCCGGCCCCAGCGTTTTCAGCGCATCCTCGGCGCTGCCGAACGTCTCTGTGTCATAGCCCGAAAGCGCCAGCCACTGGCTGATCGACTGACGCATGTCTTGTTCATCATCAACGATCGCGATTTTCATTGCCTGAGCCATTGGTTTACTCTGCCGCCTGTGTCTTCTCTGTGCTGTCCATAATGGGCAGCTGCATTTCAAAAACCGCACCGCCATGTTGGCCGTTGCGAGCTGTCAGCCTGCCCCCCAGATCGGATACAATACCCGACGAGATCGCAAGCCCCAGCCCGACACCATCGCCGGGCTGCTTGGTCGTGTAAAACGGCTCGAACAGGCTATCGAGATCTTCGATCCCGGGGCCATTATCGCGCACGGTAAGCGTCGCCGTCTCACCCGCTGATAGTATAATCTCTACCGTCGGGTTTCGTTCCGATTTGGTGGCATCCAATGCGTTGCGCAAGAGATTGACCAATACTTGTTCGATCCGCATGCGGTCCCCCATCACCTGAACAGGCTCTGCGGGCAGGATACGGTTGATCTGCACTTGACGCTGACGTAGCTGCGGCTCCATCATTGACAAGGCAGAGGCAAGCGCCTCCCCCATATCAAAGGGCGAAAACTGCTGCTGACCCTTGCGCGCATAGCTTTTCAGCTGCCGCGTGATGGCCCCCATGCGTTCGATCAGATCGTCGATGCGCCCGAATGACGCCAGCGCTTCCTCCAGCCGGTTGCGCTGCATCAACAGGCGCGCGCCCGCCAGATAGGTTTTCATCGCGGCCAGCGGCTGGTTCAGCTCGTGGCTGACGGCGGCGGACATTTCGCCCAAGGCGGCGAGCTTGCTGGATTGTTCCAACGTCTGCTCGGCCACGGCCAAAGTCTGCTGCACCCGTTTGCGTTCCGCCACCTCGCGCTGAAGGGCGGCGTTCAGCGCGCGCAGCTCGGCGGATTCACGCTGAAACAGCGCCGCGCGCCCCGCCGTCCGACGGCTGAGAGCATAAAACGTCAGCGCCAGCAGGATCGCAAAGCCCATCACCTCAAGCGCAAGCACCCCGTTCACCTTCTCGCGGACCGAAGCATAGGTGGTATAGCTCGTGATCCGCCAGCCTCGAAACGGTATCCGCGACGACAGACGCATCACCGCCTCGCCCTGCAGATAGGCATCGGCGGGCAATGCGGTCCAATCGGCGGTAGCCTTGATCGCGCGCTCGATGGCGCTTTGCGGTGTCTGGTTCGACAGAGCCTCGCTTTCCGTCAGACCGCGCCATCGCGGTTCGGTCGCCATGATGATGTCACCCGTACTGTCGGTGACGATCACCGCATCCGAGATACCGGCCCAGGCCCGTTCAAACCGTTGCAGATCCACCTCGGCCGCGATCACCCCAAGGTTGGTGCCGCCTTCCTGAATACGCCGCGAATAGAAGAACCGATAGCCGCCGGTATCACGGGGAATAACGCTGAACACGGTCGAATTCGATCGCAGCGCGTCAACAAAATAAGCCTCTTGCCGGTGCGAGGCCCCCAACCGGTTGCGGTCGGTCGCTGCCACCGTGCGCCCATCGATATCATAAAGCATCAAGGACGCCGCGCCGATCTCCTCTACAAAAGAGATCAATCGCTGGGTCGACAGGGAATAATCAGATCGGGTCAGCGCCTCGATCAAGGCGGGATCACGCGACAAAAGCTGTGGCACAATCGCGTTCTGGCGCAGCTCGGCCAACAGGTTGCCGCTGTAGAGCGCGATCCGAAGCTCGGCCCGGTTGCGGGTGCTTTCGGTAAAGCGATCCGTCAGCAGCTTGTTGGTGACCGAAATCGTGGCCACCGCAATGACCAAAAGCAAAGCAACCGCCAGCCGGACGCGCCAGCTGACAGATAAAGGGGCTTCACTAGAGGACGCAGACCGAAACATGGCGGCAATCTACGCGTCCTCACCGGTGCACTCAAGTCACGCTGTGACCAGAGACCCCGCCAATGCGCGGAAGAGCGCCGCCCCGTCCGTGCCCCCATGCCCCGCATCGGCTGCGCGTTCAGGGTGCGGCATCATCCCCAACACACGACGGTTCGACGAAAGGATGCCCGCGATGTCCGACTGCGACCCGTTGGGGTTATCGCCATAGGTAAAGGCAACACGATCCTCGCCATGCAGTTTGGCAATCGTATCGCCATCGGCAAAATAATTACCATCGTGGTGGGCGATCGGGATGTCGATCATCGCACCGGCCTCGTAGCCCGATGTGTAATCGCTGTCCGCCGTGGCCACGCGCAGCGGCACGGTGCGACAGATGTATTTTAGCCCCGCATTGCGCAGCAGGGCACCGGGCAGCAGACCGGTTTCGGTCAGCACCTGAAAGCCGTTGCAGATCCCCATGACATAACCGCCACGTTCCGCATGGGCCGCCACTTCGCGACAGATCGGAGAATTCGCTGCAATGGCACCGCAGCGCAGGTAGTCGCCATAGGAAAAGCCGCCCGGAACACCCACAATATCGACGCCCTCGGGCAGGCTCGTGTCCTTGTGCCAGACCATCGACACTTTGGCACCGACCGCTTTGAATGCCACCGCCAGATCGCGGTCACAGTTAGAGCCGGGAAAAACGATGACCGCTGCGTGCATCAGCTCATCTCCACTGTGTAGGATTCGATCACCGTGTTCGCGAGCAGCTTTTCACACATCGCCTCGACGTCGGCCTTGGTTGCGTCGTCGTTCAGGTCCAGCTCGATCACCTTGCCCTGACGCACGCCATTGACGCCTTCAAAGCCCATGGCCCCAAGCGCGTGGCGCACGGCCTCGCCCTGCGGATCCAGAACACCGTTTTTCAACATCACATGCACCCGTGCTTTCATGACGCGTCCCCTATCTTCATTTTGCAAAATAAACTCATCTGCGACGCCAGCCTAGTTGATCAACGTCGGTTTCATCATCGGTGTCGACGTCTTGGGCATGACCCCCAAACGTCGGGCGACTTCGGTATAGGCATCCGTCAGCGACCCCAGATCGCGGCGGAACACATCCTTATCCAGCTTCTGTCCGGTTTCGATATCCCACAGACGGCAGCTGTCGGGGCTGATCTCGTCGGCGACGATCAGACGCTGGAAATCGCCCTCGTAGATCCGGCCCACCTCAAGCTTGAAGTCTACCAGCCGGATGCCCACGGCCATCATCACGCCGGACATGAAATCGTTGACCCGCAGCGACAGGCTCAGGATGTCTTCCATGTCCTGCTGACCGGCCCAGCCAAAGGCGGCGATATGTTCCTCGGTGACCAGAGGATCGCCAAGGTCGTTGTTCTTGAAGTGATATTCCACAATCGGGCGTGGCAGTTGCATGCCCTCGTCAATGCCAAGCCGCGTAGACAGATCCCCCGCCGCATAATTGCGCACGACGATCTCGAGCGGGATGATCTCTGCCTGACGGATCAGCTGTTCGCGCATGTTCAGACGTTTGATGAAATGCGTGGGCACGCCGATGTTGTTCAGGCCGGTCATGAAGAATTCGGACAGGCGGTTGTTCAGCACGCCCTTGCCTTCGATCACCTCTTTTTTCTCGGCGTTAAAGGCGGTTGTGTCGTCTTTGAAGTGCTGGACAATGGTCCCCGGTTCCGGTCCTTCATACAGGATCTTCGCCGTACCTTCATAGATTTTCGTGCGACGGGCCATGCACATCCCTTCCAGACAACAGGCCGGTTGGAATACCCATCAGCCATTTCTAGCCTGTCACATAGTCCAAGCGCCCCTGCCACGCAAGCGCGCGCCCTGCCCTCATGGCGGTCATGCACGCAGAAACCATGGCGGCGGCTCATGACGATCATGAGAATAATGAAGTTGCGTCAACAGGGGCGTTGTGGGAAACGGCAAAATCACCCATTTAGCGGAGCGTTTTGATGTCCAACCCCCTCACCGATCTTCTGGCTGAAAAAGGCACGCTGCTGGCCGATGGTGCCACTGGCACGAACCTGTTCAATATGGGCCTGATGTCCGGTGACGCGCCAGAGATGTGGAACACCGAACAGCCGCAAAACATCATCAAGCTGTATCAGGGTGCCGTGCAATCGGGCAGCGATATCTTCCTGACCAACTCCTTCGGCGCGAATGCCTCGCGCCTGAAACTGCATAATGCCGAAAAACGCGCCCATGAGCTGAGCCGCGTGTCCGCCGAGCTCGCGCGCGAGGTCGCGGATAAGGCCGGTCGCAAGGTCATCGTTGCAGGCTCCGTCGGCCCCACGGGCGAGATCATGGAGCCGGTCGGCCCCCTCACCCACGCGCTGGCGGTCGAGATGTTCCACGAAACCGCAGACGGGCTGAAAGCCGGCGGTGCCGATGTGGGCTGGCTGGAGACGATCAGCGCCCCCGAGGAATACCGCGCCGCCGCCGAAGGCTTCAAGCTGGCAGGGCTCGACTGGGTCGGCACGATGAGCTTTGACACCGCAGGCCGCACCATGATGGGCATGACATCCGAGGCGATGGTCGACATGGTGCATGACCTCGATTATGGCCCGCTGGCCTATGGGGCCAACTGCGGCACCGGCGCGTCGGATGTGTTGCGCACGGTGTTGGGGTTCGCCTCCAAAGGCATGCCGACGCCGATTGTGTCCAAGGGCAACGCGGGCATCCCGAAATACGTCGAAGGCCACATCCATTATGACGGCACGCCCGAACTGATGGCCGATTACGCCGAAATGGCCCGCAACTGCGGCGCGTCGATCATCGGCGGCTGCTGTGGCACCATGCCGGAACATCTGGTGCATATGCGCGCCGCTCTCGACAGCCGGCCCAAGGGTGACGCCCCCACGCTGGAACAGATCGTAGAGGCACTTGGTCCGTTCTCGTCGGCAAGCGATGGCACCGATGGCGAAGGCCCCACCCGCGCACCACGCCGTGGCCGCCGCCGGGGTTAATCCCCGAACAGATCCAACTGCGCGCTCGCCCGTTTGGGCGGGCGGAACAGATCGCAGCGCATTGGCGGCAGGAGCGTATCCAGCCCCAACCGTTTGACCGCCAAGGTAAACCGCTGCGCAATCATCTCGGCATAGGGGCCTTCGCCGCGCATCCGTCGGTGCCAATTTGCGTCATATTCCTTGCCCCCGTGCATCTCGCGCAGCCGCGCCATGATGCGACCCGCGCGGTCAGGGTAATGCGCCGCCAACCATTCCTGCATCAAGGGCGACACCTCGCGCGGCAAGCGCAGCATGATCCAGCTGGCCGCCACGGCCCCCGCATCGCGCCCCGCTTCCAAAATCGCCTCAAGCTCGGGATCGGTCAGCGCCGGCACCATGGGGGACGCCATCACCCGCACCGGAATGCCCGCCTCTGCCAAACGTTCGATCACCTGCAACCGGCGTTTCGGTGCAGGCACCCGCGGCTCCATCAACCGCGAAAGCGTCGCATCCAGCGTCGTCACCGACACGCCCACGCGGCACAGCCCGCGCGCCGCCATATCCGACAGAATATCAATATCCCGCTCGATCAGACTGCCCTTGGTCACAATGGCAACGGGATGGTTCGCGTCTGACAGCACCTCTAGCAGCGCGCGCATGATCCGATGCTCTTTCTCGATCGGCTGATAGGGATCGGTGTTCGTGCCAATCGCAATGGGGGCGACCTGGTATTTCTTCGCCGCCAACTCTCGTTTCAACACCTCGGGTGCCTCGGGCCGTGCGATCAACCGCGTCTCGAAATCCAGGCCAGGCGACAACCCCAGATAGGCATGGCTTGGCCGCGCGAAACAATAGACACAGCCGTGTTCGCACCCGCGATACGGGTTGATCGACCGGTCGAACGGCAGGTCTGGCGACTGGTTGTAGCTGATCACGGAGCGTGGAATTTCAACGCTCACCTGAGTGCGCAAGACCGGCAAAGGGTCATCATCGCCCGCCCATCCATCGGCCACAGCGCTGACGGTCAGCGGCTCGAACCGGCCCGGGCGGTTGCTGGATGTGCCCCGTCCGGGCAGTCTGTATTTGCGCTGTGCCTGATCCATTCAAATCTTTTGAAACAAATTAGGAACATGGTCAAGTATATTGGCCCAAGCCATTGTTTTACAGCACGATTGAGCGTAATTTCCCAACAACCAAAGCGTCGCACGCGGTGCCGGGTTTGTCGCAAAAAGCACGAAGCTTTCGGCGCGTATGTGACAAAAAGGCACAAGCCCGCGCGGGTGAGTTAACCGATGAGGAACGACTATGTCGGATGAAGACGAAATTATCCTTGCCGATCTGGACGACGAAGAACTTGTTCAGCAGATGTTTGATGATCTCTATGACGGTCTGCGCGAAGAGATCGAAGAAGGGGTCAATATCCTGATCGAACGCGATTGGGCACCCTATGACATTTTGACCAAGGCGCTTGTTGGCGGCATGACCATCGTCGGGGCCGACTTCCGCGACGGTATCCTCTTTGTCCCCGAAGTGCTTTTGGCTGCGAACGCGATGAAAGGCGGCATGGCGATCCTAAAGCCGCTGCTGGCCGAAACCGGCGCGCCGCGCGTGGGCAAGATGGTGATCGGCACGGTCAAGGGCGACATCCACGACATCGGCAAGAACCTTGTGTCGATGATGATGGAAGGCGCGGGCTTCGAGGTTGTCGATCTTGGCATCAACAATTCGGTCGAAGCCTATCTTGAAGCGATGGAAACCGAAGGGCCGGACATCCTTGGCATGTCTGCGCTCCTGACCACGACCATGCCCTATATGAAAGTCGTGATCGACACGATGGTCGAACAGGGCATCCGCGATGACTATATCGTGCTGGTCGGCGGGGCCCCGTTGAACGAAGAATTCGGCAAGGCCATCGGTGCCGACGCCTATTGCCGCGATGCCGCCGTCGCGGTGGAAACCGCCAAGGAATGGGTCGGGCGGAAACACAACGCCGCCAAGGCGTAAACAGTTGATCTAGAACATAAAGGCCCTTCCCTACCGGAGGGGCCTTTTGCATGACGGAGCGTGAGATGAAGCCGCCCTCGGACCGTGATCTGACAGAAAAAGGCCTGCCGCTCGCCCCGCAGACGGGCCGCATTCTGCTGATCGCCTGCGGGGCGCTGGCGCGGGAAATTCTCGACCTGAAAGAGGCGAACGGCTGGTCGCATCTGGACCTGACCTGCCTGCCCGCCAAGCTGCATCTCTACCCAGAAAAAATCACCGACGAAGTCCGCGCAGCCGTTAAGAAACACCGCGGCAAATACAACGACATATTCGTTGTCTACGCCGACTGCGGCACCGGCGGATTGCTAGAGGCGGAGTGTAAGAAACTTGGCGTGCAGATGGTCGCCGGGCCGCATTGCTATAGCTTTTTTGAGGGCAATGACCGCTTTTCCAAGATCTCGGAGGACGAGATTACCACCTTCTATCTCACCGATTTTCTGGTCCGCCAGTTCGACGCTTTCATTATAAAACCCATGGGGCTCGACCGGCACCCCGACCTGCGCGATATGTACTTCGGGAACTACGAAAAGCTTGTGTATCAGGCGCAAACAGATGATCCCGCGCTTACCGACAAGGCGAAAACATGCGCCGATAGGCTCGGCCTTGCCTTTGAACGGCGCTTTACCGGCTACGGTGATCTGGCGCGCACGCTCAAGGCGCTCTGATCTTCATTTTGCCAAATAAACTCAACTGGCACAGCCGTCGCCACAGCCCGCAGGCACGCGTTCAACCCTGCTGTGCAGCCTCGCCGCGAATCCGTTCGATCATCGCGGTCAGCCCGTTCGACCGCTGCGCCGACAGATGTTCGTTCAACCCAAGGCGCCCCATCTCTGCGCGGGCATCGATGGCGCTGACATCGGCCGCGGGCACGCCGTTATACAGTTTTTGAAGCACGGCAATCAGGCCTGAAACGATCATCGCATCGCTGGCCCCGTCGAAATGGAGCACGCCGTCCTCGAACTGGGTATGCAACCAGACCTGACTGGCGCACCCATCTACTTTGGTTGCGGGCACGCGCAGCTCTTCGGTCAGCGGCTCCATCGCCTTGCCCAGATCGATCACATGGCGATAGCGGTCTTCCCAATCGTCCAGAAACTCGAAATCCTCGACCAGTTCTTCAAATGCCTCTGTCGCCACGGTGCGTCCCTCTTTTCGCTTGCCAAACAGGTAGGTTGCACGATGCCAAAGGTCCACCCCCTTCCCAACGGGTCTGGGATGGGTTAGTCAAATATTACCGAAATTTCTACGGCGGACCCCATGCGCAAGACCTTTTCAGCCATCCTGGTATCGACCCTTGTTTTGACAGGCTGCGCGACCGTGCGCGACAGCCGTGTGAACCCGTTCAACTGGTTCGGAACCGCGCGGTCTGAACCGATCACCCGTCAGGAAGCCTCGACCAACCCTTTGATCCCGCAGCGGACCGGATTGTTCTCCTCCTCGCGGAATAAAGAGGTGGTATATGCCGGTCGCCCCTTCGACCAGATCATTGATCTGACAATCGAAGAAGTACCGGGCGGTGCCGTCGTGCGCGCCACCGGTCGCGCGGATCGTCAGGGCATTTACGAGGTGCAGCTAACCCCCGCGAACGAAGACGAGCTGCCAGTGGACGGCGTTCTGACCTACCGTCTTGAAGGGGTAGAACCAAGCGAGGCGACCGCCATCGGCACGCCTCCCACCCGCGAGGTTACGGCCGGCCGCAAGCTGACCAACCAGACGCTGGCTGGCGTGACGACCATCCGCGTCGAAGGGCTTCGAAACGCGATGACATCGCGCCGCTAATCCCAACAAAAATAATAAAAACCAAAAGGTTGAGCGTTAAAGCTCAACCACTTTCAGATCGGACCCGACCGCGGTCAAAGCGATCTCGCCGTTGCACAGTCGCAGCGCATCTTCCCCGAATACCTCGCGTCGCCACCCTTTAAGTGCGGCCACATCACGCAGCCCTGCGGCGATCCCGTCAAGATCCGCAGCGGGGGCGATCAGCTTGGCCGCAACGCCAGCGCTTTCGGACTTGGCCTTCAGCAAGACACGCAGCAGATCGGACAGCGCCGGATTGACCTGAAGCTTGTCGCGGCTGCGATCAGGCTGCGGCATATCTCCGGGCGGGCAATTCACGCCGGCGGCCACCGCCTTGAGGATACCATCCGCGATCTCGCCCTTGCGGGCCTCGCGCAGAAGCAGACGGGCGCGGCCCAGTTCCTCGTGGTTTTTCGGTTTGTTGCTGGCCAACTCTACCATCGCGTCATCCTTATAGACGCGGCTGCGCGGGATGTTGCGGGTCTGGGCGTATTCCTCGCGGAAGGCGGCCAGTTCGCGCACCAGCGCCAGGAACTTTGGCGAATTCGTGCGCGTCTTGACCCGACGCCATGCCTCGCGCGGCGGGGTGACATAGGTGTCAGGGCTGGTCAGTATCTCAAGCTCTTCCTGAACCCAGCGGGCGCGGCCCGTCTGTTCAAGCTTACGCGCAAGGAATTCGTAGATCTGGCGCAGGTGCGTGACATCGGCCAGCGCATATTTCGCCTGCGCATCGCTCAGCGGGCGGCGCGACCAATCGGTAAAACGGGACGTCTTATCAAGAGGTTGATGGGCAATCTTGCGCACCAGCGTTTCATATCCCACCTGTTCGCCAAAGCCACAGACCATCGCCGCGACCTGTGTGTCGAACAAGGGTTCGGGAAAGACGCCCGCATCGACATAGAAAATCTCTAGATCCTGCCGCGCGGCGTGGAAGACTTTGACCACCGATGTATCACGGAACAGCGTGTACAGCGGGTCAAGCGACAGCCCCTCGCTCAGCGGGTCCACCAGAACGGCATTGCTATCGTCGGTTCCGGGCATCGCCAACTGGATCAGACAGAGCTTGGAATAATAGGTCCGTTCGCGCAGAAACTCGGTATCGACGGTCACGTAATCATGCTTGGCGGCCTCTGTGCAGTAGGCTTCAAGCTCGGCGGTGGTGGTGATTGTTTTCATAGCGCTACTTTGGACAGAGGAAGCCATTCAGGCAATGGAAAAGCGCATGGTTTCAGCGCAATAGGCCGCGCGGTCAGCTTTCCAGCATTAAAAGATCACGGTTGCCGCTGGCAAACCGCCGCAGCACCGCAGGGTAAAGACGATGTTCCTGCACCAGAACCCGCGCTGCCAGATCCTCTGGCGTGTCGCCGGCCATAACGGGAATGGTCGCCTGCCCCAGGATCGGCCCGTCATCCAGCGCCGCTGTAACCTCATGCACGGTGCAGCCATGCTGGGTATCGCCGGCCTCAAGCGCGCGGGCATGGGTGTGCAGCCCCTTATAGCGCGGCAGCAAAGACGGGTGGATATTGATCATCCGCCCCGCCCAAGCATCGGTAAAGCCACCGGTCAGTTTGCGCATGAATCCGGCCAGACAGATGATGTCGGGCGCATGGGGCATCAGCCGCGCGGTCAGTTCGTTTTCAAAGGCAGCGCGATCCCCTGCAAAGGGCTTGTGATCCACGACTTCGGTCGGGATGCCGCGTTCTTTGGCCCAGGCAATCCCGCCCGCGTCCGCCACATTCGACACCACCACACAGGGCCGCGCGGGATGGTCGCCGGTCATGTCTTCGACCAGCGCCCGCATGTTCGACCCGCCACCCGAAAGGAAAATCGCAACCCGTTTGGTCACAGCAGGCTACCGGTATAGGCAACGCCCGTGGTCTCGGTGACATTACCCATCGGATAGACCGTTTCGCCCGCCTGCCGCAGCAATTTGGTCAGCGCCTCGGCCTCATCCGCCTTGACCACAAGGATCATACCCACGCCGCAGTTAAAGGTCTTGAGCATCTCGGTTTCCGAGATCGCACCCACATCGGCCATCCATTTGAACACGCCGGGCAGCTCCCAGCTGTCCAGATCAATCTGCGCGCCCAGATCATCGGGCAGAACGCGGGGCAGGTTTTCCGTCAGACCGCCGCCGGTGATATGGGCCAGCGCATGCACGCCCCCTGCCCGCACGGCCTGCAACGCGGGTTTCACATAAAGCCGCGTCGGCGTCAGCAGCACCTCGCCCAATGTTCCGTCGGCCCAGGGGCAGTCCGCATCCCAGCCAAGACCAGAGATCTCGACCAGTTTACGCACCAGAGAATAGCCGTTCGAATGCACCCCGTCCGAGGCAAGCCCCAGCAGCACATCCCCCGCCGCCACATCACGTGGCAGGTCCGCGCCGCGTTCCATCGCGCCCACAGAGAAGCCCGCGAGGTCGAAATCACCTTCGGAATACATGCCAGGCATCTCTGCCGTCTCGCCCCCGATCAACGCGCAGCCAGAGCCTTCGCAGCCTTTGGCGATGCCTTCGATGATCCGCGCGGCCTGTTCGGTCTCAAGCTTGCCGGTGGCGAAATAATCGAGGAAAAACAGAGGCTCCGCCCCTTGGCAGACCAGATCGTTGACGCACATGGCGACCAGATCGACCCCCACGCCATCGACGTTGCCGGTATCAATCGCGATCCGCAGCTTGGTGCCTACACCGTCCGTCGCAGCGACGAGGATCGGGTCGGTATAGCCCGCCCCCTTGAGGTCGAACAGCGCGCCGAAACCGCCAAGCCCCGACATCACGCCCGGACGCTTGGTCCGTTTGGCCGCCGGTTTGATACGTTCTACCAGCGCGTTGCCTGCATCAATATCCACACCAGCGTCTGCATAGGTGATCGAGTTCTTGGAGTTGGTCATGACGCATCCCGCTGCCTGTTCCCTTTGCGAAAGTGGGTTATAGCAGGTTGCGCAGGCGTGCAATGCACCTAAGCCACATCTGCGCGTTTCTATCCCTTGACGCGCCGCGCCCGCCCGCTTACCAAACCGCGCAGGCGGGCCTGTAGCTCAATTGGTTAGAGCAGAGCGCTCATAACGCTTTGGTTGCGGGTTCAAGTCCTGCCGGGCCTACCAAACTTTCAGTATTCAAACTGAAACCGCCGCGTTCCATTTGAAAATACCAGGTTACTCCGGGGTTGCACGCTACGATCCGCGGGGCGATCGCGCTGTTTCGCGTGGCCTTAGGCGGCAGCGTTTACCTCGAGGCTTTGCGCGGCGCGGATGGGGAGTGTCAGGATAAAGCAGCTGCCCTGCCCGACGACGCTGGACACGCTAAGGCTGCCGCCCTGCATTTCTGCCAGACTGCGCGAAATCGCGAGCCCCATGCCCGTGCCGCCTGCCCGACGCGTGGCGGTGGAATCGACCTGATAGAAGACCTCGAAAATGCTTTGGAGTTCGGCTTCGGGGATGCCGGCACCGCTGTCATGCACTTCGAAGCTGACGACATCGCCCACGGGTTTCACCACCAGACGGACGAAACCGGTGTCGGTGAATTTGATCGCGTTGCCGATGAGGTTGAACAGGATCTGCCGCGCGCGCACCTTATCGGCAAAGACCATATCCGCCTCTTGCACCACATCAAAGGCCAGCCCCTTCTTGCTTGAAAGTGTGCGAAGCTGTTCGATCACCGGATCGACAATATCCTGCACCGCACAATGGCTGGGTTCGATCACCAGGCTGCCGGATTCGATCTTGGCCACGTCGAGGATCTCGTTGATGAGGTGCAACAGATGCTCGCCGGATTGCACCAACCGGTTCATCAGGCCGGACAGCTGGTCGTACATCTCATCCAGCAGACGTTTTGCCTCTTCGTGGCTGATCTCTCCGTCCTCATAGCCCTTGAGCAGCGCCTTGGACGACGACAGCATGCGCGCGTTGCGGGAAAGCTGCGCCACGCCCATGATCACCGTCAGCGGCGTGCGCAGCTCGTGGCTGAGGACGCCCATGAAATCCGTCTTGGCCTTGCTGGCAGCTTCGGCGGCATCCTTGGCGTGGCTCAGCTCGGTCACATCCACGCGCAGGCCGACATAGCTACCGTCTGCCAAAGGCCGGTCAGAGGCTTTGATCACGCGCCCGCCCGACAGATGTTGTTCTGTCTCGGAGGTTCTGTTTTCGCGGTGGATGGCCAAGCGACGCTCGATCCACTCTTCCTCGTTATAGCGCCCCATGGGAAACTGCTTGCTTTTGACACCGATACGCAGCAGCTCGGCAAAAGGTGTTCCGGGCTTGAGCACTTCAGAGGGAAGATCGTACATCTCTTTGTATTTCGAGTTGCTCAGAAGCAAACGATCCTGCGCGTCGAACATGACAAACCCGTCGTTCAGCGCCTCGATCCCGCTGCTTAGCAGGACTTCGGCACGTTTGCGCCGCTCTGACACCTGCAGCACATAAAGCAGCGTGCCCAAAAGCATCAGCCCGGCCGACGCGATGAGCGCGCGTTTTGACCATTGATCGGGCGCGTGTTTGGGCCATCCGCCCTTGGTGCGTGCTTCCAGCATCCATTCCTCGAAGGAGAAATCGAATTCCAACGTAACAGTATCCGCCTCCAGCAGGCCCCGATCGCCGTAGGTGAACATCTGCGGCCCTACCCCCACCTGCGGAGAGGCCGCATGAATGAGGATATCATAGCGTTCTTCGGCCTCACGTATGCCGGAATTGATCAGGAATTGATCATAGTCCAGCACGAGCGATACGATCCCCCACAGCTGGCGTTTGCTGCCGTCAACATCGCCTTCGGTGGCAAAGTCGGGATCGGGCCAATAGACCGGGGCACGCAGGATCAGCCCCTTGCCGCCTTGCACCAGATCGACGGGGCCGGTCATCAGCTCTTTGCCCAGGTTCAGCATCCGTTCAATGCCGGGAAACTGGTCTTCGTTTGTGCGGTAATCTAACCCAAGCGCGCCCATGTTCGGCGCGAGCGGGTGGATCAGGGTCACGACGAGGTCAGGCGCGGCAGCGATATTGATGACCGTGTCGTCGACTTCACGTATATTTTGAACCCGCTGGGTAAACTCTTCCTGTTTGGCAAAGGGGTTCTCGCCGATGAACGTCGCAAGTTCGCGCAGCGCGAGGGACCGTTCGTGAATGATTTCTTCAAACTGTTCGCGCACCTCAAGCAGGTCCAAGTATGTCTGGGCGCGGGCTTCGTATACGAAAGCTTCGGAGAGCAGACGGTCCAGACGGCCGGCGGCGTAGGTAATGATGACTGCCGCGACGAGGAATGCGACCAGTGACCATATACCGCCGATGTGGGTGCGCTTTGTTCTACTTAAGGGCAAGCACTGTTCCGCCTGAAGCGCAGCCTAGCTGCGGATTACCTGAAGCATCCAAGTCTAAGAGATCAATCTATGCGGCGGCAGGGCGAGAATTTGCCGACCAAATGTTACCCGTGAGCTGTGGCGCGCGCGCCGCATTCGTTAACTTTGCGTAAACCTTAACCTTCGTGCCCAAATAAGTTGCGCGCGCCGGACATATCTCCGACGCGCGCACCACGTTTACCGTTGCCTCGCAGGCTTAGGGCAGGAAAATCGCCTTGGCGTTGGCGAATTCCTTCATGCCGAATCCGCCATGCTCACGCCCATAGCCGGAATCTTTCACCCCGCCAAAGGGCATATTCGGATCGGCAGCCCCGAAGGAGTTGATGCGGATCATGCCTGTGTCGAAATGCTCTCTCGCGAGCTTCAAGGCGCGGTCCTCGTCCTTCGAGAATATCCCGCCGCCCAGACCGTAGCGGCTGTCATTCGCGAGACGCATCGCGTCTTCATCATCCTTTGCACGGATGATCGACGCAACGGGTCCGAAGATTTCATCGTCAAACGCCGGCATACCGGGTTTAAGGTCGGACAGAACGGTTGCGGGATAATAGGCCCCCGTACGGTCAGGCACCTCGCCACCGCACAGCACCTTGGCCCCTTTATCAACGCTTTCTTTCACCTGATCGCGCACGGTCTCGAACTGGTCTTGGCTGGACAATGGGCCCAGCTGAACGTTTTCGTCGGTCGGATCGCCCATATTGATCTTCTTCATCTCGGCGACGAAGGCATCAACAAAGGCGTCATGCACCTTATCGGCGACAATAAAGCGTTTCGCCGATACACAGGTTTCCCCGTTGTTATAGAGCCGACCCATAACCGAGAATTTGACCGCTGTTTCGATATCAGCATCCTCAAGCACCAGATAGGCGTCGTTGGACCCAAGCTCGAGCACGGTCTTTTTCAGCGACTTCGCGGCGACCGACCCGATGTGACGGCCCGCGCCATCGCTGCCCGTCATTGTCACGCCACGCACCTTGGGGTGTTCGATCAGCTTGTCGCTGGTGTCGTGGTCGATGAGGATCACTTGGAACAGGTCTTCGGGTAGCCCTGCCTCGATACAAAGTTCGCGCAGGCGCAGGCCCGATCCGGTGCAGATGCTCGCGTGTTTCAGAACACAACCGTTGCCCGTCATCAGGTTCGCCGCAAGCACACGGGTGGGCTGATACAGTGGGAAGTTCCACGGCTGGATCGAATAGATGACGCCGATAGGCTGATAGCTCACGACCCCACGCTTGCCGTCGGCACCGTGGGTGCGTTCTTCATCCGCGAGCACGTCGGGGCCGTTCTTGGCGGTATATTCAAAGATGGCCGCGCAAATCTCTACCTCGGTCTTGCCATCCTTCAGCAGCTTACCTGTCTCGCGCGTCATGAGGGCGGCTAATTCATCCGCGTTCTCGCGCAGCTTGGCGGCGATCTTGGTCAGATAGGGCGCGCGTTCCTTGTGCGACAGCTTGCGCCACTCAAGATGCGCGTCATGACAGGCTTCGATCCGCTGAATAGCCTCTGCCTCGCTCATCAGATCGTAGGACTGGATCTCTTCTTCGGTGGCGGGATTGATTGTCGTGATCTTGGACATGTCTGCTCCTTCTTCGCTTATTCGCGTCGAAGGGCAAACACATGGCCGTCGTATCAAGTTCCTGCGGTTGCGGCTGCTGCGGTCACGTCTGCGTGTGCGACGCCCGCACCCTTAGCCGCCGAAGCCCGTGCGCCCGCTACCCACCTTCCCGAAACCGCCGCGGGATTTTGCCGTCGCACGGGTCATCGGGGTTTTGCCCACGGTCGTCGCGGGGCGGGTGAATTGCGAGGTGCTGAGCTTGGCGGCCCCCTTGTTGCTGGAATAGGTGCTGGTGCGCGCCGCATTGGTGAACTTGCCATCCGCCGTCTTGTACATCGGCTGGCTTGCGGCCATCCCCGACCGCCCGCCCAGCATGTTCCCGATCAGATAACCCGCGAGCAACGGCATAAAGATACCGCCCGACCCGCCCTGTGTTTGCTGCGCCTCTGACCCGCAGGCCCCTTCGCCGTGTTGTTCTTCGCAGACATCCAGACTGTTGTAGCGCGGTGCGGATTCCACATGCAGTGTCTCTGCCTCGGCAAAAGCGGTTTCACAATCGGCGGCGGTGAATGTGCCCCCAAAAGACGCCTCGTTCTTGCAGCTTTGCACATCGGGAAAGGCAGCGGCATCAATCTTTTCGTCGCGGCAACCGGCCAGTGTAAAGGCGGTGGCCCCGATAATCGCGATGGCGACGCGTTTTGACCGTTTTGTCATGATGATCTGCTTTCTGCTGTGGTTCGGCGATTGGGCGACGATGCTAACCGGAATATGGCGCAATGTAATGGGGTTTGAAACGTGACAGGTCCTGCGTGATCCTTGACTGGTCCTCGCGCAGGCCGATGCCCGCACAGGTCTGCCCGATGATCCACGCGCCGACCACGGGGCGCATCCCGTCGAACTGCGGCAAGGGCGCATAGGCCTGAAGGATACGGGCGTGTTCGGCATACTCCGTGTTGCTGGCGCTTTCGATGATCTGGCCGGATTTGACGATCTCGACCGAGGCCCCTTCGCGCGACAGGATCGGTTTGCGCACATGGGCCCGTGCAAGCCATGCGCGCGCTCGGTCAAAGGCATCCGACGCACGCCCCGTGACAGAGCCGCGCCCCGCCATCGCCTCGCCCACATCCTGTTCAAAGAACGCAGGGAGAAGGTTCGGGTGATCCTCGAACATCTCCCACAGCACGGGCAGCAGGCCCTTGTTGGAAAGCAGCGCTTTCCATGCGGGTTCAAGGAACAGACAGCCAGAGCCTTCGATGTGGTCCGCGTAGTCGTCGCGCAGCAGGTCTTCCCACGGGTAGAGTTTGAACAAGACGGCGATGCGGCGGTCCTCATCATCCAGAAACTGCCCGTCATCGCTCAGCGCGATTTTATCAAGGTCGCAATAATGCGCCCCCAACCCCGCCTCGCGCGCGGCCCAACCCATAGCCTCTACCGTGCCGTAATCTTCCGGATTACCCGTCACGGCGGTGAAATGCAGATCGCTATCGGGTTCAAACACATCGGCGAAACGGGCGACAAGCGCCTCGTGGATGCCGTTGAACTGATCCGCCCCCTCGGGCAGATTGCCTGCCTCTAGCTGATCTTCCAACCACTGCCACTGGAAGGACGCCGATTCATAAAGCGAGGTCGGCGTATCTGCATTATACTCCAGCAGTTTGGCAGGCCCCTGCCCGTCATATGCCAGATCGAAGCGGCCATAGATCTCGGGGTCGCCTTGCTTCCAGCTGTTCGCAATGAGGTCACGGTGCGCTTCGGGAATGGCAAGCTTGTCCAACAGCTCTTCGCTGGCAAGGATGTGGTCCACCGCCTCGCGGCACATACCATGCAGCGCGGTCGCGGGGTCTTCGATGTCATTTTCGATCTGGTCAAGCGAGAACGCGTAGACAGAGGTTTCGTCCCAATAGGGTTCCCCGTGCATGTCCGCGAAGGAAAAACCGACCTCTTTGGCGTGGTCGCGCCAATGGGGCCGTTCGGCTAGTTCTACTCTTTGCATCCGGCCGGACCTTTCGCTCGAAAAACTACCGCGGGTTTAATCGCTTTGCCCCTGTGGTGCCAGAGCATATCCTCCATTGCCCCTTCCGCACCCGCATCATTCACAAAAACGTCAGACATATCGCGGAACAACGGGCGCGCCCATTCGTTGAACGGTCTACGCGGTCGTGATTGCGGCGTCCCCAATGACGCCCTGACCGGTATAAGAAATGAATTGAAAGGCCCAAAAACATGAAAATTCTCATGGTACTCACCTCCCACGACAAGCTGGGCGACACTGGTAACAAAACCGGTTTCTGGCTCGAAGAGTTCGCGGCCCCCTATTATGTGTTCAAGGACGCTGGTGCAGAGATCACTTTGGCATCGCCCAAAGGCGGACAGCCGCCGCTTGATCCGTCCAGCGATGCAGATGATGCGCAGACCGACGCGACCAAACGGTTCAAGGGCGATGACGCCGCACAGAAAGAACTGGCCAATACCGAGGTGCTGTCGAGCGTTTCGGCCGACGGTTTCGACGCGATCTTCTACCCCGGCGGCCACGGCCCGCTGTGGGATCTGGCTGAAGACAAGGCCAGCATCAACCTGATCGAAAGCTTTGCCGCCAGCGACCGCCCCGTCGGGGCAGTCTGCCACGCGCCAGCGGTGTTCAAGCACACCAAAGGCACCGACGACAAACCACTGGTATCGGGCAAAACCGTCACCGGTTTCACCAATACCGAGGAAGAGGCCGTGGGCCTGACCGATGTGGTCCCCTTTCTGGTCGAAGACATGCTCAAAACCAATGGTGGGACCTATAAGAAGGGTGACGACTGGGCATCCTTCGTGGTGACCGATGGCAAGCTTGTCACCGGCCAGAACCCCGCGTCTTCGGAAGAAGCCGCCCATAAGCTATTGTCGCTGCTGTAAAGTGCCGCCCGCTGCGCGAAGGCCGCGCGGCGGGCAGTTTTTCCGCGACACGTATAACAAGGATCGTAATCATGAATATTCTCGTCGCCGGCGCGACCGGCAAAACCGGTATCCGCGTCACTGAACAACTCCGCGAACAGGGTCACACGCCGATCGCCCTTGTCCGCGATTCCTCTGACACCAGTGCGCTTGCCTCTGACGTGGTGCTGCGCAAGGGGGACCTTACCAATCTGTCCGCTGACGCCTGCGAAGGCTGCGATGCGGTGATCTTTGCCGCGGGCTCCGGCGGGTCCACAGGGCCAGAGATGACCGACAAGGTCGACCGCGATGGTGCCAAAGATCTGGTTGATATCGCCGCCAAGGCCGGCATCTCGCGCTTTGTGATGCTCAGCAGTGTCGGCGCAGACAACCCCGACCCAGACAGCGAGCTTGCGCATTATCTGCAAGCCAAACACGACGCCGACGTGCATCTGCAAAACTCCGGCCTCGAATACGCCATCCTGCGCCCCGTCGCGCTGACGGATGATGCGGGCAATCGGAATATGATCTTTGGCGACAGCGTTGACGTCAAAGCCAAGGCCGCCCGTGGCGATGTTGCCGCCGCTTTGGTCGATGCTGTCACAGACCCCGAATGGAAGAACCAGGCTTTGCTGATGCAATCCGCCTGATCACGGGTTTGCGCCTGATCTGACTGCGCGCGGGCACCTCCCACCCGTTCGCGAGAGGAATGCGCCGTACCGCCAGACCCCACCGGTCTGGCGGTTTTTCTATGAGTGACGCTGCGAATGCGACATTTCGCGCCAAATCCGCCGCATTGGCCCCCTTGGCATCCCTGATCGTCTCGTCTATCAGGCGCCTTCCCGGTCGCAGCCTACCCGGGTATCAAAACAAGGGTTAAGAAATGAAAACGATTGTCATCTGCTCCGGCGGATTGGATTCTGTGTCGCTCGCTCATATGGTGGCGGCCAAGCGCAAGCTGACGGGGCTGGTGTCGTTCGACTACGGCCAGCGCCACCGCAAGGAACTGGACTATGCCGCACTCTGCGCCAAACGTCTGGATGTGCCCCATGACATCATCGATATGCGCGGGATCGGTGCGGCGCTGACCGGATCCGCGCTGACTGATGATGTGGATGTACCCGACGGGCATTATGCCGAAGAAACGATGCGGGTCACCGTTGTCCCCAACCGGAATGCGATCATGCTGACGGTCGCCTATGGCATTGCCGCCGCACGGGGGGATCAGGCCGTCGCGACCGCGGTGCATGGGGGCGATCACTTTATCTACCCCGACTGCCGCCCCGATTTCACCCAAGCGTTTGAGTTCATGCAATATATGGCGCTGGACGGCTATGCCGATGTATCGCTTTACACACCTTTCGTGCACCGCTCAAAAGCCGATATCGTGACCGAAGGCCAGCGCCATAACACCCCCTTCGCCGAAACGTGGTCTTGCTACAAAGGCGGCGTCCATCACTGCGGGCGCTGTGGCACCTGCGTGGAACGGCGCGAGGCTTTCGATCTGGCGGGGGTTGCCGACCCGACCCATTATGACGATCCCGATTTCTGGACCGAAGCGGTCAAGCGGAAGATCCTCACCTGATGTATACCATTACGAAAGAGTTCCATTTCTCCGCCTCGCATCAGCTGTCGCATCTGCCCGATGGCCACCAATGCGCCCGCCTGCACGGGCATAACTATGTCGTGGTGGTGGAGCTTCGGGCCAAAGAGCTGAACGCCGACGGTTTCGTTCGCGACTACGGAGAGCTGAAGCCGCTCAAGACCTATATAGACGAGACTTTCGATCATCGTCACCTCAACGACGTGCTGGATTTTGCCTCCACCGGCGAGAATATGGCGCGTCATCTCTATGAATGGTGCGCGCAGCACTGGCCCGAAACCACCGCTGTCAAAGTCAGCGAGACGCCCAAAACCTGGGCAGAGTACCGGCCATGAGCCAGCTGCGCATCGCCGAGGTATTCGGCCCCACGATACAGGGAGAAGGCGCGCTGATCGGTGAACCCACCGTCTTTGTGCGCACGGGCGGCTGTGACTATCGCTGCGCGTGGTGTGACAGCATGCACGCGGTTGACCCCGCATTCCGCCATGACTGGGCCAACATGTCGACCGACGCGGTCTGGCAAGAGGTGCAGCGCCTGTCAGACAACACGCCGCTGACCGTATCCCTGTCAGGCGGCAACCCCGCCATTCAGGACTTCGCGCCCTTGATCCAATTGGGTCATGCCGCCGGCTACCGTTTTGCCTGCGAGACGCAAGGCTCCATCGCGAAACCGTGGTTCGGGCAGCTGGATTGTCTTGTGCTTAGCCCGAAACCACCATCCAGCGGCGAGACAGTGGATTGGGCCGCTTTCGACGGTTGTGTTGCGGCTGGCGAAACGGCGGCCCAGACGGTGATGAAGATCGTGATATTTGACGACGCGGATTACAATTGGGCCCGCGACGCCGCCACCCGCTACCCCCAACTGCCGCTTTATCTGCAACCGGGCAACGACGAGGTCGACCCCAGCGTCGCTGTCGATCCGCAGGTGCTGGCGGATAAGCTATTGTGGCTGGTGGACAAAACCATGGCAGATCGCTGGTTCACGCCGCGCCTGCTTCCGCAACTTCACGTATTGCTATGGGGCAACAAACGCGGGGTCTGACCCGCCACCGGAGGATTTATGGAAACGATTTACAGCGATTTGCAGCAGCTTGGCGGCAAGACAGAGCTTCCCGCCTCGCCCGAAGAAGCGATGCTCGAGAAAGTCGCGAACCCTCAGGCCGATGTTGATTACTGCGTGCGCTTCACCGCGCCCGAGTTCACCTCGCTTTGCCCGATGACCGGCCAGCCCGACTTTGCGCATTTGGTGATTGACTATGTGCCAGATCAGTATCTGGTCGAGTCCAAATCGCTCAAGCTTTACCTGGGCGCATTTCGCAACCACGGCGCCTTTCACGAGGATTGCACCGTCTCGATCGGGCGCCGTCTGGTAGAGCTGTTGTCGCCCCGCTGGCTGCGCATAGGCGGCTATTGGTATCCGCGCGGGGGCATCCCCATCGACGTGTTCTGGCAAACGGGCGAGACCCCCAAAAACGTCTGGATTCCCGATCAAGGCGTGCCGCCCTATCGCGGGCGCGGGTGAAGCGAGAGAATCCCCAACACTACCCAAGGCAGATCACAGCCGCGCAACGAGTGCCTCGCTGCGCGGCTTTTTTGTGCTCGGATTTCTCGGCATATTCTTATGCCAAACCTGCCGATTACCTTTAGATATGAGCGCAAAGCCCGGCGATCAGTCAGCCCCGTCTCGCAGGACCAAGAACAACTAAAACGTGTTACCGCACGTAAGCTGTTAGCCTTAAAGGTTATTTATCGCTAGACATTGCACTTTTTAATTGCGTTAATATTTCGATAGCGAGTGATTTCAGTACGAGTATCGATTTTTACACTTCGCCAAGTTTTTTGGCAGACATTTCAGGTGACACATGTTTTCGAAGCTCGTCCGGGCGCTTTCGCGCGTGCCGTGCAAATTTGGTATTCATCGCTGGCGTGACAGTACAACCATGCCGCAAAAAGTCTGTACGAGGTGCCACTGTCGGCGACAGACCTACGTTTAAGGTCAATGTCTCCGCTTCATAATGCGCCCTTCTGAAGACCACATATAACGCTCCTGCCCCGCATATATTCTATACTGTGGGACAGAAGAAAGCTCAGTCACCGGGGCAGTAGCCTGCCCCGGTGAAGCATTCATCAGCCATTGATCAGCACTTCGCCGAAGCTTTCGCGCAGATCACGTTTCAACACCTTGCCGGTCGCGTTGCGCGGCAATGCGTCGGTAAAGACGACGCGATCAGGGATCTGCCATTTGGCAATCTTATCTTCGAAGATCGACAGAATCTCTGCCTCGCTCGGGTCCTGGCCTTCGGCTTTCACCGCAATCAGGATCGGACGTTCGTCCCATTTCTCGTGACGGGCACCGATGACGGCCGCATCCGCGATTTGCGGGTGACCGATCGCGATGTTTTCAAGCTCGACCGAGCTGATCCATTCGCCGCCCGACTTGATGATATCTTTTGACCGATCGCGGATCGTGACATAGCCGTCGGGGTCCATTGTCGCCACATCGCCCGTGTCGAACCAACCGTCCTTGTTCAGCGTCTCGCTGCGGGTCTTGCGGAAATAGCTGTCGAGAATCCAATAGCCCTTGGTGACCAGATCGCCCTGCGTCACGCCGTCATGCGCCACGGGATTACCGTCGTCATCAAGGATTTCAAGATCCACACCAAAGACGGGACGACCCTGATTTTCGCGCAGCTTGTTTTGCGCGTCGGCAGGAAGCTTGGTGTGTTTGGCCAGCAGTTGGTTGATGCTGCCAACGGGCGACATCTCGGTCATGCCCCAGGCGTGGATCGTCTCTACCCCGTATTTCTCGCGGAAGGCGGTCATCATCGATGGCGGGCAGGCAGAGCCGCCAACAACCGTACGCTGCAGACTTTCGAGCTTGCTGCCGATCTTATCCGCCTCGTTCAGCAGACCCAGCCAGATGGTTGGAACGCCAAGCGCCAGCGACACATGGTTGGTGTCGATCAGTTTCACCAGCGACGGGCCATCTAGACCGGGACCGGGCATTACCATCGCCGCGCCAACCATAGCGCAGGCATAGGGCGCGCCCCAGGCGTTGACGTGGAACATCGGCACGACGGGCAGCACCACATCCTTGGCCGTGATCGCAATGCTGTCGGCCAGGTTGATCCCAAAGCTGTGCAACACGGTCGAACGGTGCGAATAAAGAACGCCCTTGGGGTTACCCGTGGTGCCCGAGGTGTAGCACAGGCTGGAGGCGGTGTTCTCGTCCAGATCCGGCCAGATGAACTCGGGGTCGCCGCTGGCGATCAGGTCGTCATAGAACTTGATCCCGGGCAGTTGCGCGGCGGCTTCTTCATCGGTGCCTTCCATCAGAACGACATGCTCTAGATGTTCAAGCTTGTCCTGAATACCCGCAATCAGCGGCACAAACGTCTTGTCGATGAACAGCACCTTATCTTCGGCGTGGTTCAGGATATAGACAAGCTGTTCGGGGAAAAGACGCGGGTTGATGGTGTGGCAGACGAAGCCGCCGCCCGATGCACCAAAGTAGATTTCGAGGTGACGGCGGTTGTTCCAGGCGATGGTGCCGCAGCGCGCCTGCGGGTCCAGCCCCAGATTTGTCAGCGCAGAAGCCAGCGCACGGGCGTTGCGCGCGACTTGACCCCAAGAGGTCTGCTCCAACCCGCCGGTGCTCTTGACAGAGACAATCTCTGTCTCGCCGTGAAAGCGTTGTGCGTGTTCGATCAAGCTCGAAATCAGCAGCGGTTTATTCATCATTTGGCCAAGCATGGCGCATCCTCCCAATTAGTCGTTGGGTGCAAAATGGACAAATCACCCCAGTCTTGCAAGCGCCCTCATTGCTGCTTACGCAGGGTTCATGACAGTTATTTATCACACGCCCCTTTCCCCCGATCAGCAACGCGCCGCCGGTATGCCGACACCGCAACCGCTGGCCATGGCAGATCAGGTCCGCTTCTCTGATCTGGACACCAATAACCACGTCAATAACACCGTCTATTTTGAATGGTTCGAACGGCTGCGCATCCGCTATACGCAGTCATTGGTGGAAGGCGGGCTGATCGACAGCCCCGGCCCGCGCGTGGTGATCCGGTCAGGGTCGATCCGCTATCTGCAAGAGATGCTGGAGCGCGAGAATTACATCGTGACCTGCCGCTGCACCAGCTTTCGCAACACCTCTTACGCGTTGGCGCAAGAGGTTTGGGTAGGCCGCGAACTGCGGGCGACGTTCGAGTGTATTTTAGTACTTCTGGAACGGGACGGCTCCGGTCGGTATCCCCTGCCCGACCGCTTGAAACAATATTTTGAGCAGACTGAAAACGCCCGCCCCGAGGGGTAACCGCCGCGTGCGCATGCATCGAAAGGAACATAAGTTATGACAATCACCACCCGCCCGATGGACGCCGCGGATCGCAGCGATTGGGAAGCGCTTTTTGCCGGCTACGCCGCCTTCTACAAGGTCGATCAGACGCCGCAGATGCGTGAAACCGTCTTTGGCTGGCTGATGGACCCCGATCACGGCAGCAATTGCATCGTGGCACAGGATGCCAGCGGCGCGCTTGTCGGGTTCACCCATTACCGCCCCTTTGTCAGCCAGCTGCGCGCAGCGACGAACTGTTTTCTGGATGATCTGTTTGTCAGCCCGCAGGCCCGCGGGTCCGGGGCCGCACAGGTGCTGATCAAAGCGGTTGAGACGGTGGCGAAAAACAACGGCTGGGGCACGCTGCGCTGGATCACGGCAGAGGATAACTATCGCGGGCGTGGGGCCTACGACAAGCTGGCGACCCGCACAGGCTGGGTGACCTATGACATCGCGCTGAAGGGGTAGGCTGCAGCGTTGTGCGCGAGGTTGGGGATGAGGGGCGCTGCCCCTCACACTCCCCGGAGTTTATTTGGCAAAATGAAGCCGTGATCCTAATCGGCGTGTTTTGCAATAAAGGCGACAAGAGCGGCGGTCGAGCCGTCTTTATCGGTGGCAGGTGCCGCGCCCTCGACGATGGGCTGCAAAGAGGTGGCGAGCTCTTTGCCCAGTTCCACGCCCCATTGGTCGTAGGAATTGATGCCCAGAATGACGCCTTCCACAAAGACGCGATGTTCATACAGCGCGATGATCTGCCCCAGGGTGAACGGGTCGAGCAGAGGGTAGCTGAGCGTGGTCGACGGGCGGTTGCCGGGGAAGACGCGATGGCGCGCCTGACGGTCCAGCTCGGCACCGCTCAGACCTTTTGCCGCCATCATCTCTGACGCTTCTTGCAAGGATCGCCCGCGCATCAAAGCTTCGGATTGCGCAAGACAATTGGCGATCAGCAGCTTGTGGTGGTGCGTCAGGTCCGGCTCGTGCCCATTGGCCGCAATCAGGAATTCGCAAGGAATGACGCGGGTGCCTTGGTGGATCAACTGGTAGAACGCGTGCTGGCCATTAGTGCCCGCTGCGCCCCAGACGACGGGACCCGTGTGATAGGGCGCGGCAGTGCCATCCATCAGGGTCGACTTGCCGTTGGATTCCATTTCAAGCTGCTGGAGGTAATCAGGCAGTTGCCCCAACCGCTGGTCATAGGGCAGCACTGCGCGGGTGGCATAGCCGCAGATCTGATTGTGCCAGATGCCGACCAAGGCCAGCAGCATGGGCATGTTCTCGTGCGGGGCGGCAGCGCAGAAGTGACGGTCCATCGCCTGCCCCCCGCGCAAGAACGCATCAAAGGCGCGTGGGCCAATGGCGATCATCAGCGACAGGCCGATGGGCCCCCAGACGGAATAGCGCCCGCCGACCCAGTCTTCGAAGCCAAAGACCTGATCCGCATCGATACCGAAATCGCTGGTCTTGTCCTGCGCTGTGCTCAGGGCGGCAAACTGCTTTGCCGGATCGCCGCCATTCTCTGTCATCCACGCGCGCGCGGTTCGGGCGTTGGTCATCGTCTCGATCGTGGTGAAGGTTTTGGAAGCGACGATCACCAGTGTGGTTTTCGCATCAAGCCCGCGGAGCGTGTCCGAGATATGCGCCCCGTCGACATTCGACACGAAGTGGCAGCGCGGCCCGTCATGATAGGGCGAGAGCGCCTGCACCGCCATCGCGGGCCCAAGATCGGACCCGCCGATACCGATATTCACCACATCCGTAATGTCGCTGCTGCGGATCTGATCCGCGAAACCGCGCATCCTGTCGAGCGTATCATGAACGCCGGGCATCACATCCGCCCCATCCACCATCACCGCGCCCCCATCAAGATTGCGCAGCGCGGTGTGCAATACGGCGCGGTCTTCGGTCTCGTTAATCTTTTCGCCTGCGAACATCGCATCGCGGCGCGCAGGCACATCGGCGGCGTCTACCAGTGCCAGCAGCGCATCCATCGTATCGCGGTCAAGATTGGTTTTGGAGAAATCGAACAACATGTCGCCGGTCTGCGCGCTGAAGGTCCGGGCGCGATCGGCTGTGTCGAACAACGACAGGATAGAGCGGTCTTGAACCGCCGCCTGCATACGGATCAAATCATCGAAATGCGTCATGGTGCCCAATGTACTGTTGCCTCGTTCAATACTGCGCCGATGGGGGCCTGAAGGGCCGGCAGGCTTTGCGCCTGTTCCACCGCTGCACGTTTTTCATCGCCAAAGATCACAAGATGTTTTGACATTGCACCTTCCAGCACCCTGCGCGACAGGGTGATGCGCCCGATGTCCTGCCCGTCGACATCGATCGGACAGAGCGCCGGGGCGTCCGCGGCCATCGCCGCCTCCAGCCCGTTGGATCCCGGAAAGAGCGAGGCCGTGTGCATATCCGCGCCCATGCCCAGCAACAGCACCGACAGCGGCAATCGGGATTCGATCTGGGGGGACAGTGTTTCTGCGGCCTCGGCCGAGGTCAGCCCGTCGATGTAGAACGGGGTGAACGCTGCCTCGGCCGCGCGGCCCACCAGCAGGCGATTGCGCAAGAGCCGCGCGTTCGACATCTCGTGGTCGGGGGCGACCCAGCGTTCGTCACCCAGCATGACCTGCACCCGCGCCCAATCAAGATTGGCCGCGCTCAGGCTGTCAAAGATCGGCCCCGGGGTTGTTCCGCCCGGCACGGCAAAGCTGACCGTGTCATGGGACAGCAGGGCGTTCTTCAGCTCCCCCGCGATCAGATTGGCGAGGTCCATCGCAAGGACTTCGCGGTCGGCATATTCGATCAACCTCATGCAGAATACTCCCGCCATTGGCGCTGGTCACGGCGCATCAGTTCGTTGGCATCTGTCGGGCCGTCGGACCCGCTGTCGTAGGGTTTGGGCACGTCATTGCGCGCTTCCCAGCCCTGGATGATCGGGTCGGTCCAGGCCCAAGCGGCCTCTACCTCGTCGCCGCGCATGAACAGGGTCTGGTTGCCACGGATCACGTCCATGATCAGACGTTCATAGGCGTCTACCTGTTCAGCGCCTTCAGGCCCCAAAGCGTCGGCGAAGGTCATATCCAAGGGCACGTCCACCAAACGCATGCCGCCCGGGCCCGGTTCCTTGATGGTCACGCCAAGGGTGATGCCTTCGTTCGGCTGCAAACGGATCGACAGAACATTGCGGTGGCGGCCTGCGTCTTCGGCAAAAATCGAATGGGGTGTTTCCTTGAAGACGACCGTGATCTCGGAGGACCGCGCCGCCATACGTTTGCCGGTGCGTAGATAAAAAGGCGTACCAGCCCACCGCCAATTACTGATGTGGGTTTTCAGCGCGACGAAGCTTTCGGTGCGCGAGCGTGGATCCCCCACAGCGGTACGGTAACCGGGTTGTTCGGCCTCGTTGCACGGTTCCGCCTGATATTGACCGCGGGCGATGTGATGCGGCAGCACAGGGTCCAGCGCGCGGATCACCTTGAGCTTTTCATCGCGTACCGCGTCGGGGTCAAACCGCGCGGGCGGCTCCATCGCGATCAGGCACAAAAGCTGCATCAGGTGGTTTTGCACCATATCGCGCATGGCACCCGATTTGTCGTAATATTCGCCCCTGCCCCCAACGCCGACGGTTTCGGCCACGGTGATCTGGATGTGATCGACATATTGGCTGTTCCACAGCGGCTCGAACAGCATGTTGCCAAACCGCACAGCCATCAGGTTTTGCACTGTCTCTTTGCCTAAATAGTGGTCGATCCGGTAGATCTGGCTTTCGTCGAAATACTTGGCGAGCGTGGCGTTGAGCGCCTGCGCGGTTTTCAGGTCGCGGCCAAAGGGCTTTTCGACGACGATCCGGCTTTGCGCGTCCGCCATGCCCCATTGTTGCAGACGTTCCGCCAGAGCACCGAACAACGCGGGCGAGACAGAGAAATAATAGGCCTCTACCCGTTCGGTCCCGGCCATGAGCTTTTGCAGCTCGGCCCAGCCGTCTTCACCTTTGGCGTCAATCGCGACATATTCGAGCCGGTCGATGAACCCGTCCAGCTGCGCCTTCTCGTGCTCGAAGTCGCCGTTGAATTCGGCAATCGCCTCGCGGATCATCTGCTGGTAGCCCGCCCGGTCCATTTCTGTGCGCGCGGCACCAATGACACGGGCGTTCTCGGGCATCTGCCCTGCACAAAAGCGCCGGAACAAGCCCGGCAGGATCTTGCGGCGCGCCAGATCGCCTGTGCCGCCGAAAATCACCAGATCAAAAGGATCGACCGGAATGACGCGTGATACCATGTGGATGCTCCTTGTCGCGAGGCTACGACGTTTGGGTGCCGAGATGTGATGTTAGCGCAAACATACTGAGATTTCCGTTTTTCACAAGTCTGTGCACCAAATGACACGGGGTTTTATTGCGCATACCATTCGCATAGACAAAGAAAAGTAATTTATACAGGTGAGGCCCGGTTTCCTATGAAAGACGTTGTCGACGCAAATATCGGTAAATTTCAGGACCCTGTCCTGACGGCCAAGGGTGAACCCCGCGCGACTGTCAGCCTGACAAACCCGCAGACGCTGTGGTTCAACACCGGCACCTTATGCAACATTGAATGCGTGAACTGCTATATCGCGTCCAGTCCCACGAATGATGCGCTGGTCTATATCACCGCCGACGAGGTGCGCGATTATCTGGGGCAAATCACGCAGCGCAACTGGCCGGTGACAGAGATTGCCTTTACGGGCGGCGAGCCGTTCATGAACCCGCAAATGATCGAGATCACCGAAGCCTCGCTGGCCGCCGGATATGACGTGCTGATCTTGACCAACGCCATGCGCCCGATGATGCGTAAATCGGTGCAAGCGGGGCTAGTACGCCTGAACGAAGCCTATCCCGGCAAGCTGACATTGCGCATTTCCGTGGATCACTACCGCACCGATCTGCATGACGCAGAGCGCGGCGCGGGCGCGCTGGAAAAGACAGTGACCGGCATGAAATGGCTGCGCGACAATAACATCCGCATGGCCGTTGCAGGGCGGTCGGTCTTTGGCGCGACGGACGAAGACAGCCGCGCCGGATACGGAGCATTTTACGCGGAACATAACTTTGACATCGACCCGCAAGACCCTGGGATGACAGTGCTATTTCCTGAGATGGATGAAACCGTCGAAGTGCCCGAAATCACCACCGCCTGCTGGGGAATTCTGGATAAATCCCCCGACGCGGTGATGTGTTCAAGCTCGCGTATGGTGGTAAAGCGCAAAGGTGCGGCGACCCCTGCCGTGCTGGCCTGCACCCTGCTGCCCTACACCGAAGAGTTCGAGCTGGGCCATTCGCTGGAAGAAGCGGAGAAAGACGTTGCCCTGAACCACCCTCATTGCGCCAAATTCTGCGTCTTGGGCGGGGCAAGCTGTTCGGCCTGACCCCGCGCCCGCACAGCATTAGGGGCGGATGATCGCGCCGACCTTGGGGTCGGCCTCCCCCCGTGCGAGGGTGGCATAGACCTCTTCCGCATCGGCCACGCCGTCATGCACCTGCACCTCCATCCAATCGGATGCGCTGGCCGCGATGCGTTTCCACGCGGCGGTGATCTGCGCCTCGATCTTGCCGGGGCCCCATTCCTCGCGCCGCTTGGCGACCTGTGAGGGCGCAAAGAAGAATTGCGGTTTAGGACCATCCAACGGGGCTGTCGGGGTGAACTGATCCCAATGGCTCAGCCCGACAGCCGAGGAATGTTTCAGCTGATTTTTCAACGTGCTGTGCAGTTTGGCTTTGACCGTACTATTGCCGGACATATCGACATAGACGGATGGGACATGGGCCAGCGCGTCGATCTGGTCGTAGGTCAGCACCGTATCGCAATGCCCCAATCCTTCGACAAACGCGCGATTGCCAGAAGACGTGAGGCCCACGATCTTGTACCCGCGCGCCTCTGCCTCGGCAAGGTAGCCGCACAGACCCAATCCGGTTTTGGACGATGCGCTGCCCACAATAATCTGCTTGGCACCGAAGAATTCGTTATCCAGCAGCCAGTCGTAGATCAGATACGACGTCGCCAGCAGCGGTTGCAGCAAGGCGCGCAGGTGATCCTCTGATGCGGGGGCGGTTTTGACGGGCGTGTACTGATTATAGATCAAGGGCAGTTTCGCGCGATGTGCCGCCGCATCCACCAGACCGGCCGCGCCTTTTTCAGGCGTGATCACCAGCTCGGAGGCCATTGGATAAAATCCATACAACCGCGTGCCGACCTCAAGCACATCTGTGCGGCTTTCGACGACTTTTGCAGTCCCCCACACGGGCACGATGCCCCATCCGTTTTCGGACGTCGGGAAAAACTGCCAATAGCCGATATCGAAACCCGCCGCCGCATAGGTCACATTGTTCGATGTCACCGCGAAGCTTTCGATCGCAAGACGTGCCTGCCCCGGTGCCAGCGGCTCTCCCTCCGCCTCGAGCATGCGGGTTTCGGTGATTGCGTTTTGATTGACCAATATCTGTTGCACGTAGATGCCTCCCCCTCGTTTTGCTTTAGCCTACCCCAAACGCGCGGGCTTGAACCACCAATTGACATTGACGTTACGCCACAAAAATCACGCCGGATTTAGTATCATTACATTTCAACAACTTAGCCTGATGAGCAAGTGAATCCCCGCCTGCCAAGGCCGCAGGCATTGCACCCGATATGCCCCGTCTGCTATACAAAACCGCAAGATATAGAACCAGCAAGAGCTAGGCAGATTACGTGAACGACACGCCAGAAACCCCTGAAAACGATGACGAAATCCCGGCTACGCGCCCCGTGTATGATGGCCCGTCGGTCAATATCGAACACGAGATGCGGACATCCTATTTGGATTACGCCATGTCGGTCATCGTTTCGCGCGCCATTCCCGACCTGCGAGACGGGCTGAAACCGGTTCACCGCCGCATCATCTATTCGATGTATGAAAAAGGCATCACCCACGAAAAAGCCTACCGCAAGTCGGCGAAGTCCGTGGGCGACGTGATGGGTTCCTATCACCCGCATGGGGACAGCGCGATCTATGACGCTCTGGTCCGCATGGCGCAGGACTTCTCTATGTCGCTGCCGCTGATTGACGGGCAGGGTAACTTTGGATCGATGGACGGCGATAGCGCTGCGGCGATGCGTTATACGGAATCCCGCCTTGATAAGGTCGCGTCCTTCATGACCGGCGATCTGGACAAGGAAACCGTTGATTTCATCGACAACTACGATGGCAAAGAACGCGAACCTACTGTTTTGCCTGCACGTTTCCCGAACATGCTGGTCAATGGCGCGGGCGGTATCGCCGTTGGTATGGCGACGAACATCCCGCCGCATAACTTGGGTGAAGTGATCGACGCCTGTCAGGCCCTGATCGAGAACCCCGATCTGACCTCGGAAGAGCTGATCGAATATATCCCCGGCCCCGACTTCCCCACCGGCGGGATCATGCTGGGCCGATCGGGCGCGCGCAAAGCCTATCTTGAGGGGCGCGGCAGTGTGATCATGCGGGCCAAGACCCGTGTCGAAGAGATTCGTAAAGACCGTTTCGCCATCGTCATCGACGAGATTTGCTATCAGGTGAACAAATCCACCATGATCGAAAAGATTGCCGAGCAGGTGCGCGAGAAGAAGATCGACGGCATCGCCCATGTTCAGGATGAATCTGACCGCAACGGCGTGCGGGTTGTGATCGAGCTGAAGCGCGACGCGACGGCCGAAGTGGTGATGAACCAGCTTTACCGTTTCACCCCGATGCAGACCTATTTCGGCTGTAACATGCTGGCGCTCAACGGCGGCCGGCCCGAACAGCTGACGCTGCGCAAGTTCCTGACATCCTTCATCGATTTCCGCGAAGATGTCGTCGCCCGCCGCACCGCCTATCTGCTGCGCAAGGCGCGTGAACGCAGCCACATCCTGTGTGGTCTGGCCGTGGCTGTTACCAATATCGACGAGGTCGTCGCGACGATCCGGTCCTCCGCCGATGCCGCGGAAGCGCGTGAAAAGCTGATGACCCGCCGTTGGCCCGCGGAACAGATCCTGCAATATATCGCATTGATCGACGATCCGACACATACCGCCAATGACGACGGCACCTATAACCTGTCCGAAGCACAGGCCCGCGCCATTCTGGAACTGCGTTTGCAGCGTCTGACGCAGATCGGGGTGAAAGAGGTCACCGACGAGCTGGAAGAACTGGCCAAGAAGATCAAGGAATACCTTGAAATTCTGGGCAGCCGCGAACGGATCATGGGCATCATCTCGGACGAGCTGGCCGAAGTGAAAGACCAGTTTGCCGTGCCGCGCCGCACAGAGATTGTCGACTGGTCCGGCGACATGGACGACGAAGACCTGATCGCGCGCGAGGATATGGTCGTGACCGTAACCTCCGGTGGCTATATCAAACGCACCCCACTGGTCGATTTCCGCAGCCAACGCCGCGGCGGCAAAGGTGTTTCGGGCATGCAAACGAAGGAAGAGGATGTCGTCACCACCCTCTTCGTTGCCAATACCCACACGCAACTTCTGTTCTTTACGACCGATGGCATGGTCTACAAGCTCAAGACCTGGCGCTTGCCTCAAGGCGGGCGCACGTCAAAGGGCAAGGCAATCGTTAATATCCTGCCTATCCCGACCGGCGTTTCCATTGCGGCGATTATGCCCGTGGACCGTGACGAAAAAGAATGGGACGATCTGCAGGTGGTCTTTGCGACATCCGCCGGCACCGTGCGCCGGAACAAGCTGTCGGATTTCACAAACGTCATGCGCAACGGCAAGATCGCCATGAAGTTCGAGGACGACCACGCCGACACCACGCTGATCAACGCACGCATCGCGTCGAATGATGATGACGTCATGCTGGTGACCAATTCGGGCCGCGCGATCCGCTTCCCTGCGACGGATGTGCGCGTCTTCAACAGCCGCGCCTCTGTCGGGGTGCGTGGGATCAAGCTGAACGGCGATGACAAGGTCGTCTCCATGTCGATCATCCGTCACTTCGACGCCAGCTCGGAAGAGCGGACGGCCTACCTCAAGATGCGCCGCGCGATGGCCGGTCTGGCCGATGATGCGGAAGGCGACGAAGACGAAGCCCCCGCCGATCCGAATTTCTCGCAAGAGCGCTACGCCGAAATGTCCGCGGCCGAGAACCTGCTGCTGACAATCACCGAAAAAGGCGCGGGCAAACTGTCCTCCAGCCACGACTATCCCGTGCGCGGGCGTGGTGGCCTAGGCGTGACCGCGATGGACAAAGCGATGCGCGGTGGCGATATCGTCGCCTCCTTCCCTGTCGAGATGGATGATCAGATCATGCTCGCGACCTCTAAAGGGCAATCGATTCGCGTCCCGGTAGAGGGTATTTCCTTCCGGTCGCGCAGTGCCGGTGGCGTCAAAGTCTTTGACACCGGCCGCGGCGAAGTTGTGGTAAGCGTTGCCTGGATTGCAGACCAAGGTGATGAAACCGGCGACGACGAGATCGCAACGCCTGAAGCGTAAGTCGCCCACCAGAATGCTCAAAGCCGCCCCTCTTCCTGAGTGGGCGGCTTTTTTCCTTTGCGCGCTACGGATTGCAAACCCATAAAAAAACGCCCCCGAGGGGGCGTTTTCGAAACTCTCAGATCGTCAGATCTGTATTGCTTACGTACCGTTGGAACCGTTTGTGCCGTTTGCGTCGTCATCGTTGCTTGCGATAACTGCAACTGCAACGATAACCGCTGCGATACCACCGGCTGCGGCAGGGCTCAGGCCCTCAAAGCCAACGCCACCAGCGGCGCTTGGATCGATGCAACGACGTGCAATGATGCCATCGATTTCGGTAGGTGCTTGGCAAGCGTAGGTAACGCCGTTTTCGCCAACAACTGTGGTTGGGTAGCCGGCAACGCCGGAATCACCACCAACAGCGGCTTGGGTTGTAACTTGGGCGGAAGCTGCGCCGGCAGTCATCAAAAGCGCGGCGGCAAATGCTGTGAAGCGTGTCATATAATTTCTCCAGTTTGCGAAGGTCAAAAATCTTGATCCTCATATCGCATATTTCAGGCGCAATAGCAAACTTGATATTGACGCTAGGGTCATCAGATCAAGTAAATGCAATTCAATCGACCGTTTTCGGGCTCGGCCAGACTATAATGCATATAGAGTGCTGAATTTCTCCGTCAAATAGGAAAGCAAGGGGGCCTCGCTCGGCTGCTCCCCGGTGGCGCGCGTGATCAAATCCCGCGGGGCGTAAAGCCCGCCGTGGCGTTGGACATTCTCGCGCAGCCAGCCCGTCGCCTCAGAGGTATCGCCCTGCGCCAATTGCGCATCCAGTTCCGGTACATCGCGGCGCAGCGCCGTATTCAGGCACCCGGCATAGACATTGCCCAAGGAATATGTCGGGAAATAGCCGAACAACCCGACCGACCAATGTACATCTTGCAGCACGCCATTCGAGGGCCGGTCAACCGCATAGCCGAAATCGGCCTCGAACCTGTCGTTCCACGCGGCTTCCAGATCACCGACCTGCAGATCACCGGCCATCAGAGCGCGCTCCAGATCAAACCGCAGGAGCACGTGGAGATTGTATTGCAGCTCGTCGGCCTCGGTCCGGATATAGCCGTCAGAGACACGGTTCACGATGCGGTAGAAGGTTTCTTCATCCACCACGCCAAAATCACCGAAGGCATCGCGCATCTGACCATACAACCAGCCGGTAAAGGCACGGCTGCGCCCAAGCTGGTTTTCATAGATCCGGCTTTGACTTTCGTGGACCCCCATAGACACCCCCGCCCCAAGCGGCGTCAAAAGGTAGTCCTTGTCGATGCCCTGCTCGTAGCAGGCATGCCCGACCTCGTGGATGGTGGAATAGAAACAGTTGAACGGGTCCAGCTCGTTGGTGCGTGTGGTGATCCGCACATCAAGCCCGGACCCGCTTGAGAACGGATGCACGGCCTTGTCGACACGCCCCATGGACATATCATAGCCGAAGGTGGTGGCGAGCTGGCGTGTCAGCTTCATCTGGGTCTCCGCGTCAAAACGGCCCTCTAGCACCGGCGGTGCTTCGGCGGCGCGCACGGCTTCACGCAGGCGCGTCAGCTCGGGGCGCAATGCGCCGAACATCGCCTCCAGCTCGGCAGCACGCGCACCGGGTTCATAATCATCCAGCATCGCGTCATAGACATCGCCGCCAGCAGCCAGCGCCTGCCCTTCTTCGCGCTTCAACGCGATCACCTCGGCCAGGGTCGGGGCAAAGGCCGCGACATCATCGGCGGCGCGCGCCTCGGCCCAGATGCCCTGCGCCTCCGAGGTGACCCGAGCGATGCGCGCGGCAAGGGCGGCGGGCACTTTAGAGCTGCGCGCGTGACTGCGACGGATGTCACGCAGCTGCGCTTGTCCGACGGGGTTCAGCGCCGATTCGTCGATCCTGTCCAGCCATTCGGGAATGCGCGGATCAACACGGCGCGCATGAAGCACGCCTTCCATTGCCGCCATCTCCTCACCACGCTGCGGGGCGGCCCCGCGTGGCATGACGGTCTCCTGATCCCAACCCAACCGGCCTGCGACCTGTGCCAGCGCCTCGGTTTCGCGCTGGAACGCCATCAGCTCATCAAAAGCACTCATCAGGATTTACCTCGTACAGATGTCGGAATGGGATAAGCGCTCAGGAAGCGGGCGCGCAGGATCAGCACCCACAGCACCACGGCAAGCACCTGATGGAAGATCGCGATATGTACCGGTGCGGCGTTGATCACGGTCACAATGCCCAAGGCAATCTGCCCCAGCATCGCGATCATCATCAGGTTGAACGCTTTGCGCGTATTGGGATGCGCCGATTTACGGCCCCGCAGCCAGACCACGATAGCAAAGGCAAACAGCAGATAGCCCGCCATGCGGTGCATGAACTGCACCAGCCCGGGGTTTTCAAAGAAGTTGCGCCAGACCGGCGTGATGCTGAAGGCGTCAGGCGGAAAGAACTGCCCCTGCATCAGCGGCCAATCGACAAAGAACCGGCCCGCATCGATCCCCGCGACCAGCGCGCCCAACAGGATCTGCAGGAAGGCAAAGTGCAACAGGCCCGTGGACATGCCGAAAAGCTTCGCCTCCTTGGCGCGTCGCGCCTGCATCAGGTCACGCTCGCTCCGGCCCAAGAGCAACGCATACCAAGTGATGAACCCGAGGATGACGAAGGCAAGCCCCAGATGCGTGGCCAAACGGTAGCTGGCGACATCCAGAACCGCCTCTCCGGTGGTGACGCCCGACGACACCATCCACCAGCCGATCGCACCCTGCAGACCGCCAAGACCGCCCAACACAAGCAAACGCCCGGACCAACCAACGGGGATCTGGCGACGCAAGAGAAACCACAAGAACCCGACAGCCCAGACCAGGCCGATCACCCGGCCCAATTGCCGATGGCCCCATTCCCACCAGTAGATTGCTTTGAAATCAGACAGTTCCATCCAGGAGTTCTGGACCTGAAACTCGTCAATCTCTTGGTATTTGGCGAATTCCGATTGCCAGTCCGCCTCGTTCATCGGCGGCATGGCTCCGGTAAAGGGCTTCCATTCGGTGATGCTCAGGCCACTGTCGGTCAATCGGGTCAGACCGCCCACGGCGATCATCACAAAGACCAATGCAAATAGGATGAACAGCCAGATACGGATGCCACGGCGTGCCCCACCCCGCCCGCGGTCAATGCCGCCAGCCTGTGCCACGGGGTGCGTGGCCTGTGCCTCGCCTACGTCCTCGAACAGCTTTCGTTTTTCGGCCATGGTGCCTCTCGTCTGCTAGGGTTTGTGCAGAAGTAGGACACAAGCGCACAAAGGTCTAGCCGCGCTCTTTCCAACGTACCATCTGTCGCAGGGTGCCGTGCAAGGTCTGCACATCGGCACGGGTCAGCGGCAGGCGCGACCACATGTTGCGCAGGTTGATCTTCATGCTGGCGGCCTTGTGCTCGGGATAGAAAAAGCCGGCGGTGTCCAGACGGTCCTCGAAATGCCGTGCGAGATGTTCGATCTCGCTGTTGTCGGCCCAGTCGGTGCCCGCCATCTCGACTTGTTCGGCCACGACGTCGCCCTGCGCGCGCATCCACTCATAGCCCATCAGCAACACACATTGCGCAAGGTTAAGCGAGGCAAAGGCAGGGTTCACCGGGACCGAGACAATCGCATTCGCGCGGCTGATATCATCATTCTCAAGCCCTGCCCGTTCCGGCCCGAACAGCACCGAGACACGGCGGCCCTCGCGGATCATCTGCGCGGCTTTGGCCATAGCCGCTTCAGGACTATAAACTGGCTTGGTCAGATCACGATCGCGCGCCGTGGTGGCAAAAACAAAGGCAGCATCGCCCACAGCACCGGCCAGATCATCATAGATCACCGCCTCATCCAGCAACCGCCCCGCACCAGATGCCATGGCAACGGCCGACGGGTTCGGCCAGCCGTCACGCGGCGCGACAATGCGCATGCGATCAAGGCCAAAGTTCCACATGGCCCGAGCGGCGGCACCGATATTTTCGCCCATCTGCGGGCGCACAAGCACAAAGGCCGGGATCTGCGGGTGTTCTACTGTATCATTCATGGGCACCTCATACGCGCGCGGCGCGCACCTCGCAAGAACGACGGGGCGCTCCATCCGCCTTCCAAATGGGAAAAAATCCTCGCCGAAGGCATAAAAGTTTTTCTTTCCCCGCGTGATCCGCTAATTGACGCGCAATAACGCAAAGGACAGCAAGCCATGGATACGCCCGAACAGCCGCAGCTTTACCTGATTACCCCGCCCGAGCTTGAACTCTCCAGCTTTCCCGACCAGCTGGCGCGTGTGCTGGATGCGCATGATGTGGCCTGCGTGCGTCTGGCGCTTAGCACCCGTGACGAAGATCGCGTGATGCGCGCGGCGGATGCGCTGCGGGGCGTCACCGACGCGCGTGACATTGCGCTGGTGATTGCGGATCACACTTTGCTGGCGGAACGTTTGGGGCTTGATGGCGTGCATCTGTCGGATGCGGCACGCTCCGTGCGTCATGCGCGCAAGACCTTGGGCGATGACGCCATTGTCGGCAGCTTTTGCAACGGCTCGCGTCACGACGGCATGGCCGCAGGCGAAGCGGGTGCGGATTACATCAGCTTTGGTCCGGTGAACGCGTCCCTGCTGGACGATGGCACCCACGCCGAACAAGACCTGTTCCAGTGGTGGTCCGAAGTGATCGAAGTGCCGGTCGTCGCCGAAGGCGGGCTCAACACCGATCTGATCCGCGCGCTCACCCCCGTTACCGACTTTTTCGGCATCGGGGATGAAATCTGGACCAGCGAAACACCCCAGCAGGCGCTCGCTGATCTGATTGCCGCGATGAAGTAACCGCGCAGGGCGGGTGTTACAGGAACACCCGCTCTACGAACCAATAGGCCCCGATGACCGCAATCGCGACCGACGCCGGAATGGCGACAAAGCGACGGTAGGGTGCCGCGACCTGACGGAACTGCACCGACAGGAAACACCCGGTAAAGACCAGCGCCAGCGGGATCAGGAACACCGGCACCGGTGCCTCCAGCAGCGCGGCCACGGCGGGCATCGGCACGATGCACAGGGCCAGCGCAATCACCGTCAGCGCCACGTAAAGCCCCTTGGCCGCACGCGGGTCACCCTGCCCGCGCATCACCCGCAGCGCTTGCCAGACACAGAGGAACATGACGGCAATCACGGTGAGCTGCCCGATCTCTACCCCGATGTTGAACCCGATGAGCGCCGGGATGAACTGGTCTTGCGGCAAGCCGAATTCCCCCAGCACCGAGGCAAAACCAAGCCCGTGCAACAGACCAAAGCCAAAGATCACCAGCGGTCTCCACGGGCTGAGCCCTGCAAGAAAGATATTCTCGACCGCGACATAGACGATAGAGGCGGCGATCAACGGCTCGACAATGCTACCGGGGACAGACACCCAGCCAAGCGCGCCAAGCGCCAATGTCACCGTATGCGCTGCCGTAAACGCGGTAACCTGCCAGATCAGCGGGCGCAGATGTGTCGACAGGAAAAATAGGCCCAGCACGAACAGGATATGATCCAGCCCCTTGGGCAGGATGTGGTCAAACCCGACGGGAATATAGCTGGCAAACGCCTCCCACGCGGATTGCTGTCCGCCGCCCGCAAGCAAAATTTCGGGGCTTTCCGCGCCACCGTCCAGATAACCGGTATAGGGGTTTTCGACCCCTTGTTGGCGCAGGACCAGCGCGCCCGACCCATCGGGCCATGACACCACCAGCCCGCGCGTGTCTTGCGGCACCGTGCCTTGCAGCGACCATTCGGCGATGCGGGGCAGCTCTGGGTTCACATCTTCGGGAAGCGTCAGCGCCACTGCCTCCAGCGCCACGGGCTCCCCATCGGCGCGCAGCAGCGGTAGCGCGTTCCACTGGGCCAGCAATTCCGGCGCACGGGCCGCGACCTCATCGGCGGGCAAGGCACGCAAGCTGTCGTAATCGCTGGCATTTTCGGCATCATTCGTATCGGCCACCGCGTCCAGATCAATGCCGGACATCAGCGCCTCTAGGTTCACGCGCAGATCAAGCGTGACCTGACCGTCGCTGCTTTGCACGTCGGCGATGGTCGGCACGACTTCATGCGCCTGCGCGAGCCCTGCCATCCCACTTGACAAAACCAGCGCATAGGCCAGCTTGAGTATCAGTTTATAAAAGGTTGTTATCATGTTTCTGTCCCGTTTCGTACTCGTACTATCATTCTTATTACCAACTTCGGCTGTAACTGCGCATGAATTCTGGTTGGACGCGCCCGCGTATCAAGTACAGACCGGCACCGAAATAACAACCGACATCCGCAACGGTGAGTTGTTTGAAGGCACACGCCTCGCCTATTTCCCGAACAGCACCGAACGGTTTGACCTGACTTTTGACGGGGAAACCACACCGGTCTCAGCGCGCATGGGCGATATCCCGGCGCTGAAGATGACCGCGCCGGATCAGGAAGGGCTGGCAATCGTCGCGCATCAGTCCAAGGCGACAATGCTGACCTATAAAGACTGGCAAACATTCGTCGGATTTACCGTGCATAAGGATTTCATGCAGGCATTGGCCGAGCACCGCTCGAAGGGCTACCCCCAAGACAAGGTCCGCGAACGCTATAGCCGCTATTCCAAGGCGCTGATCGCGGTCGGCGACGGACAAGGTGAAGACAAGGCCTTGGGGCTTGAAACCGAACTTGTCGCGCTCACCAACCCCTACACGCTTGCGGCCGATCAGCAGATGGAGGTCGCGCTGACCTACCAGCAAGAGCCGCGCCGCGATGTGCAGGTTGAAGTCTATGAACGTGACGCTGACAAGAACGTCACCGTGACCAAATACCGGACGGATGACGCGGGGCACGTCCAATTTCCGGTTACCGCGGGGATGACCTATCTGGTGGATGCCGTGGTGCTGCGCCCTGCCCCGGACGTGGAAACCACCCCCACCAGCCCCCAATGGGAGAGCCTTTGGGCATCGCTGACATTTGCCGTGCCGGAATAGGCCTTTTCGCGCCGCCGCGCCTTGCGCCCGCCATATCGGTTGGGCCATACCGGCGGCATGACACATACACCTGACATTCTCTGCATCGGTTCCGTGCTTTGGGACATTATCGGCCGTGGCGATACGGTCATGCGGCAGGGCTCTGATATGCCCGGTCGCATCTCGCGTCTGCCCGGTGGCGTTGCGCTGAATATCGCGATGGCGCTGGCCCGCTTTGGGCTGTCCCCCGCCCTCATCAGCGCCGTCGGCCGCGACCCCGAAGGGGACGAGCTGATCGCCGCGTGCAAGCTGCGCGGGCTGCATACGGATCATGTGTACCGCTCGGATGATCTGCCCACGGACCGCTATATGGCGGTCGAGGGCACCAACGGCCTGATCGCCGCCATTGCCGATGCCCATTCGCTTGAGGCTGCGGGCGATAAAATCTTGCGCCCGTTCGAAGACGGATCGCTGCCCACTCCCTACCGCGGGGCCGTGGCGCTGGATGGCAATCTGACGCTGGACCTGCTGTCGCAAATGGCGCGTAGCCCGCTGCTTGAGCATGCCGATCTGCGCGTCGCCCCTGCGTCGCCGGGCAAGGCGCAACGGCTCACACCGTTTTTGCAGGCGGAACGCGGCACGCTTTACGTCAACCTCGAAGAAGCGGGTCTGCTGTGTCAGGCGACATTCGACAATTCGCGCGATGCGGCCACGGCGCTGCTGTCCCGCGGTGCCGTTCGCGCGGTGGTGACCGATGGCGGCAATCCCGCGACGGTGGGTGCGCCAAGTGGTCTGATCACCCAGAACCCGCCGCCCGTCTCTGTCACCCGCGTCACCGGTGCCGGTGACACGTTCATGGCTGCCCATATCGCGGCTGAAATCAAAGGGGCGGCACCAGACGCGGCCCTGACCCAAGCGCTTAGTGCCGCTGCCCAATATGTTTCTGGAGAGACCAAAATATGATTCCCCTGCACCGCTCTGCCGAAGTCGCCAAAGCCCATGCGAATGGCACCCCCGTTGTTGCGCTGGAAAGCACGATCATCACCCACGGGATGCCCTATCCGCAAAACCTAGAGGTCGCGCGTCAGGTCGAGGCGGATGTGCGTGAGGCCAGTGCGATCCCCGCCACCATCGCTGTGATCGACGGACGGTTGCACATCGGGCTGGAGGATGACGAGCTGACGGCACTGGCGCAGGCCAAGAATGTCGCGAAACTGTCGCGCGCCGATATGGCGGCCTGCATCGCCACGGGGGGCACCGGCGCCACAACGGTTGCCGCGACGATGATCGCCGCTCATCTGGCCGAGATCGCGGTTTTCGCCACCGGCGGTATCGGCGGCGTGCATAAGGGCGCAGAAGACAGCTTTGATATCTCTGCCGACCTGATGGAGCTTGCCCAAACGCCGGTGACCGTTGTCGCCGCAGGGGCCAAGGCCATTCTGGATGTGGCCAAAACGCTGGAGGTGCTGGAAACGCAAGGCGTGCCGGTGATCACCGTCGGTCAAGACAGCTTCCCCGCCTTCTGGAGCAGCACCTCCCCGCTGAAATCGCCCCTGCGCATGGATAACGCGACTGATATCGCCGCCGCCCATAAAATGCGCGGCCTCATGGGTCTGCCCGGGGGGCAGCTGGTCGCCAACCCGATCCCGAAAGAGGATGAAATCGCCGCCGCTGATCTGGCTCCCATCATCAAGGCCGCCCAAGCCGATGCCAATACCCATGGCATCAGCGGTAAGGCCGTGACCCCCTATCTGTTGCAGCGCATCTTCGAACTGACCGAAGGCCGGTCGCTGACCGCGAACATCGCATTGGTGCGCAACAACGCCCGTTTTGCGTCCAAAATTGCGGCTGCACTTATGTCAAAAGACGCATAAAGCTTAATTATTATGCGTCCTCCATTGTAGCAACGCGTGAAACGCCCTAGCTCTAACGCATTGCTGCAGTGGGATAACCTTCATTCATGAACACACCGTTTACGCCACCCCTTCCTCCCGCACCGCGCCGGACTTTGTTCGCGCGGATCAGGGCTTCGTTCCTGACGGGGCTGGTGGTGATTGCGCCGGTCGGCCTCACGATCTGGCTGATCTGGACCGTGATCGGCTGGATCGACGGGATCGTGCTGCCGATGGTGCCGCTGGCCTATCACCCCGACCGGCTGATCCAGACGTATTTCGGGTTGGACCCGTCTGCCCAGATCAACGTGCGCGGCATCGGTGTGATCATCTTCTTGCTGTTCACGGTCATCGTCGGTTGGCTGGCCAAGGGCATTATCGGCCGGTCGTTCATCCGTTTCGCCGAAAGTCTGGTAGAGCGTACACCTGTGGTGCGGACCATCTATTCCGGCATCAAGCAGATCTCGGAGACGATTTTCGCCCAGTCAGAGCGCAGCTTTGAAACCGCCTGCATGATAGAATACCCGCGTAAGGGTATGTGGGCGCTTGGTTTTATCTCTATCCCCGCAAAGGGAGAGGTCGCCGCCGCAGGGGGTGAAGGATCGAACCTTGTGGGGGTGTTTGTGCCGACCACGCCCAACCCCACCTCGGGCTTTTTGTTGTTCGTGCCGCAAAAGGATGTGACCGAGCTCGACATGTCGGTCGAGGACGCAGCCAAGCTGGTGATCTCTGCCGGTCTGGTCTATCCGCCAAAGAAACCGGTGCCTGTGGACCCATCCGCGACCCCGCGGCCCGACCGCATTTCCCCTAGCTGAACATCTTGCGCAGATCGACTGAACTGCGTTTGCCTATACTGTCGATATCCGTTTGCAGAAACCGCTCGGCCGAGGTGCGGCCAGCGGATTTAAGCGCGGTGATCACCGCCCCGTTCGGCACGCTTTTGGTAGCCGTAGACAGCTGCGACATCAGATCATCGTCAGCGATCATATGAATCCGCAACCGCTGCATCTGACCTTCCTCGACACGTCCCTGATCCAGCAGGTTCTGCACAAAGTGGATCGCACGAAGTTCGCGTAACAGGCTGGAATTAAAGCTTATTTCATTCACCCGGTTGTGGATCATCTGCGGCGTGGTGGGCAGTTCGTCCCGTTCAAGCGGGTTGATATTGATGATGACGATATCCCCCGGCAGGTCCGAGGAATATAGCGGGAAAAGCGCCGGATTGCCGGTATAGCCCCCGTCCCAGAACGCCTCGCGCCGGCCCGATTTCGGATCCTCCATCTCGATCGCCTGAAACAGCGTCGGCAGACAGGCAGAGGCGAGGATCGCGTCCGGCGTGATCTCTTCTTTCTCGAAGACGCGGATCTTGCCGTCGCGCACTTTGGTCGCGCCGACAAACAGCCGCGGTCCCGCCGCTTGGCAGATATGTTCGTAATCAAACGTCTCGACAATATCGCGCAGCGGGTTGCGATAGAGCGGGCCGTAGACATAGGGCGACACGATCTGCGTCATCGCCGTGCTGAGCATGACCGGCCAGCTATAGGCCATCGCCTGACTAAGCGCACCGACGCCAAAGGGGGCCATCCAGCCGTTCAGATGCAGATTCCCGACACCGGCGACCTTGTCCCACAGCCAATCCAGATTGTCGCGCGCGGCTTGATGCCCGCCCTTGATCAGCCCCGCCTTCAACGCAGCGCCGTTCAGCGCGCCAGCCGATGTGCCGGAAATACCGCTGATCTCAAGCTCTGGCTCTTCCAGCAGCCGGTCAAGCACGCCCCAGGTATAGGCCCCATGCGCGCCGCCGCCCTGTAGGGCAAGGTTGATCTGTTTTTTCTGCATCTAGACGCTCCGCCAGTCGCCGCGCGCGAGGTATCCCCGCGCGCGTGTTGTATTACAGGGCGGTCCAGCCACCATCGACGCTGATCGTTGTACCGGTGATCTGGTCCCCCGCCTCGGAACACAGGAAGGTCGCGGTGCCGCCCAATTGTTCGACCGTGGCGAATTCTTTCGACGGTTGGCGCTTGAGCATGACGTTCTTGATCACCTCTTCGCGCGACATGTCGTATTCTTTCATCGTGTCGGGGATCTGCTTTTCCACGATATCGGTCAGCACATAGCCCGGGCAGATGGCATTGCAGGTGATCGGGTCTTCGGCCGTTTCCAGGGCTGTGGTTTTGGACAGCCCTACGATCCCGTGCTTGGCCGCAATATAGGCGGATTTATAGGGCGAGGCCGTCAGCCCGTGCGCCGAAGCGACGTTGATCACGCGGCCCCAGCCCGCCTCGCGCATCATTGGCAGAGCCACCGCCGTGGTATGAAACGCAGAGCTGAGGTTGATGGCGATGATCGCGTCCCATTTCTCGGTCGGGAAGCTGGGGATCGGCGCGACATGCTGGATGCCCGCGTTGTTCACCAGAATATCGCAGCGCCCTGCATCGGTGATCAGCTGGCGGCATTCTTCGGCTTTCGACATATCCGCCTTGATATAGCGCGCGGTAACGCCGGTTTCGGCGGCGATGTCTTTCGCAATAGCGTGGTCTTCGTCGCTGTCGGTAAAGGAGTTCAGCACAACATCCGCCCCCGCCCGCGCCAATGCCCAAGCGATGCCAAGCCCGATACCGGAATTGGACCCCGTGATGACTGCTGTTTTTCCTGAAAGATCGATGCTGTAAGCCATGAAAATCTCCTAGCGTTTCTGCAGGTGCATCATGGCGGGCTGCGAAACGAATGGAAACGGCTAATTCCGCCCCCCGGCGGAATGCCCCTGCTGCCCGGACATATGCCAGATCACGGGCAAAAAAAAACGTCCGCACGAAGCGGACGTTAAGTTATTGAGGCAGGTTTCATACAGGCAAGAAACCTATCGAGCAGTGAGTTCGTTATACGCAATTCGCCGCCGTAATCCAAGCTTAAAGTTTGAACTGTAGCTGCCGCATCGCTAAGGAATACGCTAATAAAACAAGGGCAGAGCGGGATTGTTGCTAAAATGGCGTTTAAATTTTTCCAAAGCTGTCGGGCAGTTGCAGCTGTTTCTTCACTGATTCTTCTCAGTGGATTCGCCCGCGCCGAGCCCGCACATGGTATATCTATGTATGGGGACCCTGCTCTCCCACCTGATTTTGTGTCGCTGCCCTATGCCAACCCGGACGCACCCCAAGGCGGCGCGATCGTTCTGGGCAACACCGGCGGGTTTGACAGCCTCAATCCCTTCGTGCGCAAGGGCACCTCTCCGTGGCAGTTGCCGTTCTTTACCCATGAAAGCCTGATGGGCCGTTCGTGGGATGAACCTTTCGCGCTTTACGGGCTTTTGGCCGAATCGATTGAGGTCCCGGAGGACCGGTCCTGGGTCGAATTCACCCTGCGACCCGAGGCGCGCTTCTCTGATGGCAGTCCGGTCACCCCCGAAGATGTGATCTTTAGCTACGACATGCTCGGCACCGAGGGCCACCCGCGCTACCACGGGCTTTATGCCCAGATCGACAGCATCGCCCAGACCGGTCCGCGCAGCGTTAAGATGGAGTTCAACACCGATAACCGAGAGCTGGCCCTGCTGGCAGGGATGCGCCCGATCCTGAGCAAGGCGCAATGGGAGGGCCGCGATTTCGCCAACGCCCCGCTGGCGGAGATACCGCTCGGCTCCGGCCCCTATGTGGTCAGCGATTATAAGGCGGGCAAACAGGTCACCCTGACGCGCAACCCTAACTACTGGGGCAAGGATGTGCCGTTTCGCAAAGGCACCCATAACATCGACGAGATAAAGCTCGACTTTTATGGCGACGCGAATGTGTTGTTCGAGGCGTTCAAGGCCGGAGAGATTTCCGCCCTGCGCGAATTCAACGCCGAAAGCTGGGCGACGCAATATGACTTCCCCGCCGTGCAGCGCGGTGATGTGGTCAAATCCACCTTCGCCCATAGCAAACCCTCGGGCATGACCGGATTGGTCATGAACACCCGCCGCGCGCCCTTTGACGACATCCGTGTGCGCGAGGCGCTGATCGCGGCCTTTAACTTCGAGTATATCAACGAGACGCTGACCGGCGGGGCGCAACCGCGCATTACCTCTTATTTCTCGAACTCTCCGCTGGCGATGCAAGACGGCCCTGCCACCGGCCGCGTGGCCGAGTTGTTGACCCCCTTTGCTGATGACCTGCCCGCCGGCGCGCTTGACGGCTATGCGCTACCCGTGTCCGACGGATCCGCCCGCAACCGCGCGGGCATCCGCCGCGCCATGGGCGCGTTGGCCGATGCGGGATACAGCGCCGATGGCGGCACCATGCGGGGGCCTGACGGGCAACCCTTGTCGTTCAGCATCCTGCTGTCCAAAGGTAGTAGCGAGAATATCGCCATTGCCGAGCTTTATATCCAGGCGCTGGCCCGTCTGGGCATCACTGCCCGCGTGGACGCTGTGGATGACGCGCAATTCGTCGCGCGCAACGCGGCCTTCGACTTTGACATGGCCATCTTCCGCCGCGCCCTCTCGCTGAGCCCGGGCAACGAACAACGCTATTACTGGGGGTCGGAGGCAGCCGATCAGGAAGGCAGCCGCAACCTGATGGGGGTGAAATCCCCTGCCATCGACGCGATGATCGATACGATGGTCGGGGCCAGCAGCGCCGAGGATTTCACCGCCGCCACCCGCGCGCTGGATCGCGTGCTGACCGCCGGGCGCTATGTCATCCCGTTCTGGCAGTTCACCGAAGACCGCATCGCCCATGTCGCAGCGTTGAAATACCCCTCCCACGTGCCGCTGTATGGCGACGGTCCGAATTATATGCCCGAGGTCTGGTGGATTGAACCGGCCCAGTAAGCGACGCATATAGGTATCAGGCGGCGGTGCCTGTGGCTTAGCGGCCCTTCGGGGAGAGTTTATTTGGCAAAATGAAGCGCGGGCACGTCGGTCAGGTGAGCGATGTGACCCAAAGGATCGTGGCGTCCTCATCGCTGGTAGAGACGACGTTATGCCCCATCGTCGCATCATAATAGGCGCTGTCGCCGCGGCGCATTTCGACGGGTTCGTAGAATTCGGTGTATAGGGTGATGACGCCGGTCAGCACGTAAAGGAACTCTTCCCCGTCGTGGCGCACCCAGCCGTCGAATTCATCCATCCGGCGGGCACGGATCCGCGCGCGGTAGGGCAGCATCTGCTTTTTGCGCAGCGTATCGGCCAGCATTGTGTGCTCGTAGGTGGTCGTCGCCTTGGCCGCCCCCTCGCCCGATTTGGTGACCGCCATGCGCCCGTTGATCTGCCCCGCCGAGGGGGGCGTAAAGAGCTGTGGCACCGAGATTTCCAACCCCACGGCAAGCTTTTTCAGCGCCTCATAGGTGGGCGACATCTGGCCGTTCTCGATCTTGCTGAGCGTGGAACGGGCCAGTCCGGCCTGATTGGCGGCTTGCTCCAGCGTCCAGTTGCGCGCTTTGCGCAACTCGCGCACGCGCGCGCCCAGATCAACAGGCGGGGCGGTTTCCGTCTCGCCGCTTTCGCGGGCGATCTGGATAATGGATTTCGGGCCGTCTTGCGTCATGCGCTGGCTATAGCGCCGCGCCGGGGCGCTTGCAACGCTGCTGCGCGCGGGGTAGCGATTGGGCATGCTGTCCGTCTCTGCGTCCACCGGCTTTGCGCCTTGCCCCGCCCCGTTCAATCTTGCCGCCCATGTTTTGGGCCGCGCCGCCGATCTGGGCGACAAGACGGCGCTTGCCATTGTCGGGCCCGATCGCGTTGAGGCGTGGCGTTTCGACCAGCTTGAGGCCGCCGTGCGCGGCACCGCGACGGGGTTACTGGGCATGGGGCTGCGCCCGGGGGACATCGTGCTGATGCGTCTTGGCAATACTGTGGATTTCCCGCTGGCCTATCTGGGCGCGCTGGCCGCAGGCTTGGTGCCTGTCCCCACCGCCGCCGCACTGACAGAGCCGGAGGTTGCCGCGATCATCGCCACCCTCGCGCCCAAGGCGATCTTGCGTGATCCCGCCGTGCCCTGCCCGCCGAATGACACCACCGTCGATCTGGCCCAGCTCAGGTCCATGCGCGATTTGCCCGCGGCCCCCTGGCATATGGGAGACCCCGACCGGCTGGGCTATATCATCTATACCTCTGGCACGTCGGGCCGGCCGAGCGCGGTGATGCACGCACATCGCGCCATCTGGGCGCGGCAGATGATGGTGCGCGGCTGGTATGATCTGAAGCCCGAGGATCGGGTCATGCATGCAGGCGCGTTCAATTGGACCTATACGCTGGGGACCGGCCTGATGGACCCCTGGACCGCCGGTGCCACCGCCTTGATCCCGGTTGCGGGCGTGGCACCTGCGGATCTCCCTGCCTTGATGGCGCGGCATGAGGCGAGCCTTTTTGCTGCCGCACCGGGGGTGTACCGTCAGATCCTGAAACACCACGACCAGATCAACGTGCCAAGCCTGCGCCACGGGTTGAGCGCGGGGGAAAAGCTGCCCTCGGCCGTTGCCCGCGCGTGGCAGGCTGCCAGCGGCACGCCGATCTTCGAGGCCTACGGTATGTCGGAGTGTTCGACCTTTCTCTCCGCCTCTCCCGACCGTCCGGCGCGGGCCGGCACATTGGGCCAGCCTCAGGACGGGCGTCGCATCGCGTTGATCGGGACGGAAGGCCCGGTAGAGATCGGCCAAGAAGGCACCATCGCGATCCACAAGAGCGACCCGGGGCTGATGCTCGGCTATCTTGGCGCGCCGGATCAAACGGCCCAGAAATATCAGGGTGACTGGTTCCTGACCGGCGACCAAGGTGTCATGGGCACGGATGGGCAGATCACCTATCTGGGGCGCAATGACGATATGATGAACGCGGGCGGGTTCCGCGTCTCGCCGATCGAGGTGGAACAAACCCTCGCCAAATTCCCCGGCATCCATGCTGTCGGCGCGGCGGAGGTCGAGGTTAAACCCGACGTGACCGTGATCGCGGCCTTCTATACCGCCGATAGCCCGCTGGACGAGGCCGCGCTGGCACTTTATGCACAAGACAACATGGCGCGCTACAAGCAGCCGCGCCTTTTCATCCACCTGCCAGAGCTGCCGATGGGCGCGAATGGCAAACTGCTGCGCCGGTCCTTGCGTGCAGCCTATGAGGCACAACGATGACCCAGACGATCAAGCTTGATATCATGTCCGACCCGATTTGCCCTTGGTGCTATATCGGCAAGGCCCATCTGGACCGCGCACTGGAAAGCGAGCCGGACCACCCTTTCGCGATCGAATGGCACCCGTTCCAGCTTAACCCCGACATGCCTGCCGACGGGATGGACCGCCGTGCCTATCTGGAAGGCAAGTTCGGCGGCAAGGAAGGTGCGGTGCGGGCCTATGCCCCTGTGGTGGAACACGCCGAGAAAGCCGGTCTCAAGATTAACTTCGAGGCGATGCAGCGCACCCCCAACACGCTGAACGCCCATCGGTTGATCCACTGGGCCGGGATCGAAGGGCGCCAAACCGCTGCGGTATCGGCGTTGTTCAAAGCCTATTTTGTTGATGCGCGCGATATTGGCGATGCCGAGGTGCTCGCCGATATTGCCGACGGGATCGAGATGGATGCATCTGTTGTGACGCGTCTATTGGCGACGGATGAGGATATGGAAGACATCCGCAAACGCGACGCGCACAGCCGCGAGATGGGCATCAACTCCGTCCCGACCTTTATTGTGGGCGGGCGTCATGCGGTGCCGGGCGCGCAGCCGCCCGAGCTTTGGAAGAAAGTACTGGCCGAGCTGCGCAACGAAGGCTGAGGCCACGCGCCCGCACTGGCAATATGCGGCAGAAAGGCTTTGCCTTTGTGCTGAAACCCGCCTAGAATCAATCAGATAAAGGGGCAAAGACCCCTATCCAGATCGAGCGGGCAGCATGAAATACGATATACCCTTTCCCTTTATGGGACGCGGGCGGGCGACGGTGGTGACACCGGCGGCGCGCCCGTCCAGCTTCACACCCTCCACGCCAATGACGCGGACGATCCTGACCTATGGCGGGTTCGACGGATTCCACACCGGTCACGCCGACTGGCTACGGCAGTTGGCCCGGATGGGCAGCGATCTGGTCGTCGGCTGCCAGAGCGAACAGTTCTGTCAACGTGCGGGGCGTCCGGCGCATAGAGGCTTTGCCGCCCGCCGTGCGGTGCTGGAGCGGTGCCGCTATGTCTCGCGGGTCATTCCGCTTGAGACATGGGATCAGGTGCGCAGCGATATCGTGAATTACAACGTCTCGGTATTGGCCCTGCCCGCGCATCTTCCCCTGCCGATGTCGGGACTGGACGAGATCGTTCAAGTATTGCGTTTGCCGGTGACCACCCGCGAGACAGAGCCGCGCCAGCGCGCCCGAGCCAGCTGACAGCGCGACGCCGATTGCACTATCTGTAAGGCAGCCTTATGAACACCATAGGCTGCGCCCTGCGGCCCACCGTGACGATGGAGCCGATGGATGACCGACGACCGCCCCGACATCAACATGAGCCGCCCCGAGTTTGTGGCGCTGATTGCGATGATGTTTGCAATCATTGCTTTCTCGACCGATGCAATGCTGCCTGCCCTGCCCGAGATCGGCGCAGAGCTCTCGCCTTTGGATATGACCAAAGTCCCGCTGATTGTGACCGCCTTTATTCTGGGGATGGGGATGGGCACTTTTGTCACGGGGCCGCTGTCGGATGCTTTCGGGCGCAAGAATATCATCTACCTCGGGTCTGCGATCTATATCTCGGGGGCTGTGGTGGCGTGGCTGAGCCAATCGCTGGAGGTGATGCTGATCGCGCGGGTCGTGCAGGGTGTGGGGGCTGCGGGCCCTCGGGTTGTGGCGCTTGCGGTGATCCGCGATCTGTATTCCGGCCGGCAAATGGCCAAGATCATGTCTTTCGTGATGATGATCTTTGTCGTCGTGCCCGCCTTTGCCCCTGCAATGGGGGCTGTGATCATCGCCCTGTCCGATTGGCGTGGCGTATTCTTGTCGTTCATCGTTTTCTCGGCAACCTGTGTGGTCTGGGCCATGCTCCGCCTGCCCGAAACCCTGCCCAAGCCCAAGCGTCGACCTTTGCAGATCGGCCTGCTGTGGAACGCCGTGAAAGAGATTTTCAGCAACCCGATGGTGTGTCTGTCGATCACGGTGCAGACGCTGGTGATGGGGTTCTTGTTCTCGACGCTGATGCTGGTGCAACCCATTTACGACCAAGTCTATGACCGCGCCGAGAGCTTCCCCTTCTGGTTTGGCGTCGCGGCGCTGATCTCGGGGACGTCGAGCCTGCTGAACGCGCTGCTGGTCGTCCGGCTAGGGATGCAGCGGATCGTGATCCTTGCGCTTGGGCTGCAGATCGTATTGTCGGGCCTGATGCTGGGTCTTGGTCTGGGCGATCTGCCAGAGCCCTATGGCTTTGTCTTTTTCCTGATGTGGCAGGCGTCGCTGTTCTTTCAGGTGGGGCTGGTGATGGGCAACCTCAACGCGCTGGCGATGGAGCCTTTGGGCCACATCGCTGGCATGGCGGCGTCGGTCATCGGGGCCGTGTCGACGGTGATGGCGGCCATGCTCGCCTCGCCCATCGGGTTGATGTTCAACGGCACGATCACGCCGCTGATCGGCGCGGTACTGACGCTGGCGACACTCGCCTTTGCGCTGATGCTGCTTCTGGCGCGGGTCAACCGGCAGGCGGCAGCAGACCCCGCGGAATAGGGCTGAGCGACCACGTGGTGGCGGACGGTGCAGGTTTCGCCCTTCGGGCGAGGATTTAGAGCCATTTGGAAGCGCGGACCATGGCGCTTTAGAGAGAGGTGACAAAAAGGGGCACCGCTAATGGCGGTGCCCCTTTTGATTGTGCGTTGATACCTGCGCGCTTATGCGGCGCGCTGCCCGGCTGGCTTGCGACGACGCCGCGCGGCACCGGCGGGTTTACCCGCACCGCCGCCATTGCCACCGCCCCCGTTGCCGCCACCGCCACCGGGGCGACCACCGCGACCACGACCGCGTCCGCCGCGACCCTTTGGCTTGGCGGGTTCGTCAATCGCTTCCCACGGACGGCCGGAGGCCACGGGGATCGAGATTTTCATTGTCTTCTGGATATCTTTCAGCTCGCCCATTTCATCCGGTGCGCAGAAAGCGATCGCCGCCCCGTCTTTGCCCGCGCGCGCGGTCCGGCCGATACGGTGGACATAATTGTCGGGCACATTGGGCAGCTCGTAGTTGTAGACGTGCTTCACGTCGGGAATATCCAGACCGCGGGCGGCGACATCCGTTGCTACAAGCACGGTGACCTCGCCTTTCTTGAAGGATTCGATGGCGCGGTCTCGCTGACCCTGGCTTTTGTTGCCGTGGATCGAGGCGGCTTTGAAACCGGCCTTGACCAGATCTTTCATCAGCTTTTCACAGCCGTGTTTGGTCCGCCCGAACACCAGGGCGCGTTCCTCGGTGTGTTTGCCAAGCAGTTCGATCAGCAGGGATTTCTTTTCCGCCTTGGCGATGAAATGCACCTCTTGGGTGATCTTGTCCGCCGCCTTGCCCGGAGGCGAGACTTCGATGCGGATCGGGCTGTTGAGGTAGCTGTTGGCGATCTCGTTCATCAGTTTCGGCATGGTTGCCGAAAAGAGCATGGTCTGACGCTCTTTCGGCAGCACCGCCGCGATCTTGCGCAGATCGTGGATGAAGCCCATGTCGAGCATCTGGTCTGCTTCATCCAGCACAAGGAAAGTGGTCTTGTGCAGCAGCACCGCGCGGCGGTCCATCAGGTCCAGCAAGCGCCCGGGTGTGGCCACCAGCAGGTCGACGCCGCGCTCCATCCGTTTGATCTGCGGGTTGATCGACTGGCCGCCGACAATCATCATGGTTTTCAGCTGGGTGCCTTCGCAGAACCCTTTGAGGTTCTCCATGATCTGGTTGGCCAGCTCGCGGGTCGGGGCCAGCACCAGCCCGCGCACGGTGCGCGGCTCAGGGCGGGCTTCGCGTTCCAGCATCTGGGCCACCAGCGGGATACCGAAGGCAGCGGTCTTGCCGGTGCCGGTCTGTGCCAGCCCCATCACGTCGCGGCCATTCATCCCGTGGGGGATCGCCTGTTTCTGGATCGGGGTCGGATCGGTCATGCCCATGTTGGTCAAGGCTTTGACCAGACGGCGCGGCAGGCCCATCATTTCAAAATCGCTCATCGTTTTGTCGTCTTTCCGCGGGATGCGGGGCAAAGCCCCTTCCCGCCATAGCAATCACGCGGGCCCTGTCGATGCAGGGAAACCGCGAGGGACGCAAAGCAGATCGCAGGGGGCAGCCTAGTGCCAACACCCTGTCTGTTGCGCTTGGCCCCACGCGTGATTTTGGGAACATCGGCGGCCTTTTGTTCAGCTGTCATAAGACGCGACGATTTTAGGTCGACAGGTCAAGGGCTGGTCTGCTCACGCGGCAGAAGGCATCGCTTGCGCCCCAGATGGGCTGTTTGGGCGGCAAAGTCAACGGTGCTGTGAAAGATAGCCTAGCGCGGGGTGCTGCGCGCCAGCATCAGCGGCAGCACAGCGCTGAGGATGAACAGGCGCATCATGTGGCAAGCGGCGACGAAACCCGGGCTGATCCCCAGCACGCTGCCCATGGCGATCATGGTCTCGAACCCACCGGGCGCAAAGGCCACGAGGATATGCGCCAGCGGCATGCCAAGCGCCATAGCGACCGGGATCGCCCCCAGCAGGGCCAACCCCACGGCAAGGCAGGTCACAGCCAGCCCTGCGGCAAGCCCCTTGGTCAGATCGTCAAGCCGCACGCCGGAGAACCGCGTGCCGATCAAGGCGCCGAGCACCACATAGGCGGGCATCACCAGCCACAGGGGCAGCACACCGGGGGCGAGCCCTGTCACATGCGCAAGCGATGACACCAGCATCGGCCCGATCAACATCGGCGCGGGCACCCGGATGCGCCCCAGCAGCACCCCTGCCCCGACGGATAGCACCGCCATCACCAGCAATGTCACCCCGCCCATAACGGGGCCGTCGGGCACGATGGACCCGCCCAGATCAACCCCCATCGCCAGTGCGACAAAGGGCACCACCAGCGTGAGCGACAACAGCCGCACCGACTGCGTGGTCGAGATACGCACCGCATTATCCCCGCCATCGGCCGCCATCGCCAGCACAAAGCTGAGGTGTCCGGGGGCCGAAGCCAGCAGTGCTGCACGACGGTCAAAGCCAAAGAACCGCGCCAGCAGCCACCGGCTGAGCACCAGCATCGCCCAGACCAGCACGGCCATCCCTACAAAAGCCAGCGGCCAGCGCAGCATGGCATCGACCGCATTCTGGTCAAACCCTGCCCCCACCGACAGGCCAATGACGACAAAGCAGATGTTGCGCAGCGGCAGCGACACCCCCATGCGCCCGCCCGCCAGACCGGCCAGCGACACCAGCACCGCAGGCCCCAGCAGCATGTAGATCGGCGCGTTCAGCAGCCAGCCGATACCGGCCCCCACCGCGCCGATACAGACGGTGAAAACGGTCGTAAGCGTATCAGACGGGGGGCGCGGCCATTTCATACGCTTGTGCTAGCAGTTGGTCCCTTCCGCCACCAGCCCCGTCACGGGATGCGCCGCGAGGCTTGCACATCCCCCGACAAAGGGACATGCATCCACTGACGGAATTTTAGAACGATTGTATGAAGGAATAGGATATGGACAATCTGCGCGGCGCTTTGATCATGGTGCTGTCGATGTTGGGCTTTGCCATTGAGGACATGTTCATCAAGCTGATCGGGACGGATATCCCGATCGGGCAGATTATCTTTATGCTCGGGACCGGTGGCGCGCTTTGCTATGGTGCGATGGTGGTGATGAAGGGCGAACCCTTGATGGATCGCGCGATGCTGACCCGCCCGATCCTGCTGCGCGCCTTGGGCGAGATCGTCGGCACCTTGGGGTTTGTATCGGCCATTGTGCTGACGCCGATTTCTTCTGCCTCGGCCATCTTGCAGGCGACACCGCTGGTGGTGACCCTAGGCGCGGCGCTGTTTCTGGGCGATCCCGTCGGCTGGCGCCGGTGGAGCGCTATTCTGGTTGGTATGCTGGGCGTCTTGCTGGTGATCCGCCCCGGGATGGACAGCTTTCAGGCGCTGTCCCTGCTGGCGGTGCTTGGGGTGCTGGGGCTGTCCTTGCGTGATCTGGCGACGCGGCGGGTGCCGAAATCGACCTCTACGTTCCAGCTGTCGTTCCTTGCGTTTCTGGCGTTGGTCCCTGCAAGCCTGCTTTTCATGCTGGGCACGGGCACGGATTTTGCGCCGATGTCGGGGGTGCAATGGTTGTTCATGGGGGCGGCGCTGACGACCGGCATGGTCGCCTATTACGGCATCGTCGCGGCCATGCGTATCGGCGAAATCAGCTTTGTCACACCGTTCCGCTATGCGCGCCTGCTGTTCGCGATGGTTGTGGGCATCACGATCTTTGGCGAACGCCCCGATCTGCTGACCTATGTTGGCGCAACCATCATTGTTGCCTCGGGCATCTATACGGTATGGCGTGAGCGAAAGGTCAAAGAACAGGCCTGAACACTTTCCATCCTCCCCCCGGCGCGCTAAACCGCTGCGCAATTGTCATCTGCAAAAGGATAGCCCCTTATGAGCACGATCATCGACATCCACGCCCGCGAAATCATTGACAGCCGGGGCAACCCCACGGTCGAAGTCGATGTGACGCTTGAAGACGGCACCATGGGCCGTGCGGCCGTTCCCTCTGGCGCATCCACCGGTGCCTATGAGGCGGTAGAGCGTCGCGATGGCGACCAAAAGCGCTATATGGGCAAGGGCGTTCTGGAAGCCTGCGCCTCGGTCAATGGCGAGATCGCGGATGCGCTGGTCGGCATCGACGCGACAGAGCAGGTCGAGATTGACGGCACGATGATCGAGCTGGACGGCACCGACAACAAGTCGCGTCTGGGGGCCAACGCCATTCTGGGCGTCTCCCTCGCGACGGCGAAGGCCGCGGCTGATTATTGCTCGCAGCCGCTCTACCGCTATGTGGGCGGCACCTCTGCGCGCATGCTACCCGTGCCGATGATGAACATCATCAACGGGGGCGAGCACGCGGATAACCCGATCGACATTCAGGAATTCATGATCATGCCCGTCGCGGCAGAGAATATCCGCGACGCGGTGCGCATGGGCTCCGAGGTGTTCCACACGCTGAAGAAAGAGCTTTCGGCCGCAGGTCTGTCCACCGGTATCGGCGACGAAGGCGGCTTCGCACCCAACATCAGCTCCACCCGCGATGCACTTGATTTCATTCTGAAATCCATCGAGAAAGCAGGCTACAAACCGGGCGAGGAAATCTACCTCGCGCTGGATTGCGCGGCAACGGAATACTTCAAGGACGGCAGCTATGTCCTTTCTGGAGAAGGGAAAACCCTGACCAGCGCCGAGAATGTGGATTATCTGGCGGCCCTCTGCGCCGACTACCCCATCATCTCTATCGAGGACGGCATGTCCGAAGACGACTGGGATGGCTGGAAACTGCTAACCGACCGTCTGGGCGACAAGATCCAGCTGGTGGGCGACGATCTATTCGTGACCAACCCCGAACGTCTGGCCGAAGGCATCAAACGGGGGTCTGCCAACTCCATGCTGGTGAAGGTCAACCAGATCGGCACCCTGTCCGAGACGCTGCAAGCGGTCGACATGGCGCATCGTGCGGGCTTTACCAACGTGATGTCCCACCGCTCGGGCGAGACCGAGGACGCGACGATTGCGGATCTTGCTGTTGCGACGAACTGCGGTCAGATCAAGACGGGCTCGCTCGCGCGGTCCGACCGGTTGGCGAAATACAACCAGCTGATCCGCATCGAGGAATCGCTTGGCGTGACAGCGGAATACGCCGGTCGTTCGATCCTGAAAGGTTGATCGCGGGGGGGGCAGTTCGCCCCGCCCGAAGATACGAAAGCGCGCCCGATCAAGGCGCGCTTTTTTTGTGCTTGCGGTGTCGCGCCCGGTGTCAGCTTTGGATCTGACGCAACAGGCCCGACTTGGTAAAGCCCACACGGATCATATCTGTGTCACTTTTCAACATCGGCATCTTGATCTGGATCGTCCGCGGCTGCGCGCCAAAGGCGACGTTCATCCGGATGGTGGCCACGAATTTGCCTTGCGTCGACGGGCGCACGTCTTCGATCATACCGACGACTTCGCGGTCGGTGGTCATGACCGTAGCGCCCAATGCCGCCGTGATCGGGACAGAGGCCGCGGCGCGGGACACATCGCCGCTGACACTGCGCGATACCGCGGCAGTCGCGCTGCCGGTCGTCCCGCTGTCGTCGGTCGTCGTGCCGCCGCCGCTGTTGGACCCGCCGGTGCTGCCGACACCCACGCCAACGCCCGCGACGGAACCCCCGCCAACCGAGGCCCCGACACCAGCGCCCACGCCGCCGACAGAGGCACCCGCCCCCGCGCCGACGCTGCCTGCGCCCACACCAACACCGACATCCGCGGCGGACCCGTGGCCGACGCTGGCCCCTACGCCCGCGCCAATACCGCCCACGCTGGCACCGACGCCGACATCCAGCGCAAAGGCCGACGTGGCGATGAATACCGTTGCAACCGAAGTTGCGGCGTTTTTAAGAAACATACTCGTCATGGTCATTCTCCTTTTGAAAAGGAACGGCGCAAGCAAAGCCCCCACTTTCTGCGCCACCGTTCTGAGGTAGTACAATTCAAGGTAGAACCACCCAGATTCCAAGCAAGGAAACAGACTGTTTACGGAACGCCGCTATGCAAGCGGGCAACAGCCCCTTGCCACGTCGGAGACCCGCGCCGCATAGCTAACTTATTCGGGAAAAACGAAGAATACCCACGACCATAGCGCGAAATGCTAACAGGCGACTCACGCCGCAACACGTCCTGTCCAGAGAAAAGCGCAGGTCACAGGGGTGACGATACGCTGGCGCGAAACCCATCAAAGGGCCTTATTCTAAACGCTGATCGCCTCCGTCGGCATGCTCACGGTGCCGCCCCCGACCGCAGCCCGCACCCCCGTGGTGCCGGGGCAAGAGGTCGGCAGCCCGCGCGCCACCCGCACGGCAAGATATCCGAAGGCCTGCGCCTCCAGCATATCACCGTCCAGCCCGATCTCTTCTATCGGCATGACCGGACAATCCAGACTGACGCTGAGCATCTTCATCAACACAGGGTTGTGCCGCCCGCCCCCTGTGACCAACACACGATCGGGCAGACGCGGACAATGCTGCATTGCTTCGGCCACGCCAGCGGCACACATCGCCGTCAGCGTCGCGGCGGCATCTGCGTCCGACAGTTCGGTCACCAGCGCGACCATCTCGTCAAAATCGTTCCGGTCCAGCGACTTGGGGGGCATCCGTGCGAAATAGGGCTCGGCCAGAAACAGCTCAAGCGCGCCGGTCTCGACCTGCCCGCGCGACGCGGTCTTGCCGCCCTCGTCAAAGGGCAACCCCAGACGCGCCTGCATCAGATCGTTGATGGGTGCATTGGCAGGCCCCGTGTCGAAAGCCAGCAGCGCGCCCTCCGCCTCGGGCAAGGGGATCGCCGGATCCACCCAGGTCAGGTTGCCCACCCCGCCAAGGTTCAAAAAGGCCACCGGCCCCGTCAGCCCCGCATAGCGGGCGCAGGCGTGGTGAAAGAACGGCGCGAGCGGTGCGCCCTCTCCGCCCAGATGCACATCGGCGCTGCGGAAATCCCACACGACGGGCAGCCCCAGATGATCCGCCAGCGCGGCACCGTCGCCCACCTGCAACGTCCCCTGTATGCGCGGCGCATGGGCCAGCGTCTGTCCGTGAAAGCCGATCAGATCGACATCGGTATACCCGCCAAGGGCATCGATATGCGCCGCCTCGACCACCTGCGTCGCCGCCGCCACCTCTGGCCCTGACCATTTGCCGAAACCGGCCGCGATGGTGCGGCGTTCCTCGGCTGAATAGCTGCGGTAGCTCGACGTGCCGAAGCCCATGATATCGCGGCCGTCTGTCTCAATCACCGCAACGTCCACCCCGTCGAGCGAGGTGCCGCTCATCGCGCCTGCGGCCCGCAGCGGGCCTGTTTTCGCGATCCGTGTCGGGGTTCTTGCCCCTTGGGCCTTATTCATGGCCTTTTCCTTTGTCTGCTCAGCACCTATAGAGTGCACCACCACCCAAGCTGAGGGCAAGCACCATGACATACCACCCCAAATCCGATTTCATCCGCATCATGATGGAGCGCGGCTTTCTCGCCGATTGTACGGACTATCAGGGCCTTGATGACGCTCTGATCAACGGGGCTGTGCCTGCCTATATCGGCTATGACGCGACAGCGAAATCCCTTCATGTGGGGCATCTGATGAATATCATGGTGCTGCGCTGGTTGCAGAAATGCGGCGGCAAACCGATCACCCTAATGGGCGGCGGCACCACCAAAGTGGGCGACCCGTCGTTCCGGTCGGATGAACGCCCCCTGCTCGACAACGCCGCCATCGACGCCAATATCGCCGGCATGCAGCAGGTGTTCGAGAAATACCTGTCCTACGGTGACGGCGACAGCGACGCGATCATGCTGAACAACGCCGAATGGCTGGACAATCTGAACTACCTCGAATTCCTGCGCGACATCGGGCGGCATTTCAGCGTGAACCGGATGCTGTCGTTCGAAAGCGTCAAATCCCGTCTTGATCGGGAACAGTCGCTGTCCTTCCTCGAATTCAACTACATGATCTTGCAGGCCTATGACTTCCTTGAACTCAACCGCCGCTATGGCTGCCTGCTGCAGATGGGCGGCTCGGATCAATGGGGGAATATCGTCAACGGGATCGACCTGACCCGCCGCGTGCTGGATCAAGAGATTTTCGGGCTCACCACGCCTTTGCTGACCACCAGCGACGGCCGCAAAATGGGCAAATCCCAAGGCGGCGCGATCTGGCTGAACGGGGACATGCTGTCGCCTTACGAGTTCTGGCAGTTCTGGCGCAACACCACCGATGCGGATACGGGCAAGTTTCTCAAGATCTTCACCGAACTACCGGTCGAGGAATGCGACCGTCTGGGCGCGCTGGAAGGCTCCGACATCAACGCGGCCAAGATCATTCTGGCGAACGAGGTCACGACCCTGCTGCACGGTGCCGAAGCCGCAAAGAATGCCGAAGCCACGGCACGCGAAGTGTTCGAAAAAGGCGGCGTCGGCGATGACCTACCCACCCTGACGCTCAGCGCGGCGGATATCGGCGACGGCATCTCTATCGTACAGTTGATCGTGAAATCCGGTCTGGCCGGCTCGGGCAAAGAGGCAAAGCGTCTGATCACCGAAAACGGTGCCCGCTATAATGACGAACCGCTGACAGACGCAGGCCTGATGGTCGATGCCGCCACGCTGGCCACACCGATCAAGCTTAGCGCGGGCAAGAAACGCCACGCGCTGGTACAACTGGGCTAAGCCCCCCACAGTATGCGAGGGGGGCGGGTCGCCCTGCCCCCTTTAGCTTTCGGCTTTTTCTTCCAGCATCAGCCACTCGGCCTCTGCGTCCTGCAGCTTTTCATTCCGCTCGACCAAGGCATCGGTCGCTTTCTGGAATTTCACCGGATTGTCGGAATAGAGCGTCGGATCGCTCATCAACTCTTCCAGTTTCGCGATTTCGGCTTCCAGTCGCGCAATCTCGGCGGGCAGCGCCTCTAGCCGGTGCCTTTCGGTAAAGCTCAGGCCAGATTGCTGCGCCGCTTTGGGCTTTTCGGATTTCGCGCCGGGCTTTGATTTGGCAACAACGCTTTGGTCAAAATCATCCTGCTGGCGCTGCGCCAGATAATCCGTCCAACCGCCCGCATAGACAGTCGCCTTGCCGTCACCCTCCATCGCGATGGTGGTCGCGGCAACACGGTCAAGGAAGTCACGGTCGTGGCTGACCAGCAGCACGGTGCCATCATAGGTCGATAGCAGCTCCTGCATCAGATCAAGGGTTTCGACATCCAGATCGTTGGTCGGTTCGTCAAGCACCAAGAGGTTGCTGGAGCGCGCCATGATCTTGGCCAGCAGCAACCGCGCCTTTTCGCCCCCCGACAAGGACCGCACGGGCGCACGGGCCTGCCCCTCGTCGAACAGGAATTCTTTCAGGTGCCCAACCACGTGTTTCGGCTGCCCGCGCACCAGAATCTGGTCCGCCTTGCCCGATACACGCATTTCCGGATCGCCGGTCAGACTGTCCCACAGCGACATATCGCCATCAAGCTGCGCGCGCGCTTGGTCGAACAGCGCGATCTCAAGGTTGGTACCCTGTTTGATCTCGCCCCCGTCGGGCTGTTCTTTCCCGATCAGCATATTCAGCAACGTCGTCTTGCCCACACCATTCGGCCCGACCAAGGCGATCCGATCCCCCCGCTGGATGGTGATGTCAAAGGGGCGCAGAATCGTCTTGTCGCCAAAGGCCTTGGTGATGCCCATAGCCTCGACCACCTTGCGGCCCGACTTCGGACCCGCTTCCAGCGCCATGGCGGCGGTGCCCTGACGTTTGATCTGGCTGGCGCGTTCGGCTCGCAGGTCTTGCAGGGCGCGCACACGGCCCTGGTTGCGCTTGCGCCGCGCCGAAATGCCTTCGACAGCCCACCGTGCTTCCGCCTTGATTTTGCGGTTCAGCTTGTGGCGCTGCATATCCTCTTCTTCCCACATCTGGTCGCGCCAGGCTTCAAACCCGCCAAAGCCGATGTCCTGCCGGCGCACAACACCGCGGTCGACCCAGAGCGTCGCACGGGTCAACTCACGCAGAAACGCCCTATCGTGAGAGATAATCACAAAAGCGGCCCGCGTCGCTTTCAGCTCGTCTTCAAGCCAGCGGATCGCTTCGATATCCAGGTGGTTCGTCGGCTCGTCCAGCAGCATCAGCTCGGGCTCGGAGGCCATCAGACGCGCCAATGCCGCGCGGCGACGTTCCCCGCCGGATGCGGTGCTGACAGGGCGCGCGGGGTCAAATTTCAACCCTTCTCCGGCGCGTTCGACCTTGTACATCTCGGACGGGTCCAAGCCATGGGCCGCGAAGTCGCCCAAAGTCTCGAATCCGGTCAGATCCGGGTCTTGCTCCATATAGCCTACCGAAACGCCGGGCCCGACGATCACGTCGCCGCTGTCGGCTTCGACCAATCCGGCCATGACCTTCATCAAAGTGGATTTACCTGACCCGTTCCGGCCCACCAGCGCCAGTCGGTCGCCGGATTGAACCACAAGGGACATGTCTTCGAATACGGGATCTCCGCCGAATGTCAGCGAGATCTCGTTAACTTGTAATAGGGGTGCGCGTGCCATGACAGCCAGCTAGCGCCGCGCCGCGTCAGCGTCAATGACCCCTCTTCCAAATGGGCTAAAATCCTCGCCGAAGGCATGAAACTCTTAGGCGGCACCGCGCAGCAGGCGCTTACGCCCCTCGGGGATCGCCGCGATTTCGAGGCCGGTAAACACATGCAGCGTGTTCATCTGGTGGTCGATCACCGCATGATCGCTCACCCAGCCCCCCATCATCAGATAGCTCCGCAGCAGCGGCGGCAGCATTTGTAGCGCGGCTTTCTCGGCCGGTTTGTCCAACCTCCGTTCCACAAAGCCCACCGTATCGGGGGCCTTGACCTGCGGCTGCCAGTGCAGGGGCGCAAGGTGGCGGCTGTGCAAAAGCGCCATGACATCGCTATAGGGTGCCGGATTTGTGCCCTTGAAGGAGGTACACCCAAAGAGCAACGCGACCGTATGGGCGTCCACAAACTGCGCCAGCGCGGCCCAGGCCATGCGCACGACATCCGGGTCTGTGACTCCCGGGGCCAGACAGAACCGCCCCAGCTCCATCATCGCGCCGGGGAAATATGTAAGCTTGGTCAGATCGTAGAATTGCGCGGCATAGCTTTGATCCAGCGACGCGCCCCCCATCAGCCCGATCCGGTAGCAGCACAGCAGGTCACCGCTGCCTTGATGCCGTACGAGGATATGATGCTTTTGCGCATCAAACCCGTCGATATCGCGCGGCTGGACCAGCCCAAAGGCCCGCGCGCGCAAGGCTTGCGCGGCCTCGATATCCTCGGCTGTGGTGGCACAATAGGCGCGGTACGGACCGCGTAAAAGCGGCTTGATCACAGCACCCTCCGGCACCGTCACGGGCCTGCCCTAGCCAGCCAGCGCCGCAGGGTTCAAGCGGCCAATGTTGCCCAGAAGCTGGCGGATAAAGGATTTATCCGAGATCGGCGAGCTGGTGACGCGGCGGTCAAGGGTGACGACATTGCCACGCTCCAGCCCGAAACGTTCGACGTTCTGCACCACCCCGTTGCTGTCAAAGCTGACAGCGACAACTTCGCGCTCTGTCTCGCGCGGGGCCATGAACCACATCGCCTGACGGCGCGACCGGACATAGTAATACCCCGAATTGGTCAGCAACCCTGCCGACGCAGGCACGCCCACGGTTTCGGCCACGGTGTCGCGTGTGTCCTGGCCCACGGTGATCTTCTCAAGATCCTCTTGCGGCGGGATATAGCCGTGGTTGGAGTATTGCGGGGAGCAGGCCCCAAGCGTCAGACCAGCAGCGAGAACTGTGGCGGTCAGCAGTGTCTTTTTGACATGGCGGTCGATACGCATTCTTGGTGCCCTCTTGCCCTTGGGGATCATGGCTTTTATCTCGCATACACTAAGCACGCCCCATGGTTCAAGAAACGAAAGTACCCCTAACATGTCTCGCACGCCCCCAAGCCCCACAGCATTGCGCGTCGCAGAGCTGTCGCAGAATGCGCAAACCCCTTTCTCCCTGCGTCCCGACGCCGACAGCTTGCGGATGATCGCAGAAGAACTTGATCTTTCAGCCTTACGTAAACTTTCATTCGAGGGGCGTCTCAAGGCGCTTGGTCGCAGCGATTGGGAACTCAAGGCGCGTCTGGGGGCCACTGTGGTGCAGCCCTGCGTGGTGACGCTGGAGCCAGTACAGACGCGGATCGACGTCGATGTCACACGGCTTTTCGTGCAGGATTACGAAGAACCCGAGGAAGCCGAGGTCGAGATGCCCGAGGATGATCGCACCGAACCGCTTGGCGCGTGGATTGATCCCGCGGCCATCATGATCGAAGCGCTGGCGCTTGAGATTCCCGAATATCCCCGCGCCGACGGGGCCGAACTGGGGCAAGCGGTCTATACCAAACCCGGCGACACCCCGATGACCGACGAAGACGCCCGCCCCTTTGCGGGGCTGGCCGGCCTCAAGAACCAGCTTAAGGACGATACCACCGAATAACCCTGCTGGTTTGGGTGAAAAAAGGGTTGCTTCGGCGGGTTTTCGCAGTATTTTGCGCCCTTCACCCCAATTAAGGTTGGACATCGGATAGGCTTCGGCCTAAACGCACGTCACGCCCAAACCGGGAGTTGATCTGAAACACGGTCGTCTTTGGCAGGAAGCCGATGAACGACCCCGAAGGCAAAGGCACCAGACATGGCTGTCCAACAGAATAAAGTTTCCAAATCGCGTCGCAACAACCGCCGCGCACACGATTCGCTGACTGCAGCGAACCCGAACGAATGCTCCAACTGTGGTGAGCTGAAGCGCCCGCACCACGTTTGCGCAGCATGCGGTCACTATGACGACAACGAAGTTGTTTCTCTGAACGAAGAGATCGACCTCGACGAAGACGCGGCGTAAGCTCGTCACGTCAACCGCAGTTCATAAGAGGCATCGCACCAGATGACGGCCACGTCCGATCAGCCTAGCGCGAGAACTCAGCGCACCCTTATCTCAGTTGATGCGATGGGGGGCGATCAGGGCCCGGCAATCGTTGTTGCCGGGTGCTCTGCGTCCGCGCTAAAGAATCCCGATATCAGCTTTATCCTGCACGGCCCTGCCGAAACGCTGGAACCGCTGGTGGCAAAGCGGCCCGAACTGAAAGGGCGCTGCACCATTCGGGATGCCCAAGGGGTTGTCACAATGGATGACAAGCCCAGTAATGTCGTGCGCAATGGCAAGGGCACATCGATGTGGTCCGCCATCGAATCCGTGCGCGATAACGAAGCCTCGGTCGCGGTCAGCTGCGGGAACACCGGCGCGCTGATGGCGCTGTCGATGATCCGCCTGAAAAAGCTGCCGGGTGTGAACCGCCCTGCCATCGCCGTGCTCTATCCCTCCACCAACCCTCAGGGCTTCAACGTTCTGCTGGATGTGGGTGCGGATGTGCGTGCGGATGCCGATGACCTGTTGCGCTATGCGCTGATGGGCAAATCCTACGCCCGCAACGGTATGGACATCGAACGCCCGCGCATCGGGTTGCTGAATGTCGGTACCGAAGAACACAAAGGCCGGACCGAACTGAAAGAAGCCCACGAGTTGATTCGCGACGCCGCGGATGACGCGGGCTTTGAATTTGTCGGTTTCGTTGAAGGCGGCGATATCTCGGGTGATGTCGCAGATGTGATCGTCACCGATGGATTTACAGGTAATATTGCGATCAAGACCGGTGAAGGCACCGCGACGCTGATCGGCAATGGCCTGCGCCAAGCGTTCAAGAATTCGATCTGGTCCCGCGCGGCATCGCTGCTGGCCTATACCTCGCTGCGCCGCGTCAGCAAACGGTTTGACCCGCGCCGTGTGAACGGCGGTGTGTTTTTGGGGTTGAACGGCACGGTCGTTAAATCACACGGTGCCGCTGACGCGACGGGGGTTTCCTCGGCGATCAAACTGGCCGCGCGATTAGCGGAAAGTGAATTTACAAATCGGTTGGCTGCGCGTGTTGCTGCAGCAAAGCCGACGAAAGAGACCGAAGAATGACAAAAAGAGCCGTCGTAATTGGTGCCGGACACTACCTTCCGGAACGCATTGTCGAAAACGCAGAGTTTGAAGGCAAGATCGACACCAGTGACGAATGGATCCGGTCACGCTCCGGCATTGAACGGCGTCACTTTGTCGGCGAAGGCGAAACCACGTCGACCATGGCCACCGCTGCCGCCAAGGCCGCATTGGCCAACGCGGGCAAGACAGCCGCCGATGTGGATGCGGTGATTGTCGCCACCTCTACCCCCGATCTGACTTTCCCCTCTGCCGCAACGATGGTGCAGGCGCAGCTTGAGATGGAGCGCGGCTTTGCCTTTGATGTACAGGCTGTGTGCGCGGGCTTTGTCTATGCGCTGGCCAATGCCAACGCGCTGATCGTCTCGGGCCAGGCTGACCGCGTGCTGGTTATCGGCTCCGAGACTTTCTCGAAAATCATGGACTGGACCGACCGCAGCACCAGCGTGTTGTTCGGTGACGGTGCGGGCGCGATCCTGCTTGAAGCGCAAGACGGCGACGGCACGGCAGCCGACCGCGGTATCCTCTCCACCGATCTGAATTCGGACGGGCGCTACAAAGACTTGCTGTATGTCGACGGTGGCATCAGCACGGGCACGACCGGCTATCTGCGCATGCAGGGGAATCAGGTCTTCCGCCACGCGGTTGAAAAGCTCGCCGCGTCGGCAAACACCGCGATGGACCGTGCCGGCGTCAGCGCCGAGGACGTCGACTGGATCGTCCCGCATCAGGCGAATATCCGTATTATTCAAGGCACTGCCAAAAAGCTGAACCTGTCGATGGATAACGTCGTCGTGACGGTTCAAGACCACGGCAACACCTCTGCCGCGTCGATTCCGCTGGCACTTTCCGTCGGGAAAGAGCGCGGGCAGATCAAGAAAGGCGACCTGCTGGTCACCGAGGCGATCGGCGGCGGGCTGGCATGGGGCGCGATCGTTCTGCGCTGGTAAGCGGCTTTTCTTCGCGCGAACAGCACGTTACGCCCCATAGTTGTTGACTTGCGGAAAAATCACAGCCTATGCTGCTTAAAACACATGGGGGGAAGATATGGCCGACAAAACGTTGACCCGGATGGATTTGAGCGAAGCAGTCTTTCGTGAAGTAGGTCTTTCCCGCAATGAAAGCGCACAGCTGGTCGAAGCGGTGCTTGAACATATGTCCGACGCGCTGGTCAAAGGCGAACAGGTCAAGATTTCATCTTTCGGTACTTTCTCGGTGCGCGACAAGTCGGCCCGCGTCGGCCGGAACCCCAAAACCGGCGAAGAGGTCCCGATTAACCCGCGCCGCGTGCTCACATTCCGCCCGTCCCATCTGATGAAGGACCGGGTTGCAGACGGGAACAAGCGATAACCTAATGCCCAAGTCTCCGGACGCATTCAGAACCATCTCCGAAGTTGCAGAATGGCTTGAAATTCAGGCGCATGTCCTGCGTTTCTGGGAAAGCAAGTTCACGCAAGTCAAACCGATCAAACGCGCAGGCGGGCGGCGATATTATCGCCCCAACGATATGCTGCTGCTTGGCGGTATCAAACGCTTGCTGCATGAAGACGGGCTGACGATCAAAGGCGTCCAGAAGGTATTGCGCGAAGAAGGCATGGGCCATGTCGCGGCCCTGTCCGCGCCTCTTGATGGGGTCACGCAGGATGATCTGGATGCTGGTGGCGACACCATCGACATGACCCCCGCGCCGATGCACGAGGACGCAGAACAGACCCACGAGGGTGTTGTTCTCCCGTTCGAGCAACGCGCGAGCAAAGCGGCTAAGCCTGCGCCTGTCGAAGCGCCCGAAACACATGTAGAAGCCGCTTCCGCGCCCGAGATGTCGGCCGAGGATACCACACCACTACCTGCCGACGAACCGACCCTCGACGCGACAGAGGCGGAGCCGGAGGAGACCACCGTCGCCCCCGCCGATACCTCTGCTGAGGACGGTGCCACCCTGCCCGGCTTCCTGCGCCACCCGATGACCGACGCACCGGTGCCGCCAAGCGATAACACGCCGGACGACGCCCCTGCCGCAGCGCAAACACGCACCCCGGATCAGGACGCGCCCGCGCCGACCATCGACAGCACGCCAGAGGCAGCGCCGGAAGACAGCACCGCCGAAACGCGAGACGTCGAAGCGCCAGAGATCAACGAGGCACCGGAAGCCCCTGTTGTTGCAGGCCCCAAGCCGCGTGTGATCGATCTGCCGCCTCTGACGGCAGAAGAAGACTTCCCCGCCAAACCCTCTGTGCTTTCTGCTGCATTGCTGTGCCGCGATCTGCCCGAGGATTCGGCCCGCGATATCGCGCCTTTGCTTAACCGTTTGGGCGAACTGCGTGATTCCATTCGGGCCGATGTGGTCCGCAGCACAAAAGTCTAAGCCGCGCGTGCGATTTGCGACAATTCCCCCTTGCACGCACGGTTTTATCAGGTATGAAACGCCTCATGTCGGGCTATGGCGCAGCCTGGTAGCGCGTCCGTCTGGGGGACGGAAGGTCGCAGGTTCGAGTCCTGCTAGCCCGACCAACCGACATAAAACAAACGCCCGTACCCTAATGGGTGCGGGTGTTTGCATTTGAAAGGCCCGGATATGATCGGCGTAGTTCCCAACCAGCATATCACCGACATGATCGTTTCGGGTCAGATCATCGGCACACCGCCTGTCGACGGTGCCCAGATCCAGCCTGCGAGCCTTGATCTTCGTCTAGGAACAGTGGCTTACCGCGTGCGTGCGTCTTTTCTTGCGGGGCATGGGGCCAAGGTCGCCGACCGTCTGGAAGAGTTCGAGATGCACCGCGTCGACCTGACGAATGGGGCGGTGCTGGAAAAGGGCTGCGTCTACGTTGTCCCGCTGATGGAAAGCCTCGCCCTGCCCAAAGGCACCTCTGCGGCAGCCAATGCCAAAAGCTCCACCGGGCGGCTGGACTTGCTCACGCGCACCATCACCGACGGCGGGACCGAGTTTGATCGCATCGCGCCGGGCTATACCGGCCCGCTTTACGCAGAGATTTGTCCGCGCTCTTTTTCGGTGCTCGTACGTCCGGGCATGCGGCTGAACCAGATTCGTTTTTCCACCGGTGCCGCCACGCTTGACGATGCCGCGCTGCGTGCATTGCACGCCGACAGCCCGCTGGTGGATGGCGAGGCCGTGATCGATGATGGTCTGGGATTCTCGGTTGATCTGCGCTTGCCTGACACCACGCTGGTCGGCTACCGCGCCAAGCCGCATACGGGTGTGATCGATCTGGACAAGATCGGCCATTATGACCCCGCGCAATACTGGGAAGAGGTCCACAGCGACAACGGTCAGATCATCCTCGACCCCGGTGCGTTCTACATTCTGGTCAGCCGCGAAGCCGTGACTATCCCGCCCGAATACGCCGCAGAGATGGCCCCCTATCTGGCGATGGTGGGCGAATTCCGCGTGCATTACGCGGGTTTCTTCGACCCCGGTTTCGGCCATGCCTCTGCAGGGGGTGCGGGATCACGGGGCGTGCTTGAAGTGCGCTGCCACGAGGCCCCTTTTGTGCTGGAACATGGTCAGGTCGTCGGACGGTTGGTCTATGAGAAAATGACCGACGTACCGACCCAGCTTTACGGGTCGGGCATCGCGTCGAACTACCAGGGTCAGGGTCTCAAGCTCAGCAAGCATTTCAGCGCGCCGCGTTAAACTTCGCAGCGTCTGATCACGCGGGTTAGAAACGCGTCAGCTTGCGCATATTCTTGACCATATTGCGCGCCTGTTTGCCCTGCTCGCGGCTGCTTTTGTCACGACGGGCCATTTCCTCGGCGCTTGGTTGGACAGGATTGCCGTCACGGTCCACCGACGCCCGACGCCCCTTGCCCAGCTTTGATGCCTGATCAAAGCCGATATCAACGCCTTTGTTGATCAAACGCCCCATCACGCGACGCATAATCATATTAATTATCTGGTTCATGTCCTGACCTCTTTACCGCGCGTTAAACTGTGTCTGAGGCCAATATAGCACCTATTGCGGCGATTTTCAGGCCACCTGCGGGATTAATCCTCGAACAGCTCGCTCTGGCCTTCGGTCGCTTCTGGCTCTTCTTCGCTGTCGACACCCGGCATCTCGCCAAAGGCGGGGCGGCTTTCCAGCAATCCGGCAGAGCGGAGCTCTTTCAACCCCGGCAGGTCGCGGGGGCTTTCCAGACCGAAGTGGGCCAGAAATTCCTGTGTCACGACAAAGGTCACTGGACGACCGGGGGTCATTTTGCGGCGGCCAAAGCGAATCCAGTCCAGCTCAAGCAGCTGATCCAGCGTGCCGCGCGATACCGATACGCCGCGGATCTCTTCGATCTCGGCGCGGGTGGCGGGCTGGTGGTAGGCGATGATCGCCAAGGTCTCGATCGCGGCGCGCGACAGTTTGCGCGTCTCGACCGTTTCGTGTTGCATGAGATACCCCAGATCCGCCGCCGTGCGCATGGCGTAGGCATCCCCGATGCGACACAGCTCGACACCGCGGCCGGTGTAGCGTTTGCGTAGATGCACCATCGCTTCGGCAGGGTCACAGCCATGCGGCAGACGCGCCGCGATCTCGCGCAGGGTCATCGGCTCTGCGGTGGCGAAAAGGATCGCTTCAATCATGCGCTCCTGTTCGGCCAACGGCGGGGCCTCGAACAGGCTTTCTTCTGTTTGTTCAACGGGTTCGGCCACGTCAGATATCCTTCTTGCGCAACTGGATCGGGGCAAACACGCCCTCTTGGCGAATTTCCAGATGCCCTTCCTTTACCAATTCAAGCGACGCCGCAAACGTCGATGCCGTGGCCGAGCGACGCATTGCCGGCTCTTCGCCCCATCCGTCGGGCATGTAGCTGGTCAGGTCAGACCAATCACCAGAAAAGCCAATCAAGCCGCGCATGCGTTCCAGCGCCTGCTCCATCGTAAAGACCTTGTCACGGTCCATCACGAAGGGGCGGAAATCGTCGCGGGTGCGGATACGCGCGTAGCCCTGCATCAAATCCAGCAAGGTCGCGGTATAGGTCACGCGGCGGGTCTGGCGCATTTCCTGCGTCTGCCCGCGGGCAAAGAAGTCGCGGCCCAACTGGTCACGGGCCATCAACTGGGCCGCCACGTCGCGCATCGCTTGCAGACGTTCCAGCTGGAACGCCAGATGCGCGGCCAGTTCCTCGCCCGAGGGGCCATCGTCCTGCGGATCAGGCGGCAGCAGCAGGCGGGATTTCAGAAAGGCGAGCCAGGCAGCCATGACCAGATAATCCGCCGCAAGCTCAAGCCGCAGCGCCTTGGCCTTGTCCACGAACATCAGATATTGGCGTGCCAGTTGCAGCACCGAGATTTTGCGCAGGTCGACCTTCTGGGTGCGGCTGAGGGTCAGCAACAGGTCCAACGGGCCCTCGAACCCGTCGACATCCACGATCAGCGCCTCGGCCGCGAGCCGTTCAGCAACTTTCGTTTGCCCGTCTTCCAACTGCGTTTCAGCCATATACCGTCCCGCCCAAAAGCCTGTCGAGCTTTGCAGTCAGGGCAGGAATGTCAACATCATCAGGCGTCCGGCGCATGGCAAGGGCGCGCGCGGCCCGTGTTTGCGCAGCGTCGGACATCTCTCCGGCAGTATCGGCAACGCGGGTGCGATCCTCAAGCGTGGCGTTGCAGTACAACACCACGTCACAGCCTGCGGCCAAGGCACCGGCGGCGATGGCATCCACCTCGCCCGTCAATGCTTTCATCGAGATGTCATCCGTCATGATCAGGTTATCAAAGCCGATATCCTCGCGGATCAGCTGCATCATCACGGGCGACAGTGTGGCAGGGCGCGGATCAATCGCGTCATAGACCAAATGCGCCGTCATCCCCATCGGCAGGTCGTTCAACGCCTTGAACGGGGCGAAATCATGGGTGTCTAACGCGGCACGCGGCGCATCAACCTGCGGCAAGTCAAAATGACTATCCATCGTGGCGCGCCCATGTCCGGGCATATGTTTGACCACGGGCAAGACGCCCCCCGCCAACATGCCGTCTGCCGCCGCACGGCCCAAAGCCGCCACCGCATCGGGCGTCGTGCCGTAACAGCGGTTGCGTAAAAATGCGTGGGTTTGCGCCCCCGCGACATCGACCATCGGCGCGCAATTGCTGTCGATGCCCACGCGGTGCAGCTCGTCCGCGATCAGTCGAAAGCGCAGATACATCGCCTCTGCCGCGTTGGGGCCTGCCGCCTGCACGAAATCCAGCGGTGCCGTCCAGTCGCGCCAATGTGGTGCGCGCAAACGCTGCACCCGCCCGCCTTCTTGATCCACGGTGATAACAGCCTCGTGGCCCGCCGCCTCGCGCAGCTCGTCACACAGCGCGCGGACCTGTTCCGGCGTGTCGATATTGCGCGCAAAGAGAATGAACCCAAAGGGCTTTACAGCGCGAAACAACGCCTTTTCCTGCGCCGTCAGCCGAAGCCCCGACGCGTCCAGTATCGTCGCCCCGTATCGCATCAGCGTGTAACGACGGGAATGCAGTCGGTGTTTTCAGCAACCAGCGCCGAACAGAAGCGTCGCGCATCCGCGATGTCCGAGAACCCATGCGCACGCAGACGGTAGAAGGTGCGCCCGCCGCTGCTGGCCTCTTGGATGATGCGGTCTTTGCCTTCCATATAGGCCCCGAAACGCGCGTTCAGACGGACCCATTGCGCCCGTGCGATCTGCGGTGAATCGAATGCGCCAAGCTGCACCAAACGCGTACCGGTGGGCAGGCTGTCGGGCGAAAGCTCTTTCACTTCAGCGGCGGCGACCGGTGCGGGTTCAAATGACGCTTTGGTCGCAACGGCACGGCCACCGGGGCGCGTTTGAGGGCGCAAGGATGCGCGGACGCCCGGCTCTTCGCCCATGGCAACGGCCACCGCGTTCGACACCGCCATCTCAAGCGGATCGACATCCATCGTGGCACTTGCGTTCATCGGCTCTGGCACGGCGGTGCCGTCTTCTTCGTCTTCCAGTGCTTCCACCCCATCGGTGAGAGAGGCGACAAGATCGTCCACATCGCCGTTTTTCAAAGCCTCTGCCACGTCAGCCGCAGGCGAAGATTGCGTTGGTGCCTGTTGCGCAGGTGCAACCATCGCGACGGGAATGGGCTGGTCTTCTTCTTCCAGATCCAGTGGCTTCGGGGCCAAAATCAGCTGTTCCGCGAATTGGTTCGCCGTCCCTTCAGAGGCCACAGCATTGACCGACAGACCCTGATTGTCCGCCAGTTGGCCGCCCGGATTTTCGGGCCGCACGCGCATATCGCCCTGGGCCGCACGCACCACCGGAATGCCGGTAACATCGCGCACCAGCAGCTTGTAGCCCCAGACCCCGATGCCGACGATCAAGGTGATGGAAAGCGCCGCGCCCGCGAAATTTGCAAACTTGGTCAAGGGCTTGGCCGCAACTTGCGGTGCCATCCCTGCGTCATGTTCAAAGGAGTACCCCCCACCCTGGGAGGAGGACGTGTAATCTGCCATTTCTGCCTCACTGCCCGCGTCAGATATCACCCGCGTGGGTCTGTTTTTTGAACCTGCCTGACCAGCAATGGTGCGTTATCGCATCTCTTCCGCTGGCTTGACCCCAAGAATACCAAGACCTGACGCAATTACAATCGCTGCGGCTTGGGCCAGCGCGATTTTTGACTGGGACAGGGCCGCATCATCCTGCAGGAAACGCAGTTCAGGCACGTCGTTGCCGCGGTTCCACAGCCCGTGGAAATCGCCCGCCAGCTCGTAGAGATAAAAGGCGATCCGGTGCGGTTCATTGCTGCGCGCCGCAGTCTCTACCATCCGGGGCCATTCGGCCAGCTTTTGCGCCAGTTTCAGCTCTGCTTCGTGGTCAAGCTGGCTTAGGTCGGCACGCTGCAAGGTTTCCATATCCGTGGCAACACCCGCCTCTGCCGCCTTGCGCAGGACAGAGTGCACACGCGCATGGGCATATTGCACGTAGAACACCGGATTCTCACGCGACTGTTCCAGCACCTTGGCAAAGTCAAAGTCCAGCATCGCGTCATTCTTGCGGGTCAGCATGACAAACCGCGTCACATCAGGGCCCACCTGATCAACCACATCGCGCAGGGTGACAAATGTCCCTGCCCGTTTGGACATCTTGAATTCCTTGCCGTTCTTGAATAACTTGACCAGCTGCGTCAGCTTGATGTCGAGCGGCACCGACCCCTCGGACAGCGCCGACACAGCGGCTTTCATCCGTTTGACATAGCCGCCGTGATCCGCGCCAAAGACGTCGATCAGCATGTCAAAGCCACGCTGCACCTTGTCGTAGTGATACGCGATATCGGGCGCGAAATAGGTCCAGCCGCCGTCGGACTTCATCACCGGACGGTCAACGTCATCGCCATGGGCGGTGGATTTGAACAGGGTCTGCTCGCGCGGCTCCCAGTCCTCGGGCTTCTTGCCTTTTGGCGGCTCAAGCACGCCCTCATAGATCAGCCCCTTGGCTTTCAAGTCATCAATCGCGGATTCGATCCGGCCCGTGCCATAAAGCGACTTTTCGGAATAAAACACATCCATCTTCACCCCGAGAGAGGCGAGATCATCGCGGATCAGCTTCATCATCTCGTCGGTGGCAAAGTTGCGCACCTCTTCAAGCCAGACGGATTCATCGGCGTCGATATAGGCGTCGCCCACCTTGTCTTTCAGCGCGGCCCCCACATCGATCAGATAGTCGCCGGGGTATGTGCCTTCGGGAAAGGCGACCTCTTGGCCGTGCGCCTCCAGATAGCGCAGATAGACAGAGCGCGCCAAAACATCGACCTGCGCGCCGCCGTCGTTAATGTAATATTCACGCGTGACATCGAAACCCGCGAAATCCAGCAAGGACGCCAGCGCATCGCCGAAGACCGCACCGCGGGTGTGCCCCACATGCAGCGGCCCCGTCGGGTTGGCCGAGACATATTCGACGTTGACCCGCTTGCCCTGCCCCAGATCGCCGCGGCCAAAGTCTGTGCCCTGCCCCAGAACGGCACCGACAACGCCCTGCCAGACCGCAGCACTCAGCCGCAGGTTCAAGAACCCCTGGCCCGCCACATCCGCCGCGGTGATCCGTGGATCCTCACCCAGCTTTTCGGCCAGTTTCTCGGCGATATCGCGCGGTTTCATACGGGCCGGTTTCGCCAGCACCATCGCGGCATTGGTCGCCATATCCCCATGCGCCGCATCGCGCGGCGGCTCTACGGTGATGGCGTCAAAGCTCAGCCCCTCGGGCAGAAACCCGTCGGCAACCAGCGTATCAAGGGTGGACAGCACGAGGCTGCGGATATCGGCAAATAGGTTCATAACGGGGTTCCTTCGACTTGGCCCCGTGTATCACCTGAATATGCGCCCATAATCAAGGGCGGTTCAGCCTTTAACGATCAACCGCTCATGTTCCTGCAAAGCAAAGCGATCTGTCATCCCCGAGATATAGTCGCTGACGATCCGCGCAAGCGCCGTATCGCCGTCCGCATCCTCTACATCCTTGCGCCATTGCTTGGGCAATTGGTCCGTATGCGCGCAGAAATAGGGGAACAGATCCTCGACCACCTGCGTCACCTGCTTGCGCATGATCACCACGGATGGCGCGCGATACATGCGGTCAAAAAGAAAGGCACGGATGACCTTGAGATCCTGGAAAACCGGATCGGAGAACTGGATCAACGTGCGCCCGGCCATGCGAATATCGGTGGCGGTTTCGGGCTTCATCTCGGCCAGACGGTGGCGAGCGACGCTGATCACGTCCTCCACCAGCACGCCAAAGAAACGGCGCAGTGCCTCGTGGCGGCGGCGATAGTAGTTCAGACCGGGATACAGCCTGTCCACGTCGGCGAAATTTTGCTTCAGGATCGGCAGCTCGGCCAGCTCGTCCGTCGAGAACAGTTCGGCCCGCAAACCGTCATGCAGGTCGTGGTGGTTATAGGCCACATCATCGGCAATCGCCGCCACCTGCGCCTCGGCACTGGCGAATGTCTCCAGCTCAAGGTTATGCTGACGCTCATAGGCCGCAAGTGCCCACGGCAGCTCTCCCGTCACCGGCCCGTTATGTTTGGCCAACCCCTCCAGCGTGTCCCAAGTCAGGTTCAGCCCGTCGAAATCCGCGTAATGCCGCTCCAGATGGGTGACGATGCGGATGGCTTGGGCGTTGTGGTCAAACCCGCCATAGGGGGCCATCAAGGCTTCCAGCGCGTCCTCGCCCGTGTGACCAAAGGGCGGATGCCCCAGATCATGGGCCAGGGCGACCGCCTCTGTCAGCTCGGCATTCAGACCCAAGGCACCGGCGATCGTGCGTGCCACCTGCGCCACCTCGATCGAATGGGTCAGCCGCGTGCGATAGTAATCGCCCTCATGTTCGATAAAGACCTGCGTCTTGTGCTTGAGCCGCCGGAAGGCGCTGGCGTGGATGATCCGGTCGCGGTCCCGCTGAAAGCAGGAACGAAAGGTGCTTTCCTCTTCCGGTATCAACCGTCCCCGGGTCAACGCCGGATCAGAGGCAAAAGAAGCGCGCATAGTCGGTGGTCCTTGTGGCCTGTCCTGCGGGTTTCTATATTGTAAGACAACACAGATGGAAACCGATCACACCGGAGCCCGAAAATGAACCTGCCCCCCCAAGTTACCCCGCGCGCCTTTGACCGCCTTGCCGAAATCGGTGCCGCCGCAGAGGGCAAAGCCCTGCGCGTCGCCGTAGAGGGCGGCGGCTGCTCCGGCTTTCAGTACGACATCGCGCTGGATGACCCCAAAGACGATGACCTGATCCTTGAAGGGGCCGGCCAGAAAGTTGTGGTCGACAGCATCTCCCTGCCCTTTCTTGCCAATGCCGTCATCGACTTCTCGGAAGAGCTGATCGGCGCGCGTTTCGTGATCGAAAACCCCAATGCCACCAGCGCCTGCGGCTGCGGCACGTCTTTCTCGATGTAACAGGCACCCGATACACGCGCCCGCTTCATTTTGCCAAAGTAAACTCCCGCCGGAGGCTGGCCTCATGCCCGCATGAGGCCATTCTAGCGCCGCAGCTGCACCGCGGAGGGCATGGCCGGGATCGGTGCCCGCGCAAACCGCGCGAAAAACGCTTCAAATTGCGGGCAGGACGCCTCTGCCTCGGCCAGTACCTCTTGCGCCTCAGGGTCCAGCGCTCTCATGACCCGTCCACGCATAAGCGACCACTGCGCTTGCCGCGTCTCTCCCATGTCAAAAAGCGCCGCCGATAGCGCCTGCAGCGCCCCGTTTGGCGGGGTATAGCGGATGGCCACTGCCCCTTGTGGCACCGGTTGGCAGAATGCCGCCCCTCCGGACATGTGCGCGGCCCAGCCGGTCACTAGATAGGCGTGATACCCGTCCACCGGTCCGCCCCCCTGCTGCGGTACGATCCGGCAGGCACGTGCAGCGGACTGAACCGCATCCTCCCACAGTGCAGGTGCGGCAGCGCCTGCAAACCGTAGCGCGGCACAAATCTCGGCCAGCAGATCCATATCCTGATCAAGATACGCCAGAATACCGGCAAAATTCAGGCTTCTGATCGCTGTCGCCGGCAGTTGGGGGTCGCTCTGGCCGTAGTCTGACAGATAAAAAACGATATGTGCTAGCTCATAGGATGCTTTCTTATTGGGCAGCGCAAAGGTTTCGGATCGCGTGAAAAATTGGCGCAAGCGTGACTGCAGGGCGTCGTCGCGCGGCACGGACATCCGACGCGCCAGCAGGCGCTGCGCTTCGGCGCGTTGCAGGTCAGACAGTTCCCCATCCGCCAGCCGCATACGGGCGACCCAATGCACCAACCGCTCCCCCGCGTCGCCGGGCAAGCCCAGATCCTCAAGGTCCAGCGCGAGGGACAGGAAAAATCGGTAGTATTGCGGAAAGAAGCGGATCGTCTCTTCGATGCGGTCATAGAAGGAGGCATAGGGCACCAGAGCGTCTGGCGCGACAGGCATGTCCGCGCTTGCCAGAATCCCCAGCCATTCCGCGTTTTCCTTCAACCAGAACACATCACCCGCACGGCGTCGCTGTACCGCAAACATACGGCTGATCGCGGCGGTATCGGCGTGTTTGCGACCGCTATTGCGCGCACGTACGGATGAAAGCGGTATAACATTCGACATAGGCCCCCCTTTGGCAAGAACCCCCTGCGCCGGTTCCAGCGCAGGGTGTGTCTGGATTAGCAGCCGGTGGTAAACAAACCGGTAAGCTCCCCAGTCGCCATGCCGCCTGCCTGCGGTCCCGACTGTAGCCCTGTGGTGAACAGCCCGGTGCCGTGGCCGCAATGGGGGTCTTGCCCTGCACGGATACAGCCGGTGGTATAAAGCGCGGTCCCCGCCCCCTGATGGAGCGATGCCGCCCCGGCGTGAACATTCGGGAAAGCAGTTTCGACGTAAGCAATAGCGGTCATGAGTTTTCCTTTTTGACGTGATTTTGAAATCGGCAACTAAACCTCAAGCTGCACTCCCTTCATCAATCACCAGCTCAGGGATTTGACCTAGGCGACAAAAAGATCGCATTTTAACGATGCAAATCATCCACATGCGCTGCGTCTTTGATCCGCTTGAAACCACGCAGCGATGCCGTGTTCTCCACAATAGCGACAATTTTAACGGAACTCTGGCAAAGCGCCCCGCGGCGGCGTAGGCACTGTCGGCTCACCTTCGAATCGCGGGCGAAACATGCCCAAACCGGTGCAGCCCCCTTGCCCCATATTGCGGTATGCGCGATAGCTGCGGGGACCAATGCAGGGGGCCGCCATGAAAATCGCCACGTTCAACATCAACGGGATCAAAGCGCGGATCGACGCCCTGCCCCAATGGCTCGACGAAGCGCAGCCCGACGTCGCCATTCTGCAAGAGATCAAATCCGTCGACGAAGGCTTCCCGCGCGAGCTGTTCGAGGATCGCGGCTATAACGTCGAGACCCACGGGCAGAAATCCTTTAACGGCGTCGCGATCCTGTCAAAGCTCCCGCTTGAGGATGTAACCCGTGGCCTGCCCGGTGACGACAGCGACGAACAGGCACGCTATATCGAGGCAACGGTCGTGGGTGATCATTCATCTGTGCGGCTTTGTGGGTTGTATCTGCCCAACGGCAACCCCGCGCCGGGCCCCAAGTACGATTACAAACTGGCGTGGATGCAGCGTCTTGAAGACCGTGCGCGCGCACTCTTGGCCGAGGAAACACCGTTTCTGCTGACTGGCGACTTCAACATCATCCCCCAAGCCGAAGACGCGGCAACGCCGGATGCCTGGCGTGAAGATGCGCTGTTTCGCCCTGAATCCCGCGCCGCCTGGCGACGTCTGCTGGCCCTTGGCCTGACAGAGGCGTTCCGCGCACGGACCCAAGGGCCGGGGCATTACAGCTTTTGGGATTATCAGGCAGGCGCATGGAACCGCAACAACGGCATCCGTATCGACCATTTCCTGCTGAGCCCTGCCATCGCGGACAGCCTGCGCGACTGCCAGATCGACAAGGATGTACGCGGACGCGAGAAACCCTCCGATCACGTGCCCGTCTGGGTGGAGCTTGACCTCTAGCTCGGACGCACAAGCGCGGCCCTAGATCACGCCTGAAGCTCGGCATCCCAATAAAGAAAATCCATCCAGCTATCATGCAGGTAGTTGGGCGGGAATTTCCGGCCCATATTGCGCAGATCCTCGGCTTGCGGCTGGCGCGGTGGTTTGCGCAGCTGGAATCCGGTCTGGTGCAGCGCCTTGGACCCTTTTTTCAGATTGCACGGGCTACACGCCGCAACGACGTTCTGCCAGCTTGTGATACCGCCCGCCGCACGGGGCACCACGTGGTCAAAGGTCAGATCCCCCCGTGCACCGCAGTACTGGCAGCAGAATTCGTCCCTCAGAAATAAATTAAAGCGCGTGAAGGCCACGCGCTTTTGAGGTTTGACATAATCTTTGAGAACGACCACCGACGGGATGCGAATTTGCATCGACGGGCTGTGAACATAGTCGTCATATTCAGCGACGATATCCACCCGATCCAGCCATTTGGCCTTCACCGCTTCCTGCCAGGGCCACAGCGACAACGGATAGTAGGACAAGGGCCTGTAATCCGCGTTCAGCACAAGGGCCGGTTTGTTTTTCAGCCCTGCCGGGCTTCGGGTGAATTCAGTTCTAAAGTCGCCGTCCATTGTTCGATAGCCCCTTGCCGTTCCGCGTCCGGTCCAGCGGGACAGCCCCGCTGATGCTTTCGACTATATCTCGTGGTTTGCGTCTGACAAGTCGCAAACGGGTACAAGATGTCGCAGAATGCGTAAGCTGATTACGTAACAGGCATGTGACGGAAACGGCCAATCCGGCCGGGGCCTTCCTGCGGGTCGCGCATGCGCCCGCAGGGGATGGGATCAAAGACCCAGTTTGTCGCGCATAAAGGCCAGCGCCACGCTCAGCCCGTCGGGGGCAATTCCGTGGCCTGTCCCCTTCATGATATGGGCGAAAACGTCCGTCCATCCGGCCTCTTGCAAGGTTTCGGCGGCCTGTGGCAGGGATTGCGGCGGGACAACATCATCGGCGTCGCCGTGCACCAGCAAGACCGGAGGGCGCACGACCGCTTCGTCTTTCAGGCTCTCGGGCGACAGCAAGCGGCCCGAAAACGCGACAACACCGGCCACAGCATCTTCGCGGCGCGGCGCGACATGCAGCGCCATCATCGTACCTTGGGAAAAGCCAAACAGCACGACCTGTTCGGGCAGCAGATCTTCGTCCACCATCAGCGCATCGAGAAAGGCGTTCAGGTCGTCGACCGCCTGCATCATCCCGCGTTCGGCTTCTTCCTCAGAGGAGTTATCGATCCAGGGAATCGGGAACCACTGGAACCCCATGGGCGCACCGGCACAGGCTTCGGGCGCATCGGGGGCCACGAACAGCGTGTCGGGCAGATGTTCCCCCAACGGGTCGGCAAGCCCCAGCAGATCGGCACCATTCGCGCCATAGCCATGCAGGAACACGACGGCAGACCGCGTTTCCCCCGAGACCGGTTCGCGGCGCTCTGCGTTTAGTACTCGTGTCATGAAATCCCTTCCCGTTGTTTTGCCACGCGGTAGTACGAAAACAGGATGCGGGCTGCAACCGATCGCCAGGGCGACCAGTCCTGCGCCATGTCCGCAAGCTGCTTCGGCTTTGGTCGCTGGGGCAGATCAAACAGGATTTTCGCGGCCTCTTGCAAGGCCAGATCGCCCTGCGGCAGGATATCGGCGCGGCCTAGCGAAAACATCGCATAGATCTGCGCCGTCCACAGCCCGACACCGGGCACCGCGGTCAGCGTGTCAATCACCACCGCATCCGGTGCGCCCCTCAAGGCGGTATAGTCGATCCCGGCCTCGGCCAAGGCCAACGCATAGCGGATTTTCTGGCGGCTCAGCCCCGCCGCGCGCAGGCCATCCTCGCCCGCGGTGAGTATCGCCGTCTCATGGGTCAGTCCCGCCGCATCCATCTTGGCACGCATGGCATTTGCCGACGCGACAGAGACTTGCTGGCTGATGATCGCCCCGATCAACGCGTCAAACCCGTCCGCACGCAATCGCAGAGGCAAAGGGCCAGTCGCGGCCAAGGCGGTAGCAAACTGGGGCACATGCGCAGCGAGCCAATCCGCCCCTTCGGCGACATCCGCGTCGCCAGTGATAATCCGTCCGATGCTCATCCGGCTGTGCCCCCCGTTGTCAGCGTCTCGACCCAGCAGATCGCCGCATCCGGCGCGGCGAGAACCTGCGCGCCGACGGGGGCCGCCGGACGGTCGATGGCAATCACCCGCAGACCCATCGCGCACGCTGCGTCCAGTTTGGGGCGGCTTGGCACGCCACCGACGTTGCGCAGAACCAGCGTATCGATCTGCAAGGCGCGAAACAACGCCTCCTCCGCCGCCTGAGTGAAGGGCGGCTGGCCATAGACGGCTTCGGCAAAGGGGGGCAGCTTGGTTCGGGCCTGCGCGTTGGTCTGCCGCAGATAAAGCCGCGCGCCTGCGAAGGGGGCGTAATCCTCCACCGTCCCGCGCCCCGTCGCGGCAAAGACCCGTGCTTTGGGTCGGATCATCCGTGCCGCCGCCGCGACCGACGCGGCCCGTTCAACCGGTGCCGCGATGTCCCACATGGGCCGCAGGACACGCAGATAAGGCAGCCCCAACCGCGCGGTGGCGTCAAAAGCGATCTGCGATATATCCGCGTCAAACCCGTGCCCTGCGTCCAGCACAGCGGTAAACTCATGGGCGCGCAGGTAAGCTGCCATCTCATCCAGGTTGCCCGGCGACCAGATCTCTGATGGTACGGCCAGCGGGCCAAAGCTGCGCTCCGTCCGCCTTAACACGGCGCGTGCAGAGACGTCTGACTTCGCCATCGCAGCAGCGATCTCATGCGCTTCGGCGCTGCCAGCGATCAGCAGAATATGGGGGCCCCGGTTCATGGCGCGACCATCGTTGACCCCGCCGCCGGACGCAAGGCCCTTGCAGCCCCCCAAAGCCCGGTCTACGCATTCACCATGACAGTGATTGATGACACCCGCGCCAAGCGCAACGTCGCCGTGCTGGTGACCGCGCAGGCCTTTCTTGGCAGCCAGATGCCGATGTATTTTGTGGTCGGCGGATTGGCGGGGCAACAACTGTCGCCGAACGTCTGCCTCGCGACGCTGCCGATCTCTATGATCGTCTTCGGGTCGATGACCACGGCCCCGTGGCTGTCGACGGTGATGCAACGCTTTGGCCGTCGCGCGGGCTTTGTGGCGGGCGCATTTGGCGGGATGACGGGGGCCGCGCTTTGCGCCTATGCCCTGACGATCCAGAGTTTCATGACCTTCCTGCTGGGCAGCTATCTGATCGGCATCTACATGTGCTCGCAAGGGTTTTTCCGCTTTGCAGCGACGGACACCGCATCTGACGCGTTCCGGCCCAAGGCGATTTCCTATGTCATGGCGGGCGGGCTGATCTCGGCCATCATCGGGCCACAGCTGGTAGGTTTTCTGACCGGTGCCAACGGCGATGCGACGATGATGCGGTTTTTCCCGGTCTACCTCGCCGCGATTGCGCTGAACGCTGTGGGCATGGTGCTTTTCGCCTTCCTCAACATCCCCAAGCCGCCCGTGCCTGCCGTGGATGCCCCCAAGGGCCGCAGCCGGATGGAGCTTTTGAAAACCCCGCGCATCGCCGTCGCTGTGATCTGCGGCATGGTGTCCTATGCGCTGATGAACCTTGTGATGACCTCGACGCCGCTGGCGGTTGTGGGCTGCGGCTATGACATCGTGGATGCGTCCCATGTGGTCACAGGCCACGTTCTGGCGATGTATGCGCCATCGTTTTTCACCGGCCACCTGATCGCGAAATTCGGGGTCGAAAAGATCCTCGGCCTTGGCATCGCGATCCTTGCGGGGGCCGGTGTGGTCGCGCTGCAGGGGGTGGAGCTGAACAACTTCTACATCGCATTGATCCTGCTGGGGATCGGCTGGAACTTCGGCTTTATCGGCGCGACATCCATGCTGGCCGGTGCCCATGAACCGCATGAGCGTGGCCGCATGCAAGGTCTGAACGATCTGTTGGTCTTTGGCGGGGTGACCTTTGCGTCCCTGTCAAGCGGCGGGCTGATGAACTGCTCGGGCGGCAACCCCGTCGAAGGCTGGGCCGCCGTCAATATCGCGATGATCCCGTTTCTGGTGCTGGCAGGCGGGTCGCTGATCTGGCTGATGCTGCGGCAACGTAGCGCGCGGGTCTAGGGCTACCAACGCCCCGACAAAGCCCGCCACGACAGGGCGAAATCATTCATCGGCGGCAGTTCTGCGGCGCTGACACGCCCGGGGGCGGCGATGGCCGCGCTCAGCACCTTGTCTGCCGCGCCGACGCTATACATCGCCGGTCGCGCCGCTTTCGAGATCTTGCCTCGGTTGGCCCGCGCCTGTCGCAACCGCGCCCGCGCCTTTTGGGCCAGCGCCACAACGCCAGCGTCGGTGCCATCCAACAACGGGACACGCCCCTGCTCTACCAGCTGAGGGATCGCGTGCAGCCAAGCCGCCACCCCCGCCCCATAGGCCGCATCGCGCACCGTGGTCTCCTCCGCCGGTCCCAAAGACCGCGCCGCCACCCACATCAGATGGCCCGCGGTCTGGTCGATATAGGCGTCGAAATGGGCGGCATCTTCAAAGGCGTCGCGGTAGATATCCCACCGCCGCGCGGCGGCCAGCGTGTCGAGCAACACCGCGTCTTCGGGCGAGATAGCCAGTGCAAGGGGTGTCGCAACCTCGTGCCGCCGCACAACGCCACGGTTCGCGATCTCGTCACAGACATCGCGCCACCACTGCAAACGCATCTCGGCGATCATGGTTTCCTGCGTCACCCAGGGCGCGCGCGCCACCTCGATATTGAAGGCATACAGCGGGAATAACACACGGCGTGCGGCCACAGGGGCCGCCATGCTGGCGCGAAAGCGCAGCGGATCGGCACGCTCGATAATGGCCGCGCAGGCGCTTAGATCGGCATCAAATTCCATGGGTCCTATCCCTTGCGGTCGCGGATCAGCTTCCAGCGGATCGCGTCCAACAGCGCTTCGAAAGACGCATCGACGATGTTGGCCGACACACCCACAGTAGACCAGCGCCGCCCCTGCCCGTCTTCGCTGTCGATGATCACCCGCGTCACCGCCTCTGTGCCACCTTGCGTGATCCGCACCTTGAAATCCACCAGATGCATATCCTCCAGCAGCGCCGAGTACTGCCCCAGATCCTTGACCAGCGCCTTGCTGAGCGCGTTTACCGGCCCGCGGTCGCAGCCTTCGGCATCCATGCTCTCGCTCACCGACAGACGTTTCTCGCCATCCACCTTCACGACGACAACCGCTTCTGACAGGCTTACCATCTGGTCGTATTTGTTTTTGCGCCGCTCGACGGTCACACGATAGCGTTTTACCTCGAAGAGGTCCGGCATCTGCCCCAGAGCTTTACGCGCCAGCAGCTCAAAGCTGGCCTGAGCGGTGTCATAGCTATAGCCTTCGGCCTCGCGCGCCTTCACCTCGTCAAGGATCCGCCCCAAGGCCGGATCCCCCTTGGCGATGGTCAAGCCCGCACTTTCCAGACGCCGGCGCAGGTTTGACTGGCCCGCCTGGTTCGACATGGGGATAATGCGCGTGTTGCCGACCAGCGCGGGGTCGATATGTTCATAAGTGGACGGGTCTTTCAGGATCGCGCTGGCATGCAGCCCCGCCTTATGCGCGAAGGCCGACGACCCGACAAAGGCCGCCTGTTTGGTCGGCACGCGGTTCAAGATCTCGTCCAGCGCACGGCTGATCTGGGTGAGGTTCGCCAGGCCATCTAGCGGTATTCCCGTGTCGAACCGGCTGGCATAGGGCTCTTTCAGCAGCAAAATCGGGATCAGCGTGGTCAGGTTGGCATTGCCGCAGCGTTCGCCTAGGCCGTTCAACGTGCCCTGTATCTGCCGCGCGCCCGCGTCAATGGCGGCCAGGGAACAGGCGACCGCGTTTTCGGTGTCGTTATGGGTATGGATGCCCAGATGATCGCCGGGGATGCCTGCGGCGATGACCTCGGCTGTGGTGCGCCCGACCTCGGCGGGCATGGTGCCGCCATTGGTATCGCAAAGCACGATCCACCGCGCGCCCGCCTCATAGGCCGCCTTGATCGCGGTCAGCGCATAATCGGGATTGGCGCGGTAGCCGTCAAAGAAATGCTCTGCATCGAACAGCGCCTCGCGGCCCTGCGCCACCAGATGCGCGATGGATTTCGCGATATTATCCGTGTTCTCGTTCAGCGTAATCCCTAGCGCTGCCGAGACGTGAAAATCATGGGTCTTTCCCACCAAGCAGACCGTCCGCGTGCCCGCATTCATCACCGCCGCCAGCACATCGTCGTTCTGCGCCGACATGCCGTTGCGCTTGGTCATGCCAAAGGCCGTCATCTTCGCCCGCGTGGTCGGCGCTGCGTCGAAAAAGGAACTATCCGTCGGGTTCGCGCCGGGCCAGCCGCCCTCGATGTAATCCACCCCCAGCGTATCGAGCGCGCTGGCAATCGTGATCTTTTCGGCGGTCGAGAATTGCACCCCTTGGGTCTGCTGCCCGTCGCGCAAAGTCGTGTCATACAGATAAAGGCGTTCGCGGGTCATAGGCTGCGCCCTTTCAGTTGCTCACTCTTGAGGTCGTGCACTTCGCACGACCAGCCCCCGTCCGCCCCCACGGGCGGGGGCTTCGCCCCAACCCTCGGCCGGGGGCTGGTCTGCGTTGTGATATGGGTCATAGCAGACCTACGAGGTTCTCGGGCTTGAAATTCGGTCCCTGTTTGAACCAAACGCCTTCCTTGGTGATCCGAGCCACGACACCAGCCTTAAGCAGGTTGTTCTTCATTTCATCAACTTCTGTGAAGTCGCTAGTTAACTTAGCTATTTGGTAAAGTTCCATGAAGCGCACTTCGAGCGCCTCGAAATTATATTCCGACCTCCATGCGCCCAATACGCCAGTAAGAAGTCCGAGCAAGTTTGCACTTGCTAGTAGAGTTCCAAACTCCTTTTTGTTCGCAAGTTCGTCGAGAATCGACAAAGCCTTGGGCGTATTCAAATCTTCTGCGATAGCATCAATGAAGTCGCTGTTAACTGCGCTAGGTGTTACTGCAGCTGTCAATTGGCTCCACTTCAATAGTTTCGCTTCAGCTTCTAATCGCTTTTTCTCGGTCCAGTCCATCGGCTTGCGGTAATGCGTGCTGAGCATGACGAAACGGATCACCTCTCCCGGCACGCCTTGGTCCAGCAGGTCGCGTACGGTGAAGAAGTTGCCAAGCGATTTGGACATCTTCTTGCCCTCGACCTGAAGCATCTCGTTATGCAGCCAGTAGCGCGCCATCTCGTCGGTGCCATTGGCGCAGCAGCTTTGGGCGATCTCGTCCTCGTGGTGGGGGAATTGCAGATCCAGACCGCCGCCGTGGATGTCAAAGACGTGAGGTGCGCTCTTCGCCTTGTCCGACAGACGGTCCTGACGGAGGGGCTCTTTCCACAGCAGCTCGTCCGCCATGGCGGAGCATTCGATGTGCCAGCCGGGGCGGCCACGGCCCCAGGGGCTGTCCCACCCCGGCGTCGCGTCGTCCGATGGCTTCCAAAGTACGAAATCCATCGGGTTACGCTTGTAGGGCGCAACCTCGACCCGCGCTCCGGCAATCATATCGTCGATCGACCGGCCCGATAGCGCGCCATAGGCTTTGTAGCTTTCGACAGAGAACAGCACATGCCCCTCGGCCGCATAGGCGTGTCCCTTGGCGATCAGATCTTCGATCATCGCGACCATCTGCGGAATATAGGCGGTGGCGCGTGGCATGTGGTCGGGCTCAAGCGCGCCGACGGCGGCCATATCGTCCAGAAACCACTGGGTTGTCTCGGCGGTAATCTCTCCGATAGACCGCCCGCTTTGTGCTGCGCGCGCGTTAATCTTGTCATCCACATCCGTGAAGTTGCGCACATAGGTCACATGGGCGTCGCCATAGACATGACGCAGCAACCGGTTGAGCACGTCAAACACGATCACGGGGCGCGCATTGCCCAGATGGGCGCGGTCGTACACCGTGGGCCCACAGACATACATCCGCACGTTTTTATCATCAATCGGGGTGAAATCCTCGCGTTTGCGGGTTTTCGTGTTGTGCAGCTTGATCGTGGTCATGGCGCGTCCTTACGCAAGGATTGCGCGGGCATGGCACAGAAATCTCGGGAAGAAAACGATGTGAGCAAGCCCGCCGGAAGGTCTTAGCAGGTAATACAGCAAATAATGAGTGGCATCATCTTCATGCCGTCTGCGTAGCCCGACCCGCCACTGGCGGTCAAGCCTGATTGACAAATCAACCATGCTCTGCGCCCCTGCGTCTTCAAGTTACGAGGGAGAGACGGCATGCAACTATCATCGCGCATCACAGGGCTGCTTGGCGGCGGATCAGACGGCTGGGGCGTTTTCCTGCGCGCCCGCCAGATGATTGAACAGGGTACGCAGGTGACAGAGCTGACGATTGGCGAACATGACATCCGCACCGCCGCACCGATCCTGCAAGATATGCACCGCGCCGCTTTGGCCGGTCACACCGGATATGCGGCCATCCCCGGCACCACGGGTCTGCGCGATGCCGTGGCCGCGCGGTTGCAGGAACGTACCGGCGTGCCGACGACGCGCGACAATGTGCTGATCACGCCGGGTGGTCAAAGCGCGCTGTTTGCCGCCCATATGGCCACCTGCAACCCCGGCGATACAGCGCTGTATATCGATCCCTATTACGCCACCTACCCCGGTACGATCCGCGGTGTCAGCGCCCTGCCCCATGCGATCGCAGCCCGTGCGGAAGATGCGTTCCAGCCCCGTGCGGACGTGATTGCCGCCGCCGCGAAACAGACCAACGCGGCGTCGCTGTTGGTGAATTCGCCCAACAACCCCACCGGCGTTGTCTATTCCCGCAAGACGCTTGAAGGCATCGCGCAGGTCTGCCGCGATCACGACATGTGGCTGATCTCGGACGAGGTTTACGACACACAAGTCTGGGAGGGCGCGCACCTCTCGCCGCGCGCGCTGGACGGGATGGCGGAGCATACTCTGGTCGTGGGGTCGATGTCGAAAAGCCACGCGATGACCGGGTCGCGCTGCGGCTGGATCGTCGGGCCTGTGGATGCGATCGAGCATCTGACCAATCTGGCGACCCACACGACCTATGGCGTGCCCGGATATATCCAGGACGCCGCGCTGTTCGCGCTGAACCAAGGCACCGGTTTCGAGACAGAGATCGCTGCCCCGTTCCAGCGCCGCCGTCTGCTGGCGCAGGATATTCTTGCGCGACAGAACGCCGTCAGCCTCGTGCCCGCCCAAGGCGCGATGTATCTGATGCTGGATGTGCGCAGCACCGGTATGAGTGGCGAGGATTTCGCCTATGCGCTGCTGGAAAAACACCACATCGCGGTGATGCCCGGCGAAAGCTTCGGGACGGCAGCGGCAGGGCATATCCGCGTCGCGATGACCATCGAGGACACGCGCTTTGCCCAAGCGCTGGCGACAGTATGCGACTTCGCGGAAAGCCTCGCCGCCTGACGAAAGCGTCGCGCGACCGCAGCTACCAACATACGAAAAAGGCCGGAGGATGATCCTCCGGCCTTTTTGACTGGCACATTATTATTTCCTGCCGAGAGCACCGTTATGCGACGCCCTCGGCAGATACACCGCCAGTTTTCAGCGTGTCAGCTTAGAAGCGGTAGGAACCACGGATGTTGAATGTGGTTACGTCCGCGTCGTCACCGGAAACACCGTTTACGTCGTCAAACTTGTGCTCAAGCAGTTCTGCGCCAACGCTGTATTGCTCGGTGATTTTGTAATCCATGCCGATACCGTAGAAGGCACCGTCTTCGTCACCCAAGGATGTGTCGGCACGAGCGTAACCGCCGGTTGCGTAGATCAGAGTGCTACCCAAGTCGTAGCCACCTTTGATTTTCGCACGAGCAACGGAGTCGATGGAACCCTGTGTTACGCCTGCAGCGTCGTCCAGATCGATGTCTGTTTTGTCGTAGTCAAGCTCACCGCCCAATACGAAGCGACCGAAGTCGTAGTTGTAACCAGCGTGGAAACCGTAGGACCCGTTGTCACCTTCCAGACCGTTGTCGATCTCAGCGTCGGAATAACCCAGTTGCAGACCGGTGTAGAAGCCTGTCCAGTCGCCACCCAGGTCGGGTGCAGGAACAGGTGCGGTCATCACGGGCTCAACCACTGGCTCTGCCAGGCTACCGGCGTATGTTGCGCCAGCGAATGCTGTGGATGCCAGAACGGCTGCGGATGCAAGTTTCATAGTGCGTTTCATAATCGTAACTCCTCGATCAGTTTGTACCGGAGCGGGCGCTTCCCGCTTCATCGACACAACACGGCAGCTAAGATCTGGTTTCGGGATTTCCCAATCACGGGTTGGTGATCGGAAAATTGTTGCTCAAATGCACGGCGTCTCGGCGGCCCGTCGCCGCTATTAACCCTTTTTACCAAGGCCAAAACGCAGTTCCGCGGAGATGCGCCAAAATCACCCGAAATTAAATTTTCAAGAAGATGGAACAATCTGCCCGCAGGCTGCAGCAGGAATCCCGCGAAAATGCTGCAAAAAGTGGCGTTTACCCCCCTATGTGCTAGGTAGCGATGCGGCGCGGATGACAGCATGTCCGGCATAATCGAGGCGAAACGACCATGATCGAATTCTTCATTACCCATATAGAGGTCGTTGGCGTCATCCTTTTGACCCTCGGCGTGGCCTTCATCCTGCTTCAGCAGCGCCGCAGCCCACAATCAACTGCCGCCTGGATCCTGTTTCTGGTGGTGATGCCCTATGTCGCCGCGCCCTTGTTCCTGGCGCTCGGCTTTCGCAAACAGGGTAAACGCTACGAGCCTATTATCTTTACCCAGAAAGAAGACCCGCAAACGCCCGTGCATGCGCTGGACGAGATGTTCCAGAGCTTCAACCTGCCCCCCGCGCTGGAAGCACAGCGACTGAACCTGCATGACACACCCCAAACCGCCTATGCCGCCGCGATGGAGGTGATCGAGAGCGCGACACAGACGATTGATGTGCTGTTCTATATCGTCTCGGACGATGACACCGGCAATCACGTGGTTGACGCCCTGACAGAAAAAGCCCGCAACGGCGTCAAGGTGCGCCTGCTGATGGACCGGCTTGGCACCCTGCGCGGCCCCTCCAAGGCGGTCAAGGCGCTGCGCAAGGCCGGCGGCGAGGTGCTGTTCTTTTCGCCGATCCTGCAACTGCCCAGCAGTGGCCACCTGAACCTGCGCAACCATCGCAAGATGATCATCGCCGATCATGCCCGTGTCTTTTCAGGCGGGATGAACATTGGCGAACACTATATGTCAGACCACCCGCACAGCGATCATTGGGTTGATCTGGCCTTCACCCTTGAAGGGCAATCGGTACAGACCTTCTGCGATGTCTTCCGCTCGGACTGGGAAGTCGCCTGTGGTGAAGACGTGGACCATATCACAACGCCCGCCCCTACCACCGCGGGTAATGCCACGGTGCAGCTGATCCCCTCGGGCCCTGATATTGTCGAAGACCCGCTGCACGACGGGATCATTCGCGCGCTGCATCTGGCGAAAACCCGTATCTGGATCGCCACCCCCTATTTCGTCCCGACCGAGCCGCTGGCCAATGCGTTGCGCATCGCGGCGCTGCGCGGCGTGGATGTGCGTATTCTGGTGCCGCAGAAGTCGAACCAGCATATCGCGGACTTCGCCCGTGGCGGCTATCTGCGCGATGCGCATACCGCAGGGGCCAAGGTCAAATACTTTGAACCTGCGATGATCCACGCGAAAGCCGCGCTGATTGACGATGTGGGGCTTGTGGGCACGGCAAATTTCGACGTGCGCAGTATGCTTTTGAACTTTGAGGCGATGTTGTTCGTTTATGATGCACGCAGCGTGTCAACCCTGTCGGACTGGTTCACGGCCCGCGAGGCAGACTGCCATGAGAATATGCCAAGCCCGCATTTGCCCCGCCGTCTGGCCGAGGGCGTCTTTCGCATAGGAGCACCGATCTTGTGACCCAAGCCCCCCTTCGCATCGCCAGCTATAACATGCGCAAGGCCATGGGCACTGACCGCAAACGGGATCCCGCCCGCATCCTGCGTGTGATCCAGACGCTCGCGGCGGATATCGTCGTGCTGCAAGAGGCCGACATGCGCCTTGGCCCCCGCCCCTCGGCGCTGCCCATGGATCAGGTGACGGCGCAGACCGGTTTGATCGCGGTGCCTGTCCCCAGTGAGGTCAGCATCGGCTGGCATGGCAACGCCGTCTTGCTGCGCCCCGAGGCAGAGCTGATCGAGGTGAAACACCTGGACCTGCCGGGGATGGAGCCGCGCGGCGCGATGGTGGTGGATTTCGACCTGCGCGATATCCCGCTGCGCATCATTGCCACCCATCTGGGGCTGATGCGCCGGTCGCGGCGCGCTCAGCTTTCCGCGCTCATCGCCCATCTGGATGCGCAGTCCAAACGTCCGACGTTGATCGCGGGCGATATGAATGAATGGTCGCTGAACGTCGGGCTTGGGCGTCTGGCGCATCACTTTGACATCTATGCACCGGGTAAAAGCTATCACGCGCGCCTGCCTTTGGCCGCACTGGATCGCATCGCGGTGGATGACGCGCTGCATGTGATTGACGGTGGCGTCTGCGAGACTGATGATGCGCGCCGCGCCTCGGACCACCTGCCCATCTGGCTGGATTTCGCGCGTTCTACAGGTCAGTAGAGCGCGCGAAATCAGCTAACTTATCAGGCGAGGATTTTAACCTAAACCACTGATACCCAATACACAAACGCCACACTTAAACCAATTTATGAAGTACCGTCAGAGCGATTTCCGCAGCCGCGCCTCCTCTGCGCGCGCCTGTTTGATCGCGGCGTGTTTCACCGGTCCATAGCCCCGAATATCCATTGGCAGCGCCAGCAGATTCTGCACCGTCTCGACCGTTGCCTCGCCGGTCTTGGCGGGCAGCTCTGCCAGCAAGGCTTCGTACCAGCGGATCAAAGCCACTTCTTCGCGACGTTCCTGAGTGTAGGAAAACACATCCAGCGTCGTGCCCCGTAGCGGACGCAGCCTCGACAGTGCGGTCAATACCGGCGTGAACCATGCACCGAACGCGCGCTTGACGGGCCGCCCCCGCGCGTCCTTGCGCAAAGACACGATCGGCGGAGCCATGTGGTAGTTGATCTTGAACCCCGGCTCGAACTCCTGCGCCAACATTTCGGCAAAGGCAGGATCGCGGTGCAGCCGCGCGACCTCGTATTCATCCTTGAACGCCATCAGTTTGAACAGGGCCTTGGCCGCGACCTCCGTCAGCGCGTCGGCATGGGCGGCGGGCACGGCGGCGCGGAACTGCGCAAGCCGGTCGCGGTAGCGCTGCGCGTAGCTGTCGTTTTGATAGGCCCGCAACCGGTCGGCCCGATCCGCGATCAACGCGGCGCTGTCCAAGTCTGGCTGCTCAAACGACGGCAGTGCCAGCGCGTCAGGCGTTTCCGCCATCACGCGGCCCAGATCAAAGGCGCGATGATTCTTGTCGATAGCCACGCCGTTCAACACGACCGCCTGCCGCAGCGCGCCGTGGGACACGGGCACCAGCCCTTTCTGCCACGCGAAGCCCAACATGATCATATTGGCGAAAACCGTATCGCCCAGAAACCGCTCTGCCATCGCATTGGCATCGAAACCGGCAAGGTTTTCATCCCCCACGGTATCACGGATCACACTCTCGCGCTGGTCAGTGTGCAGCTGCGCGTCGCGGTGCAGCACCAGATCACCCGTGGGCATTTCGGCGAGGTTCAACACCACCTTGGTCGCGGGCCCGTAGTAGACCGACGCCTGCGCGGCAGAGGAAACAACGATATCGCAGCCAATCACCGCATCCGCCGCCCCGTGATCAATGCGCACCTGATGGATCGCATCAGGGCGCGCCCCGATCCGGATAAAGCTAAGCACCGTGCCGAACTTCTGCGCGAAGCCGGTGAAATCCAGCACGCTGGCCCCCTTGCCCTCCAGATGCGCGGCCATGGTGATCAGCGCGCCGACCGTGATCACGCCGGTGCCGCCCACACCTGTGACCAACAGATCAAAGGGCGCATCAAGGCCGGGCAGTTCGGGACGCGAGATTCCCGCCAGCAGCGCGTCCACATCGACCTCTGCCCCGGTTTTCTTGCGCCGCACCGCCCCTTCAAGGATGACGAAGCTGGGGCAGAACCCGTTCAGACACGAGAAATCCTTGTTGCAGCTCGAAAGGTTGATCTTGCGCTTGCGGCCCAGATCCGTCTCTAGCGGTTCGATGCTCAGACAGTTGCTTTCAAGCGAGCAATCGCCGCAGCCCTCGCATACAGCGGGGTTGATGAAGGCAAAGCGTTTGGGGTCCTCCATCTGCCCGCGCTTGCGGCGGCGGCGTTTCTCGGTGGCGCAGGTCTGTTCGTAGATCAGCACCGACACGCCTTTGACCTCGCGCAGTTCGCGCTGCACGGTGTCCATCTCTTCACGCGGGTGAAAGCTGGTGCCTTGGGGAAAATCGCCGCGGTCGAATTTGTCGATCACATCCGACACCAAGGCGATGCGCTGGACCCCTTCGGCACGACAGGCCTGCGCGATTCCGGTCACGCTGATCGGCCCGTCCACCGGTTGCCCCCCGGTCATCGCCACCGCGTCGTTATAGAGGATCTTATAGGTGATATTCGTCCCCGCCGCGACAACCTGCCGAATGGCGAGCGACCCTGAATGGTACCACGTGCCCTCGCCCAAGTTCTGGAACAGGTGTTTGCCGCCGTTGAACTTTGAGGCCACCACATGCGGCACACCCTCGCCGCCCATCTGCGCATAGCCACCGGTTTCGCGGTCCATCCACCCCGCCATGACGTGGCAACCGATGCCCGACGCGGCCTGCGACCCCTCGGGCAGCTTGGTCGAGGTGTTATGCGGGCAGCCCGAACAGAAATATGGTGTGCGCTTTGCCCCTGGCACATTCAGCAGGACAGGCGGCTTTTCAGTCAGCGCGCGCGCCTTTTGCGGCAGGTTTTCATCAGGGAAGAACGCGTCCAACCGCTCGACCACCACGGGTACCAGCGCCAGCGGGCTTAACTCGCCGGTCCAGGGCAGCAGCGGGTCGCCGGCCGCGCGGTGTTTGCCGACCATGCGACCGGGCTTGTGCCCCGGCCAGTCGTAGAAATATTCCTTCAGCTGGCTTTCGATGATGCCGCGCTTTTCCTCGATCACCAGCACTTCTTCCGTGTCGGCAACAAAGGCCAGCGCATCACGCCGCGCCAAGGGCCAGACCATGCCAACTTTGTAAATATCGATGCCAAGACGGCGGCAGGCGGCTTCGTCCAGACCCAGCAGACGCAGCGCCTCCATCAGATCCAGATGGCCCTTGCCGGTGGTGACGATGCCAAAGGTGGCATTGTCCAGATTATAGATACGCCTGTCGATCGGGTTGGCCTCGACAAAGGCCTCGACGGCGCTGAGCTTATGCTGCAACCGGGTCTCGATCTCGGGGCTTGGCATGTCCGAGCGGCGTACATGCAGCCCGCCGGGCGGTGGCGTGATCTGGGGCAGCGTAAACGCGCGGTCAGGCTGCAACGCCACCGATTGCCCGCTTTCCACCGTCTCGGAAATCGCTTTGAACCCGACCCATGTGCCGGAAAAGCGGCTTAGCGCGAGCCCATAGGCCCCGAATTCAAGAAACTCTCCCACATTCGCGGGGTTCAGCGTCGGCATCAACCAGGTCATAAAGGCGACATCCGATTGATGCGGCATGGACGACGACACACAGCCGTGATCATCCCCCGCCACAACCAGCACGCCCCCCTTGGGCGAAGAGCCATAGGCGTTGCCGTGGCGTAGCGCGTCCCCCGACCGGTCCACCCCCGGCCCCTTGCCGTACCACATGGAGAACACACCCTCGACCTCGCAATGGGGATCAAGCACAGCCTGCTGCGCCCCCAGAACCGCCGTGGCCCCCAAATCTTCGTTCACCGCGGGCATAAAGGTGATGTTGTTATCCTTGGTCACATCCCGTGCGCGCCACAGCTCAAGATCGACCGCGCCCAAAGGCGATCCGCGATACCCCGAGATAAACCCCGCGGTGTTCAGCCCCTGCTGCTTATCACGCCGCGCCTGATCCAACATGATCCGCACCAGCGCTTGGGTGCCGGTCAAAAACACCGTTCCTTCTGTGCGCGTATAACGATCGGATAAGGCATAGGGATAAAAATCGTGGGTTTCTTTGGTCATGATGGCAATCCTTGGCTGTCTTGACCATCAAACCACGTTTCCGTGAAATATCTGCCCCCTCTTGCGCCTGCACGCGGAATAAACGAATGTTCTATTCAGCATATAGGGGATTGATGAAATGTCTGACCAAATGCGCTTTGACGACCGCGACCGCAAGATACTGGAGCTGTTGCAGCGCGATTGCCGCATCTCGAACGCCGATCTGGCAGAGCGGGCCGGCATGTCCGCCTCCGCCTGCTGGCGGCGGGTGAAAGCGTTCGAGGACGCCGGCGTGATCGAACGCTACCGCGCGGATGTGTCCCCGACCAAGGCGGGCAACAGCTTTCAGGCGCTGGTGCAGGTGCAGCTTGCGCGTCACAATCAGGAAAAGCTAGCAGAGTTCATCAAAGCCATCGCGCACCGCGCCGAGGTGCTGGAATGCTATGCCACCACCGGACAGGCCGACTACCAAATGCGCGTCCTCTGCCGCGACATCGCCGCCTATAACCGCTTTCTCGAAGATTTCCTGTTCCGCCTCCCCGCCGTCGAAAGCGCCCAAACCAACGTGGTCCTGCGCGAGATCAAACGGAATACGAGCATTCCGATGTAGCCCCCAAACGAAGAAAGGGTGCCCGATGGGGCACCCTGAGTTTCGCCTGACCTTGCTCATCGTTCACCGCTCGTTTGTTTTATGCCTGCGGCAAGGCCAGCGTCAGGGGCAAGCGCACCTGCCCCATGTAGAAAGCCCCGACCGCATGAAACGCCAACCAATTGAAGCCCATAGCAAGAAGTTAAGGCCTTATTTTTAATTAATTTTTTTGAACCACAACCAAAAACGGCGGTTTAAGTGTACTTTTGCAAACCAATTATCGCCCACTGAAAATCGGTTTTGAACAAAAAAACCGCCCCAGAGGGCGGCTAAATCGTTTAAAGTTCGGGGTTTAGATATCTGCGATCCTGTAGAATTCCGCGTTTGCATCAGCAGGATTCCAAACTGGAAAAACTCCTCTCGCTTGTAAGTTGGTTCGTAGTCGATTTGGATCGCCACCCCAGTAGCCTTCTATCGAAGATAACTTTCGATAGCGCTCTTTGAAACGCGTCACACTATCTTGGTCGACAAGATTACGCATGACTCCCATATGACGGACGCGACCACTGACCTTCAATGGCGTCTCGCCTTTACCCTCTTCAGCAATTAACAAAAATTCAACCGTTTCAGCGCTCACACCGAGAGCCTTAGATGTAGCTGAAACGGTCATACCGCCGTCGCCCGTTCTCGCGCCGAGCTTGTAGGCAACTTCCTGAACGTTGATTAATACGGAGTTGAACTTCAGTTTTTCCGAGAGCAACTCGACATGTTCAAGCTGGCCTTGCAGCACCAGCGAAAGCACTTCCATCGATGAAACATTGAGTGCCTTTGCAACGTGGCCGATATCTTTCATGCCTTTGCTTGGCACTCGAATGTCCTCCCCAAACCGGCGCATTTCCACAATGAGCTGGTCAAGGTCGTCGATATCGACACCTTTATAGCGCGCTGTACGGTTTTCACCATCTTCAACGACAGTTCTTAAGAAGCCTTTTTCCAGTAGCAAAGCGACCTGAGGCCGTGTGCAGCCGATGTGCTTTGGAATTTTGGCGACTGGAATTGCGCGCTTCAATTTGGCAATTAGTTCTTCTGCTGGCTCCGCCTTAACAGTTTGCCGACTATCTGCATGGTATACATCTTTGGGCAACATGCCCGACTGTGACAAAACATTGGCCACGGTTTTCGGGTGCACACCCATTGATGCGGCTAGGGATGCAACGGTGTGCCGCCTTTGTTTTTCAACGACCTGCCCAAATAGGACAGCTCCGGGTTTGATCGGATAATGATCTAAGATAAAGTCGCTTAGAGTATCCAAAATTGGGCCAACCGGCTTATCCGACTTTCTGAACTGCCCCCATTGATACAGCCTCCCAAATGTCCCTTGTGGTCCACATTTAACCGCGCTCTTTTGAGGTTTCCTGTATAGATACTCCAAGGCTTGCCAAATGCCCGCGTCACCATTTGAAGTAAACTCAAATCCGATCTGACCGGCTCGGTCCCAGTCGTCATCAGTCAGCTCTGGGAGTGACGCATGGGGACCATATTCAACACATGCTCCCAACATTTCAGTCGCTTTACATGCAAGGTCGATCTGTTGGGCGTCCAACCATGACGGCCCTGTGGCACCAGCAAAACGCGCAGTGATGTATTCTTGGAGAGCGGATGGTTTACGCTTTACTGAGTTACGCCAAAGCTCTTCCAAAACTTTATGATCAGGTGTGTGTGCCCATACATTCAGCTCAAGGCCGCCCCCACTTTCGCGAGGCTTCCTATATAATCCCACACCGTGGTGTTCACACGTTCTGATCGCGCTAAAGGCCCAGTTGCTACGCCCAATACCAATGGGCATACCTCCCGGGCGTCCTGAAATATCAGACAATAAACACGCTGGGCAGAAAGTAACTTGGCTTCGCAGCAAAAATTCCTTGAAAAAGACCTCACCATTATATCGATAGAGGCGATCCGAAACGTGCTGAAAACTTTTGGATGCAAGCTCATCCGCAGGCATACCACAGATAGGCGATAGTCGGTCACAAATCTCGCGGCGACCCAAATTCAAATCCTGCTGCCTTAATCCGATAAATCTGAGGAAGTTGTCGAGTGATAACCCGGTATGGAAATGTCCAAAACGGTGCAACCAGGAAATCAAGCTCTCACCTGGCTCGGGAAGTAGGCAGGGCTTCAACAATTCCATTCAGCGTCTCCCGACCTGACGGGTTTGCCGCTTGGTCCGCTCTGCTTCGAAATTTTCAGCATCCGTATCAAGCTCAATCGCGGCCCAATCAGTAGCGGCAAAGACGTTTTGCTCCCAGTCGCATCCCTCCTGCATCCCCCAAGCTGTTGCGAAATGCTCCCATGTCAGAACTCGAGTTCCCTCCTCCAGCGCGCTTTCGATAGCATTGATAATCGTTTCAATTGCTCGACCAAAACGGTGTCGGCTT